>JAWKUH010000032.1:0-62069 GCA_041398665.1 Planctomycetota bacterium | reverse complement strand
GAGCGCGAGTCGCAGACGCCGCAGGACGTAGAGGATCACGCGGTTCGCCCCGGTTCAGCGCACCGCTTCGTCCAGGCCGAGCCGCGCGCGCGTGCGGCGCACACGCAGCTCGGTGTCGATCCGCTGGTACTTCGCCATGCCGGCGTGCCCCATGAAGGCGTGCGGCACGACGTTCGAGAGCCAGTCGTAGTGCACGAACTGCCAGTTGTAGTCGAGCAGCGCGGCGACGGGGATGCGCGCCTCGAGTCGCGCGGCCATGGCGCGGTAGAGCGCGTCGCGCTCGTCGCCGGGCTGCATGACGCGCGCTCGTTCGTACAGCGCGTCGAACTCGGGGTCGACGTAACCGCACAGGTCGAGCCCGTTCTCGACGTTCGCGCCGTAGAAGCGACGGAAGAGGTCCTCCGCGTCGGGGTAGGAGTGGCCGTAGCCGACGCCGAAGAAGAGCTGGTGCGGGTGCGACCGCATGGCCGTGCGCAGCGAGCCCTCCTCGACGAAGTGGACGTCGAGCTCGAGTCCGACGTCCGCGAGCCAGCGCCCGACGAGCTGACCGATCTGCCGCGAGATCGCGGAGCTGCCCGCGAACAGCATCGACAGCCGCGGGAGTTCGCCGCCGTGTGCGGCGCGGACGCGCTCGAGGAGTTCGCGCGCGCGATCGGGGTCGTGCGTCTGGAACGGCTCGGGTTCGCGCGAGTCGTCGCCGAGGAGCGCGCGCGGGACGATGCCGGTCGGCAGGTCGCCGCGCCCCGTCTGGAACAGCTCGTCGAACTCCGCGCGATCGAGTGCGAGGCTGATCGCGCGGCGCAGGTCGAGGTCCGAGCCGACGACGGGGTCGGTCATGTCGAACCCGATCCAGCGCGTGAACACGCCGTGGTGCAGGTCGAGCACGACACCGCGCTCGGACAGTTCGGGCGCGAGCGTGCGCCCGTTCGGCAGGATCTGGTCGTAGCCGTGACCGGGCACGCCGTGCGTGTCGAGCCGGCCGTCGAGGAACATCAGCCAGGTCGTCTCCGCGGACTGCACGAGTTCGAACTCGAGCTCGTCGAAGAACGGCATGGTGCGTCCGGCGTCGTCGAGCAGACCGGCCTCCCGCATCCCCGGTGCGCCGTCGCTCGGGTAGGGTTCGCCGCGGTAGCTCGGGCTGCGCTCGAGCACGACGCGCACGTCGGGGTCGAAGCTCCGCAGTCGGTACGGGCCGGTCCCGACGGGGTGCAGACCGAGGTCCCCGCCGTAGGTCGCGACGGCCTCGCGGGCGACGACGGCGGTGGAGAGGTGCGCGAGCGCGAACACGAGCTGCGGCCACGGACGGACGAGTCGGAACTCGACCGTGCGACCGTCGACGGCTCGCAGGCCCTCGATCGCCGGCGGTGCGAGGTCGGGCGCGACGCCGGACTCGCGGCGCTGCTCGCGGTAGGCGTCGAGGCCGACGACGCGACCCTCGAACGTCGACCAGTGCGACGACGCGTTCGCGGGGTCGGCGATGCGCACGAGCGAGAACACCACGTCGTCGGCGACGACCGTGCGACCCGCTCCGCCCGGGAAGCACGGGTCGTCCTCGAAGCGCACGTCGTCGCGCAGCTCGATCCGCACGGTATGGCCGTCGTCGGACACCTGCGGCATCGCGGCGGCGAGACACGGCACGACCTCGTAGGGTCGCCGCAGGTAGTGGTACTGGTAGAGCGGTTCGAGCACGTTGACGGCGACGATCGCGTCGGGCTCCGACGAGCCGCCGACGTGGATCGGGTCGAAGCCCGTCGGGCGGCTGCCGAACGCCGTCGTGCGGACGTTGCGAGCGGCGTGCTCGAGCCGCTCCGACGTGCCGTCGCCGCAGGCGTGGAGGAGGAGCGTGGACGCAGCGAGCGCGAGGGCCGCGGCGCGCGCCGCGAACCTCGCGCCCGAGCGAGAGACGGTCGACGCGGCGCGGCTCATCCCGAGCGCGGCGCGAACTCCTCGACGGTCTCGTTCGACTCCTTCAGCATGCGGCGCCATCCGCCCGCGAGCAGCACGACGTCGTTGACGACGCCGCAGGCGAAGACGACGCGCGGCGAGCCGAGTTCGCCCGCGACCGACCAGCTGTCGCGCGCGACGTCGTAGCGCAGGACCGAGGTGCACGGGCGCTTCTCGGGGTCCATGCCGCCCAGCACGTAGATCGAGTCGCCGAGCGCGACCATCGAGTGCCCGGTGCGCGCGCCGGGCATGTCGCGCAGCGCGACGACCTGGTTCGTCGCGGGCTCGAAGCGCAGCATCGAGGAACGCACGACCTTCGATCCCGGCGAGATGCTCCCGCCGCCCGCGAAGTAGACGCGGTCGCCGAAGCGGCAGGCCGCGCCGTGGCGCGCGCCGTAGGGGAGCTCGGCCACGTCGAACCAGCGGTCGAGCTCGACGTCGTAGCCGTAGACCGTGCGCGCGTCGGTGTCGCCCGACCGACCGCTCAGCGCGTAGACCATCCCGCCGCACGTCGCGACGCCGGGTTTGACGCGCGCCTGCGGCAGCGGCGCGGCGCGGCGCCAGGCGCCCGACGTCGTGTCGAGCACCTCGACCGCGTCGCAGGGCGTGTTGAGGTCGGCGGCGCCCTCCTTCGACGCGACGAGGCCGCCGATCGTCACGATCTGCGAGCCGATCGCCTCGGCGACGAGGTTGCCGCGCACGGTCGGGACGCTCGCGAAGACGCCGTCGGTGACGCCGGTGCCGTCGAGACCGACCGTGCGCACGTCGCCGCGGTGGTCGTAGGCCGAACGACTGCCGCCGAGGACGAACAACTGGCGACCGACGACGGCTCCCGCCGTCGCGCCGTGGTGCGCGGTCCTCGAACGTTCGATGGTCGCGGTGCTCATGGGATCACTCCTTCTCGGGGAACTTCAGTGGAGGCTGATGGTGAAGAGCAGGCTGCGCGGTGTCCCGGGGAACACGCGCGACGTGTGGAGCGAGGACGTGTAGTACGTCTCGTCGAACAGGTTGATCAGGTTGAGGCCGAGGTCGACGTCGACGTTCCCGAAGCGCAGCGACCTGCGGAACAGCGCGGCGTCGACGGTGACGTAGCACGGCAGGTCGAACGTGTTGCCGTCGTTGCCGGGGCGCGACGCGACGGCGCGCGCACCGAGGCCGAAGCCGGTGCCGTCGAGTGGGCCGCCCTCGATCGTGTAGTTCAGCCAGAGGCTTCCGCTGTGCTCCGGGATGTTGCGGAACGGGGCGCCGACGGGCAGCGACGACGACTCGATCACCTCGGTGTCCATGTAGGTGTAGGCGGCGACCGCGGAGAGCGAGTGCGACAGCTTGCCGGTGAGCTCGAACTCGATGCCGCGACTGCGCAGTTCGCCGGCGTCGACCGAGAAGCCCGGGTTGAGCGGGTCTGAGATGGCGACGTGGTCCTTCGTGAGTTCGAACAGGGCGAGCGAGACGGAGGCGTCGCCCTCCAGGAGCTCGACCTTCGTGCCGACCTCGAACTGGACGCCCTTCTCCGGGTCGAGCTGGTCGCCGTTCACGTCGACGGTGCCGACGCCGTTCGGGAGGAACGACTGCGAGACGCTGGCGTAGACACCCACGTCGTCGGTGAGGTCGTAGAGCGCGCCGATGCGTCCGGTGAAGGCCTGGTCGCCGACCGAGTTCTCGGTGTTCGACGTGTCGCTCCCGTTGGTCTGGTCGATCCAGTCGTGACGCGCGCCGAGGTTGAGGTGCAGGTCGTCGTCGAGCAGGTCGATGCGATCCTGCACGTAGAGAGCGGCCCAGTCCTGGTCCTGCGAGGAGTCGTTGAACGTCGTGATCGTCGGCGACGGGTTGCCGTACACGGGATCGGTGATCGACGTCGCCGGGAAGCTCCCCCGGCGGAGGTGGAGGAAGTTCGTTCGCGAACGCAGGTCGAGTCCGGCGAGCACCTCGTGCCGCGTCGAACCGAGTTCGGCGTCCCAGACGAGTTCGTTGACGGCCTGGAACGACTGCTGGCGGAAGTCCGAGTCCTCGAACAGGCGGTTCACCGTGTCGTCCGCGTTGGTCGGTGCCGAGCGACGCACGCCGTTCATGTCGTTCGACCACAGGCTCGCGAGAACGCCGGACCGGAGTTTCAGGTCGGGCGAGAGCGCGAACTCGCCGCGCACCTCGCCGAGGAGCTGGGCGAAGCGTTGGCCCGGGTACCCGGGCTCGCCGAGGAAGGTGTCGATCGGTGCGACCGCCTCGCCGTCCGACGTGAACGCGACGCCTTCGTCGATGACGCGCTGCTGCTCGCCGTAGGAGACCGCGAACTCGAGGCGCCGGTCGGCGTCCGGAGTCCACAGCAGGCTGCCCGCGACCCACTGACGCGTCTCCTCGTAGTAGTCGCGGAACGACTCGGCGTCGCGCGTACCCGCGTCGATGCGGAAGAACAGGTCGTCGCTCCCGGCCAGCGGCGCACCGGCACCGACCGTGGTCTCGTGCAGGTTCCAGGTGCCCACGCGCTGCTGGACCTCGAGGAACTCGTCGGTGCGCGGCTTCTTCGGGACGACGTTGAGCACGCCGCCCGGCTCCATCGTGCCGTACAGCACCGAGGCGGGCCCGCGCAGCACCTCGACGCGTTCGAGCGCGCCGGGGTTCACGGCGGGGATGGCTTCGACCTGGAAGCCGTCGTAGTAGACGGCGCGCGTCCGGAAGCCGCGCAGGAACACGGTGTCGACCGGTCCGAGGAATCCGCCGACCTTCTCGTCGGCGACGCCCGGCGACCAGCGCGCGACGTCGGTCAGTTCGAGCGCACCGACGTCGCGGACGAACTCCTTCGGGAGCACGCGAACCGACCACGGGGTCTCGTGCAGCGACGCGTCGCTGTGCGTCGCGAGCGAGGACTCGCGGACCAGGTAGCTCGGTGCGGACTCCGGCCGCGTCGGCGGTGCCACGACGACCGTCTCGGGCTCCTGGTCCTGGCCGGCCGGACGCTTCGCGTCGACGTCGGTCCTCGCGGGCGTGGGTTCGGTGACGGGATCCGTCGCGGGTACGGTGGGGCTCGGGCTCGCCGCGACGAGAGCGGTGAACGCGAGGCCGGCAGGGCCTTGGAACATCGTGTGGGGAGGGACTCGCGCGCGGCGAGCTGCGACGCGCAGGTTGCGGCGAGGTCGTGAGCCCCCGGGCCCGGGGTGCGGCGGCATGAACGCGCGTTCATGGCGCGGGTTCACGCGAGTTCGCACATCGCGGCGAATCGCTGCGGTCCGTCGCTCGGTGTTCGGCGTCGCTTCGCAGCGTGATCGCTCGCGCGCGCGGAACCTGCGTCTCAGGCGCCGCGTCGCTCGCGGCCGCGCGAGGTCGCGATCGCGACGGCGAGCACGAGCGCCGCCGCGGCCGGCGCGGGCCACAGCGCGGCGACGGGCACCGGCGTGGTTCCGTCGGCGAGCACGTCGACGAGCGCACCCACCGCGGGTGCGAGCACCGCTGCGGTCGCGGCCTTGGCCTGCGACTCGACGCTGAGCACGGTCGCCGCGAGCTGCTCCTCGCCGTGGTCGTCGAAGCGGCCCACCTGGATCGGGCGCCACAGGTTCTGACCGATCGCGAGCGCGACGAACAGGAGAGTCGCCGGCCACGCGAGACCGAGGGCGAGGCACAGCGCGAGCGCGGCGAGGGCGGCGCACATCGTGACGCCGAGCGCGCGCGCCGCCGGCTCGGGTCCGCCGAGACGTTCCTCGAAACGGTGCGAGCGCCGCGACGCCGCGCTCGCGAGCAGGAACATCGCCGCGGCGACGACGCCGACGACGAGGCCCGTCCGCTGTTCCGCGCCGAGCGTTCCGCCGAGGACGAGTCCGACCGCGAGCGTCTGGAGCAGCGGCTGGACGTAGTCCTTCACGGTGGCGTAGCCGCCCTCGACCGCCGCGCTCCACAGGACGAGTCCGCGCACCGGGCCGCGGCGCAGCGTCGCGGCGAGTCCCGCCCGCAGGTGCCGCCCCGCGAGCCGCACGCCCTCGGCCAGACCGCCGGAGGGTCGATCGAGTCCGCGCGGATAGGTCGCGAGGTTCACGAGGTTGAGCGCGGCGGGGATCGCGCTCGCGAGGAACACCGCGTCGTAGCCGGTGCCGAGCGCGACCATCGCGCCGCCGCCGAGCGCCGAGCACGCCGACCCGATCTTCGACCAGGAGCGCGTGAAGCCGTAGACGCGCGTGCGTTCGTCGGCGCGCCCCTGTTGTCTCAGCCAGGCGTAGACGATCGCCTTGTGCGTCCCGCTGCGGAACGCGTCGCCGAAGCCGTAGAACGCCATGGCGACCGCGAGCAACCACCACGACGTCGCGACGCCGAGCACGAGGTAGGCGACGACGTACGCCGCCGCCGCCACGACCATGCAGAACTTGCGACCCAGCGCGTCGGCGAGCGCGCCCGAGGGGATCTCGAGCAGGTTGATCGCGACCTCGCGCACCGAGATCAGCGCACCGATCGAGAGGAAGTCGAGTCCGCGCTCGAGCAACGCGAGCACCAGGAACGCCTCGAACAGGCGCAGGTTCTTGAGGAACCCGTAGAGGCTGAAGCGCAGGAGCATGGCGCGGCGTCGCCGGAGCGTACGGCACGCCGAGCGGTTCGGCGCTCCCCGGTCAGGTCCGCGTCGCGAGGTACGCGATCACCAGCGCGGCGAGGACGGAGTAGACCGGGACGACCCAAGCGAACCGGTCGTCGACGTCGGCCTGCGGGGCGGCGGGGTCCGCGGCGTCCGCGCCGCGTGCCGCATCCGCATTCGCGCCTGCGCGCGCCGCGTCGAAGTGGCGCCGCAGGAGTTCGGCGAGGTCGCGCGCGGGCGCCTCACCCGCCGTCGTCCTCCGCGCGCCCGCGTCCTCGGGCGGCGGCGGGAACCGGAAGTCCGTCGCCGTCACCGCTCCGACCACCACGTCGGTCGCCGCGCGACGGAAGTCGGGGAGCGACGACACGCCGCCCGAGATCCGCGCGAGCAGGTCGGCCGCGAAACGGAAGGCGCCCGTGGGCGAACGCGCGATCCGTTCCGACGCCGCGCACAGCACCTCGAGCCGGCGCCGCAGGATCAGCGCGGCGCGATCGGCCGCGCCGCGCTCGCCGTCGCGCGCCCGCAGCAACAACGGCACGAGTTCGCACGCGTCGTCGGGAGAGGGCGCGGCGGTGGCGGTGAGCAGCATGGCGAGCGGGCGACCGCCGGAGTCTAGTCCGGATCCGCGATCCTCGCCCGGGTCGCCGCGGGTCGCCGCCCGCTGCGGCGGCGAACAGCGGTTCTGCCGCGGAAGAGGTGCGACTTGACTCAGCCCGAACTGGGCGCACCGGCGGCGCCGCGCGTCGACTCGAGCGAGGGACGGAATCCGGCGAGGGGACAAATGCGGGTTGCTGGATGTTCGTCGAGTTTCAGTCGTTCGAGTCCGAGCCCGTCGGTGCGTACGAGGAGGAGCTCGGCCGTGATGTGGCACTTCGCCTCGATCAAGTGCCCTCCGCCGAGCTTGTGACGTCGATCGTTGAACACGACATGGACGTGCGCGGCCGGTGATCCCTCCCGAAGCGTCACGTTACCGTGAACGGCGTTCAGGTCGAACGTACCTCGGAGCTCGGTGACGTCGTAGTCGTCCCGTTCCACGTCGAAGAACCCGAGCACCGGGTCTGAGAGCATTCCGACACCGGAGCAGAGGAATCCCGTCCGCATGTCCGCCAGAGACGCGATTCGCTCGATCGACTCGACGAAGGGATCCCCAGGGTCGAGTCGCACGAACACACTCTCGTCGAACTCTCGATAGAACATCACCCTACTCCTTCTGTCTCCAGACCATGAGCTCCTTCTCTATGGCGGCCACGAGCGCACCCGATTCGGAACTCTGAGCGCAGAAATCAGCGAGAAGGTCGCCGAGTCGCTGTTCGATGCGTGTCGCGAGCACGTCGTTCTCCGCCTCGATGGCGAAGCGACGCATGCGTCCGAGGGATCTCAGACCGAGCATCCCGAGATCGAGGAGGGCGACGCGCCCGTCGAGAGTTCCCTCGATCACGTCGATGAGCATGTCGACCGAGAGATCGGTACGAATCTTGGCGAGATTGGTGATCGCCCACCAGCGAACGATCCAGAACTTGGACCTGAGCGCCTTCCTCATGACATCGAGGGCGCTCTTGTCCGGGACGCGCCCTGCGAGCGCAACATCTCCGATCGTGAAGAGCAGAAGTTCGATGCGTTCCCACGTGCGCTCGGTGACCTCGTTCTCGACGAGTCGCTCGTCGGGCTCGAGTCGTGCGAGCTCGTCGACCTCCGCCAGCACGGCCGGGACCGACTCCATCAGTCCTTCGAGTTTCCGGCCCAGCTCGGAAGAGTCGATGGAGTCGTCCATCTCGGTCTCGACGTACGCGCAGTACGTGCGAACGATGTCGTCGCGGCACGGGGCCGAGCCGTCGACGAAGGAAAAGAGAGCGCCTCGAGCCTGGTTGACCAGTTCGGGATGGGCATTGTCGGGACCGAATCCTCCGCGACCCAGCCTCACGCACACCGCCAGGGCCTGGAGGATATGGAACACGATGTGCGCGTTCCTCTCACCGTGCACGAGGTCGAGGAGCCTCTCCCAGTGGCGCCACGACATCTCGTTCATGTGGAGTCGAGCCATCAGCACGAAGTACATCGGCTGGGCCCGAACCAAGTTCGATTCACCCGGCGCCTCGATCAGTCCGAGGAGCTGGTCGAGGACGACCTTTCGCGGCTCGAAGGTCTCGACCACACGGAAGCAGATGTCCAGCGTCCGCCTCATCCGGTCCGAGCCTTCGGCGGCGGCGCGTTCGACTCGCTCGGAGTAGGTGTAGTTCCGGATCTCGTTGAGATCGTGGATCCACCGGAGCAGCTGCTCCTTCAGCTCGTTGGCGCCGTCGACCGAGCGGCCCGCATTTCGGTAGTGGTGGTACATCGACTTGACGTACCCCGGGTACTCGACAGAGAGCAGATTGTGCTCCTCCTGCATTCGCCGGACGTAATAGGACCCTGCCGCGAGGTGGAGCTTCTGCAGGTCATTTCGTGTCCTCTGGACGTGCTCCGCTATGGAGTCGAAGACCTTGATCCGACGCCTCCCGAGAATGGAGATCATGCCCTTGTCGTAGAGAGCCGCGACGAGGGACTCGTGCTCCGGACCGAGGATCTCGCCGAGGAACTCGCGGGGCAACGCCTCGGAGAAGACTGCGAGCTTCAGCACCGCTCTCTCCTCCTCCTCGTTGAGGTGCTCGAACATCAGTTCTTCGATGTTCGCGATCGCCTGCAAGGCCGTCGGATTCGGCGTCAGTTGCGTCCTGGAAGGGTTGAACCAGAGGTCGACGACCTCGTCGACCCCGTCGGTCGAGCGCCCGATCCAATTGGCGAGTTGGTTGCAGAGGCCGGGGAGACCGAAGGTCGCGCGACGCATGGTGTCGGCCTGCTCGCGGCTGATGTCGATCCCTTTGAGCTCGAAGTAGCGGAGGCACTCGTCCGTGTTCCACGGAGGCACCCGCATCGAGCTGACCTCGGGCCGTGCACCAAGATCGATCGGGTCGCGCGACGCGAGGATCAACTGGTAGCGGCGGCCGGGAGCCGCGAGATCGTCCACGATGAATCGCCGGAGCTCCGGATCCACGACGAACTGGAGGTCGTCGAAGATCAGGACGACGTCCTCGCGGTCGAGGTCCTGAACGATGTCCCGGGGCCCCGAGGTCGACGACAGCCGGTCCGTCCGGCCTCCGCCGTCGGAGTCGTCGATCTCGCCGAGGAAGGACGCGAGTTGGTCGCGCACCTGCGGAAGCCCTTGGGTCCCGGCGGTTCGACGCGCCTCGCCGAAGAAGACGTGCCGGCCCCTCGCGACGAGTCGTTCCCGCAGAGCCTCGAGCAGGGTCGTCTTCCCGACCTGAGGCTCGCCGTGGAGGAGAACGACGGAGTGATCGCCGAGATGCCGCTCGATCGCCGTGATCCGCTCCTCCTGGCCGAGATGGCCGTTGGTCGTGCGCGCACTCGAACGGGGCTCACGATCAGTCGTGAAGAGATCGTCGAGCACGAGCTGCAAATCGTCGACGAGCGTGTTGAGCGCAGCAATGAGGCGTTCGGACTCTTCGCGCGTCGCGGGTTTTCCATTGCGGATGCGCCGGAGCTTCGTCGCTTCGATCTGCGCGAGGTCGGCGAGTATCGCGAGCTTGCCCTTGAGGCTCTTCATCGCGGCCTCGAAAGCCCCATCCTTCAGGTAGTAGCGAGCGTCGGTCATCGTCGTGGATCCTCCACACATGATAGTCGCGTCATACGTCCCCGTGTACCGGACCGAGTTCGACGACGAGCGGCACGGTCGGCGTGCCGATCGGCACGTCCGGCGCCGGTACGAGAGAACGGCACGTGGCCGCGTGAATGGTGCCGGAGGGCGCCTCGGCGCCGATCGGCACGGGACGTGCGCGCATCGCAGATCGGTCTCGGTCCGGCAGGTCCTCGCCGGTCGCAGCGGTCGGCGGCTCGGCTCGTGCCGACGTGCCACTGACGGCAGCTCGGCGCCGCTGATTCTCCCTCTGCTCACGGTCCGATGGGCAGTCTCGTGCCGCTACTTCTCGGTGGCCGAGTTGGTCGCGCGAGGACTGGAAGGCGATGAACGAGTACGAAATGGGAGATGTACGCGTGGACCCCGAAGCCGCTGTTGTCGATGCGGGCGTCGAGGGCGCGCGGCGGGGGGGCGACGACGGGTTCGTCGCGAACTTCAGGAGGCACCGGTGGACGTGGCTCGTCGCACTCGTGACGGCAATCATCGGTGCGAGTGTGGCGTCCTGGCTCAGTCTTCCGTCCCGCGGCGGAGTCCTCGCCTGTTCCAACGCGTACGTCTTCTACGCGAACGGCGACCCGGCGACGGGGTGCATCGTGTCCAACGGTATCGGCCTCGCGAAGAGGACGGACGCGCGAGGGGTCTTCGTGACGAGCGAGACCTGGATCTCAGGTCACACGGCCATGGTGTACGGCCCATTCGGTGCCGACGGGACCCGACCCTTCCTCGGCCAGTACGTCATGCAGCGACTGGAGAACGGAGAGTGGAGACCGATCACTCTCACCCGATCCTCGGCGTCGCCGTCTGCCCCGGATCGAGATGCGGCTGGAGGCGTGTCGGGATAGCCTCGCGCGCCCCCGCCCGCACCCCCGCTACCATGCCCGCGTGAAGGTCGATCCGCACGCGCAGCTCGCGGAACGCGCCGCGGCGGAACGCGTGCGCGTGAACATGTCGTGGCTGCTCGCGCTGCGGCGCGCGGCGGTGCTCGGGCAGACCGTGACGATCCTGGTCGCGGCGGAGTGGCTCGACGTGCCGCTCGACCTGATCCCGTTGCTCGCGTTGGTCGCGCTCGGGTTGGTGGCGAACGTGCTGCTCCAGTTGTGGTTCGTGCTGACGAAGCAGCACGAGGGCGATCGCATCTGGCTCGAGCGCGGACGCTCGCTGCTCGGCTCGGTCCTGCTGCTCGACCTCGGTCTCCTGACGGGGCTGCTCTACTACACGGGCGGCGCGACGAACCCCTTCGTCGTGTTCTTCTTCGTCAACCTCGCGCTCGCGACGGTGATGGTGTCCGGCGCGTGGCTCGGCGTGCTCTACGCGACGGCGGCGGGGTGCTACGTCTTCCTGCTGCTCGAGAACCGTCCGCTGTACGTGCCGGGCGCGCCGACCATGCGCTTCGTCGACCCGTCGGCGAGCTGGGTGGGGGAGGAGCTCGGCCTCTACGCCGTCGGCGGACTCGTCGCGTTCCTCGCCGTCGCCGGGTTGACCGCGTACTTCGTGCGGCGCCTCAACGCCGAGCTCTCCCAGCGCGACGCGCAACTCGCGCTCGAACGCCAGCGCCGCGCGGACACCGAGCGCCTCGAGGCCCTCGCGCGCCTCGCCGCCGGAGCGGCGCACGAGCTCGCTTCGCCGCTCTCGACGATCGCTGTCGTCGCGCGCGAGCTCGAACGCGAACTCGAGGGTGCACCGCCCGAGGTCGTGGAGGACGCGCGACTCGTGCGCGACGAGGTCGCAAGGTGTCGCCGCATCCTCGACCAGATGTCGCTCGACGCCGGCGCCGAGGTGGGCGAGGAGATGGTGTCGGCGACGCCGCGGGAACTGCTCACCGAGGCGATCGCGAAGCTTCCGGGTCACGACCGCGTCGACGTGCGCGGCGACGACGAGGCCTTCGACTTCGAACTTCGCGTCCCTCGGACGGCGCTGCGGCGCTCGCTCCGCGCACTCGTGAAGAACGCGCTCGAAGCCTCGCCGAGCGGTGCGCGCGTCGACGTCGAGGTACGGCGCGAGGGCGACGGCGTCGCCTTCGAGGTGACGGACCGCGGATCGGGCATGGACCCGGAGACGCTCTTCCGCGCGGGCGACCCGTTCTTCACGACCAAGGACCCCGGTCGCGGCATGGGGCTCGGACTCTTCCTCGTGCGCACGCTCGCCGAGCGGCTCGACGGGAGCTTCGTGCTCGTCTCCCGCCCGGACGCGGGGACGCGCGCGGTGTTCGTGCTGCCGCGGCCGTCGGTCGGCGACGACTCGGGCGACGACGAGCGGTCGGAGGGACGCGCGCGGCGCGTCTGACCCAGCGTGTCGACGACGGTGACGGAGCGCGCGAGGCCGCGCGGGTCGGTGCGCGCGGCGGACGCGGCGATCGCGATCGTGCTCGGTGCCGCGGCGCTGTTCCTCTACCGCGCGACGCTGCAGGGCTACCTGTACGACGACGGTCCGAAGATGGCGAGCTTCGTGTCGATGGAGCTCGGCCTCTGGTACCACGTCCTGCTCGTCCCGGTCGGTGTGTGGGTGAAGCACGCGATGGGCGTCGAGGAGGGAGTGGCGCCGCTGATGTGGGTCTCGTCCGTGTCGGGAGCCCTCACCGTCGGAGCGACGTTCGCGTTCCTGCGCCTGGTCGGCGTCGCGCGACGCACGGCGCTGGTCGTCGCCGCGTCGTTGATGCTCTCGCCCGCGCTGTGGTTCCACTCGACGACGGTCGAGGTGCACGGGCTGCACGCCGGCGTCATGGCGCTCGGCGCTCTGTGGATCGCGGTGCTGCCGTGGTCGCGAGGCAGCGTCGGGTTCGCGCTCTCGGTCGTGCTCGCCTCCCTCCCGGTCGGACTCGCGGTGCTGGCGCACCGTTCGGGGTTGGCGGCGGGTGCGGGGTGGTTGGCGCTCGCGCACCTCGTCGCGGTGCGCCGCGGCGTGCGTCGTCCCTGGTGGACGTGGATCGCCCTGGTCGGGCCGCTCTTCCTCGCCGTCGGTCTGTTCGCGAACGAGTACGGAGCGTGGATCGTCGGCGGCGAGGCCGTACCCGGCGCGGGCGCGGGCTCGTCGGCCATCGGCGTCTGGCGCGTGTTCCTCCTCGGCGGGAACCCGCTCGTCGAGTTCGTCCTCGACTGGGTCGTCGCGTGGCCCGTGCTCGCGCTCGGCGCGATGCTCCTCGCGCTGCGGCGCGACTCGCTGCGACGGTCCGGGTACGTCGTCCTCGCGGCCGGTGCGCTGCCGCTCGCGATCTTCTCCGCGAGCGTCGGGCTGCTGTCGCTCGGCGGCTACGGGCTCGCCGCCACGCCGTTCGTCGCGCTGGCCGCGGCGTACGGGCTCGAGCCCGTCCTCGAGTCGCTCGGCGCGCGACGCCTGGCGCTCGCCCTGGCCGCGGTCGCGCTCGTCCACGTGTCGATCGCGAGGGCGCAGATGCTCGACGGTCGGCGCGTCGAGCTCGCGCGCATCGGTGCGGAGCGCGTCCGCGAGGCGCGCGAACTGCTCCCCGACGGCGGTTTCTTCCTCTCCGCGGACAGCACGGGCCAGCTCGTCTCGGGTTGGATCCCGCGCGTCCAGGAACTCGCCATCGGCAGGCTGCTGCCGGCCGAGCGGAACGCCGACAACCCCTTCCCCGATCGACTTCCCGTGCTCGACGCGCTCGTCGCCGCGAACGGCGGCCGCGTCGCCTGGGACCCGAACTGGCGCGAGACGCTCGACCCGGCGAGCACGATCGACGAGGTCAACCTGCTGCCGCTCGAGGCGTACCTCGAGGCGAACCACGCGGTCGAGCGGCGTCGCGTCGGCGCGCGCGAGTACTGGTTGTTGTCGCCGAAGGGCTCGGAATGACGAACGGGCGAGCGCGCGCGCTCAGCGCGCGGCGTCCTCGGGCCCGATCACGAGTCGCAGCGCGTTCGACACGCCCGCGTTCGCGGCCGCGAGGTCGACGATCGCGCCCTGGACGAACACGTCGAGTCCGACGAACGACGGCGCCGACGGGATCGCGAGCACGAACGACGTCGGTTCACCGCCCGTCGCGAGCAACGGTCCGTAGAGGAGGAAGCCGCCCGAGCCGCTCCCGAGGTCGACCACGAGCGCGCCGGGGTCGGCCGGTCCCGTCATGCCGAGACCCGGCAGGACGTTCGAACACGGATCCGTCGGCGCCACGAGGCGTGCCGACAGTCCGAGCAGCGGCAGCGAGTTCGGACCCATCGTCGACGTCGGGTCGACGAGCTCGAGTTCGATCGAACCGCCGCTCGACGGCGCGCCCGCGACGACGGCGAGACTTCCGAGCGGCGTCGTCGCGCAGTCGATCGACTCGACGAAGGGCGGCACGCCGCGCTCGTAGCAACCGAGATCGGGTCGCGGCGACTCCTCGGAACCGTCGTCGTCCGCGAGCGCGTCGTCCCAGCGGCGCAGACGGCCGTCGTGATCGAGCGGAAGCTCCTCGTCGACGTCGCCGTCGCCGTCGACGTCGAGCACGTCGAGCGGGAGGTCGGCCGCGCTCCCCGCGTCGACGGCCGGCGAGCCGAGCGCGAGATGCGCGTCCGCAGCGCCCGCGAGCAGCGGATCCGCGGCCGACACCGATCCGAACGACGCCGTGCCGCACGACGAACCCGTCGCGTCCGCGATCCAACCCTGGACGATGCAGCGGTCGACGTCGAGGCAACCGTCGTCGAGCCGGACCTGGTTGACCTGCGCCGTCGCTCCGTGCCCGTCGTTGTCCCACAGGATCGTCCCGCGCAGGAAGAGGGTGGAGCCGGTCTCGGCCGCGAGCGCGCCGGAGGCGGAGTTCGACGTCTTCGCCGTGTTGCGCGTCACGGTGCAGTGGAGGAGTTCGAGCGTCGAACCGTTCTCGACGAACGCGACCGCGGCGTCGTTGGTCGCCGTGTCGTCCGAGAACAGGCCGTTCGTCGCGCGGACGTGCGCGCCCTCGTCGACGTGCAGCGCGGCACCGACGTCGTTGGACGTGCACAGCGTGACGTCGCAGCCCACGAGTTCGACCGTCGTCCCCGCACCGATCGCGGAGATCGCGCCGCCGCGCTGGGCCGCGCACGCGGCGAACGTGCAGCCGACCGCCTCGAGGCGCGATCCGCTCTCGACGCGGACCGCGCCGCCCGCGTCGCTCGCGACGCAGTTCGTGAACCTGCAGTTCCGCGCGGTCAGACGCGCGCCGTTCGTCAGCAGCACGGCGCCACCGGTCGTCGCCGAGTTGCCGCTGTCGAGCGTGCACCCGTCGACGAGGAGCGAGGTCCCGTCGAGCGCGAACATGCGCGACGCGCCCGCGATCGACCCGAGCACGCCCGCCGGCACGATCTGCTTCACGATGCTCGGCGACGACCAGCGCAGCTCGGCCTGCGCGTCGACGGTGTTCTCGAAGAACTCCATGCGCACGGAGACGGGCAGTCCCTTCTGGAGCGAGATGTTCCCGCTCCACTCCGTCGACGACTGGTCGACCCACTTGTTGATCACGAGTACGCCGTCGATCCACAGGCGCACCCCGTCGTCGGTCGTCGTGTAGAAGGTGTACGTCGCGGTCTCGGGCGGGACGAGCCACGCGGTCCAGCGCGCCGACCACTTGTCCTTGAGCACGCCCGACGGCGAGGTCTCGCCCCAGTCGTGGTCGATCGTCGACTCGACCTGTTGGAGGACCGGCGTCCCCGTCAGCGTCATGTTGTTCCAGTAGGAGGCGTCGATCCCCGGCGAGAAGCCCGAGCCCTGCAGCAGTCGCGTCTCGTGCGCGATCGGGTCGCGATCCTCGAACGCGCTGCCGCCCGCCGGGAAGCCGCCGTAGAAGCGCACGCCGTCGGGAAGCACGGCTCCGATGTCGGACCACTCGACGTCGTGCTCGCCCTCCGCGATCCAGACCTCGCGCACGGACGGGTCGGCGATCACGAGGTCGAGCGCTTCGCGCAACGAGGGGACCGCGAGGTCCCAGATCGAATTGCAGCCGGCCGCGCCCACCGACGGGTCGACGAGGACGACGCCGGGCGGAGCCGCGACGACCCGCACGGCCGACGCGGAACCGATCGACGGACTCGCGACGCTCGGCGGGCTGTGACCGACGACGATCCTCTCGCCGTCGGCGTCGACCGCGGTGCCGTAGCCCCCGTCGAGATCGGTGCCGTGCAGCTCGACGATCGGCGACCAACCCGAGGGCGAGGGTTGGTACACGGTGACCGTGCCGACCACGACGGAGGCGAACTCCGCGGATCGCGCCCCGACGACGAGTCGGTCGTTCGCGAGCGCGACGGTGCTCCCGAAGCCCGAACCGACCGACGCGGCGACGGGAAGGACGAGTGCGTCCTCGACCCACGCGTTCTCGTCGTCGCGCTCGAAGGTCGCGACCGCGCCCGCGTCGGGCACGCCGCCGTACGCTCCCGGTCCGCCGATCGCGATCGTCGAACCGCGGACGGCGACGGACGAGCCGAAACGATCCAGTGCGAGCGAACCGATCGGGACCAGCACGGCGGTCTCGACCCACGTCCCGTCGGACTGGCGCTCGAACACGTGCGCGGCGCCCGACTCCGGACCGTGGAGCGACTCGTTCGGTGCACCGACGACGCACACGTCGCCGTCGAGGTCGACGGAGCGACCGAGGTGCGCGTTCGGCTGCGGCGCCGTCGCGACGAGGCGCGCCGTCTCGATCCAGTCGCCGGCCGTGTCCCGCTCGAACACGCGCGCCGTTCCCGCTCCGATGCCGCCGTCGTCGTCGTAGGGGACGCCGACGACGAGGCGATCGCCGTCGAGCGCGACCGAGTAGCCGAACCAGTCGTACGGCGTCGGGTCGGACGCGGCGAGGAGCGCGGACTCCACCCAGTTCCCGTTCGCGTCGCGCTCGTGGACGAAGACCGCTCCGGACTGGAGCGCACCACCCACGCTCGTCCCGAGCGCGCCGGCGACGAGCCGATCGCCGTCGAGGTCGACGGCGACGCCGTAGTAGGACTCGCTCGACGTGGCGTCGGGTGCGATCTTCGCCTCGCCCAGGACCGCGCCCGTCGCGGGGTCGAGCTCGAAGACCGTGACCGATCCGCTCGAGTCGCCCGTCTCGTCGTCGGAGTACGCGCCGACCGCGACGCGCGCCCCGCTCACCGCGATCGACGAACCGAACCGGTCGCCGGCCTCGACCGCGCCGCTCTCGAGGGGGACCTCATCGACGCAGGGGACTTGCGCCGCGAGGGGAGGGGCGACGACCGCGAGGGCGGCCGCGACGAGGGTGCGTGTGGAACGTGCCATGGGATCCGCGGGTGGTGGCCTTCTCAATTACTATGGTGCGGCCGAGCGCCGGCGGTCCGCGCGAACCGGTCATCCGGCCGTCCCCGCGGCGATCCCGGACACCTCCGGCGCGCGACGACGTGCGCGATAGGGACGCAACGTGTTGAGCGAAAAGCACTTACCGACGATGCTCCTGGTGGACGACGACGTCGTCTTCCGCGAGCGCCTGGCCCGCGCCCTGCGGTCGCGCGGCTACGAGGTGTGGACGGCGGGCGACGGGACGCAGGCCCTCGAGCTCGCCCGTCGCGAGTCGCCGGAGCGCGCCGTCGTCGACCTCCGGATGGGCAGTGGTCAGAGCGGCCTCGACGTGCTGCGCGCGCTCAAGGCCGTCGATCCCGCCACCCACGTCGTCGTCCTCACGGGCTACGGCTCGATCGCGACCGCCGTCGAGGCCACCAAGCTCGGCGCGACGAATTACCTGCCCAAGCCGGCCGACGCGGAGGACGTGCTGCTCGCCTTCGAGCGCGGCATCACCGAGAGCGCCGCGTCGGACGGCGCCGGATCGGACGATGTCGGCACGGGCGGCGGCGGCGAGATCGAGGCCCCGACCCTCGCGCGCGCGGAGTGGGAGCACATCAACCGCGTGCTCGCGGACTGCTCCGGCAACGTGTCCGAGGCCGCGCGCCGCCTCGGGATCCACCGGCGGTCGCTCCAGCGGAAGCTGCAGCGGTACGCGCCGGACGAGCGCCCTTGAGCAGTCGTCGGAGGGAAGTCGAGCGCCCCCTCCCGGTCCTGTCCCCGTTCGCTGGTGATGCCGATCGGCCTCCGCGCGACCGGGGCGCGCCTCCTCGGCCCGCACGCGCGGGCCGCGCGAGATGGACCTCCGCCGCGACCCGAGCGTCGACGCGGCGCACCGCCGCCCGATCGGCCCCCGGAGTGCCCCGACACGGGTCCGGCGTCACCAGCGAGCGGGGCCAGTACCGGGGCGTCACCAGCGAGCGGGGACAGCACCGTCGTGCGACAAAAAGCCGCAGCGCTCCGGCCCCCCGCGATTCCTACGATCTTCGCCGAATCGAACGCGACGCGGCCCCGTTCGCGCCGCGTTCGAACTCGAGCACCGCCGCTCGACCCCCGCGCGCGTCGCCGGGGTGGGGGAGCGGTGCAGCAACGTCTCGGCACGGACTTCTCGGCACCGGCTCGCGGCCACGCGCGCGGCGGTGCGAACCGAACTCGACCCGCGATCAGCCCCGGGCGGATCCATGTTCCACTTCCCCAGTTGGACCCTCACGCTGCGCGACCTCTCCGGTCTCGTCGCGGTGGGCGCGCTGCTCTACGTGATCGTGTTCGTGTGGTTCGGCTTCTCGCCGAAGACCACCGACGTCGGCTACCAGCCGCACCAACCCGTCGCCTACTCGCACAAGCTGCACGCGGGCGATCTCGGCATCGACTGTCGTTACTGCCACACGACGGTCGAGCACGCGGGACACGCCGCCGTGCCGCCGACGGCGACGTGCATGAACTGCCACTCCATGATCCACACGGAGTCGCCGAAGCTCCAACTCGTCCGCGAGTCGGCGTCGACGGGCGAGCCGATCCCGTGGGTGCGTGTGCACGACCTCCCGGACTACGTGTACTTCAACCACTCCGCCCACCTCGCGGCGGGTGTCGGTTGCGCGTCGTGCCACGGTCGTGTGGACCAGATGGAGGAGGTCCACCAGGACAAGCCGCTCTCCATGGGCTGGTGCCTCGAGTGCCACCGCAACCCGGAGCCGAACATCCGCCCGGTGAGCGAGATCACGAACATGGCGTACGACCCGACGGCCCACGAGGGACTCGGCGCCGAGCTGCTCGCGGAGCGCGGCATCGCGCCGAAGCAGAACTGCTCGACCTGCCACCGCTGAGAACGACCGGCACCGGACGCCGACGCTGGGACCCCGCACGGTCCCGCCCCACGAACACGACGCGATGAAGACGCACGACGACAAGAACTTCTGGCGCAGCCTCGAGGAGCTCGAGCACGACGAGCACTTCCAGGAGGCGCTGCGCCGCGAGTTCCCCGAGGGCGCCGACTCCTCGGACGGATTCGACCGCCGCCGCTTCCTCCAGGTGATGGGCGCGTCGGTCGCGCTCGCCGGCGCGCAGAGCTGCCGCTGGGAGAAGACGAACATCCTCCCGCTGTCCGCGCGTCCCGACGACCGCGTGCCGGGCATCCCCGCCCACTACGCGACGTGCTTCGAGCTCGGCGGGGTGGCGCAGCCGCTCGTCGTCACGAGCTACGACGGTCGCCCGATCAAGGTCGAGGGCAACGACCTCCACGGCCAGAGCAACGGCGCGGCGTCGACCTTCGCACAGGCGTCGTTGCTCGAGGTGTACGACCCCGACCGCTCGCCCGCTCCGGTGAAGAAGGGAGCGGAGAGCGTCGACATGGCCGACCTCGAGGCCGCGCTCGTCGACATCCGCGCGAAGCACGCGAGCAAGCGCGGCGCCGGACTCGCCTTCCTGTCGCACACCACGTCGTCGCCGGCGATGGCCGAGCTGCGCCGCGCGCTCGCGCAGCAGCTCCCGGACGCGACCTTCACGCAGTACGACGCGCTGCACCGCGACCACGAGCTCGACGGTGCGCGCGCGGCCTACGGTGCGCCGCTGCGCAGCGTGTACGACCTCTCGAAGGCCACGCGCATCGCGTGCTTCGACGCCGACATCCTCGGCGAGCACCCGGCCATGGTCGCGCACGCCCGCGCCTTCGCGCTGCGTCGCCGCCCCGAGGGTCCGGGCTACGACGGCGTCGACTTCGCCGACCGCGGCGAGACGATGAACCGCCTGTACTGCGTCGAGCCGCGCTACACGGTCACCGGCTCGAACGCCGACCACCGCCTGCCGGTCCGCGCCGAGCAGGTCGGAGCGGTGCTCGCCGCGCTCGAGGCCGAACTCGTGAAGGGAGGCCTCGCGGTCCCCGCCGGTTCGGGTGCGGCCAACGAGATGCCGCAGGGTTCGCTGTTCGCCGAGGGCTCGCCGGTGCGCCGGTTCGTCGCGGCGCTCGCGAAGGACCTCGCCGCGCACCGCGGTGCGAGTCTCGTCGCGGTCGGCGGCACGCAGTCGCCGAGCGTCCACGCGCTCGCGCACCGCATCAACGCGATGCTCGGCAACGTCGGGACGACCGTGAACCTCGTCGCCGAGCCCGACGGCGAGCGCACGAACAGCGAGCGCGCGATCGAGGAGCTCGTCGACCGCATGCAGGGCGCCCAGGTCGGCACCCTCGTGATCCTCGGCGGCAACCCGGTCTACGACGCGCCCCGCGGACGCGACTTCGCGAAGGCGCTCGAGCGCGTCGAGACGACGATCCACCTCTCGGTGCACCGCAACGAGACGTCGAAGGCCTGCACCTGGCACGTCCCGGCCGCGCACTACCTCGAGTCCTGGGGCGACGCGCTCGCCTGGGACGGCTCGTACTGCGTCGCCCAGCCGCTCATCCGTCCGATCTTCGGCGGTCGCAGCGCACTCGAGCTCGTCGGCCGCCTCGTCCACGGCGAGTGGCGCGACGGTCAGCAGCTCGTCCGCGAGGGCTGCCAGGCGCGCACGGGATTCAAGAGCGACAAGGCCTGGTCGAAGGTGATCCACGACGGCTACGTCGCCGACAGCGCGGCGCCGCACGTGAACGCCTCGCTGCGCGCCGTCGCGCCGCTCTCCTTCTCGGGCCCGCCGGTCACCGCCGGCATCCCGACGAACGGTCAGCTCGAGCTCGTGCTGCACGGCGACGCCTGCATGTACGACGGTCGCTTCGCGAACAACGGCTGGCTCCAGGAGCTGCCGGACTTCATGACGAAGCTGACCTGGGACAACGCCGCCATGATCTCGCCGGCGACGGCGCAGGCGCTCGGCGTCACGACGCGCGACCTCGTCCGACTGACGATCGCGGGCCGCAAGGTCGACTGCGCGGTCTACGTCATGCCGGGTCAGGCCGCGGGTACGGTCTCGCTCGCGCTGGGCTACGGCCGCACCGCGGCGGGTCGCGTCGGCGGCGACGCCGACCACGGCGTCGTGTCGGCGGGCTTCGACGCCTACGCGCTCACGAGCGACGGCACGATCGGCCACGCGAGCGGTCTGCAGGTCGACAAGCTCGGCACGCAGTACCAACTCGCGATGACGGCCGAGCACCACATGATCGACGCGTCGGGCGCCAAGGAGCGCGACGGCGAGTGGCTCGACCCGGACAAGGAGGGCGGCTACCCCGAGCGCGGGCTCCTCACCGCGGCCGCGATCATGGCGTTCAACGACGAGTCGCGCTCGCGCGGCCGCGTCGCCGAACTCGTGCGCGAGACGACGCACGAGAAGTACCAGGGCTACCTCGCCGCGGTCGAGGCCAAGGGCGGCCGCGCGGCGATCGCCGCGGCGTCGCACGAGGGCGGTCACGCCGCCGAGGCATCGAGTGCGAACGGCCACGCCGCGGACCAGGTCCACGGCGGTCACGGTCAGGACAAGACGGTCCACGCCGACGCCGCGGACGGACACGGTGCCGAGGCGCACGGTGCCGACGCCCACGGAGAGGGCGGTCACCACGACCTCGACCCGAACCCGATCAAGCGCTTCTCGGGCCCGCCGCTGCTCGCGCTGTGGCAGCGCCACTCCTACGACGGCCACCGCTGGGGCATGTCGATCGACCTGTCGGCGTGCACGGGCTGCAACGCCTGCGTCGTCGCCTGCCAGTCGGAGAACAACATCCCGGTGGTCGGCACGGACCAGGTCGCGCGCGGTCGCGAGATGCAGTGGATCCGCATCGACCGCTACTTCTCGGGCGACCCCGACGATCCGCAGGTCGCGCGCCAGCCGATCAACTGCCTCCAGTGCGAGGACGCGCCGTGCGAGGAGGTCTGCCCCGTCGCCGCGACGACGCACTCCGACGAGGGGCTGAACGACATGGCGTACAACCGCTGCATCGGTACGCGCTACTGCTCGAACAACTGCCCGGTCAAGGTCCGCCGCTTCAACTACTTCAACTTCCACAAGGACCTGAAGAGCTCGGACAACGACCTCAAGCGGATGATGTACAACCCGGAGGTCACGGTCCGTTCGCGCGGCGTCATGGAGAAGTGCACGTTCTGCGTGCAGCGCGTCCAGAACGCCAAGATCAAGGCGAAGACCGAGGGGCGCCGTCCGCTCCGCGACGGTGAGATCGTCACGGCCTGCCAGCAGACCTGCCCGGCGGACGCGATCCGCTTCGGCGACCTGGCCGACCAGCACAGCGTGGTCAGCAAGGCGCACGCCAGCGAGCGCAGCTACAAGCTCCTCGAGTTCCTGAACATCCGTCCGCGCACGGCGCACCTCGCGCGGATCACCAACCCGAACCCCGCGCTGGTGGAGGCCTGATCCATGGTCCTCGTTCGACACATGCCGGCCGGCCTGGACAACACGAGCGACGATCCCAGCGCTCGTCAGGCCCTGATCGTCGGCAACAACACCTACGAGTCCGTCACCGACAAGGTGTGCGGAGCGGTCGAGGACCCGCGGATCGACAAGCGCTGGCTGGCGATGTTCGTCGTCGCGCTCGGCGTGCTCGCGACCTTCTTCGGCCTGATCGTCTACCTGATCTCCACCGGTGTCGGCGTCTGGGGCAACAACAACCCCGTCGCCTGGGGCTGGCCGATCGTGAACTTCGTGTTCTGGGTCGGTATCGCCCACGCCGGCACGCTCATCAGCGCCATCCTCTTCCTGCTGCGGCAGGACTGGCGGACGAGCATCAACCGCTTCGCGGAGGCGATGACGATCTTCGCCGTGGTCTGCGCGGGCACGTTCCCGGGCATCCACGTCGGTCGTATCTGGGTGGCCTACTGGCTCTTCCCGATCCCCAACCAGATGTCGATGTGGCCGAACTTCCGCAGCCCGCTGCTGTGGGACGTGTTCGCCGTCTCGACGTACGCCTCCTGCTCGCTCGTCTTCTGGTACATGGGCATGGTGCCGGACCTCGCGACGCTGCGGGACCGGGCCAAGCACCCGCTGCGCCGCTTCGCGTACGGCGTGCTCTCGCTCGGATGGCGTCACAACGCGCGCGCCTGGCACCGCTACGAGAGCGCCTACGGGATGCTCGCGGGCCTGTGCACGCCGCTCGTGCTCTCCGTGCACACCATCGTGTCCTTCGACTTCGCGGTGGCCCAGCTCCCCGGCTGGCACACCACGATCTTCCCGCCCTACTTCGTGGCGGGCGCCATCTTCTCGGGCTTCGCGATGGTGATCACCGTCGCGGTGCCGGCGCGGGCGATGTACGGGATGAAGGACATCATCACGCTGCGCCACCTCGAGAACATGAACAAGGTCATCCTCGCGACGGGGATGATGGTCGGCTACGCCTACTCGATGGAGTTCTTCATCGCGTGGTACGGCGGCAACCGCTACGAGCAGTTCGCCTTCATCAACCGCGCGACGGGTCCCTACTGGTGGGCGTACTGGATCATGGTGAGCTGCAACGTCATCTCGCCGCAGATCTTCTGGTTCAAGAAGGCGCGCACCTCGATCCCGATCATGATGGTCGTCGCGATCTTCGTGAACGTCGGCATGTGGTTCGAGCGCTTCGTGATCACGGTCACCTCGCTCTCCCGCGACTTCCTGCCGTCGAGCTGGGACTACTTCCGCCCGACCTGGGTCGACATGGGGATGCTGGTCGGCTCGTTCGGCCTGTTCTTCACGCTGTTCCTGCTGTTCCTCCGCTTCCTCCCGATGATCGCCATCGCCGAGGTCAAGACGGTCATGCCGCGCCCGGCCAAGGCCTCGGGCGCGCCGGAACCGGCCGAGACGGCCGCCAGCCTCAACTGAGAAGCGACACCGGATTCGAACGATGAGCAACGGCCGCATCACCCACGGTTCCTCCGACGAGCCGAGCTGGATCAAGGACCTCACCGCGCACGACGAGGAGTCCGAACAGGTCCTCCACGCCGTCGTCGGCGAGTACGCGACGCCCGACGAGCTGCTCCACGCCTGCGAGCAGGTCCGCGACGCCGGCTTCCGCGACTGGGACGCGATCACGCCCTTCCCGATCCACGGCATCGAGGAGTCGATGGGCGTCAAGAAGACGATCCTGCCCTGGATCGTCCTCGGCGCCGCGCTGAGCGGGACGACCACCGCGCTGCTGCTGCAGTGGTTCACGAACGCGTACGACTACCCGTTCGTCATCAGCGGCAAGCCCTTCTTCAGCCTCCCCGCGAACATCCCGGTGACCTTCGAGCTCACCGTGCTGTTCGCGGTGTTCACGGGCTTCTTCGCGATGCTCGGGCTGAACCTCCTGCCGGCGCTCTACAACCCGCTCTTCCGCCACCCGCGGATGAAGCGCTTCTCGTCGGACCGCTTCGCGATCGTGGTCGAGTCCGGCGACTCGCTGTTCGAGCGCGAGCGCGTCGAGAAGCTGCTGCGCAGCTCCGGAGCCGTCGGCGTCGAGCCGCTCTTCCGCCCGGCGCGCCGCGCCGGACTGCCCAAGACCTTCTACGGCGTCGGCCTCGTCGCCGCCGTGGCCTCGCTCCTGCCCCTCGCGATGATCGCGAAGGCGCGCTTCACGACCACCGAGAAGACGCGCATCCACATCATCCAGGACATGGACATGCAGCCGAAGTTCAAGGCGCAGGCCCCGAACCGGCTGCTCGGCGCGCTGTGGAACGACCCGCGCGCTTCGATCGCTCCGGTCGACGGCACGGTCGCGCGCGGCGAGTACGTCGAGGACGAGGCGTTCCAGTACGGCCTCGACGACGAGGGCGCGTTCGTGAAGCAGTTCCCGGTCACCGTCGACGAGCACCTGCTCGCGCGCGGCGAGGAGCGCTTCGCGATCTTCTGCTCGGTCTGCCACGGCCTCTCCGGCGACGGCAACGGTCAGGTGAACCAGCGCGCCAAGGCGCTCGCCGTCAGCGGCGGTCGCGGCATGGCCTGGGCCCCGCCCGCGAAGCTGTTCGAGCAACGCATCGTCGACCTGCCGGTGGGGGAGATCTTCAACACCGTCACGAACGGCAAGAACAACATGAAGGGCTACGCCGCCCAGATCCCGGTCGAGGACCGCTGGGCGATCGTCGCCTACGTGCGCGTGCTCCAGAAGGCCGCCAACGTCCCGGTCGGTCAACTGCCGCAGGACGTCCGCCAGGAACTCGAGTCGCAGCCCGTCGAGGGCGAGGCGAACAAGTAGGCCGAGAGCGTCCGATCCGACCCAGCCCGCACGACCCCACCTGACCCACCACATCGAGATGGCCAGTCACTCCATCGAACTCGCGGAGAGCGATCAGCGCATGCCCTCCGGCCTGCGCTCGCTCGGCGGGAAGCTCGCCGGCCTCGGCGTCCTTCTCACGGCGGCCGGCGTCGGCCTCGCCTACGCGACGGGCGGCTTCAAGTTCTTCCAGTTCTCCTACCTCACGGCCTACGCGTTCGCGCTGACCGTCACGATGGGCGGGCTCGTCTTCCTGCTCATCCAGCACGTGTTCCGCGCGTCCTGGTCCGTCGCCGTGCGCCGCATCGCCGAGAGCATGGTGCGGCTCATGCCGATCGTCGCGCTGCTCTTCCTGCCGGTGCTGCTCCCCGTCCTGTTCGCGCGGGAGTCGATGTACCACGTCTTCGAATGGATGGACCCGGCGTTCGTCCAGGCCGACGCGGAGTTCATGCCGAGCAAGCAGGTGGTCTACGAGCACTACCTGAACCCGAACTTCTTCGTGGTCCGGATCGTCGGCTACTTCGTGATCTGGATGCTGCTCGCGCGCTTCTTCACGCGCAACAGCTCGCGCCAGGACGAGTCCGGCGACCTCAAGCTCACGCGTCGCATGGAGATCTTCGCGGCGCCCTCGATCCCGATCTTCGCGCTCACGCTCACGTTCTTCGGCTTCGACGTGATCATGAGCCTGGACCCGCACTGGTTCAGCACGATCTTCGGCGTCTACCTCTTCGCGGGCGGCCTGATGTCGTTCATGTCGCTGCTCGCGCTGCTGTGCATGACGTACCAGCGCAACGGCGCGCTGAAGACCGTGATCCGACCGGACCACTACCACGACATCGGCAAGCTGATGTTCGCGTTCATCGTGTTCTGGTCCTACATCGCGTTCAGCCAGTACATCCTGATCTGGTACGCGCACGTCCCGGAGGAGATCACCTTCTACTTCAAGCGCCAGAACAACGGCTGGGAGTGGCTGTCGGTGACCCTGATCTTCGGCCACTTCGTCGTGCCGTTCCTCGGGATCCTCAGCAAGCACGTCAAGCGCCACAAGCCGGCCCTCGCCTTCTGGGCGGTGTGGCTGCTCGTGATGCACCTGCTCGACATCTTCTGGCTCGTGATGCCGAACTACGAGCCCTACGGCTCGGTGCCGGCGCCGTGGGCCGTGCTGCTGATGGCGCCCGGACTCCTCGTGCTGCTCGCCGGCCTCGGGATCCTCTCGGCGTCGTCGCGCTCGATCGTCGCGCTCCGCGACCCGCGCCTCGGCGACTCGCTCGCGTACCACAACGTCTGACCCGCACGGAACCACCACTCGAAGTCATGGCAGCCATCGACGACAAGCCGGCAACGGGCGTCCTCTTCGTGGTCTCCGCCGTCACCGTCCTGATCTTCACGATCGGCGCGGTGGCCTCCGCGGCGCTCGCGGCCTGGGGCGAGCGCGCGGAGTACGCGCGCAAGGTGGAGGGGCGTCCCTCCTACGAGCTCACCCAGCTCAAGCAGGAACAGCACCACCAGCTCGAGAACTACGGCTGGACGGACCGCGAGAACGGTCTCGCCCGCATCCCGATCCAGCAGGCCAAGGAACGTTTCCTCGCCGAACAGCACTGATCCGACGAAGCGACGGCGCTCTGCGCCAGGAGCACGAACCGTGAAGACCCTCCACCGAACCGACCTCGCCGCCGGACTCCGCGCGGCCCTCGCCGCGGCATGCGCAACGCTCGCCGTGGGAGCTGTCGCGTTCGGTCAGAAGGTCGCCGAGTTCGTGCCCCCGTCCGCGCGCGAGACCGGCGTGACGCAGAAGGTGGGGGAGGAGCTCCCGCTCGACACCGTCTTCACGACGACGGACGGCGAGCGGCACCCGCTCTCCGACTTCTTCGGCGACGGCAAGCCGGTGCTGATCACCTTCAACTACTCGAACTGCCCGCAGCTCTGCAGCCTGCAGCTCGACGGCGTCGCCGGGGCCCTGCGCGAGCTCGAGTACGCGGTCGGCGACGACTTCCGCGTCCTCACCGTCTCGATCGACCCGAAGGAGTCGCCGGAGCGCGCGGGCCTCACGCGCGAGCGCTACTTCCACCAGTACCTCCGCGCGGACGACGCGCGCACCGACAAGTCGACGAAGCGCACCGAGGCGCGCGCCGCCGAGCTCGGCGACGAGCCCGGCACGACCTTCGACTGGCACTTCCTGACGGGCGACGCCGACGCGATCGCCGCGGTGACCGACGCCGCCGGCTTCGCCTTCCGCCTCGACCCGAACACCGGCGAGTACGCGCACGACGCGGTCCTGATCGTCGCGACGCCGGACGGCAAGATCTCGCGCTACCTGCCCGGCGTCGTCTACGAGCCGCGCGACATCAGCCTGAGCCTGGTCTCGGCGTCGCAGGGCGAGCTCGGCGGCGTCGTCGCCTGGACCCGCATGTTCTGCTACCGCTGGGACCCCGACGCGGGGACCTACGTGCGCAGCGCGGAGCGGATCATGGTGCTCTCGGCGGGCGCCTGCGCCTTCGTCCTGTTCTCCTTCCTCGCGTTCATGTGGTACCGCGACCTCGCGTCGCGGCGCGACCAGCAGCGCGAGAACCGCGTCGCCCTCTCGACGGGCTCGACCACCGAATGACGGCACGCCCCGTGCCCGTCCACTCGTGAAGACATGCTGACCCACTTCATCCAGGCACTCGCGACGACCGCCGCGGCGGTTCAGTCCGACCAGGTCGTCGGGGAAGGTCCCGACTTCTTCCCGCCGCAGGCGTCGACGATCGCGGAGACGACCGACCACATCTACCTGTTCATCTTCTGGGTCTCGCTGGTGTCCTTCTGCATCCTGATCGGCGTGACGGCGTACTTCGTCTGGAAGTACCGCGCGCGCGACGGTCACCAGGCGGAGTGGACGAGCCCGCACAACAACCTCCTGGAGGTGACCTGGACGGTGATCCCGACGATCATCGTCGTGTTCATCTTCTGGTTCGGGATGAAGGGCTTCCTGGACCTGCGTCAGCCGCCGGGCGACGCACTCAACGTCCAGGTCGTCGCCCAGAAGTGGTCGTGGAAGTTCGTCTACCCGAACGGCGCCGAGGACGTCGGTCTGCACGTGCCGGTCGGCCGTCCCGTCCGCCTCACCATGACGTCGGTCGACGTGCTCCACAGCCTCTCGATCCCGGCCTTCCGGGTGAAGCAGGACGTCGTCCCGGGTCGCTACACCACGCTGTGGTTCGACGCGAAGGACGGCCTGCTCAAGGACGGCGAGGACGTCCACGTGCTCGACCTGTTCTGCACGGAGTACTGCGGCGAGAACCATTCGAAGATGCTGAGCCAGGTCTTCGTGCACACCGACGAGGACTTCGCGCGCTGGGCCGCCGAGGCCGCGAACTTCATCGGGAACATGTCGCAGTACGAGGCGGGACGGAAGCAGTTCATCGTGTCGGGCTGCAACTCCTGCCACGAGGTGACGGCCGAGACCAAGATCGGTCCGGGCCTCCTCAACGTGTCGCAGGCGATCAAGGACGGCGGCACGATCCCGCTGGCCGACGGCAGCACCGTCCCGGCGAACCTCGAGTACCTGCGCGAGTCGATCCTCAACGCGAACGTGAAGATCCACGCGGGCTTCACGAACCAGATGCCGCTGTTCCAGGGGCAACTGCGCAACGACCAGCTCGGCGTGCTCACGACGTACATCCTCGGTCAGGCCGACGAGAGCTACCGCTCGCTCGGCGTCTGGGGCGCGGCCGAGGAGAACGGCGGCGGAGAAGGACAACCGGCGGAGGGATCCGAGGGCTCGGGCGAGTAGGGCGCGATCCCGACCTCGAACGATCCAAGCGAGACGCATCCATGACGACCACCACCACGACCGTCGCCCACGCGACGCCGCACCAGTCGCGGCCGGACCAGAACTACCTGAACCACTCCCGCGGGTTCATGTCCTGGTTCTTCACGCTCGACCACAAGCGCATCGGGATCATGTACCTGGTCTCGATCATGACGTTCTTCGCGGTCGGCGGCTTCTTCGCCGTCGCGCTGCGGACCGAGCTCCTGAGCTCGAACGTCCTCACGGACGCCGCGGGGAACGTCCTGCGCGACGAGGCGCTCCAGCCGATGCGCCGCGACGGTCTGATCTCGCCGCAGACCTACAACCAGTTCTTCACCCTGCACGGGGCGATCATGGTGTTCCTCGTGATCATCCCGTCGATCCCGGCGGCGCTCGGCAACTTCGTGCTGCCGATGATGCTGGGGGCGAAGGACGTGGCCTTCCCGCGCCTCAACCTGTTCAGCTTCCACCTGTACCTGCTGGGCGCGTTCATGTTCATCCTGACCCTCATCAACGGGGGTCTCGACACCGGCTGGACCTTCTACACGCCGTACAGCACGACCACGACCACGTCGGTCGTGAGCGCGGTGATGGGGGCGTTCATCCTCGGCTTCAGCTCGATCTTCACCGGACTCAACTTCCTGGTGACGATCCACAAGATGCGTCCGCCGGGGATGGGCTACTTCCGCATGCCCCTGTTCCTGTGGGGCATGTACGCGACGGCCGTCATCCAGGTCCTCGCGACGCCGGTGCTCGGCATCACGCTCCTGATGCTCGCGGTCGAGCGCATGACCGGACTCGGCATCTTCGACCCGGCTCGCGGCGGCGACCCCGTGCTGTTCCAGCACTTCTTCTGGTTCTACAGCCACCCCGCCGTCTACATCATGATCCTGCCGGGCATGGCGGTGATCTCGGAGCTCATCAGCGCCTTCAGCCGCAAGCACATCTTCGGCTACTCGTTCATCGCCATCTCCTCGATCGCGATCGCGCTGTTCGGCTTCTTCGTGTGGGGCCACCACATGTTCACGAGCGGTCAGTCGACCGCCATGTCGACGATCTTCAGCGCCATCACGTTCAGCATCGCGATCCCCTCGGCGATCAAGATGTTCAACTGGATGACGACCATGTACAAAGGGTCGATCGTCCTGAAGACGCCGATGATCTGGGCGCTCGGCTTCATGTGGCTCTTCGGCATCGGCGGCCTCACCGGCCTCCCGCTCGCCACGATGGCCACGGACGTCTACTACCACGACACCTACTTCGTCGTGGCCCACTTCCACTTCGTGATGGTGGGGGGGACGCTCTGGGCGCTGTTCGGCGGCCTCTACTACTGGTGGCCGAAGATCACCGGGAAGATGTACGAGGAGAAGCTCGGCATCTGGGCCAGCCTCGTCTCGCTCGTCGGCTTCAACGTGCTCTTCTTCCCGCAGTTCTTCCTCGGGAACATGGGCATGCCGCGCCGGTACTACGACTACCTGCCGGAGTTCCAGACCTGGCACCGCATCTCGACGATCGGCGCCTACATCCTGACGGTCGGTCTCGGCATGGTCGCCTACAACCTCCTGCGCTCGCTCACGAGCGGCAAGAAGGCGCCGGCGAACCCCTGGGGCGCGAACACGCTCGAGTGGCACACCCCGTCGCCGCCGCCGTTCACGAACTTCGACTACGACCCCGTCGCCGACGATCCCTACGACATGGAGCGTTGGAAGTGGGATCCGGAGACCGAGCAGTACCTGCACGTCCCCGCTTCCCCCGAGGCCGCGGCTCGCGCGCACTGAGCGGCCGCACCGACGGTCGGCGCCCCCGGCGCCGACCGTCGCGCAGAACCACCCCCACGAGGCTCGTCCACCGACCGATCGACAACGTCGACCCGGACCCGTCCCGACCATGACGACCACCACCACCGCCGGTGCCGCCCAGCACGTCGCGCACGACGACCACGGGGATCACCACCACGATCCCACGCTGGCCCACCACTTCGACACGCACGAACAACAGTTCGACGCGGGCAAGCTCGGGATCTGGATCTTCCTCGTCACGGAGATCCTGTTCTTCTCGGGTCTGTTCTGCGCCTACTCGATCTGGCGCGCGAACCACACCGAGGTGTTCGTGTACGCGCACCACTACCTCGACACGAAGTGGGGTGCGATCAACACGGTCGTGCTGCTGGTCTCGTCGCTGACGGCGGCGTGGGCCGTGCGCTCCGCGCAGCTCGGCGACAAGAAGAACCTCGTCCGGAACATCGTCCTGACGCTGGTCTGCGCGTTCGGCTTCCTCGGCATCAAGTCGATCGAGTACACGGCGAAGTACCAACACGGCACGATGCCGGGCAACTACTTCGACCCGCACCCCGAAGCGGTCCTCATCACGACGGACAACTACAACACCGTCGTCGGCGAGGCCGGCGAGCTCGCGCGCGAGGAGCTCGCGCACGAGATGCCCGGGTTCCCGGCCGAAGGTGAGCTCACCGACGGACAGAAGGAGCTGGTCCACCAGCGCGCCGCCGAGATCTACGCGAAGTCCGACAAGATCCCGCCCGCCGTCGCGACCTTCTTCAGCATCTACTTCTTCATGACCGGCCTCCACGGCTTCCACGTCGTGGCCGGCATCATCGCGTTCTTCTGGGTCCTCCGCCGCGCGCGCCGCGGCGACTTCACCCCGACGTACTTCGGCGCGGTCGACTACACGGCGCTCTACTGGCACCTCGTCGACCTCATCTGGATCTACCTGTTCCCGCTGCTCTACCTGATCAGCTGACCGCAGGACCGAACCCGTCCCGAGACCCGCAGAACAGGAAGAGGAAACCACCGTGTCCGACCACGCACACTCCCACGGTCACGACGACCACGGCTTCGCCCACGTCATGCCGCCGCGCATCCTCGTCGGCGTGTGGCTGGCGCTGATCTCACTCACCGCGCTCACCGTGTGGACGGCGAGCATGCACCTGCACCCCTTCGACCTGCTCATCGCGATGGTGATCGCGACGATCAAGGGGCTGCTGGTCGCGCTCTTCTTCATGCACCTGAAGTACGACCGTCCGTTCAACGGTCTGATCTTCATGATGAGCTTCGTCTTCGCCGGGCTGTTCGTCATGTTCGCCATGTTCGACACGCACAGGAACCAGACGGCCATCGCGGCGCGCGGCTACGACGACCCGATCAAGGAGGCCTGGCGCGAAGAGCTGCAGAAGGCCGCCGAGCACGCCGTCGTGGTCGACGGCGAGCACGGTTCCGCGGAGCACGCGACCGAGGGGAACGGCGCCGCCGGCGAACAAGGCGCGTCGACGCCCGCCGAGAACCAGGGCCACTGATCGACGGGTTCGAGCGAACTCGGAGAGGGTCCCGGAGCCGCCCCGGGGAACGGGACGCGCGACGCCGACGAGCGGTGTCCCGACGTCGCGGTCCCCGGGGCGACTCCACTTCCGAAGGGGCGGTCCCGACCGTCCACGAACGACGAACGTGATCCGCAAGAGCGACGAGTTCCGCGTGCAGCAACCGGGCGGCGGCCTCCGGTCGCGCACCGGCGCGCACGTGCCGGGCGTCGGCACGCTCGGGATGAAGATCTTCATCGCGAGCCTGTCGTTCATCTTCGCCGCGACGATCCTGCTCTACGTCCTGATCGTCGCCAACGACGAGACGCCCGACGTGCACGTCCTGCCCGTCGTGTCGATCGGGATGGCCGTCTCGACGATCGTCATCCTCGCGTCCTCGTTCACGTTGCGGCGCGCGACGCGTGCGATCCGGCACGACGACCGCGAAGGATTGTTCACCTGGCTGCGCCGCACGCTCGGGCTCGGCTACGCGTTCGGCGTGTCGCAGACCGTCAACTGGGTCGTCATGGTCCTCTCCGGGATCTCCTTCGATCCCTCCGAGCGACACAGCGGCATGTTCGTGGTCGTGACGGTGGTCCACGCGCTCCACGTCGTCGGCGGCGTGGTCCGGCTCGTCCAGATCACGGGCCGAGCGCGTCGCAAGGAGTTCAGCGCTTCGGAGCACGAGCCGGTGACGAACCTCGCGCTCTACTGGCACTTCCTCGACGTCGTGTGGGTGCTGCTCGTGATCGCGATCGTCGCGGTCACGGTCTGAGCCGGGTCCCCGGGGAGGCAGGGGCGAGGCGGCGCGTCCGGGGCGACGGGCCTCCCGCCCCGGAGGAAGGACGGGGAGCTCCGGGCGCCGAGCGCGCCCTTCGGGAGCGAGGTACGCTCGACCCGGAGAATCTCGCATGAACGACCTCGTCCGACACATGGCCGTCGACCGGTTGCGCGAACAATTCGCGGCCGCGCAGCCCTTCGAGCACGTCGTGCTCGACGACCTCCTCGTCGAGCCCTTCGCCACGGAGGTGGCGGCGTGCCTCCCGCCCTTCGCCGAGCTCGAGTCCATGGGGAACCGGTTCGAGACCGTCAACGAGCACCGCAAGGTGCAGCTCGTCGATCCCTCCCTGTTCCCACCTCCGCTCGAGCGTCTTCTCGCGCATCTCCAGTCGCGCGAGTGGCTCGACGTCCTCCACGCGATCACGGGCGTCCCGTCCCTCGAGTCCGACGCGCGACTGATCGGCGGCGGACTCCACGCGACGGGGCGGTCCGGGAGGCTCGACGTCCACGTCGACTTCAACTACCTCCCCGACGTCGAACGCTTCCGGCGGCTCAACCTGCTGCTCTACCTCAATCCGAGGTGGGAGCCGTCGTGGGGCGGCGAACTCGAGCTCTGGAACGAGAGCGTGGCGGAGTGCGCGGTGCGACTCGCTCCCGTGCACGGTCGCTGCGTGATCTTCGCCACGAGCAACCGGAGCTTCCACGGCACGACGCGGATCACGTGTCCCGAGGGCGAAGCGCGCTACTCGCTCGCGCTCTACTACTACTCGCACGTGCCTCCGCCGGAGTTCGCCGACGACTTCCACGGGACGGTGTTCAGGGCGCGGCCGGACGAGTGGTGGAAGGGTCGCGTGCTGATGCCGCTCGAGACGAAGTACAACGATCTCAAGTATCGCTTGCGCAACTTGAGGGACCGGCTCGGTGGATCCGACGCGGACTCGCTCTGACGACGTGGACGGCGCAGCCCGCACTCGCGGCCAACCTGCGCGCGTTGGAGGAACTCGTCGAGCGCTACGACGAACTCGACGAGGTCGAGGTGCTGGGACAGCCCTTCCTCGTCGGCCGTCCTCGTTCGCCCGACACCGCTCCGCGTCCCCGTTGAGCCGCGTCGACGCCTCGCGTCACAACCCGATCGCGCCCGTGCTCCGCGCCTGGAGCAGCAGGCTCTCGTCGTCGCGCGGCAGGACCAGCGCCTGCGCGAACGCGGGTCCGAGCGTCGCGGGGGCCTTGGTGCGCGCGGACCCGTCCGCGCCGATCACGAGCCGGACGGGCGGCGTGACGAGCGCGAGCTGGTCGATCTCGAGTCGACCGTGGATCGCGAACATCGGGAACTGCAGGCGCTTCGACGCGACGTAGAGGAGCGCGCCGTCGCCCGGGCGCGCGTGCACGACGAGCCAGTCGCCGTCGCGTTCGACCTGCAGCGGGAGGAGTTCCACCGCGTCGCGGAGGATCGCGACGCCTCGCGCGGTCTGCGCGAGGAGGTCGTGCGGGCCGGGGAGGTTCGTCGGGACGAGCCCGCGCACCTCGTTCGACCCGACCGCGCGCAGCTCGACCAGCGCCGCGCCGCCGAGGACGAGGGCGGGCAGAGCGTCGCGCGAGCTCCAGCCGCGCAGCTCGACCACGATCTCGACGTCGCCGAGGCACGAGCCCGAGGCCGGCCGGACGGTGAGGATCTCGAGATCGCCCGCGCGCTCGGGCGGTGCAGTACCGAGTGCCTCGGCGGCGACCGTGCCGACGCGCGGTGCGACGAGGTCCCACAGCAGCGCCGAGGGGTGCACCGTCGTGTCGACGAAGAGGTCCTCCTCGCGCAGGCCCGACGCATCCGCGAGTCGTTGGGCATCGACGAGGACCGCGCCCTCGGCCGCCGCCGCGCGGCGAACGGCGTCGCGGTCGGCCGCGCCGCCGGGGCGCGCCGCGACGTTCGCCGCGCGGTGGACCGGCGCCACGACGATCGGCGTCGCACCGGCGGCGCGGATGTGCTCGAGCATGGCGCGCACGCGCGGCTCGATCTCCTCCGCCGCGACGCGTCGCACCGGACGACCGTCCGTCTTGTCCGTGCGCTCCGACGGATCGACGCCGAGTCGCGACCCGAGCTCGCGAACGCCGCGCGCGACGGCGGTGTCGGTGAGGATCGTCCGTCCGGCGGCGCGTCGCAGCACGACGTCGTCCGGCGCGTCGACCGCGTCGGACTGGTCGTTCCAGGCGCCGACGTAGAGCACGACGACATCGGGGGCGAAGCGCTCGATCACCTCGTCGAGCACCGAGGCGGTCTGCACCGTGGAGTACCCCGGGACGCCGAAGTTGAGCACCTGGACCTGCGCGCGCGACCAGCCGCGCGACTCGAGATCGTCCGCGAGCTTCTCCTCGAGCGTCTCCGCCGCGACGAGGCCGAGTCCGTAGGCGCAGCTGTCGCCGAGGACCGCGACGCGCGCGATGCCGGGCGGCGCCGGCAAGGCGGGTCGTCCGCGCCACGGCCACTCGCCGAGCGCGTAGTTCCCGGAGTGGTCGGTTCGCGCGCGGTAGGGCGCGCGCAGCGCGTAGCCCGTCCGCGCGTCGCGGCGGAACATGGCGTTCTGCGCCTCGTACGCCGCGTCGTCGCTCCCGTCGGGCGAACGGAGCCGCAGCGGCGGCGGCGGCCCGAGTCCCGCGGCGCGCAGGACCAGTTCGAGCGCGACGAACGCGAGCGTCGGCGCGAGCACACCGACCGCGAGCGCGAGCATCCGACCGCGTACGCCACTCCTCCGCCTCGCCCGGTGGGGGGGCGCTCCTGTCGACCCGTGGTGCGGGTCGACCGCGGTCACTTCGAGGCCTTTAAGGTCTTGCGGCGCTTGTTGGGATCGAGCTCGCGCTTGCGCAGGCGCAGCGACTTCGGCGTCACCTCGAGGAGCTCGTCGTCCTCGACGAACTCGAGGTGCTCCTCGAGCGACATCTTCTTCGGCGGCGCGAGGAGCGCGTTGTCGTCCTTGCCGGCGGCCCGCATGTTCGTGAGCTTCTTCGCCCGACAGACGTTGACGTCGAGGTCGCCGGGCTTGTTGCTCTCGCCGACGAGCATACCGCCGTAGACCTCGTCGCCGGGCTGCACGAAGAAGATGCCGCGGTCGGAGAGTCCGTCGAGCGCGTACGCCATGACGTCGCCCGCCCGGTCGGAGATCAGGACCGAGCCGGTGCGGCGCGGGATCGCGCCGCCGTCGGGGGACCAGCCCTCGAAGAGGTGCCCGAGGATGGCCTCGCCCTGCGTCAGCGACAGGAGCGCGGTGCGCGCGCCGATCAGGCCGCGCGAGGGCACCTTGAACTCGAGGTGCGTGAACGTGTCGCCCGCTTCCATCTCGAGCAGTTCGCCGCGGCGGCGACCCATGAACTCGATGACGCGGCCCGCGTTCTCGTTGGGGACGTCCACCGTCGCGCGCTCCATCGGTTCGCAGCGCACGCCGTCGACGTCCTTGAGGATGACGCGCGGCTTGCCGACCGCGAACTCGTAGCCCTCGCGCCGCATGTTCTCGATCAGCACCGAGAGGTGCATCACGCCGCGGCCCTTCACCTCGAAGGAGTCCGTCCGCTCGGTCGATCCGAGCTGGAGCGCGGCGTCGCGCAGCGCGGCCTTCTCGAGCCGGCTCATCACCTGGCGCGACGTCACGAAGTCGCCCTCGCGGCCGGCGAAGGGCGAGTCGTTGACCTGGAAGACCATCGAGATGGTCGGTTCGTCGAGGCGGATCGCGGGGAGCGGGTCCGGCTCGTCGACGGGGCACAGCGTGTCGCCGATCTTCAGCTCGTCGATGCCTGCGACGACGGCGATGTCGCCGGCGAGGACCTGGTCCGCCGGGAGGCGGCGGAGTCCGCTGAAGCGGTAGAGGTTCTTGACCGTGACGGTCGTCGTGCGCGGGCGCTCGGGGTGGCACAGAGAGACGCGTGCACCGGAGCGCAGCGTGCCGCGCACGACGCGACCGATGCCGATGCGACCGACGAAGTCGTCGTGGTCGATCGTCACCGCCTGGAACTGGAGCGGCTCGGTGGCGTCGGCGCGCAGCGGCTTCACCTCTTCGAGGATCAGCGAGAACAGCGGCGCGAGGTCCTGCGCGCGCTTGCCGAGTTCGCGCACCGCCCAACCGTCGCGCCCCGAGCCGTAGCAGACGGGGAACTCGAGCTGCTCGTCGGTCGCCCCGAGCTCGACGAACAGGTCGAAGACCTCGTCGAGCACCTCGTTGGGACGCGCGTCGGGGCGATCGACCTTGTTGACCATCACGATCGCGCGCAGGCCGCGCTCGAACGCCTTGCTGAGGACGAAGCGCGTCTGCGGCATCGGCCCCTCGAACGCGTCGACGAGCAGGAGCACGGCGTCCGCCATGCCGAGCGTGCGCTCGACCTGACCGCCGAAGTCGGCGTGACCCGGCGTGTCGATGATGTTGATGCGCCGGCCGTCCCAGTCGATCGCGGTGTTCTTCGCGAGGATCGTGATGCCGCGTTCGCGCTCCTGCGCGTCGCTGTCCATGACCCGCTCCGGCACGAGCTCGTTCGAACGGAACGTGCCCGCGAAGCGGAACATGGCGTCGACCAGCGTGGTCTTGCCGTGGTCGACGTGCGCCACGATGGCGATGTTGATGGTGTCGGAACGAGTGGCGGCGGTCACGGCGATGGGGGCTCCTGCCCGGGAAAATCGGCGGAGGATTCTACTCGGGCGACGTGAAAGGACGCCGTGGATTCGCGGCCGTCCCGAACCGGGGGAGGCGACGAGGAGACGAGCGGTCGGACGGGGTCGCGAGGGGTCGACGGTCCCGGCGCCACGCCGCGCTCCTGCCGGGGCGCGGCGGAGGGAACCACGGAGCACACGGAGCACACCAAGGTGGAGGCTTTCGCCTCCGTGTGCTCCGTGTGCTCCGTGGCAACACGCGCGGCCGGCAGGCCGCGCCACGCCTCGGCGCTTCTAACCCGAGACCACTCGCGTCAGTGCGACAGCGCCTCGAACTCGGGCAGGTCGCGCAGCACGTCGAGGTCGCTGTTGCTGAACAGCTCGCTGCGCAGGAAGTAGCCGCGGTCGCGCGCCTCGACCAAGGCGGCCATGGCCTCCTCCTTGTGCCCGAGGATGGCGAGGACGCAGGCCGAGTGGAACAGGGTGTAGCCGTCGCGCGAGGCGGCTTCGCGCGCGAGGCCGATCTCCTTGCGCGCCTCGTCGACCGAGCCCATGCGCGCGAGGAGCAGGGCCAGGTGGCAGCGCGCCTCCTGGCTGTCGGGCACCTCGCGCAGGTGCGCGCGGGCGTGGCTGATCCCGAGGTCGGCGATCTCGAGCCCCTCCTCGTACCGCCCGAGCCGGACGAGCACGTGGTAGAGGTGGTCGTAGGAGCCGATGTGCGTCGGCGCGAGCGCGATGGCGCGGCGCAAGAGCGGCGACGCCGCCTTGTCGTTCCCGAGCCGCGCGAGGAGCGCACCGAGGAGACGGTGCGCGAGCCACTCGTCGCGGTCCGCCTGGATCGCGAGGCGGTACTCGCGCATCGCGTCGTCGGGATGTCCGCTCATCGCGTACGCGAACCCGAGCGCCGTGTGCGCCTCGGCGCACGACGGGTCCATCGCGAGGGCCCGGCGCGCCTCGTCGAGCGCCTCGTCGAGGAAGCTGCGGTCGCCGTCCCAGTAGACGTACTTGCGCACCAGCGCCTCGGCCAGCCCGGCGTGCGCCAGACCGCAGCGCGGGTCGGCGTCGATGGCGTGACGGAAGCTCGAGATCGCGGCGACGAGGTGCTTGCTCGTCCCGCGGTGCAGCACGTCGTGCGCGTGCCGCGCCAGGGTGCCCGCGAGCGCCGGGTCGCGCTTGACGCTCGACGGCGAGTTCGACGCCTCGTCCGAGAGGTAGGCGCGGACCGCGCGCGAAAGTCCGCGCACGAGCTGCGCCTGCAGACCCCACTCGTCGGCGTCGGTGTACTGGATGCGCTGGCGCGAGCCGCCCCCCGCGGCTCCGTCGACCGGGCCGAGTTCGACGTCGAGGACGCCGGTGTTGCCGCGCAGCTCGAGCGCCCCGCGCAGGCGGTAGGAACTCCGTCCGCCCGAGGGCACGGGCTCGTCGCGGTCGAGCAGCACGATCTCGAGGCCGGTCGAGCGCTCGAGTTCGCTGCGCAGGTCGCCGCGCAGACCCGCCGCGAACAGGTCGGCGTTCTCGTTCTCGCTGCGCACGTCGAAGCGCGGGACGAAGATGCGTCCGCGCAGACGGCGCGAGGTGCCGGAGCCGCGCTCGACCAGGCTCTGCCTCGCCAGGATCAGCGCGGCGTGCAGCGCCTCGCCCGTCGGGTAGCGGTCGTCGGGTTCGCTCGCGAGGCAGCGCAGCAGGACCTCCTCGAGCACTTGCGGGAAGCCGCTGCGCACCTCGCTCGGACGCTTCGCGCGACCGTCGAGGATCGCCATGCAGACCTGCGGGAACGACTTCCCGGGGTACGGGAGTTCGCCGGTCAGCGCGTGGTAGAAGGTCGAGCCGAACGCGAAGACGTCGCTGCGCACGTCGAGGTCGTCGCCGCGCACCTGTTCGGGCGACATGTAGAGCACCGTGCCGACGAGGATGCCGTCCTGCGTGATCGTGGCTTCGTTCGTCGACCGGCAGATGCCGAAGTCGAGCAGCTTCACCGACCCGTCCTCGAGCACCATGATGTTCGCGGGCTTGAGGTCACGGTGGATCAGGCCGTGCCCGTGCACCGCCTCGAGCGCGGAGGCGACGTCGCAGGCGATGCGAGCGCCCTGTTCGTAGGGGAGCGCGCGCTCGGCGACGAGGCGGTCGAGGGTGCGACCCTGCAAGTACTCCATCGCCATGTACGAGCGGCCCTGGTCGGTGCCGTACTCGTAGACCGTCGCGATGTTCGGGTGTTCGAGCCGGCTCGCGTGCTGCGCCTCGCGCGCGAAGCGCGTCACCGCCTCCGGGTCGAACTCCACGTGCGGACGCAGGATCTTGAGCGCGACCGTGCGCCCGAGTCGCGCGTCGACGGCGCGGTACACCTCGCTCTGCGGGCCCTCGCCCAGGCGATCGGTGCTCGGTTCGAACTCGAAGTGCGCGAACTCCATGGGACGTGGTCGACGCGGCGCGCGGTCCGGTACGGTCTTGGGGCGTCGCCCCGGTCCCGCGCGCGGCGAGCGTCGGGGCGACCAGTCTAGGGTCCGCGCCGGCACGGTCCTCATCGGCCCCGCGCACCGCGCGCACCAAGCCCTCCCACGTGACTCCTCGCGAAACGACTCCCGCCGCCGGCACCGACGGTGCCGAGCCCAGGACGGGGCGCGGCCCCGTCGTCCTCGTCGACGCCGACTTCCGCGCGCTCGCCGACCCGCTCGCTCGCGACCCGCAGTTCAACGCGGCCCGTCTCGCCGCGCGGACCAAGCTGGCGACGATCGGCAAGCGCGCGGCGGCTCGCATCGCCGAGGACGGGCTCGCGCTCGACACGCGCAGCTCGATCCACAACCCGCACCCGTTCAACCACATGCGGGTCTCGCGGCTGTGGACCTACCTCGTGCGGCAGAAGAAGGACAAGACCAAGCTGAAGCGCGAACTCGGCCCCGAGCTCGCCAAGGACCTCGACGCCGCCTACCGCAACGCCTACCTGTGCGTCGCGATCGAGGCGGACGCGGTCGAGGTCTCGCTGCGCATCCACGCGGACGCGTGGATCGACTCGACCAACCTCACGCGGCGGATCCAGCGCGAGGGCTTCGGCGAACTCGTGCGCGTGCTGAACCGGCTCGACGGCTACCGCCTGCGCATGCACGACTGGAAGGGCGAGTGGCCCTGCGAGACGATCGAGACCAGCGCGATGGAGGAGTTCCTGCGCTACTGGAAGCCGGGCGAGCACCGCTTCGCGATCGAGCGCCGTTGGCCCGCGCCCGAAGGGGCGCGCGGCGAGGTGTGCGCCGAGGGCTTCGACGACGTGCTCGTCCGGGAACTCGCCCGGCTCGTGCCGGCCTACCGCTGGATCGCGTGGAGCGCGGAGTCCGACCACCTGTTCGGCGGTTCCTGACGCCGCAGCGCCTTCCGTCGACTCAGGGAGCGACGCCGCGGACGGCGTTCGAGAGCGCGACGCTCTCGCTGGCCGCGAGGTCGAACACCGCGTACTGCGCGTAGATCGTCAGGCCCGGGAGGATGCCGTTCGGCATCGTGAAGTCGAGCTTCGCCTTCCCTCCGGCGTCCGTGAACAGGTAGATCGGCGGCTGGAACGGGTAGGGACGAGCGTGCCGCCGACGAACGGGACGGGTGAACTCGTCGTCGACCAGAGCAGCGCGGAGAACGCCGACGGCGCGGCGTTCTGCAGCGCGATCGAGTTCGGCGAGCCGCCGGCGAGGTCGCCGCTCGCCGTCAGGAACGGCTCGCCCTTCGCACCGGGATGCGCGTCGCCGAGGTTGGTCCAGGTCGCGCCGGAGAGCGGCGCGATCCTGACGTTGTCGATGCGCACGTCGAAGTGCGTGAAGCCGTAGAAGAAGCCCGGCACGTAGGTCGTGAACTCGACGCGGTCGACGCCGCGGAGCACGTTCGCGTAGGTGCGACCCGCCGGGAGGATCGGCTCGAACGTGACGGGGTCCTCGTCGCCCGCTCCTTCCCAACCCGCGGGGAGCGCGTCGGAGAGGACGTCCTCGACGCGCGCCGTGAAGTTCGTCCACGGCATGCCGCCGCCCTGGAGCGTGCCGAGGTGCTTCCACACGGCGGCGGGGGGCGCGCCGTCGTAGGCGTCGTCGTCGTAGAGGATCACGACGAGGTCGCGCGGGACCGGCGTGGCGAAGAACTGGATGTAGTCGACCTGGAAGCCGATGCGCAGCGCGACGTCGCCCTTGAGGGTGTAGTCGCCGACGAACGCGGGGTGCGTCGACGTGCGCGCGGCGATGCCGAAGGTGTCGACGGGGTCGTTCCAGTGGATGCACGACCCCGGTGCGCCGCCGCTCGCGGAGACGGTCGCAAGGCCGTTGATCGACCAGCCCTCGGGACCGTTGTCGAAGGTGACGGTCGCGTTGTTCTGGACCTGGGCGTGCGCGAGTCCGCTCGCGAGGAGGAGGGCGAGGGACGCGACGAGCGGACGGTGGAGGCGATTCGACATGGGGCGCGGCGGGGTTCGGTGACGCCCGATGCTACCCGTCGCCGCCCGGCGCGGCGCCTTCGAGCCGCGATCGCTCGCGATCAGCGCTGCGCGTTCCGGCGGAAGAGCCAGGCGGTCCGCAGCGAGCGGCGCACGTGCTCGTCCTTCGCCAGTTCGACGCGCGTGCCGTCCGCCAGGATCAATGCGGGCTGCACCTGGTCGAGGAAGTCCTCGGGCGACAGTTCGCCGTAGCGGTCGAAGAAGAGCTGCGCGAGGAGCTCGCCGTGGAAGTCGGGCAGGAGCTGCGTCCAGTGCTCGAACTCCTCGCTGCCGAGCAGTTCGAACGACATCCCTGCGAGGTCGTCCTGGTCGCCGCTCATGTCGGCCGCCTCGAGGACGCGTTGCACGGGCACGGTCTCGAGCCCTTCGCCGAGCGCGTTCGTGCACAGCTCGAACAGGCCCTCGTAGCCCTCGCGGTCGCGGATGCGCTGCGCGACGAGGAAGCCGAGGCCGTAGAGCGTGTCGGGCACGCTCTGGAAGCGCTTCTGCAGACCGAGCGTGCCCGGTTCGAGCACCTGAGCGACGGCGAGTTCGCTCGGTCCGCGGTCGTAGTGGAACCAGATGGGGTCGATGCGCTCGCGGTCGCGCTCGTCGCGGTGCGCGACGACGATCTTCATCTTGCCGAAGAAGATGCTGGCCTCGATCGCGCGCAGCGCGCGGATGCGCGGCGCGCAGTCCGGGTTGAGTTCCGCCGCGACGAGGTCGCACAGACCTTCCTCGAGGACGCCCGGCATGCAGCGCCAGTCCGGTCCGAGGAGCGCGTGCACGAGTTCGTGCGTCAGGAACCAGTTCGGGAACTCGTTGTCCTGGCGGAGCTGGATGCGTCCGCGGTGCATGTTCCCGTCGATGAGCGTGAAGCCCTTGACGTTCGCCGGCGCGGCCGAGCCCGTGCCGTGGGCGAGGCGCTCCTGGATCCAGACCTCGGTCTGGCGCTCGAGCGTCCCGGGCAGGGCGGCCTGCACGCGCGGCTGGATCTGCTCGACCATCTGCGCGTAGAGGTCCGCGTGGTAGCGGTCCTCCGCGCGGACGACGCCGAGGTCGTGCTGCTCGGCGACGGGCGGCGCCGGGACGACGCAGGCCGGGAAGAGGAGGGCGGCGAGGGCCGCCGCGGCGAAGGTGCGGAGCCGGGTCGAGGCCGTCCCCTCGACGCGATCCTTGGGTGTGTTGGCCTCGGTCATCGATCCGGGGCGCCGAACCCGCCCCGATCGAAATCTACCCCGACCTGGGCGCGCGCGGGGGAAGCGCCGAAATCGGGTCGGTCCGACCCGCCTCCGGGCCTCGCGGCGTCAGGGCGCGGGCTCGACCGCGTCGAAGCGCGCGAGGACGTTCCGCGGGACGAGGTCGCGCCAGTCGGCGTCGGCGAAGCGGACCTCGAGGCCGGCGAAGTCCCAGAGGTCCGTCCCTTGCGGCGCGTAGGGGAAGCGCCAGCCGGTCAGTCGGAACACCGCGCGCGGGTCGGAGCCGTCCGGCGGCGGCGCGTCGACGCGCACGACGGCGGCGATGCCGATGCTCGTCTCGATCGGGCCGAGCACGGCGCCCACGCTCGACCCGAGGACCCGGTCCAGGACCTCGAGCTCGAGGTCGCCGACCGCGCCCGACCAGTCGATGGCGCCCTCGGGGGTGCCGCCCTCGCGCACCTCCGTGAGGCAGGCTTCGGCGCGTCGCAGCGCGTCGTCGCGCGCCGCTCCGAAGCGGAGGGGCGCCGCGGCCAGGGGGAGCACGTGGTCCGCGAGCGCGCGCCGGCGCCGGGCCGGGAGGGTGTCGACGGGGTGGAGGAGCAGCAGCGTCTCGGCCAGCCGGTCGACCTCCGCGACGGTCACGGGTCGGCCCGAGACCTCGAGGGCCACGCCGTCGGGAAGCGGTGCTCGCGTCGGCGCCGGAGCGGGGTCGCCGGTCGAACAGCCGGGAACGAGCGCGAGCGGGACCGCGAGGGCGAGCGCGAGCACGCGTCGGGGAGTGAGCTGGAGCACGTCGAGGAGGGCGGGTTCGGGCGGTGACGGAGAGCTATCGCGCGCCGTCGTCGCGATCACCGCTCTCCCCCTCGCTCGCGACGTGGTCGCGGCGCTCGAGCATCCGCAGGACCGGTCCGGTCAGGAAGCGGTAGGCGGCGTCGATGTGCTCCGACACGGCGGACAGCCCTTCGCGCACCGCGACCGGCGGGAACGTCGCCTGGTTCTCGAGGAACAGCGAGCGCCGATCGTTCGCCAGCGTCTCGACGCGCACCGCGAACGCGCTGTGCTCGCCGTTCGCCGGCGGGAAGACGAGGCGCAGGCCGAGGCCGCCGAGCGGTCGGCCGAGCGCCTGCGCGTCGAGCTCGTCGAAGCCGAGGACGCCGTCGCGCAGGAGCTCGATCGACGTGCCGTACGCGCGCGGGTTGACGAGCGTGCGCAGCGTCACGACCTGGCCCGTGAACATCGCGAAGCCGCGCGCCTCGCAGACCTGCTCGGAGACGGTGACGACGCGGTCCGCGAACTCGCCCGGCGTCAGGCCGGTGCCCTCCTCGTGGAAGCGGAAGCGGTCGACCAGGAAGCTCGCCTGGCTGATCGCCCCGGGTCGCGCGACGAGGTTCGAGAGCGTGCAGCCCTCGTGGGTGACGGCGAAGCTGCGGTAGAGCGGCTCCGGCGACTGGAAGAGCCGGTTGTGGACGCGCTGCACCACCGCCGCGTCGACCGGCCCCGGCGGGTGCAGGAGCTCGCAGTGGAAGCCCACGGTCCGCGTCGAGTAGGTCATGGGCCGATGCTACCAGTCGCGTGCGGTGCCCCGACCCGCGGCCCCGCAGGAGCCGGGAACCCTCCGCGCGGCGCCGTGCGGAGCGCGCCTCGCCCCCGCGAAGATCCTGCGAACGAGCGGTAACCGTGCGCACCCCGCGCAGGTCTCCCCGGGCGGGCGGGGGCTGTGGATGGGCGGCGCCCCCCGCGCGCCCCGGCCCGGCTCGCGAAAGCGCACCGATCCCCACGAACCATCCGGCCTCCCGCGCCGTCGCACGGGGGGCGTCGCGGGCCGACGCTACACTCTCCGGCCTCGCACGGCGGGGGGCGGGCCGCTCCCGCGGTCGGACCTTTCCGCTCCGCGCGCTCGCACCCCGTCGCGCCGGTCGTAGCTCGCCGTGCGTTCCGTCCGCGGATCGCCCAGCCCGCGTCTCGCGTCCGTCCACGGCTCGCTCCGTCGACGGAGCGTCCGCCGACCGTTCCTCATCCACGCACCCACGCCGCGCCGGAACCGAAGGTCCCCGTCGGACCGGTCCGTCGCTCGTCGCCGATCTCCACCATGCTCCGTCGACCGCTCGTCCTCGCCGCTCTCGCGTGCGCCGCCATCGCGCTGCCGCCGTCCGAGGCCCTCGCCGCTCGCCCGACCTTCCAGGACCCGCCGGCCGCGGAGAAGCCCGCCGCCGCTCCGGACGGCGATGCGCAGAGGGGTGACGTGCCCGGCACCGCTGCGGCGAAGCCCGCGAAGCAGGAGATCGACCGCTCGCGCTGGCCGAAGCTCGAGCCCGTCGAGATCGACGCGTCCGCGGTCGCGCGCGCGATCGGCGGCGGTCCCGACGCGAAGGCCGAACCGATCCGCATCTCTCCCGACGAGCTCCGCCGCACCCTCGTCTACATCGTCGGTTGGAAGGAGCTGCGCTCGTTCAAGCTCGACATCGACATCGAGGCGGAGATGGCGCGGCAGATCGAGGCCGGGCGCGACCCCGCGGACTTCGCCATCGACGAGGCCGAGATCGAAGCGATCATCGAGCGCGTCATCGAGAACGCTCGCACGCAGTACCCGACGCTCGACCCCGTCGACGTCCTGCGTCTCAACAAGATCCACCTCGGGAACCAGCGGCGGATGATCCGCCAGTCGCAGCTCTTCACGCGCGTCTTCCTCCCGACGAACCCCGAGAAGTGGCCGGCGATCACCGTCGAGTCGATGCGCGCCGCGGGTCAGGGTGCGGCCGTCGACCAGATCAAGGCGCAGTTCGCGGAGCTCGAGCGGAAGATCGCCGCCGGTGAACTGACCGAGGAGCAGGTCAAGCAGGCGCGCCAGGGCCAGCAGACCATGCTGCAGATGCTCGGCGGGTCGGTGGTGAAGGCGCTCGACGACGCGGCCGAGGTGCAGACCGCGGCCGACGGGCTGCCGGCGGACGTCGCGATGCGCGTCAACGGGCACGACATCACGGTCGACCGCGTGTACGACGAGATCGCCGACCGCGTCACGGCGGACGACATCGAGCTCGCGCGGCGTTGGACCGTCAAGAACACGCTGCTGCAGCGGGCGCTCGCCACGCGCGGATACCTGCTCGACCCGGAACAGGCCGCTGTGCGCTACGACGAGCACCTCGCTCCGCTGAGGGGCACGATCTTCCCGCCCGAGTTCTTCGTGATGCAGGTCAAGGGCTTCCCGTCGATGCAGCTCTACCAGCAGCACAACCGACTGATCGAGTCCTACCGCGACATGATCGCGTCCGAGATGACGCCCGAGGTGCTGTCGAAGCACTTCAACGAGCGGGGCAACGACCTGCTCAACGTCGCGAAGGTCGGCACCGAGGTCATCCTGCTCTCGGCCTACGACTTCTCGAAGGGCGTCTGGAAGGAGAACGGCTGGGCCGACGCCGAGCGCCGCGCGCGCGAGGTGGCGCAGAAGCTCGTTGAGTCGGGCGGTGCGAACTGGGGAGAGCTCCAGGACGAGTACTCGGACTTCTGGGACCCGCCGATGCCGACGACGCCGACGCAGCAGATGCCGGAGCGCAACAACAAGGGGCGCTTCGCGCCGATGGCGCGCAACGAACTCCTCGGCAAGCTGGGCGAGAACGAGTTCACGCTCTACCTCGACGGCACGAGCGTGACGGACGAGCTGTTCTTCTACACGCCGGAGGGTTCGCTCGGCGGTCCCTGGAAGGGTCGCTACGGTTGGTACATCGGCCGCGTCACGGCGCGCACCGCCCCCAGGGCAAGCGCGACCTCACCGACAGGGACATGGCGCAGATGAACACCGAGGACTACGTGAACCAGCGCTTCAACGCCTTCGCGCGCGACCTGTACGAGGCCGCGACCGGCGTCGAGTGAGGCGCGACGGGCGGCGCCGCGAGCGCCGCTGCGACCTTCGCGGCGACCTCCGCTGTGACTTCCACCGGGGTCCGCGACCCGCGAGGTGGAGGAACGTCGGGAGGACGGCGGGGCTCCGGTGCGAACCGGGGCCCCGTCACGGTAGAAAGAGCGCGCCGGAACGGCCCCGATCGGCCTCCGCCCCGAGGCACGCGTTGGAGCAGTCGAACACGAAGAGCTTCTTCCGGCTCGTGTGGCCGCACGCGCTCCCGCGGATCCCGGCGATCCTCGGGGTGTTCGTGCTGGGCGCGATGTCGACGGTCGGCGTGGCGGTCGCGCTGCTGCTGCTCGACCCGATGTGGCCCGTCCTGTTCCCGGGCGAGTCGCTGACGGGCGGCGCGGCGGTCGACGGCGGCGAACCGTCGTCGCGGACGCGGATCGTGCAGCAGGTCGTCGACGGCGTCGCGCGCCTCGTGCGCGACGTGCCGGACGGCGTCGACCCGAGCCGGACGGACACGCTGGTCGCGATCGCCGCGATCCTGTTCCTGCTCGCCGTCGTCTCGGGCGCGGCGAACTACGGCTTCGCCGTGCTGTCGCGCTGGGTCGCCTTCCGCATGGTGATCGACCTGCGGCTGCGGCTCGTGCGGCACCTCATGGGGCTGTCGATGCGCTACCACGGGCGGCGCGCGTTCGGCGACGTGCTCTCGCGCATCAGCCAGGACGTGCAGACGACGCTGCTCGCGATGGACGTCGCGCTCAAGGACCTCGTCCAGGACCCGGCGGAGGCCGCGGCGTTCCTCGCGGTCGCGATCCTGTACGCGCCGCCCGGGATGTGGCTCGTCCTGATCGTCGTGCTGCCGCTCGTGCTCGCGCCCATCGCGGTGATGTCGAAGAAGGTGCGCAAGCGCGGCGTGCGCAGCTTCACCGAGCTCGGTGCTTCGGTGCAGGTGCTGTCGCAGATGTTCACGGGCATCCGCACGGTGAAGGCCTTCCGGGCAGAGCAGCGCGAGCTCGACGCGTACGAGGCGCAGAACCAGCGCTACTTGTCGTCGTCGATGAAGATGGTGCGCGCGATCGCGGCGTCGCGCGGTCTCACCTCGCTCTTCAGCCTCGCGGGCTTCGGCGTGATCATGCTCGGGCTCGGCTTCGTGATCGACGGGGCCTCCGGGCTCGAACCGTCGGATCTCGCCATCTTCGTGGTGTCGATCTCGCAGGTCTACTCGCGCACGAAGCGCATCACGAACACCGTCACGCGCGTGCAGGAGTCGATGGCGGCGTCGCACCGGCTCAACGCCCTGCTCGACGAGCGGACGGACGTCGTCGACGCCGTCGGAGGGGAGCGGCTCGCGTCGCTCGGGAGCGGCATCCGACTCGAGGACGTGCACTTCCACTACGTCGAGGAGGACGGTCCCGCGATCGACGGCGTGTCGCTCGAGCTGCGGCCCGGTGAGACGCTGGCGCTCGTCGGGGCGTCGGGATCGGGCAAGAGCACGCTGATGGACCTCGTCGCGCGCTTCATCGACCCGGTCTCGGGGCGCGTGAGCGTCGACGGCCGCGACCTGCGCGACGTGCGGCTCGACGACTGGACGTCGCTGTACGCGATGGTCGACCAGGCGCCGTTCCTGTTCCACGCGTCGATCCGCGAGAACATCCGCTACGCGCGGCCCGACGCGAGCGACGCGGACATCGAGGCCGCCGCGCGCGCCGCGAACATCCACGAGTTCGTGCTGTCCCTGCCGAACGGCTACGACACCGCCGTCGTGGACGGCGGCGCGCGTCTGTCCGGCGGACAGCGCCAGCGCATCGCGATCGCGCGCGCGCTCCTGAAGTCGGCGCCGCTGCTGCTGCTCGACGAGGCGACGAGCGCCCTCGACTCCGAGTCCGAGCGGAGCGTGCAGAACGCGCTCGACACGCTGATGGTGGGGCGCACCGCGCTCGTCATCGCGCACCGCCTGTCGACGATCCGCGGCGCCGACCGCATCGCCGTCCTCGACCGCGGCAAGGTCATCGAGCTCGGAACGCACGACGAGCTGCTCGCGAAGGGCGGCACCTACGCGAGGCTGCACGCGCTGCAGACCGCGGGAGCCTGACGCCGACCGAACCCGGTCCATCCGGCCAAGGCCTGCCGATTCGGCAGGTTCCGGTCCGAACGAACCAGGTTCGGTTGGCCTGGTTCCGGTCAGCGAACCAGGTTCAGTTGGCCTGGCTTCTCCGGCCCTCGAGGGGCGAAGGAACCGGCCAAACGAACCAGGTTCGGTTGGCCTGCCTTCTCGAGGCCCTCCAGAGGCGCTCTCGGTCGCGACGGCCGGTGGTTCCGGTCCGAACGAACCAGGTTCGGTTCGACCGTCAGCGGCGCAGCAGGCAGGCCGCCTGCACGGCGACGCCGGCTCCTTCGGCCAGGGCGCCGAGGCCTTCGAGGGTCTTGCCCTTCACGTTGACGCGGTCGGGCGTGAGGCCCAGGAGTTCGGCGAGGCGCGCGCGCATGGCGGCGCGGTGCGGCGCGATGCGCGGGCCCTCGGTCGCGATCACCACGTCGACGTTGACCGGCGCGAAGCCCTCCGCTCGGACCCGCCGCACGACCTCTTCGAGCAGCGCCGCGCTGTCCGCGTCCTTCCACTCGGCCGCGGTGTCGGGGAAGAGCGTGCCGAGATCGTCGAGTCCGGCCGCTCCGAGCAGGGCGTCCGACACGGCGTGCAGCACCGCGTCGCCGTCGAGGTGGCCCGACGGGCCGCTCGGGTGGGGCAGCTCGATCCCCCCGAGGACGCAGCGTCGCCCGGGGACGAGGCGGTGCAGGTCGAAACCGGTGCCGACGCGCAGGTCCATGGCCGCACGGTAGCGCGCGGCGTCCAGGGCGTCGACCGGCCGCGCGCGCCGCGAGCGGCGCCGAGACGACGACGAGGTCCTCGGGCCGCGTCACCTTCGGGTTCGCGCCGCTCGCCTCGACCAGCGCGACGGGACCGACGTAGCGCTCCCACAACGCCGCGTCGTCCGTCGGACGGTAGCCCTCCTGAGCCGCGAGCGCGTGCAGCTCGACGAGGCGCGCGCGCGCGAACCCCTGCGGCGTCTGCGCCGCCCTAGCTCGAACGGTCCACGGTCTCGCTCGTCCGGGCTCCGTCGGTCGAGCGCTTGATCGTGTCGACGACCCGCGCGGCGAGGAGCGCCGCTCCGTGCTGCCGCGCCTCGCGGCGACCCGCGCCGCGTCGCCCTCGCTCACGAGCGGCCGCGCGGCGTCGTGCACGAGCACGACGGCGACGTCGGAGGGGATCGCCGCGAGCCCCGCCCGCACGGAGTCCGCGCGCTCCTCGCCGCCCTTCGCGAAGGCACATCGCTCCGCGAGTCCCGCCCGAGCGAGCACCTCCACCATGGACGCGCGGTCCTCGTCCCGCGCGACGACCACGGCGTGCGCCGCGACGGCGAGCAGCGCGCGCACGCCGTGCACGAGCAGCGCCTCGCCGCTCGCCTCGAGCAGCGCCTTGCTCGCACCGCCGCCCATCCGCCGCGACGCACCGGCCGCGACGACGACCGCACCCACGTCGCTCGCGGGGCCGCGCTTCGTCGGATCCTGGGGTTCCTGCATCGACACGATCGGGACGGCGGCGCGCGGGCACGGAGCGCGCACTCACGGGTCGCCGCGTCGGGAGCGTACGGTGGTCACCGGCCCGCCGCCGCGCGGACCCATTCGAATGGACGCGCCGCTCGAGGAGGACCGTGGAATCGTGCTCGGGATCGATCCCGGCACGATCGTCGTCGGCTACGGCGCGGTGCGCCGGTCGTCGAGCGCGTCCGGTCGCTCGCTCCTGCGCGCGGAGTACGTGGAGGCCGGCGTGCTCCGCGCCCGCCGCTCGCGCCCGTTGGCCGAACGGCTCGGCGTGATCGCCGAGCACCTCGAACAGCTCCTCGACGAGGTCCGGCCGACCGTCGTCGTGGTCGAGCGCGCCTTCGCCGGTCGCAACCCCGCGACCGCGCTGCGGCTGGGGGAGGGGCGCGGACTCGCGCTCGCGATCGCCGCGCGCCGCGGCTGCCGCGTGGTGGAGCGGACGCCGGCGGAGGCGAAGCGCCTCGTCGCCGGTTCGGGCGCCGCGACCAAGTCCGCCGTCGCGGCCGCCGTGTCGAGCCTCTTGCGCCTGCCCATGGACGGCGTCGCCCTCGACGCCACCGACGCGCTCGCGCTCGCGCTCTCGGAGGTCCACCGACCCGACGCGTCGCGCCGCACGGGGCCCCGCTCGACGGACGGAATCGCGCGCGCTCCCGGCCGCCGCGTGCGCCGCACGCCCGGCCCGCGCGCCGCCGGTTGAGCGTCCCAGAGGGACGCCAGTTGGGTGCGAGCTTCGTCGTAGGAGTTCGCAATTGCCCGGAGCGGGGGTACGCTCTCCACGGAACCCCGCGCCCCGCGCGCCCCAGGAACGCACCGCCATGGCCCCCGAGGACCGTCCCACGGACGCCGATCGACCCGCCGACGACCAATTGGCGGGTGCCCACGCCCAGCTCGAGACGGCGCTGTCGCTCGCGCTCGGCGGTTTCCGGCTCCTCGACCAGGGTCTCGAGCTCACGGACGGCGGTTTCGTCCACCTCCTCGGCGCGGACGGCGCCGGGCGGCTCGTGCTCGTCCTGCTCGTGTCCGAGGCGGACGAGGAGACGGTCTCGCGGTCCCTCGAGGCGCTGGAACTCGCCGTCGACCACGCCGCCGTCGTCCACCACCACCTGACGGGCGGGCACGCCTCGGCCTCGGGGCTCGACCCCCGCAAGGCGCCGCGCCTGCTGCTCGTGGGGGAGGAGTTCCCGCTCGGCCGCGTGCGCCGGCTCACGACCTTCTGCCGGCGTCAGTCGCAGGTCGAGCTCTACGAGCTGCGCGTCCTGCGCTCCTCGATCGGCGAGACGCTCTACCTCTACCGAATCGCGGGCCAGGCGACCGCGCCCCAGGGCGGCGGCACGACCGACCGACCGACCGGTGCGGGCGAGAGCCGTCCCAAGCTCGAGCTGATCGACCACCTCGGCCAGCGCCTGCGCGGACTCGACCCGTCGCTCGAACCGCGCGCCGTGAAGGGCGGCCGCGTCTGGACCTTCCGCGGCGAGGACTTCGTCGAGGCGCGCCCGGAGCCGGACGGTTCGCTCGCGGTCCGCATCGCCGACCAGTCCGAGATCACCCTGCGCAACACCCGCGAGCTCGACCTGTTCCTCGAGAAGGTCGTCGCGGAGTACCTGAAGCGCATGGGCGGCGCCTGAGCGCGCGCCGACGCGCCGCGCCCGTCAGACCTCGGCGACCTGTGCCGGTTCCGCCGCGCGGCGCCGACGGTGCTCGAGCATCACGTTCCTGATCTGCACGATCGGGCCCGTCGTGAAGCCCGCGATCAGCTTGGCGTCGCCGAGATGGATCGCGTACGCGAGCAGGAGCACGTTGCCGACCAGGCTCACGTACCAGAAGGACAGCGGGAAGTGGCTCTCACCCTTCCTCTCCGAGTACCACCACTGGAGCGGGAAACGGATGCTCCAGAGCACCGGACCGACGACGCCGATCGCGAGCCACACGCCGGTCTGCTCCGACACGCGGTACTTGTCCGGCACGAAGCCGCTCGTGATCCACATCACGGCGCCGAACACGACGACGATCGCCAGCATCGCCGGGAGCCCGATCGTGCGGTCGCGCGAGACGAACAGGTTGCGCGAGTAGATCGCGGTGTTGATCGCGAACGCGCCCGTCAGGAACGGCTGACCGATGGCGTTCGTGTAGAGCGCGAACAGGATCGTCGCGACCAGCGAGAGCCACCAGAATGCGCGCGGCGCGACGCTGCGCTTCGCGCGCTCCGACGCGATCCACTGCACGAAGAAGCGCGAGAAGAAGAGCGCGTTCCCCGTCCAACCGACGACGTCCCAGACTCCCACGGGCCCTCCTCCCGCGAACGCGCGGTCAACCTCGGTCGCGGCGGCCCTCGACGCGCTCGACCACGACGGGACGCAGGATCCGGCTGCGCATCCAGCGCACCGCGATCAGGTCGCGCAGGGCGCGCAGCGCGCGGTTCCGGATGCCGTACTTGCTGACGCCGCCCGTCCGAGGGCGGTGGTTCACGGGGTGCTCGAGCACCTCGAAACCGTGGTAGCGCAGCAGCGTCGGCAGGAAGCGGTGCATCCCGTCGAACATCGGGATCGTGTTGATCGCCTCGTTGCGGAACACCTTGAGCGAGCAGCCGGTGTCGCGGATCGTGTCGCGCGAGATGCGGTTGCGGATCCCGTTCGCGATCTTCGAGCTGATGCGCCGCACGAACGTGTCGCGGCGGTTCACGCGGTAGCCGACCACGGCGTCCGCTCCCGATCGCGCGAGCGTCTCGAGCATGTCCGGCAGGTCGCGCGGGTCGTTCTGGAGGTCGGCGTCGAGCGTCGCGACCACGGCGCCGCGCGCGTTGCGGAAGCCGACCGTGATGGCCGCGCTCTGTCCGCAGTTCGAGCGGAAGAACAGTCCGCGCACCCGCGGGTCCCTGGCGACGAGCTCGCGCACGATCTCGCGCGAGCGGTCGCGGCTGCCGTCGTCCACGAGGATCAGCTCGTAGTCGTCGCGGCCGTCGAACGTGCGGCGGATCTCCTCGTGGAGGCGCTCGAGGTTGGCCTCCTCGTCGAACACCGGCACGACGAGCGAGAGCGCCAGCGCGGGCCCGCGCTCCTCGCGGGTGCGGCCGGCTCGGACGGCGATCTCGCCGCCCTCGGTGAGGCGGCCCTCGCGGACGTGTTCGGGATCGGGATTCACGGGTTCGCGCGGGGACGGGCGCAACTGGAAAGCGTCCCTCGCGGACGCCCGGAAAGCAAACACGGCCTTCGACCTGCAACCGCGCGGCTCGACGACGGGTCCATCCCGTCATGGGACGAATCGGCGGGGAGCCCGGGGCGGCGAGGGGAGTGGAGGGGGCGGCGCGTGGCGGCGGCGGACGAGCCAAGGCCGGCGCGGCACAGGGGACAGGCGCCAGCGCGCGGGCGCGCATCGGCGCGGCGGTCCTCGCCGTCGCCTGCGCGCTCGCGGCGGCGGCGACAGCGGGCTCGCCCGGCTCGCCGCGGCCCGCCGCCGTGCGCTTCGCCGCCCGCGCCGCCGCCGCCCCGCTGCCGCCCCTCGACCCGGCGGGCCCCGGGCGCGCACCTCGACGGCTGGTCGGAGCGCGGCTGCGCGCCCTCCCCGGCCTGGGCGCGACCCGGGCCCACACGCTCGCGCGGGCCCGCCGAAGCGGGGGGCAGCCTGCCCCTCGACCGACTGCGGGCCCTCCCGGGGCTCGGCCCGGTGACGCGCGCGCGGCTGCTCGAGGCCCTCGCAGGGCCGTCAGGGCCGGCCCGAGGCGCCCCGGTGCCCGCCGCGGGCCCGGAAGGTCCCGCCCAGCGGGTTGCTAGACTCCCGCGATGACCTCCGGAACGGCCGTGCCGACCCCTCGGCCCCTCCCCGACGTTCCCAGGCTCGAAGGGCGGGCCGTCGACGACCTCGTCCGGCGCGCCCTGCTCGAGGACCTCGGGGCGACCGACGAGCCGGGCTTCGCCGGCCCGTCAGGAGGCGACCAGGCAGCGCGCGTTGTGCGCGCGGGACCTCGCCACGGCGGCGACGGTGCCGGAGGACGCCCGCGCCGCCGCCGTGCTGGTCGCCAAGCAGGACGGCGTCGTCGCGGGGCTCCCGCTGTTCGCGGCTTGCCTTCCGGGCGCTCGACGCGGCCGCGGACACCGAGTTCCACCTGCGCGACGGCGAGCGCCTCGCCGCGGGCACGAAGGTCGCCGTCGTCTCGGCGAGCGCCCGCGCCCTCTTGGTGGGGGAGCGCACCGCGCTCAACTTCGTCCAGCGCGCGAGCGGCGTCGCGAGCCTCACGCGCCGCTTCGTGGACGCCGCCGCGAAGGGCGGAGCGGCCGAGATCGTGGACACGCGCAAGACCACGCCGGGGCTGCGGGTGCTCGACAAGTACGCCGTCGTCCAGGGCGGCGGCGCGAACCACGCTTCGGCTTGTTCGACGACGTACGTAGTGAAGGACAACCACCTCGACCTCTCCGGCGTCCCCGCCGACGACCTCGAGGCGCGCACCGAGTTCGTGGCGCGCGTGCGCCGGGACCTCGGCCCGAAGGTGCGGCTCCACGTCGAGGCGCGGACCGAGGAGGAGGCGCGGGCCGCCGTGGCCGGCGGCGCCGATGTGGTCCTGCTCGACAACTTCGCGCCGGACGCGCTGGAACGGCTCGTGACCCGGCTCCGGACGGCGAAGAAAGGGCTCGGGCAAGCGCCGCTCGAAGGTCCTCCTCGAGGCCTCGGGCGGCGTCGACCTCTCGACCGTCGCGGCGTTCGCGCGCAGCGGGGTGGATCGCATCTCCGTCGGCGCGCTGACGCACTCCGCCCCGGCGCTCGACCTGTCCCTCAAGATCGAGGTGCAGCGTTGAAGATCCCGCAGCAGCCGACCGGCCCCGCTCGCCGCCTCGCACTCGACCTGCCCGCGGCGCACTCCGCGGCGCGCCAGGGGCGCAAGGTCGTCCACACCTTCGCGAAGATGGACGGCCTGTCGGACGAGGAGACCGACAACCTCGTGCTCGTCGTCGCGGAACTCCTCTCGAACGCCGTCGGCGGCGGCCGGGGAGGGCGCCGCCGGGTCGCCGACCTCGCGTCCGACGTGCGCATGCGGCTCGAGATCGAACTCGCCGAGGACCGCTGGGTCGTCACGGTGAAGGACGAGGGCGAGGGCGACGCGGGCGAACTGGCGCCGCTGCTCGCCGACGACGACCAGCCCGACCTGTTCGGCGAACGCGGTCGCGGGTTGTTCCTGCTCCAGCACCTCGTCGACGAACTCAAGATCGGGCCGCGGCGCGACGGCCAGGGACTCGTCGTCCGCGCGGAGCGTCGCGTGCGCCACTCGAACTCGACGGGCGAGCGGTAGTCGCGCGCGACGGGCGCGGGTAGTGCTCGGCGTGACGACGCAGCGCACGAGCCGGCTCCTCGCCCTCGGACTCCTCGCGATCCTCGGGCTCGTGCTCTGGATCGCCGCGCCTGACCACTGGACGGGCGCGGCGTCGCTCCGCTCGACGACGACGGGGCCGGGATCGAGCGCCGCGCAGGTAGCATCCCCCGCGTGAGCGGCGCGAGCGAGCACGAGACCCACGGCGAGCCGCGTCCCGCGCGCGTCGTCCGCGCGCTCCGTCGCGTCGGTGGGTGGCTCGTGCGACTGCCGCGCGCCCTCGGCGTCGTGCTCGCCTGCGCGTGGATGGCGACGAACCACTGGCTGTCGTCGGGCGTGCGCGGTCCAGCGGGCGACTCGTTGGTCTGGTCCTACCTCTCGAACCTGTTCCACGCGCCGCTCTACGGGTTGCTCGCGCTGTGGTGGGTCGTCGCGCTGCCCAGGCGCGACGAGCCGTTCCGCTGGGCCCGGCTCGGCGCGCGCCAGATGGTCGGCGTCTGGCTCGCGGTGCTCGCGTGGGGCGTGCTCGACGAGCTCCACCAGTCGCGCGTTCCCGGGCGCGACGCCTCGGTCGCCGACCTCGTGACCGACGGGTCGGCGGCGGCCGCGGTCCTCGTGGTCGCGGCCTTCCTCGGTCGGCCCGGAGCCGACGCGAGCGGCACGTGGAAGCGCCTCGCCCTCGGACTCGCGGCGTGCCTGATCGCGGCGGCCGTGGCGACCGAGCTCTGAGGGCCTCCGCGCCGAGCCGTTTCGACGGCCTCGCGCTCACGCCCGCGGGTCCGCGCGACGCATCATGTGGGGCATGTCCGCGACCGACGAACACGACAACTACGTCTCGCCGCTCTCGAGTCGCTACGCGAGCGAGGACATGCGGCGGCTCTTCTCCGCGCGACACCGCGCGCGCGTCTGGCGCGACCTCTGGATCGCGCTGGCGGACTGCGAGCGGGAGCTCGGCCTCGACATCTCCGAGGCGCAGGTCGCGGAGCTCGTCGAGACCAAGGAGCGCATCGACTTCGACGCCGTCGCCCGCTACGAGCGCGAGCTGCGACACGACGTCATGGCGCACGTGCACGCCTGGGGCGACGTCGCGCCGCGCGCTCGCGGCGTGCTCCACCTCGGCGCGACGAGCTGCTACGTCACCGACAACGGCGACCTCCTGATCCTGCGCGACGCGCTCGACCTCGTGCGCGCCCAGGTCGTCGGCGTCCTCCGGCGACTGCGCGACCTCGCGGTGCAGCACCGGAGCGTGCCCGCGCTCGGACTGACGCACTACCAACCGGCGCAGGCGACGACGGTCGGCAAGCGCGCGACGCTGTGGCTCCAGGACCTCCTGCACGACCTCGACGACCTCGAACACGCGCGCACGCAGATCCGCTTCCGCGGCGTGAAGGGGACGACGGGCACGCAGGCCTCGTTCCTCGAACTGTTCGGCGGCGACCACGACAAGGTGCGCGAGCTCGACCGACGCGTCACCGCGCGCATGGGCTTCGACCGCGCGTTCGGCGTCACGGGTCAGACCTACCCGCGTCAGCTCGACTTCCGGGTCGGTCAGGTGCTGAGCTCGATCTGTCAGAGCGCGCACAAGTTCGCCGTCGACCTGCGCCTCGCGGCGGGCCGCCGCGAGATGGAGGAGCCGTTCGAGATCAAGCAGATCGGCTCGTCGGCGATGCCGTGGAAGCGCAATCCGATGCGGAGCGAACGCATGTGCTCGCTCGCGCGGCACGTCATGGCCAACCTCGACAACCTGGCACAGACCGCGGCGCAACAGTGGTTCGAGCGCACGCTCGACGACTCGGCCCAACCGGAGGCTCGCTCAACGAAGGATGTTCCTCGGCACCGACGCCGTGCTGCAGCTCTGGCTCGTCTCCTCGGGTCTCGTCGTCCACGAGAAGGTCGTCGAGGCGCGCCTGCTGCAGGCTGCCGTTCCTCGCGACCGAGGCGATCCTGATGGCCGCGGTGCAGGCCGGCGCCGACCGCCAGGACGCGCACGAGAACGCTGCGACGGCACGCGCACCGCCAGCGGGCGGTCCACCGCGGCGAGGCGAACCCGCTCGTCGGACTGATCGCGGACGACCCGGCCTTCGCGGGCGTGCGGTCGAAGCTCGACGGCGTGCTCGACCTCGCTACGTCGGACCAGGCGCCGAACAGGTGCTGATTCGGTCCGCGAGGAGGTCGACCCGGTGCTCGAGCGCCACCGCGGCCTCGAGGCGGGCGGCGGCGACGTGCGGGTCTGGTGACCCGGCGGCTCGAGAATCGAATCGAGAGGTGGGGGGTCCGCGGGACGGCTCCTCCTCGAGTCGGCACCTGAAGCCCGTTTCGCACCGGGCCCTTCGACCGGGTATGTTTCCGCGCGGGATCCCCGTTCTCGCCGAGAGCACCGGCGCGCCGCTCGTGGCGGCGCCGCCCGTCTCCTCCGCCCCGACGCCTCTCCTCGCCCGTGACGGCACCTGGAGATCCCAACGAGTACGCTCTCGACGACGTGCTTCGGCGCGCGCCTGTCGTCCATCCAGGACCAGGTCTTCGCCGCCGTCGGGATGAGGGTTCCGTCGCCTCGAACTCGGGCTTTCGACGCGCCGCCCGCGATGGACGGGCTCGAGGACGCGCGGACGAGACGGGGGTCGAGATCGTCGCGCTGCTCGCGGGATGCCGCGACGCACTCGGCGGCGACATGCCGGCGACGCAGCTCGGCAGCCTCGACGACGACAAGCGCCGGCGCGCCGTGAACTCGGTGCGTCGCCACGCGCGACTCGCTTCGGAGTGGGGCGCGCGCTGCATCATCGTGCGCGGGAGCCCGTCGAGAGCACGAGGCTTCCACGCACCAAGGCGCGCGCGCTCGAGGCGGAGGTCGCCGAGGAAGGCATGACCGCCGAGCTCCGCGAACGCATGGGTGCGTTCTCGCGCGAGGTGCAGGAGGCGGGTCATCCGCAGGTGCAGCACCTGTGCCGCTCGCTGCACGAGATCATGTCGGCCTTCCCCGATCTCGAGTTCGCGCTCGAGCCGGGCCGCGCGCTCGAGGACCTGCTCGGGCTCGACTCGATGGGGTGGGTGCTCGACGACCTCGGCAAGCACAAGCTCGGCTACTGGCACGACGTCGGGCGCATCCACATGCGCCAGCGCCAGGGCCTGCCCGCGCACGCGGAGTGGCTCGACGCCTACGCCTCGCGCATGGTCGGCGTGCACCTGCAGGACGCGGCGGGGGACGAGGTCGCCCTGCCGCCCGGCTCCGGCGAGGTCGACTTCAAGATGCTGCGCGAGGCCCTGCCGAAGTCCGCGGAGCGCGTCCTCGACATCCACCAGCGCCACGGCCGCGCGGAGGTCCTGGCGGCCGTGCAGTTCCTGCTCGACCTCGGGATCTGAGGGGGCGGGGCCGGGCGCCGCGGGCGCTCGCCTGGCTCTCCAAGTCTTTGATCTTGAACGACTTGCGATCGAGTGCGGACCCCGCGGCACCCCTCGCGGCGTCTCTTGACGATAGTTGCTCCGTGTCCGAGGCGCCCCGCGCCGCCGGACGCAGGACGAGCGCGACCCGGCGCGACCGGGCTCCGCTCGGCGATCGAACCGCCTCCCCATGAGACCGAACCACGTGCCGGACTGGCACGCACCGATCCCTCGGGCAGCGGACGATCCGCCGCGCGTCGAGGAACTGGCCCGCGTGCTCGAAGCCGCGGCAGCGCGCTGCGGCCGCCGCGGGGTCGCGGTGCTGACGCACCGCAACCCCGACCCCGACGCGATGGGCGCCTGCGTCGGCATCCGGACGCTGCTCACCTCGCTCGGGTTCGAGCCGCGCGTCCACACCATCGGGCGCGTCTTCCGCGCGGAGAACCTCGCGATGGTGCGCGAGCTGCGGCTCGACTTCGCCTCCTACGACGCGATCGACCGCGAGAGCCTGTGCGGCGCGTTCCTCGTCGACACGCAGCCGGGCTTCGGGCACACGATCGTGCCGGAGGGGCTCGACGTGCTCGCGGTGCTCGACCACCACAACGGCTCGAAGGCGAACGTCGGCGCGAAGCCGCCCTTCGTGGACGTGCGGACCGACCTCGGCGCCACGTCGAGCCTCGTCTTCGCCTACCTCGACGGCGCCGGCGTCGAGCTCGACCAGCTCACCGCGACCGCGCTGTTCTGCGGCGTGCGCTACGACACGGCCGATCTCTCGATCGACGTGACGCAGATGGACGAGGAGGCGTACTTCCACTGCCTGCGCCGCGCGGACCGCGCCAGCTCTCGATCAACGCCGCTGCCGCGCGCGGCTACCGCGAGCCGCGTTCGCTGCGCATGGCGCGGAGCTGGCCCCGCGGTCGTCGCGCTCCTCGGGCACGTCGAGAACCCCGAGGCCGTCGCCGAGGCTCGCGGACTTCTTCGTGCGCATGCACGGCTGCGACTGGAGCCTCGTCGGCGGCAGCTACGACGGCGAGTACTACGTCTCGCTGCGCACGCGCGCGGGCGGTCGCGACGCGTACGGACTCCTCTCCGAGCTGCTCGACGGCGAGGGCTCGTTCGGCGGCCACGGCCGCATCGCGGGAGGCCGCGTCGGACTCGAGGCGGACGACGTCAAGACCTCGGCGCGGCGTCTCGAACGACGCGTGCGCACGCGCGTGCTGCGCGTCGTCGATCCCGAGCGACGCTTCACGGACGAGGAGCGCCTCGGTCGCACGCTGACGTGAGCGCGCGGGTCCTCGTGCTCGCCGGGAAGGACCCGACGGGCGGAGCGGGCGTCGACGCCGACCTCGAGGCGCTCGCGGCCGCGGGCTGCACGGGCGACGCCGTCGTCACCAACGAGACCGACCAGGACGGGGTACGCGTCCGTTCGGTGCGCGCGGTCCCCGCGGCGACGTGGACGAAGGCCGCGCGCGAACGGTTCGGACCGCGGACCCTCGCGATCAAGACGGGGCTCGTTTCCTCGGCCGAGCAGGTGCGCGCCCTGGGCGGACTCGTGGAGGAGTTGCGCGTCGCCTCGGGTCGCGAGCTCGCGGTCGTCGTCGACCCCGTGCTCGCGGCGAGCGGCGGCGAGGTCTTCCTCGACGAGGAGGGGCGGGGCGCGCTGCTCCTCGCGCTGCGCTCGTTCGACGCGATCCTGACGCCCAACCTCCCCGAGGCCGCGGCGCTCGTCGGAGCCGCCCTCGAGGAGCTCGTGTCCGACGTCGACGCCCGCGAGCGGGTCGCCGCGCAGCTGCTCGACCTCGGTGCGCGCGCCGTCGTGCTGAAGGGCGGCCACGGGAACGAGGACCCCGTGGTGGACCTGGTGGTGGAGCGGAGCGCGAGCGGCGCACCGACGTCGACCCGACTCCTGCGGCCGCGGATCCGCGGCGCAGCGATCCACGGCTCGGGCTGTCGCTTCGCGTCCTTCCTCGCGGGTCGGGTCGCGCTCGGCGACCCCCTCGCGGAGGCGGTCCGACGGGCCGGCGCGTACCTCGGCGGCCTGCTCGCGACGACTCGCTCGCGATGAGCGCTCCAGGCTTGCACGGGCCGCGCCCGGTGGTACCCTTTCGCGCCTCGGTGGGTGAACGACCCGCCGCGAGCGGCTGTAGCTCAGTGGTAGAGCGCAACCTTGCCAAGGTTGATGTCGAGGGTTCAAATCCCTTCAGCCGCTCCATCCTCCTACTCGAGGCTCCCTCACGACTTGTCCCGGGACGGTTCGTCCCAGTACGACGGGTCCCAGAACGACGATGAGGT
>JAWKUH010000031.1:0-69517 GCA_041398665.1 Planctomycetota bacterium | reverse complement strand
TTGTTCGAGCACAAGCTCGAACCGGGCATCTCCTTCGACCGCATCGTGATCGACGGCGACGAGTTCGCCGAGGCCGAGGAGGTCTTCGTCCGGTTCGACGCGGTGGGCTCGTCGAACGCGCACACCGTCGTCCTCATGCAGGACGGCAAGGTCCCGCGCTGGTTCACGATCGAGGTCCTGGCCCTGACGGGACAGATCCGGTTCCACGAGGGCGAGTACGTGCGCGAGGAGGTCGACGATGCGGACTTCGAGTAGAGGTTCCGGGTCGCGCTCCGGGTTCACGCTCGCCGAGGTGGCCGTCACGATCGTCATCGTCGGCGTGGCCCTCGTTCTCCTCATGCAGGGGCTCGGCGGCTCCAAGGCCAAGGCCTACTTCACGCGCAACTACAAGATCGCGAACCAGCTGGCGCGCCAGACGATGGGCGAGGTCGCCAGCGGCCTCTACCGCGACGACGCCGAGTTCGGCGTCGAGGGAACCTACGCGGAGTTCGGCTATCCCGAGTTCACGTTCGAGATCTTCTTCGGTTCCGACGACTTCCCCACCGACACCGACTCGTCGCGCGACGAGGGGTTCGACTCGTGGGCGCACCAGCGCGAACAGGAGGAGCGTCGACGCGAGCGCGAGGAGGAGCAGAACAGCAGCACCTACCGCGCGGGCGAGACGGACGAGGACGAGATCCGCGAGCCCTACGAACAGGTCATGGTGCGGGTGCGGTTCCCCGTCGTGGGCGACTACGACGACATCTACGTCCTCCACGAGTGGATCGCCTGGGACCAGGTCTACGGTCCCGAAGAGGAGGAGGAGAGCTCGACGGTCCCCGCGGACGGCTCGAGCGGTTCGAACACGGACACCGGAGGTGGACGATGATCCTCGGTCGATCGAGTGGCCCCTCGCGGGGCGCGAGTTCCAGCGGCTTCACCATCGCCGAGGTGTTGGTGGTCCTGCTGATCATGTCGGGCCTGCTCGTCTCCATGACGCAGGTCCTCGCGAGCGCGCGCGACACGCGCGACCGGATCCGCAACCTGAACGAGAACCAGCTCGCCGGCCCGGCGATCCTCGATCTCGTCGAGCAGGACCTGCGCGGGCTCATGACCTTCAGCATGCGTCCGTCGAAGATGCTGCGGGTCGAGAAGCACGAGATCGGCGGCGAGGCCGCCGACCGCATCGACCTCGTCACGTCGACCAACAGCAAGTTGTTCGAGATCGGCGAGAGTCGTGCGGTCCGCGCGGACTTCAACGAGGTCGGCTACTGTCTCCGCGAACGCCCCGACGACTCGACGTTCCGCGAGCTCTACCGCCGCGAGGACTTCGGCGTCGACGAGGATCCGTTCATGGGCGGTCGCTACACCTTCCTCCACGACCGCGTCGTCTCGTTCCAGGTCAACGTCTACGACGAGGACGGCCCCGACGCCGAGCCGCTCGAGGGCTGGAACACCGAGACCGAGCCGCAGAACAAGCTGCCGCTCCGCATCGAGATCCTGCTCGAGGTCGAGCTCTCCGAGCGTCTGCTCGACCCGAAGCAGCTCCGCGACTCGGGCAAACGGCGCATCGAGTACAAGCGGATCTACCGCTTCGGCGACTTCCAGCTGACCGCGTTCGACATCGAGCCCGTCCCGAAGGTGCCCAACGTCTTCCCGCCCTCCGAGGAGGGCGACGGCAGCACCAACGACGGACTCGACCTCGCGACCGACGACCTGTTCAACGGGTCGGGCGGACCGGGCGGGAACGGCCAGGTCGACGTCCAACTGGACGGCAACGGCGCCAACCCGTTCGGCGGCGGCAACGGCAACACGAACACGGACTTCGGTTCGTTCACCGACCTGCTGCAGGGCGCGGCGGGCGGCGGCGGGGGCGGCTGAGCGCAGCCGTTCGCGGGGGTCCGCGCCCCCGCACGACGCGACGCAGAGGCGCTCGGCGAACGGGCCCGGATCGGCGCTCGGTTCAGCGAACCGGGCGCCCGAGGAACTCGCGACCGCCGAGGTAGGAGCGCAGCGCTTCCGGCACGCGCACTCGACCGTCCGCCGTCTGGTGGTTCTCGAGCAGCGCGATGAGCATCCGCGTGCTCGCGGCGACGGTGTTGTTCAGCGTGTAGCAGTGCCGCACTTTCCTCCTCGTCGCGGTAGCGGAGGTCGAGGCGCCGCGCCTGGAAGTCGGAAGCGCGAGGCGCTGTGGGTCTCGCCCCACCCTCGCGCGACGGCATCCAGCACTCGATGTCGAACTTCTGGACCTGGGGCTGTCCGAGGTCGCCGCCGCACACGTTGACGACGCGGTACGGGAGTTCGAAGGCGCGGCAGACCTCCTCGGAGTTCGAGAGGATCGCGCGGTGGTGCTCGACGCTGCGCTCGGGTTCGGCGACGTCGACGACGACCTGCTCGACCTTCAGGAACTGGTGGACCCGGTAGAGCCCGCGCGTGTCGCGCCCGTACGTGCCCGCCTCGCGGCGGTAGCAGGAGGACAGCGCGACGTACTTCCGCGGCAGGGTCGCGAGGTCGAGGATCTCACCGGCGTGGAGCGCGGTCACCGGCACCTCCGCGGTGCCGACGAGACACAGGTCGTCGCGTTCGTCGCAGCGGTAGGCCTGCTCCTCGCCGCCCGGGAAGTAGCCCGTCCCGACCATCGTCGCGGTGCGCACGAGCGTCGGCACGCTGACCGGTACGAAGCCTTTCGCGACCATGTGGTCGAGCGCGTAGCGCATGACCGCGCCCTCGAGCAGCGACAGGTCGCCGAACAGGATGTAGTTGCGGCTGCCCGAGATCCGTCCGGCGGCCTCGATGTCGAGCCATCCCTGCACCGTCGCGAGCGCGACGTGGTCCCAGGGCTCGAACTCGAACGCGCGCGGTTCGCCCCAGCGCGCGACCTCCACGTTGTCCACGTCCGACTCGCCCTCGGGCACCTCGTCGGCGGGGACGTTCGGGACGAGCAGCATGAGCGCGTCGATCTCCGCGCGGCACGTCGCCTCGACGTCCTCGAGCGCCTTGAGCTCGCCCTTGAGCGCGGTCTGCTCCTCGACGAGCTTCGCGCGCTCGTCCGGGCTCGCCTTGGCGATCAACTTGCCCGCGCTCTTCTGTTCGCTGCGCAGCGCGTCGATGCGCGTCTGCCGCTCGCGCGACGCTTCGTCGAGCTCGAGAATCCGGTCGATGTCGACCTTGATGCGCTTCTTGCGGGCCCCCGCCTTGACGAGTTCGGGGTCGCGACGGATCAGCTTGATGTCCAGCACGGGGCGTTCCTCCGGCAGCGCGCGCGGGGACGCCTCCGCGCGCCCGCCGTCACTCCGCCGCGGAGTCTATCTTGCCGAACAGGCGGTTCTTCTTCTCGAACAGGCGGACCTGGACGCCGTCCCCCTCGGAGTTCTCGACCATGATGTCGAGCGGCCACCAGACCTTGGTCCAGCCGTCCGAACCGTACTTGCCGAGCTCGTCGATGTCGCGGATGAGCTCCATCTCGCCCGCCTTGCTCCACGAACCCGAGTCGCCGTCCCGGAGGTAGACCTCGGGCTGCGGACGGGCGCCCCAGATGCGGTGGTACTGCTCGCCGCCGGCACCGACGACGACGACGCTCCCGCCCTTCACCTTGACGCCCTCGGGCACGACCGAGGAGCTGAACTCGAAGCGGAACGGCGCGCCGTAGGTGACCTCGGTCGTCTCGCCGGCCTTCACCTCGAAGGCCGACGACTTCCCGCCGAGCATCAGCGCCTTCGCGTCCTTGTCGCGCACCGCCCCGGTGTAGGCGACGTACGAGCCGGTCGGCAGCTCGACGCTCTTGCCCGGCTCGAGGCGGAAGAACATCCCCTCGCCGGCGCCCTCGCCGCGGACGACGAAGTAGTCGAGGTCGGCGCCCTTGTAGACGAGCTTGACGTGCCCGGTCGGCAGGTCGACCGCCGGGGACGACTCGAAGGAGCGCCCGCCGTCCACGGGGACGACGCGGTACCAGTCCTTGCCGACCTGCATGACCTCGCCGAACGGGACCGGCGTCTTCGACCGACCGACGAACACGCTGTCGATGCGCGGTTCCGACACGCCGGTCGCGAGGCCGTTCATCCACGACTCGACGGGCGGACCGCCGAAGAGGCCGTCCATGTTGTCGTCGGTCACGTACGCGTCCGTCCCGCCGATCTCGGTGAGGACGGCGGCGGCAGGTCTGACGTAGATGTTGAGCGTGCCCGACGTCGGCTCGAGGTTGACCGGGAAGCCCTGGAAGTCGTCGTTCTGACTGCCGACCTTCACGAAGAAGGTGTAGTCGAGGGCGGCTTCGCCGGAACCCACGCGCGTCTTCACGAGCGTCGGTTCCTTCAGGATCTTGACGAACCGCGCCTTGCCGTCGGGATCGGTGACGATGATCTCGTCGACGCCCTCGCGCTCGATCTTCGGGCTGCCCGTCATGCCGGGCAGGACCGCGACCTCGCCGATGGTCTCCATGCGGACGGTCGGCCATGTCGGGTGCGACTCGTCGAAGGCGAACAGCATCCGCGGGTACTTCTTGCGGTCGATCAGTTCCTCGGCCTCGACCTTCGCCGCGACGGGCTCGCCGAAGGTGAAGGGCAGCACGGGCTTCGAGTCCTTGCTCGCCTCGCCCCCGCCCTTCGCCACGCCCTTCTCGATGGCGGCCGTGAGGTAGGAGACGCGCTCCTTCGCGTCCTTGTGCGCGCGGTCGCCGACATCGAACTTGTCGCACGCCTCGAGCACGCGCTTCTGGATCGCCAGTTCGCGCTTCGGGTCGGCGAAGTCCTCGCCCACGGTGGCCGCGTTGTAGGCGTCACCGGTGTAGATCCAGCAGCGCGACGCGTGGTAGCGGTCTCCGAGCGCGTCGAACTTGTCGCCGATCTTCTCGAGCACGGCGCCGCTCTCCTGGAGCGCCTTGTTGCGGTCCGGACCGATCGGCTCGCCGCGGTGTTCGAAGTACTTCGTCGACGCCTCGTAGTACTCCTGACGGGCGGCGCGCAGTGCACTGCGCTGCTCGTCCGTCAGCGTCTCGAACAGCTCCATGACGTGGTCGGCGAGCGAGGTCGAGAAACCGTCGTTCCACGCCCGTCCCAGCGACTCGTAGAGCTTCGTGCGCTCCTCGTCCGGCGCGGCCACGCACTCCTCGGCGAGCTCGAACATCCACTCCACGGCGTCCGAGGAGTTGTCGCGCACGAGCTTCGTCATGCCCTTGCGGTCGCCGATCTTGTACGACTTCATGAAGTCGCCCTTGAGATCGACGGCGGGCTGCGACGGCGACGCCGTGCTCCGCGCCTCGGCGCGCGACGCGCCGAGGATCGGGAGGGCGAGGCAGAACGGGAGGGCGATCAGGAGGGCGAGGATCGGCTTCATGACGCGCTTTCGGTCCACGTGGGGGATCCGCGAAGGACGGCGAGTGTACCCCCCGGGCGAGCGCGGGTTCCCACCCGTCGGGCGCGCTTCCGGCGCGGCGCGCGTCGACACCTCCCGCGGGCTCAGCGGTGCCCGGAGCCGCCCTGCGACTTCCGCTCGCTCATGCGCTTCAGGAACGCCCGTTCGCGGTCGCTGAGCGAGGCGATGCCGTCGCGCGAGACGCGCTCGAGGAGGCGGTCGAGCTCCTGCTCGTCGTTCGCCGCGCTGCGCGCCTCGTGCTCCCGCTTCAGACGCCGCACGCCCTCGCCCAAGTCCGCCCAGATGAAGCCGCGCTTCACCGCGAGGAAACCGTACAGGGCGCCGCCGAGGTGGGCGAAGTGGTCGACTCCCCCACCGCCCCTTCCGAAGAGCGACTCGATCGCGGGGAAGAGGTTGAACAGCGCGAGTCCCACCGCGAGCAGCCACAGCGGGATCGGCACGAAGAGCAGGATGACCGTCGCGTGCGGCCGGAACGTGGCAGCCGCCGCGATGGCGGCGAAGATCCCGCCGGACGCGCCGATCGAGACCGCGAGCGGGTCGACGAGCTGCATCAGCACGACGCTCGTGACGCTCGCGACGACGACGCCCAGTCCGAAGAACCACGCGAAGCGCCGGGAGCCGACGACGCCCTCGACCATGGTCCCGAAGAAGTACAGGCTGATCGCGTTGAAGAACAGGTGGCCGAAGTCACCGTGGAGCAGGGCCGTGGTCACGAGCTGCCACAGCGGCAACCAGACGGGACCGTGGAACCACATGGCGTGGTTCAGGCCGAGCCAGTCCTCGAGCGCGAAACGAGCCTCCGGCGCCGACAGGCCGAGGAGCCACTGGACCAGGAAGATCCCCGTCAGACCGATCAGGAGCACCTTCACCACCGGCGTCGGGCTCGGGAACGAGATCCCATAGCCTGCACCGGACGTGTCGCGCCACGCGTTCACGCGCGGATCCTAGCAGCGCGGGACGCCGAGTTGGACGAGCGGCTCCGCCGGCGTCACCGCGACGGGAACGCGTCGTCCTCCAGCCCGCGTCGTCGCGCCGCCGCGAGCGCCGTGTTGCGCAGCAGCATCGCGATCGTCATCGGTCCGACGCCGCCCGGGACCGGCGTGATCCAGCCCGCGCGCTCGCGCACCTCGTCGAAGGCCACGTCGCCGACGAGACGGCCCTTGCCGTCCGGCGTGTCGATCCGGTTGATCCCGACGTCGAGCACCGCCGCGCCCGGCGCGACCCATTCGCCGCGCACGAGTTCGGCGCGCCCGACCGCGGCCACCAGGATCTCCGCGTCGCGGCAGACCGCCGCGAGGTCCTTCGTCCGGCTGTGACAGATCGTCACCGTCGCGTTGCGGTCGAGCAGCAGCGCGGCGACCGGCTTGCCGACGAGCATCGACCGCCCCACCACGACCGCGCGCCGTCCGGCGATCTCGACGCCGGAACGGTCGAGGAGTTCGATGCAGCCCGCTGGCGTGCACGGCACGAGCCCGGGGCGCCCCATCCAGAGCGCCGCGACGCTCTCGGGGTGCAGTCCGTCCACGTCCTTCGCGGGATCGAGCGCGCGCACCACAGCATCCGCGTCGAGCCCCTTCGGCAGCGGGAGCTGGACGAGGATGCCGTCGGTCGCGTCGCTGCGATTCAGACGCTCGACGAGCGCGAGCAGTTCGCTCTGCGACGCCGTCGCCGGGAGCCGGTGCGTGCGCACGGCGAAGCCCGCGTTCGTCGCGGCGCGGTCCTTGTTGCGCACGTAGACCTGGCTCGCGGGATCGTCCCCGACGAGCACGACGTCGAGTCCGGGTTGCGTGCCCCTCGCCACGAGTCGCGCGACCGCCGCCGCGACGTCCTCGCGCACCGCGGCGGCGACGGCCTTGCCGTCGATGATCGCCGCGCCCGTCCCGGCCTCCGTGCTCATCGTGCGTTCTCCGAGGTCGACTCCGTCTCGACGCGCGCCGACGCCTCGGGGCTCGGCCCCTGCATCCCCTCGCGCGGCGCGACGCCGTCGTCCGTGTAGCGGTGCATGCTCTTCTGGCTGTCCGGCAGGTAGCCGAAGATCTGGAAGGTCATGAAGATCGACAGCGCGCCCGCGACGAGCACGCCCATCGACTTCGCGCCGCGGTACCCGCCGAGCAGGCGCAGGTGCACGTAGAGCACGTACACGAGCCAGCTGATGAGCGCGGTGTTCTCCTTGCTGTCCCAGCCCCAGTAGTTCGCCCAGGCCTCCTGCGCCCAGAACGCGCCCTGGAACAGACCGGCCGTGAGGAACGGGAAGCCCACCGCGAAGGCGCGGAAGCTGACGGAGTCGAGCGTGCCCTCGAGCGCGCCCATGCGCTCCGCCGACGGGATCGCCGACTTGCTCGCCATGCCCGACACCACCGCTCCCACGATCATCAGGATCGGCAGCGTGACGAACTGACCGAACGGCAGGAACGCCATCCAGGTCACGGTGAGGACGAGCGTGGCGGCCGAGCGGTACGCGGGCTGCGCGCGGAGCAACCAGGAAGCGACGACGCCCAGCGCCAGGAGGGCCCAGAAGAAGCTCGGGTTCGGCACCCAGCTCGCGCCGGTACGGATCGAGAGGAGCAGTCCGCCGGTCGCCGCGAGCACGGCCCACACCACGGCGCGTCCGCCGCGCGTACCGCCGAAGCGCGTCTCACGGAGGTTGATCCAGAAGCGCAGCGCGAAGAAGACGGTCGCGAGCAGCGCCGCGATCGACAGCGTCGCGTAGCTGAAGATCAGGCACGAGAGGTGCGGCGCGAACCAGTAGGACTGCAGCGCGGGCGGCAGGTCGCGCTGCGCCGTGGACAGCGAGCTGCTGTAGTGGTTCGTGGCCCAGACGCCGGCGAAGACGGCGGCCACGAGCGTGTCGTCGACCGTCGCCCAGGCGTGACCGTGCGCCTTGCGCAGGTGGAGCGCGAGCTGGAGCACGCCCATCGACAGCAGGAGCGCCGTCGAGAACATGACGAGCACCTCGCTCATGGTCTGGCTCGGGAAGTGGTTCACCTCCCCCCAGCGGGCGTGGACCGAGAGCAGGCTCAGCGCGCAGGCCGCCCAGAGCACGAGCCGCAGGAGCCGGCCGAAGACCGTCTCGTGCGTCCCGTCCGCGCCCGTCAGGGCGGCGCGCCGGTGGGCGAGCCCGCTCACGACCGCGACGGGGATCCCGATCGCACAGGCGATGTTCACCCAGCGCAGCAGGACGCCCGAGTCGTGGAGCTGGTGCCCGAACGGGTCGAGGCTGTCGAGGAACCCGGTCGTCGCGACCAGGGCCTGCGGCAGGTGGAGTGCTGTGGTCTGCATGGCGGCGATCTGCATCGTGGCCTCCGGTACTACCCCTGACGAGTCGGGACGGCGCCGCGGTTCCCCCGGCCTCGCGCCAGGAGGATCGGACGGACCAGGAAGGCGAACGCGGCTCCCGCGATCACGATCCACATGCCGGCGATGGCCAGCGGGATGCCCGGATCGAACACGACGCCGATGCCGGAGTAGCCGGGCATCGTCTCGTTCGCGTTGGTCTGGAACATCCGATAGCCCTTGTAGAAGAAGTAGTCGTTGACGCGAATCTCGCGCGAACGCGGATCGCCGAGGTCCTTCTCGACCCAGTTGCCGCTCGCGTCGCGCTCGTGCACGCGCAGGACGCTGCGCCACTCGAAGGGGAAGCCGGCGGTGTTCTCGAAGAACTCGAGGACGAAGGCGCTCTCGCGGTCGATGTGGATCCCGGCCGCGCCGGCGCGGGTCGACGCCATGGAGACGATCTCGCTCGTGCGCCGACGCGCGTCCTCCGGCCAGTGCACGATCTCGAGCTCGAGCCCACGAGGGTCGCGCGAGTAGAACTCCTCGTTCCAGCCGTCGTCCCGCACGATCGGATCGCGGAAACGGACGTCCGCCTCGTAGGCGAAGTCGTCGAACACGTCGACGAGCTCGACCGGCATGCCTTCCATCGGCAACCGCTCGCCGAGCGCGACGTCGGTGCGATCGCCGTCCTGGGAGATCAGGGTCGCGCGGTCGTTCGCGTCCCAGGTGAGGACGTAGCGCGCACCGCCGGGCGCCGTCCAATCGTCCCAGTCGAGCGTCAGCAGCACCTCGGGGACGTCGTAGGAGTCGACGAGCTTCCGCTCCATCGGGTCGACGCCGTCCTGCAGCACCCTCGACTCCGAGCGGCCGTCGGGCGCCGTCACGAGCGCCACGACCGCGGGGTTCATCAGCGGCTGTTGGGCGAGCGGGATGCCGATCTCGATCTCGGTCCCGGTGCGCGGATCCGTCTGGTACCACTTCGTCGCGCGCTGGAAGACGATGCGGTAGCCGCCGGGGAGCTCGTTCACCTCGCCGAGCCGCACGTCGATGCGTTCGTCGACGTTCTCGCCCTCGACCAGCGTGCGGACGTAGCACGCGCCGAGGCGCCCCTCGCGGCCCGGGAACCGGACGGTCGGGTCGCCCTCGCGCACGGCGACGAGGCGGAACTTCGCCGTGAGGTCGGACACGCAGTCGACGTCGGACGATCCGGGCGCCGCCGCGAAGAGAAACTCCTGCCGCGAAGGCACCGCTTCGCCGATGCGCGACGGGTCGATGCGTCGGGCGTCGGGGACGCGCAGCTCGGCCACCGGGCTCGCCGGTCCGTCGCCGCGTTCCGCCGCGGTGCGCTCGCGCGTGACGACGCCGGCCACGGTCGCGCGCTCGTGGAGCGCGCGGACGATCAGGCGCAGGCGCGGCTCGGGATCGCCGCCCGAGCCATCCGGCGGGTCGACGTAGTCGAGGTCGATCTCGCGGCCGTTCCACAGCGTGTAGGTGGGCAGTCGCGACTTGAAGGCCAGCGGCACGCCCTCCTCGTCGAGGAACGTGACCTGCAGCGCCGGCCAGTCACGGCGCGCGAAGGCCTCGAGGCTGAGGCCGAAGGGCATGAACCGCAGGTGCTCCGCGTCGGGGATGTTGCTGCGGTAGAAGCCGTCCTCGACGGGCGGCATCTCGTCGCGCGAGCGGTCGTAGACGCCGTCGCCGTTGCGGTCGAGTCCGCCGAGGTGGAGGTTGCAGATGCCCCGCACCGTGAACGTGCGGCTGAGCGCACCGCCCGTGAGCAGCACGAGCATCCCCACGTGGACGAGGAAGAAGCCGAACTTCGAGGGCTTCAGCCAGCGCTTCGGCCCGCCGTGGAAGGTGTTGAAGACGATCGCGACGGCCAGGACGGTCAGGAGACTCGCGAACCAGAAGGAGCGGTACACCCGGTTGAGGTGCAGCCTCGTCACGAGGTCGAACGCGCTGCGGAGGCGCTTCTCGTTGCGGATCGTGAAGTCCTCGATCGCGAGCGTCTTGGCGTTCCCCGAGAACGCGGCCTCCATGCCCTTGCGACGGTTCCCCGCCTCCTCGAGGCCGTACTTGCGCGAGAACCCGTCCAAACCCGCGATCGCGGCGGGCGGGATGTCGGCCTCGGGCATGCCGACGCCGTAGAGGTGGCCGAGGTGGTAGAGGAAGTAGCCGACGGCCCAGCGGAACTCGTCGAACTGCTCGCGGTAGTTGCCGCCCGGGGCGTCGGGCGCGTCGACGCGCACCGTCGAGTCGTCGGGCGGACCGATCTGCGGGATCAGCACGCCGGAGACCACGGACAGCGTGGCGAGCAGCACCACCGCCACGCCCACGTTCATGGAGCGGAAGAAGCGCGTGAACGACGCCCGGCTCAGCCAGGCGAAGATCCCGAAGAAGATCGTGAAGGCGACGAAGATGACGTCGCGGACGAGCAGTCGGGTGTCGCTCCAGTTCGCGTCGGCCGTCGCTCCGGGCAGCGTCGTGAGCGCGTCCCAGGCGGAGTGCGTCTCGCGGAGCTGCTGGTAGACCCGCCAGTGGCTCGAGAGGACCTCGAGCGCGATCCAACCGACGGCGGTGAGCCCGACGACGCCGAGGATCGCCGCGCCGAACCCGATGCGCTTCGGACCGGTCGGCGCGGCGGCCGACGTGGATGCGTTCTCTCCGTCCTGCGTCTTCGACATGTCTCGTGGGGTGACCGCGGCGCGCCTGCTCGCCCCGCGACTGACTAGAACGACCGCTTCAGCACGAAACGCGTGATCTCCTCGAGCGAGGAACGCGCCGCCGACTCGGGGAGTCCGCGCAACCTGTCGCGCGCGCCGTCCAGGAGTCCGCGAGCGTCGACCATCGTCGCCTCGACACCCGGGCGGACGTCTACGACACGCTTCAGCGCGGCCGCACGGTCGTGAACGTTCGGCAATGTGTACGCATCGCGGATCCGCGCGCGCGTCGTGGGATCGGCTCCGCGGTAGACGTGCCACACGGGCAACGTGACCTTGCCGTCCTGCACGTCGGAGCCGACGGACTTGCCGAGCACCGCCTCGTCACCGACGAGGTCGAGGCAGTCGTCGACGAGTTGGAACGCGAGTCCGACCTCGCGTCCGAACGCGGCCATGGTCTCGCCCTTCTCCGTCTCGCCGCCGGGGTAACGCGCGCCGAGTTCGCAGGCCGCCGAGTAGAGGCTCGCGGTCTTCGACGAGGCGATTCGCTCGAGCGTCTCGCGCTCGACCTCGAAGTCGTAGCGGCGCGCGCTCTGCTCGATCTCGCCGACGCACAGGACGCGCGTCGTCTCGGCGAGGAGCCTGCTGCACAGGCGCGACGACAGCGTCGTCGAGAGCGCGAAGGCGCGCGCGTAGAGGAAGTCGCCGAGGAGAACCGCGATCTGGTTGTCCCAGCGCTGGTTGACGCACGCCACGCGGCGGCGCACCTCCGCTCCGTCGAGGATGTCGTCGTGCACCAGCGTCGCGAGGTGGATCATCTCCACCACCGCGGCGACCGAGGGGTGCTCCGGCGTGTAGGTCCCGCAGGCCTTGGCCGAGAGCAGCACGAGCGCGGCGCGGAGCTGCTTCCCGCGGAAGCGCGAGACGTGCCCCGTCATGTCGCGCACGGACCCCGACGCGTCGTCGAGCTGTTCGACGAGGACGTCGCGCATGGCGTCCATCTCCGCGGAGACGGGCAGGAACAACTCGGCCAGATCGAGATCGCGCGGGCTCATCGACGGGCCTCCTCACCCTGCGCGCGTCGTGCGCGCCCGATCGCGAGGAGCTCCTCGGGAGTGTTCGCGTTGGCCGCGGGATCGGATCCAGCTTCGGCGAGGACGTCCGCCCCGAGTTCCACGACGCGGACGCGCGAACCGGCGGGCTCGAGCGCGGAGCCGGGGAGCGGGTCGCCCCAGTAGGCGTCGAGTCGTCGTTCACCGCGGTCGAGGGCCGCCGCGACGGCGGGGAGCGCGTCGACGTGCACGGCCGCGAGGACCGGGTGGACCCCGCTCGCGTCGCGCCACACGCACACGTGTGCGAGCGCCTCGCGCGCGCGATCGAGCAGCGCACCGAGCACCTCGCTCGTCACGTTGGGCAGATCGGTCGCGAGCACGAGCAGCCAGGGCGAACCACCGGCGTCCCGCGCCGCACGCAGCCCGGCCTCGAGCCCGGCGAGCGGTCCGAGGTCGGGTCCCCGGTCCAGCACGACGCGTCGGCGCGCTCCGTCACCGACGGTCGCCGCGTAGCGCGGCTCCGCCCCCGTCGCCAGGAACACACGGCCGCAGCACGACTCGAGGACGGCGAGCGTCCGCTCGAGCAAGGTGCTCCCGTCGTGCTCGACGAGCGCCTTGTCACTGCCGAAGCGACGGCTCGCTCCACCGCAGAGCACGAGACCCGCGGGCGTGTCGGCCGCGCCGCCGGGACGCGCCGCGTCCGCTCCGGCGCCGCACTCGACGATCATCAGGGCAGTTCCTTGCGCTCGTCCTCGGCGCCGACGCCGTCTTCACCCTCTTTCAGTCCCTTCTTGAACTGATTGATGCTCGACCCGGCGGAACGGGCGAGCTGCGGGAGTTTGCTCGCCCCGAAGAGGAGGACGACGACACCGAGGATGATCCAGAGCTCGGTCGGTCCGAACAAGGCAAGCAGCGGCATGGCGATTCGATGGTTGCGCGCCGGGCGCGGGATCCGACCTCGGTCGGCGGAACGCGGTCGCGCCCTCTGCGGCCGAACATCATAGGCCACGGCCCCCCTGCGCGTCCCCCACCTCGTCCCGGGAATGGCCCGGAGAGGCACCGAGGACTGCGGCGCGTTGTCGCAGCCTCCGCTCGACCCGGGGCGCGAACGCCGGCAGGACGCGCCCGCGCGCCGCCAGGGTGCCCTCGGACTTCGCCCCGACGCGCGGGGCCGGTCCGACCGCGAGTCCCGCGGCGAGGAGTCCGGCTCGGACGCGCGTCGCGGCGGAGTACGTCGCGAGGACCGCGCCGTCCGACATGCGCGCGGCGACCGCCGCGAGGAAGCCCGGGTCCCACAGCTCGCCCTCCACGCCGGGGGAGAACGGATCGAGGAACACCGCGTCGAAGCTCCCCTGGGTCGCGAGGAGCGTGTGTCGAGCGTCGCCGAAGCGCAGTTCCAGCACGAAGTCGTCCGCGACCTCGCCGCGCCACAGGGAATCCGGTTCGCCGCGCGTCGACGTCAACGCGCGTCGCAGCGCGTCGCGCACGGGCTCGTGGAAGGCCCGGAACGCGGGATCGGGGTCGGGCGGGAGCTCGAGACCGGCGCGCAGCACGTCGGCGCCGAGTTCGAGCGAGACCGCCTCGAGCGGCTCTCCCGGCGTCAGCGCGCGATGACGCTCGTGCGCCGCGGCGAGGTTGAAGGCGAGTCCCGTGCCGATGTCGAGCAGGCGGCGCTTCCCCGGAAGCACTCGTCCCAGGATGCACGCGAGGGCGTAGCGCTCCCGCGCCTGCGTCCGAGCACCCGCGCGCGAGTGCATCGTCTCGCCGTGCACGGGGTGGCGGAGGGTGAGACTCCCGTCCGCGGTCTCGACGGCTACGAATCCATGTTCCATCCTTCTCGTGCCCCGCGATCCGGGGCGCGACCCACACCACGATGACACGAATCCGGGCAGCCCTCACGTCCCTCCTGGTCCTCCTCGCCGCGTGCACGAACGCCGATCCCGGCGCCGGGCGGGCCGGGGCCGGTGAGGGAGCGGAGCAGGGCGAGGCACGAGCGACCGCGGAGGCAGGAGCGATGGACGAGAAGAACGCGACGATCGAGACGGCGACCTTGGGCGGAGGGTGCTTCTGGTGCGTCGAGGCCGTGCTGGAGCAGCTCTCGGGCGTCGTCGACGTCACGTCGGGCTACATGGGCGGAACGGTCGACGACCCCAGCTACAAGCAGGTCTGCACCGGTCTCACCGGGCACGCCGAGGTGGTGCAGGTGCGCTTCGACCCGAGCAAGATCGCGTACGAGGACCTGCTCGACGTGTTCTTCGACCTGCACGACCCGACCACGCTGAACCGCCAGGGCGCGGACGTCGGGACGCAGTACCGCTCGGCGATCTTCGTGTCGTCGGAGTCGCAGCGCGACGTCGCGGAGCGCGCGAAGCGAGCACGCCCAGGAGCGCTTCGACCGGCCGATCGTGACCGAGATCGTCGACGCGTCGACGTTCTGGCCGGCCGAGGACGACCACCAGGACTACTACGTCCAGAACAAGGACCGGAACCCCTACTGCAAGGCCGTGATCTCGCCGAAGCTGAAGAAGCTCGGGCTGAAGTACTGAGCAAGGGTCGTGGCGCTGCCGGCCGCGCGGTGGAACGCGCGCCGCTTCCGCGCCGCGCGGGAACGCAGCGCTCTGGCGCCGCGCGGGAACGCAGGCGCGCCGCCCGCGCCGCGCGGGGAACGCAGCGCCGCTCCGCGCCGCGCGGGAACGGGCGCCGCCCGCGCCGCGCGGGATCGCAGCGCCCGCTCGCGCCGCGCGGGGAACGCAGCGCCGCCCGCGCCGCGCGGGGGACCGCGCGCCGCCCTGCGCCGCGCGGGAATGCAGCGCGCCGCCCCGCGCCGCGCGGGAACGCAGCGCCGCCCGCGCCGCGCGGTAACGCATGCGCCGCTCCGCGCCGCGCGGGAACGCAGCGCGCCGCCGCGCGAAGAAAACCACAGAGCACACGAAGCACACGAAGAACACCCGGGGCATCGAGCCCTTCGTGGTCCTTCGTGTGCTCCGTGTTTCCGCGGCCCGAAGGGCCGCTGTGAACGCAGGGCCGCCGTGACCGAAGGGCAGGCCCCCCGGGATCAGTTCGGGACGGCTTCCCCGACGCGCGGCTGCTGACCGCGCAGCACGGAGTTCTCGGAGAAGAGCTGCGTCTGGTCGACGGTCGGCGTTCCTCGCAGCGCCTCCACGTCGATCTGGCCGGACTTGCCGTACACCTCGAGGGCGTTCGACCAGGTCGTGCGCTCCACCCACTCCGGGTCGACGCCCTGCTCGAGCATGAGCGCCGCCGTGCGCGGCACGCTCAGCGGGTCCGAGATGCCCCAGTCGGCCGAGCTGTCCACGATGATCCGCTCGGGGCCGTACTTCTTCACGATCTCGACCATGCGCCGGCTCCCCATCTTCGTGTGGGGGTAGATCGTGAACGCGGCCCACGCTCCTCGCTCGAGGACCGACTCGACGGTCTCCTCGTTGTTGTGGTCGATGACGAGCTCGTCCATCGGGACGCCGGCCTCGGCCGCGACGTCCATCGAGCGCACGATGCCGCGCTTCTTGTCGCGGTGCGGCGAGTGGACCATCACGACCATCTCGTGCTTCGCCGCGAAGTCGAGCTGCCACTGGAACGCGCGCTCCTCCGCCGGAGTGATCTCGTCGTAGCCGATCTCGCCGATCGCGACGACGCCCTCCTTGAGAGCGAAGCGCGGCAGGATCTCGAGCACGTCCTTGGCGAGTCCCTCGTCGTTGGCCTCCTTCGAGTTGAGGCCGATGGCGCAGTAGTGCGCGACGCCGAATTGCGAGGCGCGGAAGCGCTCCCACCCGAGGAGCGCCGAGAAGTAGTCCACGAAGGAACCGACGTTCGTGCGCGGCTGACCGAGCCAGAAGGCGGGCTCGATCACCGCCCGCACCCCGGCCTTCGCCATGGCGTCGTAGTCGTCGGTGGTCCGACTGGTCATGTGGACGTGCGGGTCGAAGAAGCGCATCGCGTGACTCGTCTCTCGTGTTTCCTGGAAGTTCTCCGCGCGGCGACGGAACGGTCGAGCATAGCGGGCGTGCGCCCGCCGGGGTCAGCCTCCTGCGAGGACCGCGTACGCCTCGGCGCCCGTGCGTCCGTCGAGCGCCGCTCGACCCACGCGGACCGCGAGTTCGTCCGTCTCCGCCGCGACGCGCGCCGCGGCGAGGTCGGTCCGGCCGCCGCGCACGAGCGCGAGCACCGCGGCCGCCCGCGCGCAGGCGCGAGGCGAGTCGAGCTCGAGTTCGAGCGAGGCGAGCGCCCGTTCGTCGAGCGTCGCACCGAGGAGCAACCACAGCTCCGGCGGCACCGGGCGCCCGGCGCTCCGGCGCTCGTCGGCGTAGTCGAGCGCCATCCGTGCCGTCTCCGCGTCGAGCCTCTCGTCGACGCCGCGGACGCGGCACAGCGGCGCTCCGACGAAGAGCGACTTCAGCAGCGCCTGCCGCCAGGCCACGTCGTCGAACGCCGCGCGCGGGAACGGCGAATCGGTCGCCGCGGCCTCGAACACGCTGCGCATGTTCGACCGACAGCCCTCGGTGACCCGTCGGAGGAAGCGCTCCGGAGCCGGCACGAGCGGCACCGCCCGGAGCAGCGCGATCGTCTCGCCCTCGTCGGCGAACCGGAAGGCGTCCTCGATCGCTCTCGCACCCGCCTCCCCGGCGAGCCCTCCGTGCGCGAGGACGAGCCGCACCCGCAGCGCGTCGAGCAGCGTCCAGCGCTCCGGGTCGAGGTCGCGCGCGATCGACCGCCCGCGCCCGAGCTCGGCGTCGGAGAGGTCGAGCGGACGGCGTCGCGCGTGACGCGACGCGGCGGAGAGGAGCTCGCCGAAGCGCGCGGACGACGGTCCGGCCGAGAGCTCCACGAGCGCCTCGCGCAGGAACTGCGCCCCGCGCTCGTCGAGGCGCGCGACGAGGACGTCGTCGAGGAAGGCCGAAGCGGTCGCGGCGTGGTTCATGGGCGGCGGGAGTCTACCCCCCGCCGCCCGTGCGGCCGACCGACGAATGTCGTCAATCGCGCTGGATGCCGAGGCCGAGCGCGAGCGCCGTGTAGGAGGTCCCGGCGATCACGTTGTAGGAGCTGCCGAGGAAGTCGCAGCTGCTCCCGTCCTTCCGCTGACACTTGATCAGGTGAGGTCGCACCTTGGCGTAGTAGGCCTCGCGCTCGTCCTCCGGCAGGAGCTGGATCGTCTCGCAGGCGTAGTAGTGCGCGAACATGTAGAAGTAGCCCGCGTTGGCGTAGTACGCCTCGTGCGGCACGGGCCGCATCCGTGCGACGTCCAGGAACTTGTGGAACTCGAGGAAGCGGTCGAGTCCCCAACGCAGACGGTCGAGGTCCACCTCGGGGTCGCCGATCGAGTACCGCGCCCAGTTGCACACCTGGATGCGCCCGAGGCTGCCCTTGACGTTGTCGATGCTCTCGCCGGCGGGCGAGCGCGGGATCGGGTCGGAGCCGTTGTAGGAGTAGGCGCCGTTCGGCAACGACGCCCGCCGCAGCACGCGCAGGCAGCGGTCGAGGTGACCCGGGTCCTCGATCCAGCCGAGCTCCACCCCGGCCTTCACGGCCGGCGTCACGGCCGCCGTGCAGAAGCTCGTCGCCCAGCTCGGGCGGCTCGCGAAGGGCGGGTCGTCGTAGTAGGCCCAGCCGCCCGACGGAACCTCGAGTCGCTCGAGGAGCGCCCAGTACGCCTTGCCGCGCTCCGCGATCTTCCGCCGCGCTCTCCGGTGGAGAAGCGCGGGTCGGTGGCGAGTCGCGTCGCGGCGACGAAGCAGTACTGCGCCGTCCACGAGTAGTCGACGTCCCAGTCGCTCCCGCGTTGCGGGATGCGCATCTCGAGGAACCAGTCGATGGCCTTGTCGAGCGCCGCGCGCCGCTCCGGGGTCTCCGGTGCGCTCTGGAGCGCCATCATCGCGAGCCCGTGGCTCGCGCCCTTCCAGGCGTAGTAGGTCTCGACCGAGAACCCCGCCTCGGCGAAGAGCTCGTTCGACGCGGACCCCCACGAACCGTCGGGGTTCTGCGACGCGACGAGGAACCCGATCGCCCGGTCTCGCGCGGCGATCGCGTCGTCGACCGTCATCGTCTCGGGCACGTCGGGGATCGGCGGGAGTCCGCTCCCACCCGAGCCCTCCGACTCCTGGGCACGCGCCGGCGCGTGCAGCAGCGCGACCGCGAGTCCGGCCGCGGCGAGCGTGCGGAGCTTCACTGCGAGTCCTCGCCGTCGCCCTCGCGCAGCTTCGCGAGCGCCCGCTCCTTGCGGCCGATCTCGAGGCGCGACTCCATGCGAGCGACCTCGAGATCGCGTTCGGCCATCTTCAGGTCGAACTCGGCGTCGGCGACGGCTTCCTCCAGCTTGCGGCGCTTTTCGGGGAGCTGGACGGACGTGAACTGCTCGAACTCCTGCTTCGCGATGTCGAGCCCGCGCTGCGCGAACTCGAGGCGCTTGCGGCCGCGCTGGACGACGAGTTCCTTCGTCGTGGTCGCGAACTCGTCGGCCTCGTACATCGCGATCAACTCGTCGAGCTCCATCTTCGACTCGTCGACGTTGTTCTTCGAACGGTCGAGGCCGAGCTGCTCCGACGCGCTCGACGTCTTCATCTCCGCGAGCCCGGCGTCGAGGTCGCGCTTGGCCTTCTCGAGCCCGGTCCTGGCGTCGGCGACCTTGCGCTCGGCGCGCGCGATCTTCATCTCGACCTCGATCCGCGCGATGTCGAGCTCGACCTCGGCCTGCTGGATCTTCCACTCCTCGTCGCCCGAGTCGCGCTTCTCGCGCGCCTCCGACTGCTTCGCCTTCGGCGCGTCGCCGGCCTGCGCGGAGTGGGACGTGGAAGCACAGGAACAGGCGAGACCGATCAGGACGAGGGACAGGACACGGTGCATGGTTTCCTCCGGGACGCGCGCGGATGGACGGCGGCCCGGCTCGTGGGCCGCCAGGGGACGTGCCGTCCGCGACTGGCGGATCCATCTTGCGCGGAGCTTCCGCCGCGCGGAAGTGCCGGAGTCGGCGGCGTCGCATTCACGAACGCGCGCGGTACCCTCTCCCGCCCGCGAACGCGCCCCCGCGAACTCCCCTCGGGCGCGCCGAACCCCCGAAAGTGCGATGACCCACGGCGAATTCCGCGTCCCCGTCCCGAAGAACGAACCCGTCCTCGCCTACGCGCCCGGTTCACGCGAGCGCGCCTCCCTCGAAGCGGAGCTCGCTCGTCAGGCCGCGCAGGTCGTCGACGTCCCCCTGTTCATCGACGGCGAAGAGGTCCGGACCGGCGACACGATCGACCTCGTGATGCCGCACGACCACGGCCACGTGCTCGCGAAGGTGCACCACGCGGGCGAGGCCGAGGTCCTGCGCGCGGTCGAGGCGGCGGAACGGGCCAAGCGCGACTGGCAGGCGCTGCCGCACAACGAGCGCGCCGCGATCCTGCTCAAGGCGGCGGACCTCCTCGCCGGTCCGTGGCGCGACCGCGTCAACGCGTCGACCATGCTCGGGCAGAGCAAGACCTGCCACCAGGCCGAGATCGACTCGGCCTGCGAGCTGATCGACTTCTGGCGCTTCAACGCGCGCTTCGCCGAGGAGATCCACGCGGACCAGCCGATCTCGTCGCCGGGCTGCTGGAACCGCGTCGAGCACCGTCCGCTCGACGGCTTCGTGCTCGCGATCACGCCGTTCAACTTCACGTCGATCGCGGGCAACCTCCCCACCGCGCCTGCCCTCATGGGCAACACCGCGGTGTGGAAGCCCTCCGACACCTCGGTCCTGTCGAACTGGTACCTGGTGCAGCTCCTGCAGGAGGCCGGGTTGCCGAAGGGCGTCGTGAACTTCGTCCCGGGCCGGGGTCCGGTGGTCGGCGGCGCGGCGATCCCGCACCGCGCCTTCGCCGGCCTGCACTTCACGGGTTCGACGGGAACGTTCCGGCACCTCTGGAAGCAGATCGCGGAGAACCTGCCGAACTACCTCTGCTACCCGCGCATCGTCGGCGAGACGGGCGGCAAGGACTTCGTGTTCGCGCACCCCTCCGCGGATCCGGACGCGCTCGCGATCGCGCTCCTGCGCGGCGCGTTCGAGTACCAGGGCCAGAAGTGCTCCGCCGCGAGCCGCGCGTACGTGCCGAAGAGCCTGTGGACGAAGGTGCGCGAGCGCCTCGCCGACGAGCTCGGCCACGTCAAGATGGGCGACGTCCGCGACTTCACGAACTTCGTCGGCGCGGTCATCGACCGCCCGAGCTTCGACACGCAGAAGGGTGCGATCGACGCGGCCAAGGCCTCGAAGACCGCGAAGGTCGTGATCGGCGGCGAGTGCGACGACAGGAAGGGCTTCTTCGTGCGCCCCACCGTGATCGAGGTCACGGACCCCGACTACGACACGATGAAGCGCGAGCTGTTCGGGCCGGTGCTGACCGTGTTCCCCTACGACGACGCCGACTTGGAGCGCGCACTCGACCATTGCGCGACGGGCTCGGACTACGCGCTGACCGGTGCGGTCTTCGCGCAGGATCGCGGGGTGATCTCGTGCCTCACCGAGCGCCTGCGCTACGCGGCGGGCAACTTCTACGTGAACGACAAGCCGACCGGTGCGGTCGTCGGGCAGCAGCCCTTCGGTGGTTCGCGTGCGTCGGGCACGAACGACAAGGCCGGTTCGAAGCTCAACCTCGAGCGCTGGGTGAGCCAGCGGACGATCAAGGAGACCTTCGATCCGCCGAAGGACTGGCGCTACCCGTTCCTCGGCTGAGCGAACCCACACGAATCACAGGGAGCCGGGGAGAACGGGGAGGCCACACAGAAGTTGACTTCCTCTTGTGGCCTCCCCGATCTCCCCGGCTCCCTGTGAAATTCCCGGCGCCGCAGGCGCCGTTCGATCAGTGCGTCGCCGGCGCCTTGCCCTGGGGCTTCGCGTGCCACACGCGGCGCGCGAGGACGAGGCCGACGATCGCGACGGGGACCATCGCGGCGGGCCACGCCAACCAGTTGGCGGGATCCGTGGCCGGACCCACGAGGTTCTTGGCCTCGTCGAGTTGTTCCTCCGGGAGCAGGAACCCGTACGTGATCGCCATCACGCCGGTCCCCATGTAGACGAAGCCGTCGATGATGCCGACGGCCACGCCGACGTTCTTCCGGCCGCCGAAGTCCATGCTCGCCGTTCCGGAGAGCATGCCGTGCACGCCGATCACCGCCAGCGACATGAAGACCACGATCGGTCCGACGAGGAGCGGGGAGTCGTACGTGAAGCAGAGCACCACGGCGGCCGCGAGCATCATCGCGTAGAGCACGGCCGCGACCGGGCCGCGCCGCGACTGGAAGACATGGTCCGAGATCGAGCCCGCGAAGACGCCGCCCAGGATGCCGGCGCAGCACAGCATCACGCCCCAGTGCTCGTTGACGAAGCTCCCCTTCAGCTGCAAGACGCCGTCCGTCTGCTTCGCGAAGGCCTGGTACCACTGCATGATCGCCTGACGCAGGAAGCCCGAGCAGAACTCGATGCCCGCGATCGTCATGATCACGGGGTTCTTCAGCATCAGTCCGAAGATCTCGACGGCGGAGCGCCGCTCGCCGTCCTCGGTCAGCCGAGCATCGCCCGCATCGAAGTCGTCGAGGCCCGCTTCTCCCGGCGAGTTGCGGAGCGTGAACACGTTCACCACCAGGAACGCGAGCAGGAGGATCGCCGGCGTGAGGAAGATCCAGACCATCCCCCAGCCCTTCTCGACGCCGGCGCCGTCCGCGCGGACGAGCGGCGCGGGCCCGTCGAGGATGAAGCCGCCGACGTCGAAGGCGAAGTAGATCCCGAGCGAGATCAGGATCCCGAAGATGGCGCCGAACACGCCGCGCTCGCGGACGTGGAACCACGGTGCGTTGACCTTGACGATCGCGACGGCACCGAAGCTCTGGAAGTACATGTTCGCCCCGTAGAGGAGCGAGAAGACGAGGACGAAGTGCTCGGCGACGAAGTCGGCGTTCCCGGAGCCCGACACGAGCAGATAGGTCGCGATCCCCATCGCCGCGTTCATCAGGGCGGCGCCGCCCGCACCCACGAGGATCGAGAACTTGCCCCCGAGTCGGTCCGTGAGCGGTCCGTTGACGACGAACGAGAAGCCGTAGACGAGCGTCCCGACGGCGAAGATCCTGGCGAAGTCCTCGTTCCCCATGAGGACGCCGCCGCTCGCGTCCGCGATGCTCGAGAACGCCTTCTTGCTGACCGTCAGGTTGTAGCGCCCCATGTAGAGGAGCGCGTAGGTCAGCCCGAGCGGCAGCCAGTTCAGGATGCGCCGACGTTTGAAGGCGTCGCTGTGACCGACGTCCACCTTCGGCAGACGGACGATCACGAACGCGATCACGACCAGGAGGATCGCGATCGCCCCGACCTCTCCCAGGAACCGGTTCGTCTTGTCCGAGTCGGCGAGGAACGCGAGGAGCGGCTGCATGCGGTGTCGTTCTCCGTTCTCCGTCCCGGTCGTCGATCAGACCCGGGACGCCATGAATCCGCGCACGATCCGAGGGAGGTCGGCGAGACGCGGCGCGACGGCGTCGACGTGGCCGCTGCTCGTGTGCTCCGCGACCCATCCCTTCGCCCCTCGCGGGACGCGGTGGACGAGGAAGCGCGGTGCCGTTCCGACGCCGCTCGCCCGCATGTGGAAGGGCAGCGCGAGGTCGAGCGAGAACACGTCGCCCACGATCAGGTCCGGCGCGACCTCCTCCACGATCCTGCGGTAGTGCGGGCGGTCGACGCGCACGCTCCGTCCCCGGACGTCGATGGCGTCCTCGCCCTCGCCGAGGTCCCACTTGCGCGCGCCGCCGCGGATGCGCACGCGCGCGTCGCCGTTCTCGCCGGCGTGCACGTCGATCGCTCCGAACAGACGGACGAGCTTCTCGGGCGCCGAGTTCGAGACCACGACCATCTCGACGCCGAGCTCCTCGAGCTCGCGCAGGACGTCGGCCCCCTCGGGCAGGATCTCGCCGACGCCAGGGGTCCCGCCGACCTCTCGGAACGCCTCGTCCGCGAGCACCATGAGGTCGACACCGCCCACCGCGCGGAGCAACGTGCGGTACCGGTCGGCGAGCTCGTGGTCGGCGTGCGTGAGGAAGCTCGCGACGCCGCTGATCTCGAGGAACGCGTCCTCGTCGGCGTAGGCGGTCAGGCGTCCGCCGGGCGTCCAACCGTGGAGCGCGGGCTCGCGGAGCGCGAGGTCGCGCGCGAGCGCGACCTCGCCTGCGACCTCGCGCGCGTCCCTCCCGACGAGCGCCGCGACGCGGCGGACGAGCCCGGCCTCGACCTCGCGGGCCTCGGGCGCCGGATCGGTCCACACGCCGTCGAAGTCGGAGAGGATGCGGAAGGCCATGTCGCGCCGGGCGTCGGAGCTCGGGCGCGCATGGTACGGGCGCGCGGGGCGCGGTGGCGAGAACGAGCGGCGAAGAGGTGTCCTCCACCGGTGCGCCGCCTACATTGTCGCGCCGCCGCCCGCTCGACGTCGGGCACGCACCAGCGGGAACACGCGATCCCGTCGACGCTCCTCCCCACCGACGAGCACGGATGAGTCCCGAAGCGACCCAGAGCGATCCTTCCCCGACCGGACTGCGCCTCGAGCCGCAGATCCCGATCTGCCAGACCGCGCTCCCGCTCGACTGGTACCAGCCGGAGTTCCGGCCGTACGCCGAGGAGTTCCTGGCGCTGCCCGACCACTCCATCGGGACCGTCCTCGCCTGGATGGATCCGTACCTCGCTCGCGCGCGCGACCACTTCGGCGACGAGCTGCTGATCCTCGCGCACTTCTACATGGGCGGCGAGATCGTGAAGCTCGTCGAGCACTACGGAGGCGCCGTCGCCGACTCCTACGCGCTCGCGCTCCAGGCGCGCAACCATCCGGAGAAGCGCGTCATCGTCGAGTCCGCGGTGCACTTCATGGCGGAGTCCATCGCGATCCTCGCGCACGAGCACCAGTCGGTCTGGATCACGAATCCCAAGGCCGGCTGCACGATGGAGATGCTCGCGAAGGACTACATGGTCCTTCCCGTCGCGGACCAGCTCGTCGAGCGCTACGGCGACGACGTCACCGTCGTCGCCTACATGAACACGTCGGGACGGCTCAAGGCGCTGTCCGGCAGGACGGGCGGAGCGACCTGTACGAGTTCGAACGCGCACCTCGTCGTCGAGTCCGCGCTGGCGACGGGCAAGAAGGTGCTCTTCGTGCCCGACCAGCACCTCGGTCGCAACACGGCGTTCCGACTCGGGATGAAGGAGCAGGACCTCCACGTCCTGCCCGACCCGTCGCGCGGCGCGATCCACCTCGGTGGGAGCGATTTCGACGCGATCGACCGCTCGCGCGTGATCCTGTGGGGTTCCGCCTGCGGCGTGCACACCGTGTTCAGCGAGAGGATGGTCCGGTGGTGGCAGGAGCGCGGCTACCGCGTGCTGATCCACCCGGAGAGTCCGTGGGAAGCGGTCGCCGCGGCCGACGGCTCGGGCAGCACGAACTACCTGTGGGACGCCGTGATGAAGGCGAAGCCCGGGTCGAAGCTCGCGATCGGCACGGAGGGTCACTTCGTCCGCAACGCGCGCGAGCAGGCGAAGCTGCGCGGCGTCGAGGTGGTGCACCTCGCGGAGGTTCCCGAGGCCGGTCTCGGTGTCGGCGGATGCGGCTGCGCGACGATGAGCCGCAACGACCCGCCGCACCTCGTGGGCACGCTCGACCTCCTGCGGCGCGGCGAGGCCCCTCCATCAACCGTGTGCTCGCCGGTGACGTCGTCGACGAGCGCACGATGCGCCGCGAGCGCCTGACCGAGGCCGACCGCCAGGAACTCGTACGCGATGCGCGGGCGAGCCTCGAGAGGATGATCGAGATCGTCGAGTCGAAGAAGGGCGACTGACGATCGTCGAGGCGTGCTCACCGGCCCTCGCAGCGCGCCGCTGCGCGGCGCGATGGATTCACAGGGAGCCGGGGAGATCAGGGAGACCACACGACAACAGCAATTGTGTGGGTCTCCCCGATCTCCCCGCTCCTCTGTGAGCGAAGCCCGGCGCCGCAGGCGCCGTTCGGTCTGCGCCTAGCCGCGCTCGACGTCCCAGACGCTCGCCCCGAAGAAGTCCCAGGGGATGCGCCCCTCGTCGCAGTCGGGACCGGTGCTGAACTGCACGTCCACGAAGTAGACGATCGTCCCCGTCTTCGTCGAGGAGAGGTTCTTCACACCGTGCGCGACTCCCGGCGGGATGCGCACGAGTAGCGAGCGACCGTCGCCCAGGACCATGCGCTTCACGACGCCCTCGCTCGGAGACCCCGCACGCACGTCGCCGACGACGAGCAGGAGCTTGTCGCTCGGCGGGACGAACCACACGTCGGTCTGACGCTCGTGGAGGTGGAACGCCTTGATGGCGCCCGGCTCCATCGTGGAGAAGTTGATCTGACGCGCCTCGAACCCGTCGAGCGCGGCGTGGCGACCCTCGTGGAGTCGCCCGAGCTCGGTCATCGAACCGCCGTCGTCGTTGAAGCGGGCGAGCTCGACGATCTCGAGGCCCCCGATCTCCGGACGACGGCCGTAGTCCTGGACGGAGTAGGCGTCCCGTGCACGTTGCGAGAACTCGGTCATGGTGATCCTCCCTTCATCGGCCGACGCAACGGCAGGCGTACACGGCATCCCCCACGAGCGGGGAGAGTCGCCCCACGTCGGGGACGACGAGCCGCAGACCGCGCCTCTCGGCGGCCTCCCCGACGAGCTCCAGTTCCTCCCCCGAGGTGTGGACCAGTCCGGGGACGTCGAGACCGGCGAACGCCCGGTCGAGCAGCTCCGCCGCCACTCCGCGCTCCCGCAGCACCGTCGCGCGCGAGGGGCGCCCGCGTTCGTAGAGCGTGTCGTGGAGCGCCGGGAAGGCGACGGGATCGGTGAGCACGCTCACCAGCCACAGGTGGTCGTGGCGCCGATCCTCGTCGATCGGGGCGAGCGTCCAGCGCGGTAGACCGAAACGGCAGACCTGCTCCGCGCGCTCGAGCGCCGCGTCGAGCAGCGCGCACTCCACCTCGTCCCGCGTGTGCACTCGGACGTCGCGTCCGAGCGCGACGTGTTCGAGCAGGATCGGCGCGAGCTCCGCGACGCCGGCGCCGACGTACGTGCTCCTGCCGCCGGCCGGGAGGCGCTCGCCGACGTCGCTCGCGAAGTGCAGTCCCGCGTCGCGCAGCGCCTCGATCCTCTCGACGCCGAAGAAGTCCGTCGCGTCGCCCTCGCAGTACGACGCTCCGAGCGCGGCCCAGTCGAGCGCCTGGAACGTCGCACCGAGGGCGCTCGCGAAGGCCTCGACGCCCTTCATCGCGGGAGGTCCAGGTCGCGGAAGGCCGCGTCGATCGCCCTCCACTCCTCGGGCTCGAGCACGAGTTCGCCGGCACGCGCGTTCTCGCGCACCTGTTCGGGATCACGACACCCCGCGAGCACCGCCGTGACGCCCGGCCGCGCGATCGTCCACGCGAGCACCACCTGCGCGACGGACGCGTCGAGGCGTTCCGCGACCGGAGCGACGACGCGTTGCAGGATCTCGTTCACGACGGCTCGCGCGCGCGGTTCGAAGGTCGGTCGCTTCGAGCGCGCGTCGTCGTCGGTGAAGGTGCGCTGCGGCCCGACCGTTCCGGTGAGCAGCCCTTGTTCGAGCGGCGAGTAGACGAGCGTCCCCACACCGTGTTCGAGGCACCAGGGCAGGACCTCGGCCTCGGCCTCGCGGTGCACCAGGCTGTACCGCGGTTGGTCCGACGAGAGCGGGACGTCGCCGAGCGCGACGCGCGCCCTCTCGAGCTGCTCGGCGGAGTAGTTGGAGACGCCGACGGCCGCGACCTTCCCGGCGAGGTGGAGCTCGCGCAGCGCGCCCATCGTGTCCTCGATCGGCGTGGTCGGGTCGGGCCAGTGGACCTGGAGCAGGTCGATGCGCTCGACGCCGAGCCGCGCGAGGCTCCGGTCGCACTCGAGCACGATCGAGTCGGGTCGCGAGCAGCGGTGGACGCGGACGGGGCGCCCGCCCTCGCCGCGGCCCTCGAACGCGAGTTCGCCGCGCTCCTCCGGGTCGTCCCAGCGCAATCCGCACTTCGTGAAGACGAGCGGTCGTCGCGGGGCCCGTGCGAGCGCCTGGCCGACGAGCTCCTCGGAGTGCCCGAAGCCGTAGATCGGGGCGGTGTCGACGGCCGGGAGCGCGCCCGCGAAGGCGGCGTCGAGCGCGGCCGCCGCGGCAGCGTCCCGCCGCGCTCCCCAGTAGCCGCCGCCGAGTGCCCAGGCACCGAACACGACGACCGGCGTCTCGACCGGTCCGGGCCCGAGGTGGCGGAACTCCATGGGCGCAGATGCTACGCGAGCCGAAGAGGCGCCCCAACTCGGCTCGCCGAGGGACTTTCCGGCGACCGTTCGATCCGTCGGCGCGCGCCGCGCGGGCGATCGCCGCCGCGAGCGCGGGGGCGCGTGGAAATTGCGGGCTGATCCTGGGATTGCAAGGGCACGCCCTGCTGCTCCGCGTCGTCCCTACCGATGGTATCTTCCCATGGGTTGGGTGTCTCGGAGTAGAGGCACCCTCCTGCCCCGTCTCGGACCGCCGCGCTGCGCCGCGCGGAACGGCTCCGTGTCCCCGGTGAACACATGACTTCCACGAACTTCCCGCTGGTGCTTCGTTCCGGCCTCGCGGGTGTTGCCTTCCTCGGCATCAGCTCGCTCGCCCACGCCCAGAACCCCAACTCCTGCCCCGCCGGTCTCCAGACGCTCACGACGGAGATCATCGCGCCCGACTTCTGCGACGAGGACGAGATGACGTGCCTCGTCACGGCGTGCGCGAACATGAACGTGCCGCCGGGCAAGGCCTACAACATCTGCTTCGTCATCGACGACTCGACGACGATGGGCGGCACGGACGTCGACATCGCCGTCGTCAACGACCAGAACAACGACGGCAAGATCCAGCGCATCGACGCGGCGATCCAGGGTTTCCTCGCTCTGTCGCAGGCGATCCAGAACCTGAACCCGGCTCCGCCGATCCAGATCTCGATGGTCGCCTTCGCGAAGGACGCCGCGATCCTCGACCTCGGCCCGGCTCCCGGTCAGCAGACCTGGATCCAGAGCCTGACGCAGGACGCGGACACGAACGGCATCGCGGACTTCGAAGAGGTCCTGCGCTCGCTCGCCACGGGCGGCCTCGGCCAACAGAACGTCGGCAAGTTCACCACCCACGACTGGGCTCCGGGCACGGACTACACCGAGGCCCTGAACCTGATGAACCAGGCCTTCACGACGGCACCGGCGTTCCCGCCGCAGTACACCGTCTGCAACATCGGCCTCTTCATCTCCGACGGTCTCCCGAACCAGACGGACATCACGCCCAAGTACAACGACGCGGGCGGCGCCGTCGACCAGGCCGCAGCGCTCGGCACGATCATCAGCGCCTTCGGCGTCGGTCCGGACGTGGCGACGCTCTGCGACCCGGGTCAGCCCCTCCACTTCATCTCCGACACCACGGGCGGTGACTGCCAGGCCAAGGACGACCCGACCGAACTGACGACGGCCCTCGCCAACGGGACGCTCGCGCAGCAGATCGACAAGCTCGAACTGTTCGTCAACAACGTGCTCGTCGCGACGGTCCTCGGACCCGACCCGTCGGAGCTGAAGATCCTCGACTTCGACATCTTCCCGTTCATCACCCTCGGCCCGAACGAGGTGAAGGCGGTATCGACGTCGACGGGCGGCGTGGCCTGCCCGGCGACGGTCAACGTCGACAAGACGGCGTGCCTCCTGCTCGTGGGTCTCTACCCCGCGCAGAGCCACATCGGCGGAGGTGACTTCATCTACGTCGACAAGATCCTGCAGTTCAACGTCACCGAGACCCACGTGCCGGACTTCGTGATCCCGAACATCCCGGCGCTCGTCGGCGTGAACGTGTACTTCCAGGTCGGCATGCACAACATCGACGCCTTCCCGCAGAACCCGATCCAGATGTCGAACGGTCTCCGCGTCACCATCGGTGGCGGCGTCCAGACCTACGGCGGACCGACGGGGATCCTGACCTGGCTCGTCGGCGGCACGAACCCCGGCGAGACGTTCAGCACGCCCTTCGACGTCCTCGCGATGTGAGAACGGCGTGAGCGGTCGCGCGGGGAGCCGCCCCTCCTCGCGCGACGCTCGACCCAGGAACGAACGGCCCGTCCCCTCGAGGGGGCGGGCCGTTTCCGTTCCGGCCCCTACCAGAGCGGACTGGCGCCCGCTCGCAGGTACGCCGCGCGCACGCGGCGACCGAGCAGGCCGTGCAGGATCCCGAGTCCCTTGGCCGCAGCACCGCGCGCTCGTCCCGTGACGAGGCCGGCGAGGACGAGCAGCGGCAGCGGGAGCACGTCGAACAACACGAATCCGGCCCACCGGCTCGGCGTGCCGTGCTTGCGCAGGAACCACACGCTGTTGAGCCCCATCATGTACTTGCGGCGCGGGTTGTAGCCCCCGCCCGTCGCGAGGTGCGCGTCGTGCGCGCACACGAGATCGCCGAAGTAGGCGACGCGCCAGCCGGCCGCGCGAGCGCGGAGACAGAAGTCCACGTCCTCGTGGTACGCGAACAGCTCGGCGTCGAGGTCGCCGACGTCCTCGAAGACCTCCCTGCGGACGAGCATCGCGCAGCCCGGCACGTAGTCGACGTCGCGCTCTCCGTGCCACGCCGGGTCGTCGGGTCGGCCGTGTCCGTCGAGTCGGCTCAGGTTCTGACGCCAGGTCATCGTCCCACCCGCCGCCCAGATCGTCCGATCGGCGCCGGCGCGCACGACGAGCGGCCCGCAGACGCCGACGTCGTCGGATGCGCGCAGGCGCTCGACGAGTCCCTCGAGGCAGCCCGGTTCGACCGTCGCGTCGTTGTTGAGCAGGAAGACCTCGGTCGCCCCCGCCGCCAATGCGATCGCGATCGCCTGGTCGGCGGCACAGCCGAAGCCGCGGTTGTCCGAGTTCCTCACGAACACGAGCCCGGGGTGCTCGCGTTCGACGAGTTCGAGCGACCCGTCGCTCGACGCATTGTCGACGAAGACGACGTGCTCCGGCGGCACGCCGGCCGCGAGGACGCTCGCGACGCACGCGAGGTTGGCCTCGCCGCCGTCGTAGTTCACGACGGCCACCCAGGTGCCCGACGGGGACGAGTCAGCGGTCTCGGTCGTCGTGGGCATGCTCGGTCTCGACACGGACCACCTGGGACTCGATCGTCCCGCGCGCGACCCGCGTCACGAGCGTATCGCCCGGAGCCAGCCCGGCGGCGTCGCGGACCGCACGGCCCTGCGACTCCGTGACGGAGTATCCCCGCGCGAGGACGCGCAGCGGCGAGACCGCCGAGAGCGTGGCCGCCCCCACGGCGACGCGCCGCTCCGCCGTCGCCACCCGTTCGAGGGCGACGCGCGAGATGCGGGCGAACAGCCCCGCGACGCGTTCCGATCGGCGCCTCACGCGCTCGGCGGGCGAACACTCCGCGAGGGTCTCGCGCGCGCGCCAGGTCCGACGCCGCCGCGTCGAGGGCGTTGCGCCCGCCGCGCTCGAGCCGCACGAACGCGCGCTCGAGTCGCTCCGCGGGGCGCTGGAGGAGCCGCTCGGGCCGCGCGAACACGCCGGCGCGTGCCGCGCGGCGAAGGGCTTCCTCGCGATCCCGGGCGGCACGTTCGATCGCGCGACCGAGATGGGCGAACCCGCGCTCGAGGCGTTCGACGAGCGCGGAACGGTCCGGGATGGTCGCGACGGCGGCGTCGGTCGGCGTGTGCGCGCGGTGGTCGGCGACGAGGTCGGCGAGCGTCGTGTCGGTCTCGTGGCCGACGGCGCTCACGACGGGGACGGGGCACTCGAAGATCGCGCGCGCGACCTCCTCCTCGTTGAAGCACCACAGGTCCTCGAGCGAACCGCCGCCGCGCGTCACGACGACGACGTCGACACCGCTCGACGCGAGGTCGCGGATCGCTTCGGCGACGGACGCCGCGGCGCCCGGTCCCTGGACCGGAGTGTGACGGAGACGGACCGGGTAGCCGGGCCAGCGGAGCGTGCGCGTCCGGAGGAAGTCGCGGAACGCGGCCCCGTCGCGGCTCGTCACGACGCCGATGCACTCCGGCAGTCGGGGGAGCGCTCGGCGTCGATCGAACCAGCCGCGCTCGGCGAGTTCGCGCTTGAGCCGTTCGAGCCGCGCGAGCAACTCCCCCGCTCCGCTGCGCTCGATGCGGCGCACGACGAAGCTGTAGCTCCCTCGCGGCGCGTACACGTCGAGCCGACCGTGCACGCGGACGCGCTCGCCGGCCTCGAGTCCCTTCGGCACGGCCGTCGCCACGCTCGAGCGCCAGACGACGCACGAGAGGACCGCCCCACCCTCCTTCAGGTCGAAGTAGACGTGGCCCGACGCGGCGCGCTTCGGTGGACCGAGCTCGCCCTCGACGAGGAGCGGACCGAGGTCCGCGAGCCGCGCGGCGACGCGACGCGTCAGCTCGGCGACGCCGAGGACGCCGGCGCGCTCGGACGCGTCGATCTCGTCGCTCCCGAGGACGGAGTCGTCCCCGAACGGCAGGTCGGAGTGCGGCGTCATTCGCCCTCGGGCGGTGTGCGTCGTTCGTTCCGCGGCGCGACGTCGCGAACGCACGGGACGTTCGCCGCTCGCCACGCCGCGGGATCGGCGCCGGGCAGCACGAGCGTCATGCGACCGTCGAGGAACGGGACGCGCGAGTCACCGCGCGTGGTGACGCCGTCGCGCAGCACGAGCCGCACGTGGTCGCGCTCGATCTCGACGCCCAGCCCGTCCGCGACCAAGCGTCTCAGTTCGTTGCCGTCGTCGTCGAGCACCGCGATCTCGACCTCGCGCAGTTCGCCGTCGACGACCCCGCCGAGCCACTCCAGCCGGTAGCGCCGCCCCACCGCGGTCGCTCCGAGCGAGCGATCCAGCGCGAGTCGGACGGCACTCCGGTTCCAACGGCCGTCGTCGACGACGCGCTCGACGACGTCGGGGTCGAAGAGCGCCGTGCACTCGTCGAGGAACGGCGCCGGATCGACGTGACGGAGCGGGATGCGGTACGAACCGCCCTGGAACGGCGAGGCCGCACCGCTCTCGTGGATCGAGCCGTCCGTGAGGACGAGCGTCACGCTGTGGCCCGTGCGACTCGCCTCGAGATGGAGCCGGTCGGCCGAGATGCTGCCGGCCAGGGCGCCGCGACCGTCGAGCAGCCGCAGCACGACGGGCCCGGCGCCGAACTTCGACGCCGACTCCGTGCGGTCGGCCGCGAGCACGCCGAGGTCGAACACGTCGAAGCCGCGGACACCCTCGACGCGCAGGAGGGCGCACAGGCGCCTGCGGACCTCGTCCGCGCGTGCGCGCGCGGCGGTGAGCGTCTCGTCCACGGTGTCGCGGTGAACCTCCGAGCGCGCGCGATCCGAGTCGTCGCGCAGACCCAGGAGCGCCGCGAGTTCCGACGCAGCGACCTCGCCGGCGCGCAGGTTCCCGAGTTGGCTCTGGAAGTCCTGCCAGGCGAGTTCGCGCTCGAGGCGCGCTCGACCCTGCCGTGCGAGTTCGGACCGGAGTTGGCCGCTGCGCGCTCGCTCGCGGAGCAGGGCGGCACGGAGCTGCGCGTTCTCGGCGCGCGCTCGATCGAGGGCCGCTCCCGAGGCATCGACATCCACTTCGTCGGCGCTCGGCAGGACGGCTCGCGCCGCGCTCGCCCCCCCGCCCGGACCGGCGAGGACGAGCAGCGTCAGGACGATCGAAGTTCCGACGGATGCCGAGGTCACCACGGAGCGACTCCCCCTGCCTACTCGTCGCCGCGGGCGACGAACTCCGGGACCAGCGAGGGGTCGACCTCGGTCGACTCCAGGAGCAGCGGCACGTCGACCCGGCTCGCCCCGGCGAAGACGACGCCGACGACGCGAGCACCGTCCTTCGGCTCGCGGCCCCAGAGCACGAACTGCACGGCGCTCCCCGGCGCGACCGACGACGCGTCGGGCGTGAACAGAGCCACCAAGGGATCCGACGCGTCGCTCTCGATCGAAGCACTGGCGACGCCGTCGTCGTCCTCGATCGAGGGAGCGTCGCACACGAGGTGCGCGCCCGCTCCTCCTTCACCCTCGAACGCGATCTCGAGCCGCCACGGTTCGCCCGTTCCGAGTCCGAGCCGTGCGGCGATGGCTTCACGGTCGAACCGCTGACGCGCACCCTCGGACTGCAACCGGCTGAGCCGCGCCGTCACGCGACCGCCGGTCGGGACCATCCAACGCGCCTCGTGCACCGCGACCTCGCTCGCGGACGTGGCGACCGGTTCGATCGCGGGAGGCGCCTCGCGTCGATGTCGTCCGGTCGCGTAGAGACCGATCGCGAGCGCGCTCAGGATCGGCAGGACGAGCGCAGCCGGCCCCAACCCGGAGAGGGGTCGGGGCCGGCTGTCGTAGCCGCGATCGCGGCGCGAGTGGAATCGTTCGCTCGTCACGTGGAGCCCGCCCGAGGACCTTCGGGCGGACGAGGCTCAGCGGTCCATCTTCCCGGCGCCTCGCGTCGGCCGGGTCCGGGACGTCGAGGAGGACCGGACGCCGGACGGCGCGCGCTCCTCCTCGGCCATCAATCCCACTTCTCGCGCTTGTTGTCGTTCCACCAGGCCTGCCAACCGCGGAAGTCCTCCTCGGAGTGGCCGGTGAGGAGCGCGAGCGAGCTCATGGTGCCCGACGCGAGCGCCTCGTACTCCTTGCGCTTCTCCTCGAAGTCCTCGTTGCTGTCGGCCTGGCCGGTGCCCGAGTAGTCGCCGGAGTCCTCCATGAGGTCCGACAGCGGCACGATCTTCTTGAGCAGCGCCTCGACGATGTCCTTGCGCACCTTCTCCTTGGCGTCGGAGTAGTTGCCGAGGGCCTGGGCGGCGGCGCCCTCGACCTCGTAGTTCTTGTCGTCGAGCATCTTGACCAGGACCTTCACGCCCTTCTCGTGCTTCGTGCGACCGAGGGAGAGGATCGTCTCGCGCTGGGCCTTGGCCTTGCCCTCGAGCTCCTTGCTGTCGACGAGCTTGAGCAGCAGGTCGCCGCCCTCCTCGCCGAAGCCGCCCATGGCCTTCGCGGCCTCGGTCTGGAGCTTCTGGTCGGGCACGTCCTCGGCGAGCTCCTTGCGCTTCACCTCGACGCACTCCGCCACGATCTTGGCGATGGCCTTGCGGTCCTTGGGACCGCTGTTGTCGAACTCGACCGAGAGGTCGCGGATGACGCGGATCGCCTCGTCGTCCTCCTCACCGCGCGCCTTGAGGTGCCCCTCGAGCTGCTCGATGAGCGTGGCGACCTCGGCCCGGTTGTCCTCCTTCTCCTCCTCCTCGTCCTGCGCGACCGCGCGCGGTGCCCCGAGCGCGGCTTCGAAGGCGGCCGGATCGGCGGCATGGACGTCGGGTGCGCCCGCCGCGACGAACGCGGGGGCGACCACGAGGGCGCTGATGAGTGCGGCGTGGATTCGCATGGTGGCTTCTCCTTGGATGGCTCCTGCCGACCCTGGGGCGGACGGCGCGCGGGGCGCGTCGCATCCGCGGTCCGCGGTCGGCACGAGGTTCTACGCGATCGGGTGAGGTTCGGTTGTCGGGTGAGCGGCGCGCCTCGTCGGCGCGGCACGCCTTCGGGACGAGTTCCGTGCGCTCGTCCGCAGCGTCCCGCGCCGATCCGTGCTCGGTCGGCCCGGCGCCGCGGCGTCGGGATACCCCGCTAGGTGGTCGATCGGGACGGGTTCGTTCAAGTGATCGGTCCGACATCTCCCGGATCGCGAGGACGATCCGGGGACGGGCGGAGGGCTCCCGGGCGGTCCGGGCCGGGTCGGAGCCGTGCGAGACCGGGTTCGCGGTCCACGAGGACGGCCCAGAGGGCGCCCGGAAGGGCTCCCAGGGGCCCCGGGAGGCGCGGTGCGACCCCGTCGATCGAGCGCACGGGGCAGCATCCTAGCAGGGAGTTCGCGAGGCAGGCCTCCTCGAGCCCCGGGAGCTCCCCCAGCTCGACCCGGGCCTCCTCGACGGCCCCCGACGCCAGGAGGACGCCCCGCACGACCCCCGGGATCACCCCGAGGCCGAGAGCCGGGGTGACCCGGCGCCCGCCGAAGGCCAGGACCGCGTTGGCGTGGGTGGCCTCGAGCACCCGGCCCGCGCCGTCCACCAGCAGGGCCGCGTCCGCACCGAGGGCCCTCGCCCGGTCCGCGAGGACGCGCTTCGCCAGCCGTCCCGTGTGCTTGAGGTGGTCCGCGCCCGAGGGCTCGGCGAGGCCGCCCCGCTCGACGGTGAGCCGCAGCCCGCCGGACGGCGGTTCCGGGAGCGGTCGCAGGTCCATGCGCAGGGCGCTCGGCGACGCCTCCGCCTCGAGCGCGCGGACGATGCGCAGGCCGGCGTCGCGGACCGCGGCGGCCGCCAGGAACTCACGCACCGTCGCCTCGACCCGTTCGCTCGGCACGGGACGCACGCCGAGTTCGCGTTCGCTCCGCTCGAGCCGTGCGAGGTGTTCCGGGAGGAGCATCGGCACTCCGTCCACCACCGCCAGCGTCTCGATCAGACCGAAGCCGCCGACCACGAGTGCGTCGCGCGGGTCGACCCGGGCAACAGACGCCGGGACGATCGCGCCGCGCTCGAGGACGAGTTCGTCGTCACGTCGCACGAAGGGCCTCCTCGCCGGCGCCGACGGCTCGGAGCAGTCCGTGCGCCTTGGCCATTGTCTCGTCGTCCTCGTCCTCCGCGCGCGATCGCCACGTGATGCCGCCGCCCACGCGGAACGACACCTCGTGCCGGTCTCCGTCGAGCGGTCGGGTCAACAAGGTCCGGATCAGGATGTTGAAGCAGGCCGCGCCGCCGAGGTCGATCCACCCCATCGAACCCGTGAAGGGTCCGCGCCCCTCGCCCTCGTACTGCGCGATCGCTTCCATCGAACGCAACTTCCGGGCGCCCGTGATCGAACCGCCGGGGAAGATCGACCCGAGGACGTCGAACGCGTCGACTCCGTCGCGCACGTCGGCCTCGACCGTGGAGACGAGGTGGTGCACGCGCGTGCGACTCGAGCTCGCAGAACGAGGGGACCCGCACGCCTCCGGTGCGCGCGACGCGGCCGAGATCGTTCCGCACGAGGTCGACGATCATCGCGAGCTCGGCGCGGTCCTTCGCGCTCGCGAGCAGTTCTCGAGCCGCCTCCGCGTCGCGAACCGGGTCGTCGGCGGCGCGCCGTGCCCTTGATCGGTCGGCTCCGCGCGGTCCGACCGTCGAACTCGAGGAGCAGCTCGGGCGACGACGAGAGGATCGTCCCGCGTTCGTGGAGCTGGCAGCCCATGTAGGGCGCCGGGTTGGCGCGCCTCAACGCGGCGTACAGCGCGACGGGATCGCCCGCGACCGTGCAGCCCATCCGGTGCGAGAGGTTGGCCTGGTAGTACTCACCGTCGCGGATGTCGGCGCGGACGCGTTCGACCCGCGCGACGTGTTCCGCACGTGACGAGCCTCGCCGCGGACCCTCGACGACGCGACACGCGCCGGGTTCGCGGACGTCCGACGCCGCGAGGAGGCGTTCGAGGACGCGCTCGCGACGTCGGACGCGCGGCTCGCCGCCCTCGACCTCGCAGGTCGTGAGCACGGCGACGCCGCGTTCGTGGTCGAACGCGAGGTGGTCCCCGTAGAGACCGCCGACGATCGTCGGCCACCCCCACGGGTCCGGCGGTAGGTCGAGGTCCTCGCCCGCGACGCCGAGGTCGTAGGCGAGCGCACCGGCGAAGCCCGCTGCGAACGGACCGCACGGGACGTCCGCGCCCGTCGCGACGCGCGCGCGCCACGACCCGAGCCGGCCCCGTAGATCCGCGAGGTCGCGGGCGCCGGTGAGGTCGATGACGGGATCGAACAGGATCCAGGATCGCCGCGCCGGCGCTCCGCTCGGTCCTTCGAGGAGGAGCGGCGAACGTCGTCCGCGCAGACGGAGGAAGGCCTCGAAGACGGACGGCGCGTCCCGCAGGACCTCGCGATGCAGCACGATCTCGCGCACGAGCGCATCGTCCCGTGTCCGACGCGCGTTCGGAAGGGTGCGCCACGAACTCCGCGCGGCGCGACTCGGCGCGGGGTGTCGCGCGGTACAACCAGCGGTCATGTCGACCCCCGGCAAGCGCGTGATGGGTCCGGTGTTCCTGACGGTCTTCCTCGACCTCGTCGGGTTCTCGGTGCTGTTCCCGTTGTTCCCGGAGCTCCTCGAGCACTACCTCTCGCGCGAGGGCCCGGACAGCGTGATCGGACAGTTGCACGCCAACCTCGTGGAACTGGTCGGCGACCGCGCCCAGGCGTCGTTCGCCGTGACGGCGCTCTTCGGCGGCGTGCTCGGCTCGGTCTACTCGATCCTCCAGTTCGCGTTCGCACCGATCTGGGGCTCGCTCTCGGACCGCGTGGGGCGGCGGCCGGTGTTGCTCGTCACGCTGGCCGGGACGGCGGGCGCCTACCTCCTGTGGTTCTTCGCGGGCAGCTTCGGTCTGCTCGTCGCCTCGCGCCTGATCGCCGGGATCATGGCCGGCAACGTCGCCACCGCGTCGGCGGTGGTCGCGGACGTCTACCCGCCCGCGCAGCGCTCGCGCGGGATGGCCGCGGTCGGCGCCGCGATCGGACTCGGCTTCGTCGTCGGTCCGGCGCTGGGCGCGATCGCCTACCACGCGGTCGACCTCACGGTGAAGATGCCGGTGTGGACCGATCGTTACGGCGTCAACCCGTTCAGTTCGGCCGCCGCGGTCAGCCTCGGTCTCGCCTGTCTCAACTGGTTGCTCGTCGCCGTGCGACTGCCCGAGACGCTCGACCGATCGCACGTCCCCGAGCGACGCGGCATCCTCGCCGTCGGCCGACTCGGCGAGATCGGACGACCGGGACTGGTCGGCACGCACGTCGTGTACCTCGGCTACATGATCCTGTTCTCGGCGATGGAGTTCACGCTCGTGTTCCTCACGACGGAGCGACTCGAGTACAGCGCGGGCGACAACGCCGTGATGTTCGTGTTCATCGGACTGATGATCGCGCTCGTGCAGGGCGGCTTCGTGCGGCGAGCCGGGCCGCGGCTCGGCGAGAAGCGACTCGCGACGACCGGCCTCGTCCTGCTCGTCCCCGGATTCCTGCTGGTCGGGTTGGTGCCGGGCGTCGGCGCGAGCGGCGCTGGGGTCCAGCTCTACGGCGGACTCACGCTCCTCGCCGCGGGCAGCGCGATGGTGATGCCGTCGCTCTCGGCGCTCGCGTCGCGACTCGCCCCCGACGGACAGCAGGGCCTCGTCCAGGGCACCCTGCGTTCCATGGGCTCGCTCGCCCGCGCCATCGGCCCGCTCCTGGGCGGACTGGCGTACTGGAGCCTCGCGAGTTCCGCCCCCTACGTCCTCGGGAGCGCCCTCCTGCTCCTGCCCCTCGCCCTCTGCCTGCGGCTCCCCGACCCGGGGGTACAGCCCGCGGAAGGCTCCGGCCGATAGCCCCGGCATGAAGTCTCGATACGGTCTCGGCGCCCTCTCGGTCGTCCTCCTCGCCTCCTCGAGCGCGTTCCCCGGCGCGCAGGAGCCGCAGCAGCAGGACCTCGCCGCTCGCGTCCAGGTGCTCGAGGACGAGGTCAAGGACCTGCGTCAGCTCGTCACCTCGATGGTGACGATGCAGCGCGAGAGCGCCGACAACACGAAGACCTTCTTCACCGCGCAGGCGAACGCCGTCGGCGCCCTGAGGTCCAGCCTCGACACCGTCGAGAAGGAGGGCTTCACGGCCGGCATCAACCCGCGCTCGCGCGAGGAACTGCTGTCGGGCTGGCGCACCTACCTGTCCACGATCGAGAGCGCCGTTCCCGGTGATGCGAAGCCGAAGGACGGGGACAAGAAGGGCAAGGACGGCAAGTGAACGCGGCGCGTCGCCCCCACCTAGCATCGGGGCGATGACGCGCGGAGTGGTTCGGGACGAAGCGTCGGCCGAGCCGGTCGACGGAGCGCCGCCGGAGTGGCAGCGCTGGATCGACGCGTGGCTGCGTCATCGCGCGACGACGCGCGGCACGTCCGACCACACGGAGCGCGCCTACCGCGCGGACCTCGTCGACCTCGCGACGGTGCTCGGCGCCTACGGACTGGACCGACCGGAGGACGTCGGACCGCGCCAGCTGCGGCGCTGGCTCGCGCGGCTGGACGAGCGCGGTCTCGCGAAGTCGAGCGTGCAGCGCAAGCTCTCCGCCGCCCGCGGCTTCTACCGGCACCTCGTTCGCGAGGGTGCGCTCGAGGTGCACCCCGCGACCGGGCTGCGCGGCGGTCGCAAGGCGAAGCGACTCCCGTCGGCGCTCACGGAGGGCGAGATCGAGGAGCTGCTGCGCGCGCCCGACATGACCAAGCCGCACGGCACGCGCGACCGCGCACTGCTCGAGGTCATGTACTCCGGGGGGACGCGCGCCGCGGAGACCGTCGGACTCGATCGACGCGACCTCGATCTCGAGCGCGGACTGGCCCGTGTGCGCGGCAAGGGCCGCAAGGAGCGACTGGCACCGCTCGGCAGTTTCGCGGTGGCGGCGCTGCGCGACCACCTCGCCGACCCGCGCCGCCCCGCGCCCGCCGAGGACCACCGCGAGGCGGTCTTCCTCTCGAACGCCGGCACGCGCCTCACCACGTGCTCGCTCCAGCGCATCGTCACCGGACTCGCGCTGCGCGCCGGCATCCGTCGCCGCACCACGCCGCACACGCTGCGCCACTCCTTCGCCACCCACCTGCTCGAACGCGGTGCCGATCTGCGCAGCGTGCAGGAACTCCTCGGCCACGCCCACCTCGTGACGACCCAGGTCTACACGCACGTCAGCGCCGAGCACCTCCGCGAAGCCTACGAGAAGGCGCATCCCCGAGCGGAATGACGCGGAGCGCGAAGCGCGGAGCATCATTCCGCTCTGCGTTCCTCCGAGCGGAATGACGCGCACCGCGCGAAGCGCGGCGCTCGGCATTCCGCGTTGCGTTCACTCCCGAGCGGACTGACGCGGAGCGCGAAGCGCGGAGCATCATTCCGCTCGGCATGTGGCCGCGCGACCTGGGTCCGCCGATCAGCGCGCGAAGAACGCCGCGAGCTCGTACACGCTCGTGCCGTGCACGCTCGTCCAGCCGGTGATGGCGGCCAGCGCGACGCACGCCGCGAAGGCGATGCGCCAGAGCGGCGCACGGCGCTCGACGACGACCGCGACGGCGAGCGCGTAGAGCGCAGGCACGACCGCCGTGAGCTGGCGCGTCAGCATCGGCGTGGCGCCGAGCACCGCGGTCGCGAGCACGAGCGCGGCGCCGACGACGAACCACGCGAGCACGACGCCGCGCGCTCGGTCCGCGAGATCGCTCGGGCGCACCGCGAACGCGACGCCCACGACGAACACGAGCGGCTGGAACAGTGCCATCGACCCGAGCAGCGCGAGCGGCGAGCGCTCGAACGCTCCGCGCATCAACTCGTCGCGCGCGAGGATCGCGTCGGTCGGCGCGAGCCACGTCGGGAGCACCGCGCCCGTCGCGTTCGCGAACCAGACGAGCCACGCTCCGACGAGGACGACCGAGGGCGCGACGAGCAACGCGAGATCTCGCACGTGGTGCTCGCGCCGCGCCGCGCGCAGCCGCAGGAGCACGACGAAGGGCAACACGACCAGTCCCGTGAGCTTCGCGAGTCCCGCCAACGCCGCGAACGTCCCCGCGGCGAACAATCGCTTCCTCGACGACGCGCCGAGCGCGCACCACATCGCCGCCGCGGCGCACCCCATCGGCAGCGCGTCGATCCACAGGAAGCGCGACGCGAACCAACCGAACGGGTCGAGGACGACGGCCGCCACCGCGAGCACGAGCGCGACGCGGTCGGCTCTCGCCCGCGCGAGCCGCAGCCCGAGCGCCACCGTCGCCGCGCAGAAGAGCGCATGGAACAGCCACGGCACGATCAGGGCCGAAGCCGGCGGGTACGGCGACGCGTCCCCCGCCGCGAACGGCCCGAGCAACGCCGCGAACAGCGGTGGGTGGTGGAACGCCGGGTGGTCGTACATCGACGCCGCCACCGGCTGGAGCACCCGCTCGAACACGAGTGTCCCGCGCAGCGAGTAGACGCCGTCCTGCCACAGACGCTGCGCGAGCTGCCAGTAGACGAGCTCGTCCGGCTCCTTGTGCGTGAAGCCCCACTGCGGCAGCTTCACGGCGAACGAGAGCAGCGCCGCGAGGAGTGCCGCGACCAGCACGGTCCGGCGCGGGGTGCGATCGACTCGCGGGTGCTCGTCGGGCGACTGCATCGGCGGAGAGCGTACGCTGTGGATCGATGCGACTCCCCGCGGAACCGATCGTCCTGGATCCCCGTGCGTGGAGCGGCTGGTCGAGCGGCCAGGTCGTTCTCCTCCGCATCCACGTCGCCGTCGTGGCGGTCGTGTGGGCGATCGCGAGCGCCGTGACCGCCGGACTCGCGTGGACGCCGGGAGCGATGCTCCTGGTCGGAGCCGCGGCAGCAGCGGCGATCGCGCCCTCGCGGCGTCTGAACGCCTGCTCGACCCGGCGCGAGCGCGCGCCATGCGCTTCCGCGCGACGGCGTGCCCGGCGTCGCCCTCGTCGTCGCGCTCGCGTTCCCGGGTGCCGAGTCGTTGGGTCGTCTCGTCCCGGCACTGGTCGTGGGACTCTCGCTCCTCCTGCCGACCCGACCTCCCGCGGCCGGTTCGAGTCCGCGGATCGCCTTCGTCCTGCTCGCGGCGGGCGCGTTCCTGGTGCTCGTCCTCCTGCTGCGTGCACCCGCGGCCGACACGATCGCGGCACTCGGCGTGCTCGTCGTCGTCGACCCGGTGTTCGTCCGCGCGCGCCGCGACGGGACGCCGGCGCGACTCTTCTACGACGGCGAGTGCGGCTTCTGCCACGGCTGGGTGCGACTCGCCGCGCAGGAGGACGCGGCGGGCGTCTTCCGCTTCGCTCCTTTGTTCGGCGCGACGTTCGACGAGCGGTTCCCGGGCGAACGAGCGAAGGAGGTCCCCGAGGGCATCGTGCTCGTGCTCGCCGACGACAGCGTGCTCACGCGCTCCGACGCCGCCCTGCGCGCCGCCGCGATGCTCGGCGGATGGTGGCGCGTCCTCGCGTGGCTCGGCCGCGTCCTCCCGAAGCCGCTCCGCGAGCTCGGGTACGGCGCGGTCGCACGCGTTCGCCGACGACTCGCACCGAAGCCGACCGGAGCGTGCCCCATGCTGCCGCCGGAGCTCGCCGCGCGCTTCGATCCCTGACCGACGAGCGGGTAGAGTTCGAGACCCCCCATGTCCGGTCCCGCCCCCTCGTCACCGCGTTTCCCCGTCGAGCCGGTCCACGCGCTCGATCCCGCCGGATCGGGGTCGCCGCCGCGGGTGGTCTGCACCGTCCCGACCTACGACGAGGCGCAGAACGTGCTGGAACTCGCCGCGGCGCTCCTGGCGCTCGGCTCGAACGTCGAGGTCCTCGTGATCGACGACGACTCGCCCGACGGGACGTGGAAGCTCGTGCGCGACGCGGCGGAGCACGAGCCGCGGCTCCACCTCCTGCACCGGACGAACGACCGCGGTCGCGGAGCGGCGGGGCGCGCGGGCTTCCTGCGCGCGCTCGAGATGGGCGCCGACATCGTGGTCGAGATGGACGCCGACTTCTCGCACCACCCGCGCTACGTGCCGGAGATGGTGCGCGAGCTTCTGACCGGCGCACCGCGCAAGGGACGCGCGTTGGGACTCGTGCTCGGCTCGCGCGCCGTCGCGGGCGGCAGCGACGCGGACCGCGGCCTCGTGCGACGGATCGTGACGAAGCTCGCGAACCTCTACATCCGCATCCTGCTCGGCGTGCCGGTGGGCGACTGCAACTCGGGATTCCGCTGCTGGCGCGCGGACACGCTGCAGAGGATCCATGTCGAGAACACGTTCTCGAAGGGACCCGCCATCGTGCAGGAGCTGCTCTTCAAGACGGCGCGCGCCGGCATCGGCATCGCCGAGATCCCGATCGAGTTCGTCGACCGCGTGCGCGGCGAGTCGACGCTGACGCTGCGCATCCTGATGCAGGGCTACACGACGGTGCTGAAGCTGCGCTGGATGGCGATCGTCGGGAAGCTGTGACGCCGCGGACGCTCGGCTCGCGCCTGGCCTCGCTCGGCGTCACCGCACTCGGCGCGGCCGTCGCCGTAATCGCGGCACTGCGCGTCGGCGACGCGGGGTACGCGTGGTTCGCACGCGCTCTGGGCGCGGGATACGGCAGCGAGTCGCAGGGCCTGCGTTGGATCGCGTGGCTCGTCCCGATGATGACGACGCTCGCGGCCGCGGTGCTCGTCGCCGGGCTCGCGACGCGGATCGGGTTCGGCCGAGCGCTCGCCTTCCGCCGACCGGGCATCGGTACGCGCGGCGTGGCGCTCGTCCTCCTCGGCGGAGGCTTCCTGCAGTACCTGGGCTTCGTCCTGCTGCAGTCGCTCTTCGACGAGCCGACCCCCGGCATGGCGGACGTCATGACGAGCCTCCGCGACGCGCGCTGGCCGAGCGCCTGGATCGTGCTCGCGGGGCTCGCGTTCCTGCCCGCGATCGGCGAGGAACTGCTGTTCCGCGGCTGGTTGCAGCACAGGCTCGGCACGGCACTTCACCCCGTCGTCGCGCTCCTCGTGACGTCGACGCTCTTCGCGCTGTGGCACCGCGATCCGCAGCACGTCGCGTCGGTCGCGCCCGGAGCGATCTACTTCGGCTACGTGTTCTGGCACACGCGGTCGCTGCCGCTCACGATGGCGCTGCACGCCTTCGACAACGCCGTCGTGTTCCTCGCCGTGAACGCGGGGCTCGTCCGGGAGGACGGACTCCACCCCGGGCTGCGCATCGCCGCGTTCGTCGTCGCGCTCCCCGCCCTGGTCGGCGCGATCCTCGTCCTCGAGCGTCGGCACCGCGCCGCGCCGAGCGCGATTCGCCCGTCGCGGTGAGGATGGGAGCGTGGCACGGCTCGCCCTCCCCCGCTGGCTCCCGAACGCGATCACGCTCCTGCGCATCGCGCTCATCCCGGCGTTCGTCGCGCACGCCCACTGGTGCGACGCGGCGGTGGCCTCGGGCGGGTCCGACCAGCCCCACCGCGCGCTCGCGCTGGCCGCGTTGCTCGGCATCGGCGTCTCCGACGTCGTCGACGGGTTCCTCGCGCGTCGCTACGGCCTCGCGACGCCGCTCGGAGCGACGCTCGACGCCGTGGCGGACAAGCTCGCGCAGGTCGCGCTCCTGCTCTTCTTCGCGACGACGACGGGCGCGGCCTTCGCGCGCGTGCCGATCTGGTTCGTCGCGCTCGTGCTCGGTCGCGACGTCGTGCTCGCGGCCGGGTCGCTCGCGGTGCGGGCGCGGCGCGGTCGCGTCGAGGTCGTACACGAGCGCCACGGGCGACTCTCGAGCCTCCTGCTCTTCGCGCTCCTCGTCTGGATCACCGCCGACCTCGACCGCTCCGTCGTCCCGCCCGCGCTCGTCGCCGCGTCCGTCCTCGTCGTGCTCTCGACCGTCGGCTACGTGCGCGACGGCTGGCGCCAGTGGCGCGCGGGGGACGACGCGTGAGCGCTCGCCCTTCGGCGTAGCGCGAGCCGAATGGCCCACTCGCGATTCCCTCTCGCGCGTTCCGCGTCGCGCCGAATCGCACGCGTCACTCGATCCGAGCGGACGCGAGGAGTAGAACCGCCACGCGATGGTCGAGCGCGAGAACGAGCCCGAGAACCCTCCCGGCGTGTCCGGCGAGGCGATCGGCGGCGAGGTGACGCACCCCTCCCGCAAGCTCGGCGAGCTCGCAGCGACCGCGATCTGCGGCAACGACATCACCTCGTCGTGCCTGTACGTCTCGGCCCTCGCGATCCTCAAGGCAGGCAGCCTCGCGCCGCTCGCGCTGCTCGTCGTCGCGGTGGTGCTGTTCCTCTTCCGCTCGATCTACGCGGAGGTCGTCGGCGCGCTGCCGCTCAACGGCGGCGCCTACAACGCGCTGCTCAACACGACGAGCAAGTTCCGCGCGTCGGTGGCGGCCTGCCTCACGATCCTCTCGTACGTCGCGACCGCGGTCATCTCGGCGAACGAGGCCGTCCACTACGTGCACGGGATGTGGGGCGAGCTCCCCGTCCTGCCCGCCACCGTCGGCCTGCTCGCGGTCTTCTGCGGGCTGATGATCCTCGGCATCTCCGAGTCGTCGCGCGTCGCGATCGGGATCTTCTGCTTCCACATCGCGACGCTGGTGCTGCTCCTCGTCGTCGGCGCGATCCACGTCGCGTCGAACGGCGTCGGCGTCTTCCTCGAGAACCTCGACCGCCCGCCCGAGGGCGGCGTGGCGACGGCCCTCTTCTTCGGCTTCTCCGCGGCGATGCTCGGCATCTCGGGGTTCGAGAGCTCCGCCAACTTCGTCGAGGAGCAGGCGCCGGGCGTGTTCCCGAGGACGCTGCGCAACATGTGGGTCGCGGTGTCGTTCTTCAACCCCGTCATCGCGCTGCTCGTCCTCTCCGTCGTCCCGATCCCCGACGTGGACGCGAACCAGGAGGCGCTGCTCGCGCACGTCGGCGGCATCTCGGGCGGCGGTTGGCTCTCGACCCTGATCTCGATCGACGCGGCGCTCGTCCTCAGCGGCGCGGTGCTCACGAGCTACGTGGGCGTCAACGGTCTGATCCACCGCATGACGCTCGACCGCTGCCTGCCGCAGTTCCTGCTCACGACGAACCGACGCGGGACGACGCACCGGATCCTGGTGACGTTCTTCCTGCTCGCGGTCTCGATCCTGTTCATCACGAAGGGCGAGCTCGGCGCGCTCGCCGGCGTCTACACCATCTCGTTCCTCGCCGTGATGGCCCTGTTCGGGGTCGGCAACGTCCTGCTCAAGGTCAAGCGCTCGCGCCTCCCGCGCCCGACGATCGCTCCCTGGCCCTACGTCGTCGTCGGTATCGCCGCGGTGCTCGCCGGACTCGTCGGCAACGCCGTGATGAACCCGGAGTACCTGAAGGTCTTCCTCGAGTACTTCGTGCCGGTGCTCCTCGTCGTCTCGGTCACGCTCGGACGCATCGCGCTCCTGAAGGCGGGACTGTTCGTCGCGCGCCAGATCGTTCTCGGCGTCGCCAAGCCGATGGGCGCGCTCTCCCGCGTGATCCGCGAGAAGATCGACCAGATCAACGCGCTAGCAGGTCGTGTTCTTCACGCACGGCGACGACATCGCCAACCTCAACCAGGTGATGATCTACCTGCGCAAGAACGAGCACACGAACCGGCTCAAGCTCGTGACCGTCGTGTCGCGCATGGACGAGGTCCCGGTCAAGGTGAAGAAGGAGATCGAGGTCCTCGACCGCGCCTACCCCGAGATCGACATCGAGTTCGTCGTGATGAAGGGCGAGTTCGGGCCGGACCTCATCCACCGCCTCTCCGAGGAGTGGAGGATCCCGGTCAACCTGATGTTCATCGGATCGCCGAGCGGGAACCTGCCGCACACGCTCGACGCGCTCGGCGGCGTGCGCCTCATCATCTGAGTCGGGCGGAGCGTCAGGCGCGCTCGGCGAGTTCCATCCACCGCTCGGTCGCGCGTTCGAGTTCGGCCGCGAGCCCCGCGCGTTCGCTCTGGAGCGCCGCGAGCCTCGCGCGCTCCGCGCCGTAGAGGCCGGGGTCCATCAGCTTCTCGTCGACGGCGGCGATCGCAGCCTCGAGCTCGGGGACGCGCTCGCCGAGCTGCTAGAGCTCCTTCGCCTCCCAGTTGGAGAGCCGCGTCCTCCCCTCGTCCTTGGCCTTCGTCCGCGGCGCGCTCGCCGCCGGAGGACTCGCGGGATCCTTCGCGGAGGCGCGCGGAGCCCGCGCCGCTGCCCGTTCCTCGCGCTCCGCCTCCATCATCTCGAGCAGCGAGCTGACGTCGCCCGTGTGCAGTCGCGCGCCGCCTTCGCCGTCGAGGTGCAGCACGTGCGTGGCGACGCGGTCGAGGAACCAGCGGTCGTGACTCACGACGACGGCGGCGCCCTCGAAGGCCGCGAGCGCCTCCTCGAGCGCGCGGAGCGTGCCGAGGTCGAGGTCGTTCGTCGGCTCGTCGAGGACGAGGACGTTGCCGCCCTCGAGCAGCAACTTGGCGAGCAGGACGCGCCCCTTCTCGCCGCCCGACAACTTCGCGACGAGCGTGTTCTTGCGCGCACCGGGGAAGAGGAACCCGTCGAGGAAGCTCGCGACGTGCACGGTCCTCCCCGCGACCTGGACGCGGTCCGAGGAGCCCGCGATCTCCTGCGTCACCGTCTTCGTCGGATCGAGGTCGCTGCGGCGCTGGTCGATCGCGGCGAAGCGCACGGTCTCCCCGACGTCGACCGTGCCGGTCGTCGGCGCGAGCTCGCCGAGCAGGATCCGCAGCAGCGTCGACTTGCCCGCGCCGTTCGGTCCGACGACGCCGAGGCGCATGCCGCCGGTGAGTTCGAGGTCGATCCGCGGCAGCACGGTGCGTCCCTCGTAGGCGTGCGACACGCCGGAGATCTTGACGACCTTGGTGCCGAGGCGCGGACCCTTCGGGATGACGAGGTCGAGGTCCGCCTCGAGCCTGGTCGGCACCGCGTTCTGCGCCTCGTCGAAGCGCTGCAGACGCGACTTGCTCTTGCCGGTGCGCGCCATCGGCGAGCGCCGCACCCACTCGACCTCGCGCCGCAGGAACGACAGGCGCACGCGCTCGTGCTCGGCCTCGGCGGCGAGCCGCTGCGTGCGCTGCTCGAGGTAGCTCGCGTAGCCCCCGTCGTACTCGTGCAACTTCCCGCGGTCGATCTCGACGATGCGGTCGACCGTGCGGTCCAGCAGGTAGCGGTCGTGCGTCACGAGCACGAGCGGTGCCGCGAGCTTGGCGAGGTGGTCCTCGAGCCACGCGATCACGAACGCGTCGAGGTGGTTCGTCGGTTCGTCGAGCAGGAACAGGTCGGGCTCGGAGAGCAGGAGCCGCGCGAGCGCCGCGCGACGCGCCTCGCCGCCCGAAAGCGTGCCGCACAGCGCCTCGGGGTCCGCGAGACCGACGCCGTCGATCGTCGCCTCGACGAGGTGCTCGACGTCGTGGCCGCCGAGCTCGTCGAGCCGCGTCTGCAGCCGGTCCTGACGCCGCAACAACGCCTCGAGGTCGTCGGCCTCGAGGTCGGGCGACGCGAGGTCGCGGTGCACCCGTTCGATGTCCGCGAGCAGCGCGTCGCGCCCCGCGAGGCCGCCGCGCACGATCTCGCGCACCGAGAGGTCTCCGGCGAAGCGCGGCTCCTGCTCGAGGTGCCCCACGCGCAGGCCGCGCCGCACGACGCGCTCGCCCTCGTCGGGCACGACCTCGCCGAGGAGCATGCCGAGCAGCGTCGACTTGCCGGACCCGTTCGGACCGATCAGTCCGATGCGGTCGTCGTCGCGCACGACGAGGTCGACGTGGTCCAGGAGCCGGCGCTCGGCGTCGTACGCCTTCGCCACGCCGCGGAGTGCGAGGAGCGCCATGGGCGCGAGAGCCTAACGCGCGGGCGAACCCCGGCGCCACGCCCTCGCCGTCGCTCCGTCACTTGTAGACGTTGGTCGCGCCGCCGCCCCAGGTGAACTTGGTGAGCTTCTCCATGTAGACGCGGTGCGATTCGCGCTCGAGGCCCTCGTAGAACGCCTGGTTCTGCGCGTGCATCGCGTCGAGCTGGTTCGCGAGTGCGCGTTCGAAGTAGCCGTTCCAGTAGGCGGCCTGCCGATCGCGTTCCGCGCGCTCTCGTTCGAAGCGCTCGTTGTCGCGCCGGATGCGCTCGGCGAAGTCGGCGTTGGCCTGCGCGATGCGCTGTTCGACCGCACGGCGATTCGCTTCGCGCCGTTCCGCTCCCACCCGAGCGATCGCGACCTCGGCCCCCTCGTAGGCGGCCTCGGGCGAGTCGGCGACCGGGAGGCTTCCACCGAGGTCGTACAAGGTCGCCGTCCCGTCGAACGCGTTCGGCGGCAGCTTCGTCGACCAGGTGCCGGTCGTCGCGTCGCGCACGACGAGCATCTCGGTGCCGTAGAGGAACTCCGCGTCGTACTCGGCGAGCGCCGCGCTCGGGGCGAGGTTCACGTCGCTCCAGATCGGGCCCGTCGCCGAAGTGAGGTCGGGACGCGCCCAGCCCCAGGACGACGTGCCGTTCGCGCGTTCGTACGCGACGAGCCAGCCCCACACGAGGTCGACACTGCTCCCCGTCTCGGCCCCATCGGCCGTGAAGCTCTTGACCCACACCGGTGCCCGGAACGGCAGTGCACCGACCACGGTCGCATCGCCTCCGGCGAGCGCTCGACCGATCGGCCGGAAGAGGCCCGCAGCGCCGTCGACCTCGCACGGGACGAGGCTCACCTGCCAGTCGAGGATCCCGTTCCTGTGGTCGATGTCGTTCGGGAGGACGGCCACGAGCGCGACGTCCTGGTAGCTCGCGGCGAGGTGCAGATCGGGTCCGACGACGTACGCCGACGTGCGTTCGCCCTCGGTCGCCACGAAGACGATCGAGTCGTCCGCTTCGCTGTAGGCCTTCGGCTTGTACGTTCGCGGACCGTAGAGCGTCGTCGGGACGAGGCCGTCGAAGCGCCGCTCGACCACGCCGTCGGCCCACAGCCACGCGGTCCACGGCGCGTCGCTCGGCGAGTCCCAGTACTGCGTGAGGAGGAACGCGCGCCGAGGAACGGCGCGATCGTCGCTCTCCACGAAGCGCAGCGACTCGCGATCGGCGTTGCCGCGCTTGCCGTCCGTCGCGCGCCACATCATGTCGGTGTCGTCGGCGCGCTTCCTCTCGTTCCACGCGACGACGCCGATCCCGTCGAGGAGCACGTAGCGGCTCGCGTACCTGCGGAAGCCCCCGCCTCCGACGTCGACGTCGTACCAGTCGCTCGCCTCGGGGAGGTCCGGGAGGATGCCGCCCTCGAGCACGCGCTTGCGGACGACCACCTTGGTGCCGTCCGACATGACGCGCTTCTCGAACGGCTCGGCGGAGCTCAGCCGCTCGTACCACGGGGCGTCACCGGGCGCAGCGCAGGACGCGGCGAGAGCGAGGGTCGCGATCGCGAACGCCGTGGGAGTCGCACGGCGGAGGGAACTCGTGGGCATCCGCCGATCATCGGCGCGCCTCGGCGTCCCGCTCCAGGGGCGTCTCGGGTCGGTGTCGACGCGAGGACGGGTGCGCCCGCCTCGCACTTCCACCCGGAGAACTCGGCGCTCGACGGATCGACCGGAGCGCGCTCGCGAGGCGGAGGATGGTGACCCCTAGGGGATTTGAACCCCTGTCGCCAGGATGAAAACCTGGTGTCCTAGGCCTGACTAGACGAAGGGGCCACGCGAGTCGGAGAAAGGTAGGGACGGCCGCTCCACGGGTCAACAAGGGCTCCGGGACTTTTGCTCGATCGCCGCGCGCGCGAGCCGTGTTCGGCACCGGGCCCTTGCGTCGCGGGTCGCCGCGCCCGAGCATCCTCGCGCTTGGACGCCGCCGACATCCGACCGGTCCCGCGGGACCTCGACCTACTCGGCAGCCGTCCGTACCCGGGGCTCACCGACCGCGACGTCGCCGCACTCGGCGCTGGTCGAGCCGTGGTGCAGGACGGCGTCCTCGGGGACGCGACCGCCTCGGCCGTGCGCGCCGCGCTCGTCGCCGAGCGCGCGTCGCTCACGCCCGCGGCCGTCGGTCGAGGCGACGAGAAGCAGCTCCACGCGGAGCTTCGCGGCGACCTCACGACGTGGCTCGAGCGCCGCGCGGAGGAACCGCTCGCCGCGCTGTGGCGGACGTTCGACGCCATCGCGACGGAATTCCGCGAGCGCTGCTGGCTCGGCGTCGTCGACTCGGAGGTGCAGCTCGCGGTCTACCCGCCGGACGGCGCACGCTACGTCCGCCACCTCGACGCGTTCGCGGGCGGCGGCCGCCGACGTGCGACGGCGGTCTACTACCTGAATCCCGACTGGCGACCGGGCGACGGAGGCGAACTCGTCGCACACGAACCCGACGGGGCGCGGACGATCGAACCTCGGCTCGACCGACTCGTGCTGTTCCTCGCGGACCGGCTCGAGCACGAGGTGCTCCCGGCCGTCGCGCCGCGCTGGGCCGTGACGGCCTGGTTGCTCGGGCCGCTCGATCCCTGAATCGCTCTCAGCCCGCGGCGACGCTCGATGGCCGCAGGCCTCGATCCGAGCGCGCGCCCTCGAGTTCGCGGGCGAGCGACTCGACCAGACCACCGGCCCGCAGTTCCTCGGGCAACACGTCGAACGTGTAGGTCTCGACCTCGACGTGGAGCTCGTCGGTCCCCCACAGGTCCGGATCGTCGAGCAGGTGCGCGAGCGTGCGCGCGCCCTCGTCCGCCGTCGTCGCGAGCCCCCGCTCCCACGAGAGGCAGCGGCGCGCGTCGAGCGGGACGTGGAAGTGGCAGCGCCACTCGTCGGCGGAGAGGAAGCGTTCGCGCTCCTCCGACAGCAACGCGCCGAACTCCGGCAGGTCGCCGAGTCGGAGCAGTTCTTCGCCGCGTCGCGCGGTGAGCGGGTAGGTAGACCGGCTCGTCCAACGCGAGCAGACGGAGGCGTCCCTCGTCGTCACAGGCCGGCGCGTCAGGCCGGGGAGCGCTCGAGAGTTGCACCTTCCCGATCGGCGCGCCGAGCGCGTGCGCCGGCACGCGCCGCGTCGCGAGGCGCTTCGTACTCGACGGCGGCGTGGCACGTGTCGAGACACAGGCCGACGTGTCGCGCGAGCACGGCCTCGGGATCGCGCTCGCCGCGCTTCCCCAGTTCGCTCGCCGCGGCGTCGCGCAGGAGCGGCCAGACCTCGGCGAACTCGCGCGTGTCGCCGGCGAGCGAACGCGGCTCCGGCTCCAGTGCCAGGATCCCGCGCAGCGCGCGCGCTCGCCGCTCGAGCTTCGCGAGCACGAGCGCCGCCGTCGAGGTTGGCGCCGCAGTCGCGCACGCGCGCGGCAAACGCCTCCGGCGTGCCGACGTCCGCGCGGTGGAAGCCCGTGTGCGTACTGATCGAGAACGTCGTCGCGCCGTCCGGAGCGAGTGCCGCGGCGCACACCGCGACGGCACCGGTGTAGAGCAGGCGTTCACGCTCGTCCCACGCCGGACGGAACACGTGACATGAGCCCCGGACGGTGGAAGCGTTCGTAGGGGAACGCGTTCGCCGGCGAAGGCCGCGATGCCGTGATCGCGGAGACGCCCGCGCAGGCGTGCGCGCAGCGGCTGCGCGCGGTCCTCCGACAGGGCGAACGCCATCCGCCAGGAGGTGGAGGCCGGCACCGAGGCTCCCCGGTCGGCGCGACACGCTCGCGCAGCGGCGCGAGCACGAGTCTCGATCGCGCGCTCGAACTCCGCGAGGTCGTCGATCGCGAGGACGTTCAGGCAGTAGCCCAGCCGGACCGTGCGACCACCGTGCGTCGGACTCGCGAAGCGCACGGCGTCAGGCGGATTCCTCCACCGCGATGCCCTCGTCGACGAGGAGGACGGGGATGCCGTCATGAGGATCGGGTAGGCGACCTTTCCGTCGGCGCGGACGAGCGCGGCCTCGATCGTGCCCTCGACCGCCGCTCCCGCGACCGTGCGCAGCGTTCCCGCCGCGCGACGCTCCTCGAGCCGCTTCACCAGCTCCTCCGGCGCCTCCGCGAGCGTCTGGTAGGTCGCCGGGCAGGCGAGGATCTCGAGGAGTTCTTTGTCGATCATCGTGGGTCGGGGTGCGTCGCGTCTCGGGCGTGTCGGGGGCGGCCGTGGTTCGGCGCGCTCGCTGCGCGATAGGCTAACCGGACGCCCCGCCGCGGGCGCCGCCCTCGCCTCGCCATGGAGCGAAGCTCCTCACGCTGCGCGCGATCGCGCCGATCCTCGGGGCGTTCGTCGCGCTCTCGGTCGCCCGCGTCGCCGGGCACGCGGATCGGCGTGCCAGGCCTGCGGGATCGCACGAGGCCGCTCGGAGCGAGGGTGCCGCGCGAATGGACGATCACGCTGCCGGACGTCCTCGATGGCGGCGGCGACCCTCGCCGCTCTCCCGAGCACCGGTGGAGTCCCAGGATCGACGATCCCTGGCCGAGGACGTCGCGCACGGCGACCCGTCGTGGAGCGCGCGTTGGCGCGCCTTCGCGAGGGACGTCGCGGCCGAGCGCGACGGCGCCGAACAGGATCGAGCAGCGGCGCGCCCGTCTCGCGATCGCCGCGCTCCACCAGGGCCGCGACGCCGACGGATGGCGACACCTCGAGGCGCTCGCGGCCATCGACCCCGAACTCGCCGGGCGTCTCTTCCCCCACTTCGCTCGGTAGCGCGCTCGACGTCGACACGCGCGAGCGGGCCTCGCGGAGGGCTGCGTGCTCCGCCCCGCGCTGACGCCCCCCGATGCGGAGGTCTCCCGTCGCGCGAGGGCTCAGATCTCGGGGATCGCGATCGGCGGGTCGTCGATCTCGGCCCGACTCGAGGTGCGCGGCGACGGCGTCGACCTGCGCTTCCGTCTCGACGAGGGCGACCCGGTCGACTTCGCCGCGGTGATCCCCGCCCCGCCCGGCTTCGTCGTGACCGTCGAGTACGACGACTGGGACCGCGCGGAGACGGTCGGCGAACCGCTGCCCGTCGCGCTGACGGAGGTCGGCGAGTGGTACCGACTGTGGGGTCGCATCGCGCGCGACGACGTGGCGTGGCCGGCCGAGCCGCCGGCGAGCGTCCCGCGCGGGATCGAGGTGATGGGGCTGCCCGTCCTCTTCGACGCGGCCGACGCCGACGCGCCCTACCTCGAGGGTTTCGCGGCGGCGTGCGAAGCGCTGTTCCCGTTCGAGATCCGCCGCCTCGGGCTCGACGACCTCGCGCGCGGACCGCTCCCCTACACCGTCGACCTCTCGCCGCGCGAGCGACGCCCCGCGCTGCTCCGCGACCTGACGCGACACCTCGAACGGTTCGCCCTCGGTGCAGGGTCCGACGCGGGTCCGCGCTGACCGAGCGGGAACGCGGGGCGGAGCGTGCGGACGCCTAGGCCCGTGCGGAAGGCCTCGCGGCGGGGACCGGTCGCTATGCTCGCCGGACTCGATTCCGGGCGAGGGCCTCCGGCGACCGAAGGAGGACCCGTCCGAACCGCGAGCCACGACATGAGCGAACTCCACCGCACGAACCGGCACCGGCTGCTCGACGAGCTCCGCCGGCAGGAAGCCGCCGCCGTCCTCTTCACCAACACGCCGAAGCTCCGCAACGGCGACTCCGAGTACCGCTTCCGTCGGGGAGCGACTTCTGGTGGGCGACCGGTTTCGCCGAGCCCGGCGCGTGCCTCGTCCTTCTGCCCGGTCGGGACGCCGGCGAGCGTGCTGTTCCTGCGCGAGCGCGACGCGGCCGAGGAGACCTGGACGGGTCGACGCGTGGGCGTCGAACGCGCGCCGGGCGCTCTTGCGGTCGACGAGGCGCGCGACGTGGCGAAGGTCTACGACGAGCTGGGCTCCCTGCTCGAGGGCTATTCGAAGGTCTACTACGCGACGGGCGACGACGAGGCGCGCGACCGCGCGATGTCGGGTGTGCTCGCGCGGACGCGCCGCGCCAGGGCGAAGTTGGGTCGCCGAGCGCCGGTCGAGTGGTCGAGCGCGACCGAACTCGTCGGCGAGCTGCGCCTCTTCAAGACGCCGGCCGAGGTCGCCGTGATGCGCCGCGCCGCGCGCAGATCACGGGCGAGGCGCACCGGGCGGCGATGGCGCTCGCTCGGCCCGGCGTCAACGAGGCCGAGATCGACGCGCTGCTCTCCTACCACTTCCGCAAGGCGGGCAGCGAGCGAGGCCTACGGCAGCATCGTCGCGGGAGGCGCGAACGCCTGCATCCTGCACTACCACGAGAACGACGCGCCGCTCGCTGCGGGCGAGCTCCTGCTCGTCGACGCGGGCTGCGAGTACGCGCACTACGCCGCCGACGTCACGCGCACCTTCCCGGTCGACGGGACGTTCACGCCGGAGCAGCGCGACCTCTACGCGGTCGTGCTCGCGGCCGAAGGCCGCGATCGCCGCTGTGCGCCCGGGCGCGGCCTTCGACGAGGTCCACGGCGCCGCGCTGCGCACGCTGTGCGAGGGACTGATCGAGCTCGGGATCCTCGAGGGCAGCCTCGACGAGGTGATCTCGAAGCGGAGCTACTCCCGCGTCTACATGCACAAGACGAGCCACTGGCTCGGGATCGACGTGCACGACGTCGGCGCGTACTTCGACGGCGGCGGCGAGCCGCGCAGGCTCGCGCCCGGCATGGTCCTCACGGTCGAGCCCGGCGTGTACGTCGCGCCCGACGACGAACTCAGCGACGCGCGCTGGCGCGGCATCGGCATCCGCATCGAGGACGACGTGCTCGTGACCGAGAAGGGCCACGAGGTGCTCACCGTCGACGTGCCGAAGGAGATCGACGACGTGGAGCACGCCTGTGCGGAGATGGCGGACGCCTGTCTCTGATTCGGAAGGGTCGAAGGGGTGGCGAGGCGCGTGCGCGAGAGGACGGGCGCTCCAGTCCGTGGCGCGCGGCAGAACACAGCGCGCCGCTTCGCGCCGCGCGGGACCACGCAGGTTCACAGGGAGCCGGGGAGGACGGGGAGGGACACCTGCGAGTCGTTCCGCAACTCGACGATTCCGGCGACCCGTCGTCACCGCGCACCGCAACGGCTCGTCGATCAACGGTAGCGTTCCACCTCCCCGTCCTCCCCGGCTCCCTGTGAACCAGTGTTCCCGGCGCCGAAGGCGCCGCGCGCAGCAAATTCGGGCTCCTCGAGGCGCGGCGCGCGGCCTACCGGCCGCGCGACCACGAATCGAAACACGAAGAACGCGAAGAACCGGAAGGCGCCGCCTTCGGCGGCGGAACCTGAAGGACGCAGGGACCCGCGGGGCGCAGCCGCGACCCGCGGGCCTGCGTCCGCGCCGCGGAGCGGCGCCTTCGTGTTCTTCGAGTCCTTCCTGCCGTTCGCTTCGTGTCTTCCTGCGTGGTCCTCGGCGCCGCAGGCGCCGCCGGAAGAGCACGAGGGGCACCACCGGCAACCGGCGGCGCCCTCGCATGGTGGTGGGTAGCCCACTGGGGCTCGAACCTAGGACCAACAGTTAAGAGCCAGTTGCTGCTCTACCAACTGAGCTATACACCCGTGCCCGAGGAGATCCTCGAGCGAACTCGTGTCCTCGCGCCGAGCTCGCGTTGCAGCGTGCTGTCGCTGCCGCGCGCGGCCGAGGTGGGTGGTGAGTGCACTAGGGCTCGAACCTAGGACCTACTGGTTAAAAGCCAGTTGCTCTACCGACTGAGCTATGCACCCGTGTCCGTCCGGGGAGCGGACGAGCGGTGAAGAGGATACGGCCTCGGGGTCGAGGGCAGGTCCCGGCGCGCCGGTTCTCCGACGTGGAGTCGGGCGGACCCGCCGCCCCGTCGGGACCGGCCGGTCGGCTCCACGCGAGTCGGCCCCGCCCGACCTACTCCATGATCTCCGCGACCTTCTTCTCGTGGGCCTGGTCGATCTTGCCCTCCCAGTCCTTGAGCGCGTGCTGGATGTCGTCGTGGAGCTTCTTGTGCTCGTCCTCGGTCAGCTCACCGTCCTTCTTCATCTGGTCGATGTGCTTGTTCATGTCGCGTCGGACGTTGCGCATCGCGACGCGGGTCTCCTCGCAGAGCTCCTTGGCCTTCGCCGCGAACTTCTGCCGCTGGTCGCCGGAGAGCGGCGGGAGCGTGATGCGGACCATCTTGCCGTCGTCCTGGGGCGCGGCGCCGAGGTCGCTCTTGCTGAGCGCCTTGCCGATCTCCTTCCAGGATCGAGGCGTCGAAGGGCTTGATCGCGATCTGACGCGCCTCGGGAATCGTCACCGAGGCGAGCTGCGAGATCGGCGTCGGCGTGCCGTAGTCGACGCGGATGTTGTCGACGAGAGTCGACGTCGCGCGACCCGTCCGGATCGACCGCAGCATGTCGCCGAGGTGGTCGAGAGCCTTCTGGTAGCGCGACTTGGTGTCCTTCGGGACGCTGTGTTCGACGGTCATGCTCCTCCTCCTTGTCGCCGGGGGCGCACACCCCGGCGGTTCCAGTCCTCGGCCCGGTGCTCAGACGGCCTCGATGCGGGTGCCGATCTCGTCGCCGCGGGCGACCCGCTCGATGTTACCGGGCTCGAACATGTCGAAGACGACGACCGGCAGCTTCTGCTCCATGCAGAGCGTGATCGCGGTGCCGTCCATGACGCGCAGGCCCTTGCTCAGGACCTCCATGTACGTCAGCCGCTCGAAGCGGACGGCGGAGGCGTCGCGCTTCGGGTCGGCGGTGTAGACCCCGTCCACCTTCGTGGCCTTGAGCAGCACGTCGCAGGCGGGCTCGGTCGCCCGCAGCGACGCCGCGGTGTCCGTCGTGAAGAACGGATTGCCCGTGCCCGCGGACAGGATCACGACGCGCCCCTTCTCGAGGTGGCGCAGGGCGCGGCGGCGCACGAAGGGCTCGGCGACCTGCCGGATCTCGAGCGCCGTCATGAGGCGCGCGTGACAACCCGCCTGCTCGATCGCCTCGGTCAACGCGATGCCGTTGATCACCGTGCCGAGCATGCCCATGTAGTCCGCGCTCGCGCGGTGTGCCGAGGCGGCTGAACTCCGCCCCGCGGAGGATGTTTGCCCCCGCCGCGGACGATGGCGACCTCGACACCGGACGCCGCGACGCGCGCGATCTGCTCGGCGACGAGGTTCACCGAGGTCGGGGTCGATGCCGTGGCCGGACTCGGGGTCGCCGAGCGCCTCACCGGAGAGCTTGAGCAGGACCCGCTTGTACGTCGTCGTCGTCACAGGAGCATCGGATACCACCTGGCGACGCCGCGTGCACGCGGCAGGCGCCGTTTCGTGCGCGGCCGGGACCGAAGTCAACACTCGCGGGGGCCGATCGGTGCGCTCGGCGCGCCGATCGGCCCCCGCGAGGTCGACTTCGGTCGAGGCTCGGCGACGAGCGTCAGATCTCGAACACGGCGTAGCCCGCGAGCGACGCGTTCGCTCCGAGCTCGCTCGTGATCGCCTTCTGGACGCTCGTGCCGGCGTCGAAGATCCAACCCTGCTCGAGCAGGCAGACCTCCTTGTAGAAGGCCTTCATCTTGCCCTCGACGATCTTCTCGCGGATCTCGGCCGGCTTGCTGGCGAGCTCCTCGCTCTCGAGGTGCACCTGACGCTCGCGCTCGATCACGTCGGCCGGGACGTCCGCGGGAACGGCGTAGGCCGGCTTCGTGAAGGCGATGTGCTGGCACAGACGACCGAGGAAGGCCTCCGCCTTCGCGCGGTCCGCGTCGGTGCGGACGGCCGCGAGCGCGCCGACCTTGTGGTTGTGGTGGACGTACGTCGCGACGTAGCCGTCGGGCACCGCGATGCGGGCGACGCGGGCGATGACGATGTTCTCGCCGAGGCGGCCGATCACCGACTTCAGGTCCTCCTCGACGGTCACGCCGCCGACGGTCTGGCTCATGAAGTGGTCCGCGGCCTCGCCCTCCGGCAGGTCGGCGGCGAGCGCCGTCGCGGAGTAGCGCATGAGCATGCTGCCGAAGTCGTCGGTGTTGGCGACGAAGTCCGTCTCGCAGCGCACCGCGACCATCGCGCCCATGCGGGCGTCGTCCGAGATCCGCGAGCTGACGCGGCCCTCGGAGGTCTCGCGACCCGCCTTCTTCGCGGCGGTCTTGAGGCCCTGCTTGCGGAGTTGGTCGAGCGCGGCCTCCATGTCGCCGCCGACGGCCTCGAGGGCCTTCTTGCAGTCCATCATCGCCGCGCCGGTCTTGTCGCGCAGCTCGCGGACGAGGCTCGCAGAAATGGTCATGGAAAGGTCTCCGTTGGAACGTGTCGACGCGCGTGTCGCGCGACGGGTCGGTTGGTTGGTCGTGGAATTCGTCGAGTGGACTTCACGTCGCAGGGCGCCGAGCCGGGACCGGCCGGGCGCACCTGCGAACGTCGGCGCCCACGGCGCGCCGCGCCCCACCAGGGACGGTCGGCACCGCGGGCGCTCGGGAGCGACTCCTCGCGGGATCAGCCCTTGCCCGACTCGGGCTCGGCCTCGGTCGACGCAGCGACCTCGCTCGGTGCTTCGGCGGTCGACTCGGCGCTCGCTTCCGGACGCGCCGCGGGACGCGGCGGACGGTTGCCGCGCGTCGGGCGCGGTTCGTCGCCGACCGGCATGTCGTCGGTGCGCTCGGCCGAGCCCACGGCAGCGAGGCGCTCGCGCGCGTTCGCAGCACCTTCCTCGACCGACGTGACGAGGTTCTCGATCAGCACGCGGACCGACTTGAGGCTGTCGTCGTTGCCCGGGATCGGGATGTCGACGCCGTCGGGGTCGCAGTCGGTGTCGACGAGACCGATGACGGCCAGACCCATGCGCTTCGCCTCGCGCACGGCGTTGTACTCACGGCTCGGGTCGACGATCACGCACGCGCCCGGGATGCTCGACATCTCGCGGATGCCGCCCAGGTTGCGGTTGATCTTGCGCATCTCGCGGCGCAGGCTCGAGACGACCTTCTTCGAGTACTGGTTGATGGAGCCGTCCTCCATCATCCCCTCGAGTTCCTCGAGGCGGCGGAGGCGGCTGCGGATGACGCTGAAGTTGGTCAGCGTGCCGCCGATCCAGCGCTCGGTCACGACCGGCATGCCCGTGCGCTCGCCGGCCTCGCGCACCACGCCCTTCACCTGGCGCTTCGTGCCGACCCACAGGATCTGCGCACCCTCGGCGGCGAGGTGGTAGAGGAAGTTGCGCGCGCGCAGCAGACCGCGCACGGTCTCGCGCAGGTCGATGACGTGGATGTTGTTCCGGCGCGAGTGGATGAAACGCGCCATCTTCGGGTTCCAGCGCGAGGCGTGGCACCCGAAGTGGACTCCGGCCTGGATCAGTTCTTCGACGCTCGTGTTCACTCAGGATCCTCGTTGTAGGTCCGGGTGTCGGCGCGGCGTCGACGCCGGTCGGACGTCCGACCGGAACGCGTCGTTCCGCACCCACCCGTGCGTCGAGCGAGCACGCCCTGTCCTTGCAGCGGCGCGGGAGGATCGATCCCGGGCGCGCTCGACCGCGTCCTGCGGTGCAGGACGGGGTCACGAGGAACGGCTGTGGTCCGCTCGAAGCGACGATTGAGGCCGAACAGGGTACAGATCCCGAGGAACTCTGGAAAGGCCGAGGCGGTCGGGCGGGAGGACTCGTCGAGCCGTTCCCCCGCGCCGTGCGCCGGGAGCGACCCGATCGGAACCGCCCTGCTCGACGGCACCGCCTCCCGTTGCGGCGACCCCCTCGCGGCAGCGTCTCCCACACCGCCCCGGATTGGGGGATACTCGTGGTGGATGGAGACGCGCATCGTCCTCGCCTGCGACCACGTGGAGGGTCTCCTCGCGCGCAAGCTCACGAACGCCCTCCCCGAGGGCGTGCGACTCGTGGTCTCGAAGAGCCTGCGGGACTCGCTCGAGCGGCTCGACGAGCTCCGCCCCGAGGTCGTCGTCCTCGACCCCCTCACGGCGGGCGGCGGCGGCGAACTCCAGGCCCTCGCGGCCCGCGGCCTGCGCCAGGTCCCGGTCCTCATGGTCGGCGACCACCTCGCGGCCGAGGCCCTCTCGGCGCGCGGCGAGTCGGGCGGACCGTGGGACCTCGTCGACCGGCGCGCCCACCCCGGCGAGTTCCGGTTGCGCGTGGAGCGGCTCCTGCGCGAAGCCCGGCGCTGGCGCGAGGTCGGCGAGCTCCGCCACCGCGCGTCCCACGACGACCGCACCGACCTCCTGCGCCCCCAGGCCTTCCAGGAGGTCCTGCTCGAGCAGTTCGAGACGGCGGCGCGCAGCGGTTCGAGCCTCGTCCTGATCCTCGTGGACCTCGACAAGTTCGGCTCGATCAACAAGCGCTTCGACCACACCGTCGGCGACGCCGTCATCGAACGGGTCGGCGCCGCCGTGCGGCGCACGCTGCGCCTCGAGGACTTCGCCGGGCGCCTCGGCGGCGACGAGTTCGCGGTGCTGCTGCCCTTCGCCGGTCCGGCGGAGGCCGAGCGCGTCTGCGAACGTCTGCGCGAGGGCATCGTGCGCCTGTCGGGCCGCTGGACCGAACACGGCGCCGACCTCACGCTCTCCGGAAGCTTCGGCTGGGCCGTCTTCGACGGCGAACACCCGAAGACGGTGTCCGAACTGCGTCTCGCGGCGGAACGCTCGCTGCGCGAGGCGAAGCGCCTCGGCGGGAACGGTGCGATCGGCCCGATCGAACTCGGTGCGTCGTCGAACGGTTCGGGGCGCAACGGGCACACCGGGTCGAACGGCGGCGCGTGACGCCGCGCTCGCGGCGACGCACGCAGCGACGCTCGCAGCGACGCCCGATCGGGGTTCAGCGGACGAGACGCACCGCGAGCCAGTCCGCGCGGTCGCCGAGGTCCAGGTCCGGTCCCATCTCCACGGCGAGGACGAGCCGCTCGACACCGGCGACGTCGATCTCGGGCAGCGCCACCACCGGGCCGCCGCCGCGCACGACGTCGGAGCGCCACAGTTCGCGCCCGTCGCCGCGCACGACGAAGATCGCCGCGCCGCGGTGGCCCAACCGCTCCGTCGAGTCGTCGATCGCCACCGAACCGCGCAGACGCGCGTAGCCCGCCGCGCCGACGTCGAAGGTGAGCGCGGTCGGCGCCTGCACGCCGATCCCTCGCGTGTGCACACGTCCCCCGGCGCGCAGCGGGCCGCCCGACACCGCGCGGTCGACCTGCGGCCGGAACACCATCCCGAGGTCGTCGTCGAACGCGCTCCCACCGACGAACTCGGCGACGCCGACGAGTTCCGAGAGGTGCAGCAGGCGGTCGTCGTCCGCCGTGACGAGCGCGATGCACTCCGTGGGCACGGCCAGCTGCTGGTCCCAGGCCGTCCTCACGCGCGCGCGGACGCCGTCCCACGACTCGAGCACGCACGGCAGGCGCGTGCCCCCCACGAGATCGAGCGCGACGGCGCCGGGCCGACCGTGGAGCGACTCCGGCGGGTCGAGCGGCTCGACGAAGAGCGCCACGACCTCCTCGTACGGGTAGCTCCTCCGACCGAGCCGGCTCTCGAAGCGCACGCCCCCCTCCTCGAACCCGTCGAAGGTGCCGTCGAGCACGTCGACGCCGGTCCCCGCGACGCGGTAGAGCCGGTCGCCCTCCTCCGGAGCGACGAGGGTCTCGCCGCGAACGGCGTCGACGCGCGACGTGAACTCGAGCCGGCGCAAGGCGTCGACCGGGACCGAGAGCGGCAGGTCCGGTCGGCCGTCCGCGAGCAGGCCGAGACGCTCCGACGTCGTCGTGGAAGCGGCGGGCGACCCGATGAGGGTGTCGCCGTTCCAGAGCAGGACGCGCAGGTCCGACGCGGCCGCGGGCTCGGGAGGCGCGGGATGGACGAGGCGCAGCGGGCCGAACCCGCCGTCGCGCTCGAGCTCGAAACGGAAGGGCCCGGCGGGCGGGGTCGAGCCCCGCGGCCACTCCGCGACGTGCTCGACGCGGGCGGGCTCCTGGGCGGGAGAGCGGAGCGGCGCCGCGAGGGCGGCGGCCGCGACGACGAGGGACGCGCGCCACATGCCGCGCATGCTACGCGCCGCGGCGGACCGCTCGCGCCTGCCAAAGCGACAGCCCGGGCCGCGCGTTCCGGGGACGGCTGCCAATCAGGCAGGAAGCGCGGCCGAGTGACGCCGCGAACGAGCGCTCGGAGCGCTCGGCACCGTTCTTGCTCGCCGCGGCGCGATCCGCGCGCCTCGATGGCCGACGCGGAGGCATTCGTACGAGATCCCCTCCGGCGAGCACCGCCGGACCCAACCCACGGCACCAGCCCGACGGCGACGGCAGCGCTCCGGTCGCCCACCCAACACATGGCCAAGCAGATGGTTTTCGAGGCGGACGCGCGCGAGTCGATTCGCGCCGGCGTCCAGAAGCTCGCCAAGGCCGTCACCAGCACCCTCGGACCGCGCGGACGCAACGCGGTGCTCGACAAGGGCTGGGGCGCACCGACGATCACGAAGGACGGGGTGACCGTCGCCGAGGAGATCGACCTCAAGGATCCCTACGAGCGCATGGGCGCCCAACTCGTCCGCGAGGTCGCGAGCAAGACCAGCGACACGGCGGGCGACGGCACCACGACCGCGACCCTGCTGACCGAGGCGATCTTCTCGGCGGGTCTCAAGGCCCTGACCGCGGGCGCGGCCCCCGCGCGCCTCAACGCGGCACTCCGCGACGGCGCCAAGGCCGTGACCGAGGCCCTCGAGAAGGCCTCGCGCAAGATCTCGAGCAGCTCGGAGATCGCCCAGGTCGCCTCGATCTCCGCGAACAACGACGCGAAGATCGGCAAGCTCATCGCGGGCGCGATGGACAAGGTCGGCAAGGACGGCGTGATCACGGTCGAGGAGGGCAAGTCGCTCGACACCGAGATCACCATCGTCGAGGGCATGCAGTTCGACCGCGGCTACCTGTCGGCGCACTTCGTCACCGACACCCAGTCGATGGAGTGCACCTTCGACAACCCGCTGATCCTGGTCCACGAGACCAAGATCTCGAACGTCCAGCAGCTCCTGCCCCTCCTCGAGGCCGTCAAGGACGCGAAGCGTCCGCTGCTGATCGTCGCCGAGGACGTCGACTCCGAGGCGCTCGCGACCCTGGTCGTCAACAAGATCCGCGGCATCGTCAACGTCTGCGCAGTCAAGGCACCGGGCTACGGCGACCGCCGCAAGGCGATGCTGATCGACATCGCGACGCTGACCGGCGCGACGGCGATCATGAAGGACCTCGGCACGGAGCTCGACCGGGTCACGCTGCGCGACCTCGGCACCGCGCGCCGCGTGATCGTCTCCTCCGAGGAGACGATCGTCGTCGACGGCAAGGGCAAGAAGCCCCAGATCGACGCGCGCATCGCACAGATCCGTGCGGAGATCGAGAGGACCACGTCGGACTACGACCGCGAGAAGCTCCAGGAGCGCCTCGCCAAGCTCACCGGCGGCATCGCGCAGATCGACGTCGGCGGTGCGACCGAGACCGAGGTGAAGGAGCGCAAGGCGCTGATCGAGGACGCGCTCCACGCGACGCGGGCCGCGGTCGCCGAGGGCATCCTCCCGGGCGGCGGCACGGCTCTGCTCCGTGCGCGCTCGGTGCTGGCCAAGCTCAAGGGTCAGGACGTCGACTACGACATGGGCATCGACATCCTCGACGAGGCCCTGCAGATGCCCTGCCAGCGCATCTCGCAGAACGCGGGCTTCAACGGCGCGGTCGTCGCGCACCGCGTGCTCCGCGAGAAGAACGCCAACTACGGCTTCGACGCGCTCAAGGGCGCCTACGGCGACATGGTCGAGTTCGGCATCGTCGACCCGACCAAGGTCACGAAGGCCGCGCTCAACAACGCGGTCAGCGTCGCGGGTCTCCTCCTGACGACGGACTGCATGATCGCGAACAAGCCGGAGCCCAAGGGCGCCGGCGGTCCCGGCATGGGCGACATGGACGGGATGGACGGCATGGGCGGAATGGGCGGCATGGACTTCTGATCCGAGCCGCTCCCCCACCGACCACCACGAAGAACACCTGAACGAACGAACAGAGAGCACACCCACCCACTCACATGGCCAAGCAGATCATGTCCGACGACGCCGCGCGCCAGAAGATGCGCGCAGGCATCGAGAAGCTCGCCAAGACCGTGCGCGTCACGCTCGGTCCGGCGGGACGCAACGTCATCCTCGCGAAGTCCATCGGCGCGCCCAAGGTCACCAAGGACGGCGTGTCGGTCGCGAAGGAGATCGACCTCTCCGACCCCTTCGAGAACATGGGCGCCAAGCTCGTGCTCGAGGTGAGCAAGAAGACCAACGACGTCGCCGGTGACGGCACGACGACCGCCACGGTCCTCGCCAGCTCGATCTTCGAGGAGGGCCTGCGCTTCCTCGCCTCCGGCGTGAACCCGATGGCGCTCCGCACCGGCATCGAGAAGGCCGTCGAGGTCGCCGTCGGCTCGATCGCGAGCCAGGCGCGCAAGATCAAGTCGAAGGCCGAGAAGCAGAGCATCGCCACCATCTCGGCGAACAACGACCCGACGGTCGGCAAGCTCCTCGCGGACGCCTTCGAGAAAGTCGGCGACGAGGGCGTCATCACGGTCGAGGAGAACACCGGCGTCGAGACCCAGCTCGAGGTCGTCGAGGGCATGGAGTTCGACAAGGGCTACCTGTCGCCGTACTTCGCCACCGACGCCTCGAAGCTCGTCGCCGAGCTCGAGGACGCCCTGATCCTCGTCTACGAGAAGAAGATCAGCAGCGCCCGCGACCTGATCCCCGTCCTCGAACAGACCGCGCAGACCGGTCGCCCGCTCCTCGTCATCGCCGAGGACATCGAGAACGAGGCGCTCGCCACGCTGGTCATCAACCGCCTGCGCGGCATCCTCAACGTCTGCGCCGTCAAGGCGCCCGGCTTCGGCGAGCGCCGCAAGGCCTACCTCGGCGACATCGCCGCGCTCACCGGCGGCACCGCCATCACCGAGGAACTCGGCATCTCGCTCGAGAACGTCGAGATGGCCCACCTCGGCAAGGCCAAGCGCGTGCGCGTCGCCAAGGACGCCACGACCATCGTCCAGGGCGGCGGCACGAAGAAGGCCGTCGAGGACCGCTGCGCGCAGATCCGCGCCCAGATCGCCAAGACGAACTCGGACTACGACAAGGAGAAGCTCGAGGAGCGCCTCGCGAAGCTCTCCGGCGGCGTCGCCGTCGTCAAGGTCGGCGGTGACACCGAGGCCGAGATGAAGGCGAAGAAGGACCTCATCGAGGACGCGCTCAACGCGACGCGCGCCGCGATCGAGGAGGGCATCGTCCCCGGCGGCGGCGTCGCGCTCCTGCGCGCCTCCGACGCGGTCGGCGAGGCCAAGTTCCGCGGTGACGAGCGCTTCGGCGCCGAGATCGTGAAGCACGCCCTCGAGGGCCCGCTGCGTCAGATCGCGGACAACGCCGGCGAGGACGGCAGCGTGATCGTCGAGATGGTCCGCGAGAAGGGCGGCACGTTCGGGTACGACACGCTCGAGCGCAAGTACGTCGACATGGTGAAGGCCGGCATCATCGACCCCGCCAAGGTCGTCCGCTCGGCCCTCCAGAACGCCGCGTCGATCGCCGCCCTCCTGCTCACGACCGACACGATGGTCACCGAGCTCAAGGACGACGAAGGCGTGCACGGCAGCATGTCCTGATCCGGACGGCTCCTCGTCCAGGAACGGGCGGCGGGGATCCCCCGCCGCCCGTCTCTCGATCCGAGGTCCATCCGACCTCCACCTCGATCCGACCCGACCGACGACGACACCGCCCAGCCGACGATGAACGCGAAGAGGGACTACTACGAGGTCCTCGGTGTCGAACGGTCCGCCGGAGCCGAGGACATCAAGAAGGCCTACCGCAAGCTCGCGCTCCAGTTCCACCCCGACCGCAACCCCGACGACGCGGCCGCGGAAGCGAAGTTCAAGGAGGCGGCCGAGGCCTACGACGTCCTCGGCGACGCCGAGAAGCGCGCGCGCTACGACCAGTTCGGTCACGCCGCGTTCGGCGCGGGCGCCGGTCCGTCGGGCGGTCGCCAGTTCACGAACCTCGAGGACATCTTCGAGGCCTTCGGCGACATCTTCGGCGGCGGAGGCGGCGGCGGGTTCTTCGGCGACCTGTTCGGCGGAGGTCGGCGGCGTCGACGCGGCCCGGCTCCCGGTCGCGACCTCAAGATCGTCCTCGAGCTCTCGCTCGAGGAGATCGACACCGGCGTGAAGCGGACGATCCGCATCAAGCGCCGCGAGAACTGCACGGCCTGCAAGGGCACGGGCGGGCGCGACGGCGCTGAGCCCGAGACCTGTTCGACCTGCGGCGGCGCGGGACGCGTCCAGCGCGCGCAGGGCTTCTTCGCCGTCGCGTCACCGTGCCCGACCTGTCGCGGAGCGGGTCGCGTCGTGAGCGACCCCTGCCCGGTGTGCAAGGGCAGCGGCGGCGAGGCGCAGGAGTCGGAGCTCTCCGTCGACGTGCCGGCCGGCGTCGAGGAGGGCATGCGCATCCGCATCGCGGGCGAGGGCGACGCCGGCGAGCCCGGAGCACCGCGCGGCGACCTCTACTGCGTCGTGCGCGAGAAGGAACACAAGATCTTCCAGCGCAGCGGTCCCGACCTCATCACCGAGGTCCCGCTGACGTTCGCGCAGCTCGCCCTCGGCGACGAGGTCGAGATCCCGACGCTGCGCGGCAAGGTCGAGATGAAGATCCCGTCCGGAACCCAGCCGGGTCGCGTCTTCCGGCTCCGCTCGCAGGGCCTCCCGCAGGTCGAGCGTTCGGGTCGCGGCGACCAGCTCGTGCGCGTCTTCGTCGAGGTACCGTCGAAGCTGAGCGACCGACAGAAGGAACTGCTGCGCGAGTTCGACGAGATCGAGGGCAAGAAGTCGGGTTCGAAGTCGCTGTTCGAGAAGATCTCGGACTACTTCTCGACCTGATCACCGCGACACGCGTGGGAACGATCGAAGAGCGAACGTGATGGGCAAGCGCAAGAAGGACCGCCGCGAGGAGGAACGGCCCGAGGACGAACGTCCCGGCGGCTCGACGCGGACGGACACGGCGTCGGACGAAGGCGCACCCGTGTCGGAGCTCGAAGCTGCGATCCGGGAGCGCGAGCAGTTCCGCGAACAGTGGGAACGCGCGCGCGCGGACTACCACAACCTCCAGAACCGACTCCCGCGACTGGTCGAGGACCGTTCGCGCGCGGAGATCGAACCGTTCCTGCGCGAACTCGTCACCGTGCTCGACTACCTCGACATGGCGATGGCGAGCCCCACCGAGAGCACCGACGCCAAGAACCTGGCGTTCGGCGTGGACATGGTGCGCCGCCAGCTCGTCGAAGCGCTCGCGCGCCACGGCGTCGAGCCGATCGAGCTCGCACCCGGCGACGCCTTCGACCCGGCCTGGCACGAGGCGGTCGAGTCGGTCCGCGACGACGAACGGCCCGAGGGCACGGTCCTCGCCGTGGCGAAGAAGGGCTTCGCCTGGCGCGGGCGCGCGCTGCGCCACGCCCAGGTCAAGGTCGCGGCCGGCACGGCCGATGACCGTGACGAGGAGAACGGCGCCGCTCCGGAACCGGAGGACTCGACGACGAGCGCGGCGGACACCGCGTCGATCGACGACGCCCCGGAGGAGAGGAACGAGTAGAGCACCGGACCACGAGGTTCGACGAGATGCCCACCTACGACTACGTCTTCAGGGCCTGCGGTGCCCACCACGAGATCTTCCACTCCATGTCGGAGTCGGCGAAGCGCAAGTGCCCGGCGTGCGGCGCGCTCAAGCTCGAGCGCCAGGTCGGCGCGGGAGCCGGCTTCATCTTCAAGGGCGCCGGCTTCTACCAGACGGACTACCGCAGCGACTCGTACAAGGCCGGCGAGAAGGCCGACACGAAGTCGGACGGCGGGACGTGCGGCAAGCCGGAGTGCGGCACGTCGGGCTGCGCGTCGGCGGAGTAGCCGGGCGGCGGCCGACCGGCGCTCGTCGCTTCGACGCCGCTCCGCGCGTCAACGACCGCTCGGACCCGTGACCGGGTCGAGCAGCACCTCTTCGATCAGCTCGGCGATCGCGTCGCTGTTGCAGTCGCCGATCACGCGGTGTGCCGCGGCGCGTGCGTCGGGCAGTGCATTCCCCATCGCGACCGCGAGGCCCGCGCGCCGGAACATCGGCACGTCGTTGCCGGCGTCGCCGACGCAGACCACGCGCTCCGGTGCGATGTCGAGCTCCTCGGCGAGCCAGCGCAGGGCCTCGCCCTTCCCGCGACAGGGCGGTTGCACGTCCACGACCTGGATCGGACTCTCGCGGTGCTGGGCGAGCGCGGCGAGCGGGAAGTGCGTGAGGTAGGTCGGGACGTCGACGACGCGCTCGACGTCGGCGAGGAGCGCGGCCGAGTCGTCGTACCGCTCCGACATGAGCGTCACGCGGATCAGGTACTCGCGCGGGACGTCCTCGAGCCGGTGGTACTCGAGCTCGTGCATGGTGGCGAGTGCGCGCCGCACGACCTCGTCGCGCGGAGGCTCGGCCACCTTGCGACCGCGCGACATGACGACCGGGACGAGCCCGTACTCGTCGACCGCACGGAAGATCCGGTCCACCGCGCGATTGGAGAGCAGTCGCTCCTCGAGGAGCTCGCCCGAGGTCGGACACCACAGTCCGGCGCCGTTGTAGACGACGACGGGGACGGCGACGCCGAGCTCCCGGACGACGTCGCGACAGGCCGCCTCCGATCGCCCCGTCGCGACCATCACGACGATCCCGGCCTCCATCGCGTCGCGGAGCCGCGCGCGCACGGCGATCCGGACGTGCCCGTCGTCGGCGACGAGCGTTCCGTCGAGGTCGAGGACGATGGCGTCGTAGGCGCGTCCGCTCATGCGCGGATCCTACCGGAGCGCCGCGGCGGGACCACCGCTCGGGACGAGCGCCCACGC
>JAWKUH010000030.1:0-70865 GCA_041398665.1 Planctomycetota bacterium | reverse complement strand
CGAGTACGTGCGCAACCCGCTGCGCGTGTTCGAGCTCGACTTCGAGGAGAACCTCGCGGTCATCCGCTACTGCGCGAAGTACGGCAAGCGCGTCGTCTTCCCCTCGACCTCCGAGGTGTACGGCATGTGCACCGACGAGGAGTTCGACGAGGAGCGCTCGAACCTCGTGCTCGGCCCGATCCCGATGCAGCGCTGGATCTACTCGTGCTCCAAGCAGCTGCTCGACCGCGTCCTGTGGGCGTACGGTCAGGAGCGCGGGCTCGAGTTCTCGCTGTTCCGACCCTTCAACTGGATCGGTCCGCGACTCGACACCCTCGACGCCGCGCGCATCGGCAGTTCGCGTGCGATCACGCAGCTCATCCTGAACCTCGTCGAGGGCACGCCGATCCAGCTCGTGGACGGCGGTCGCCAGAAGCGCTGCTTCACCGACCTCGACGAGGGCATCGACTGCCTCGTGCGGATCATCGACGACGAGGGCGGTCGCTGCGACAAGGGCATCTTCAACATCGGCAACCCGGAGAACGACCTCTCGATCCGGGAGCTCGCGGAACTCCTCGTCGCCAAGTTCGACGAGCACCCGTTGCGCGACCACTTCCCGCCGTTCGCCGGCTTCCGCGAGATCGAGAGCGGGGCCTACTACGGCGCGGGCTACCAGGACGTGCAGTTCCGCAAGCCGAGCATCGCGAACGCTCGCAAGGTCCTCGGCTGGAACCCCGTCATCACCGCGGAGCACGCCGTCGCACGCACGCTCGACTGGTTCCTGCGCGACCTCGTCGCGCGGCAGAGCGTCGACACGGGCGAGCTCCGCCCCAGGTCGCCCGAGCTCGCCACGTCGGCCCGATGAACTCGCTCGGCCTGCGGATCGACGTCGACACGCTCCGTGGCACCCGCCTCGGCGTGCCGACGCTGTGTCGGATCCTGGAGGAGCGCGGGCTCGAGGCGACGTTCTTCTTCTCGGTCGGTCCGGACAACATGGGGCGCCACCTCTGGCGTCTCCTGCGTCCGCGCTTCCTCGTGAAGATGCTGCGGAGCGGCGCGCCGTCGCTCTACGGCTGGGACATCGTGACCAAGGGCACGGTCGTCCCGGGGCCCGTCATCGGCGAGCGTCTCGCGCTCGTCATCCGCGGCTGTGCCGAGCGCGGCCACGAGATCGGTCTCCACGCCTGGGACCACCACCGGTGGCAGATGCATCTCGACCGCATGACGGACGTCGAGATCGAGCACTGCACGCGCCAGGGGTACGACCTGCTCGCCGAGATCGTCGGTGCGGTTCCGGAGTGCTCGGCGTGTCCGGCCTGGCGCGCCGACGAGCGGAGCCTGTTGATCCACTCGAAGTTCCCGTTCGTCCACCAGAGCGACTGCCGCGGCCGTTCGATCTTCCTGCCGATGGTCGGCGAAGCCGTGCTCGACCGACCGCAGATCCCGACGACGCTGCCGACCTATGACGAGCTGATCGGGCGCAACGGCGTCACCGACGACAACTACAACGACGAGATCGTCCGTCGCATCGACGCGGAGGGACTCAACGTCCTCACCATCCACGCCGAGGTCGAGGGCATCTCGCGCGCGCCGCTGTTCGAGCGCTTCCTCGATCGACTCGAGGCGGAGGGGGTCAAGGTGCTGCCGCTGTGCCACCTGCTCCCGATCGAGAGCGAGCTCGAGGTCGCGCGCTTCGGCAGTCGAGCGGTCCCCGGGCGCGACGGCGTGCTCGCGCAGCAGGGGGAGACCGTCGGGCGCCGCGTGCACCTCCGGCGCGGCGCGCACGCGGCTCCGGTCTGGACGCGCTGACCGTCGGACGCGCGCGCCGTCCTCAGCCGTCGAGCTTCGCCCGGTAGAGCAGCAGCGAGGTCCGCCGTCGCCGACGAGTTCGTCGGGGCGCGGGTAGAACGTCGAGGTCGCTCGGACGGCGCGTCCTCACGAAGAGCGCGACGCCCCGTTCGCGGCGCGCAGCGATCCAGGCGGGGAGTTCCTCGAACGTCACGAAGCGCTTCGCCGCGTCGTCGTACGACAGACCGAACTCGAGCTCGCTCTTGCCGCCCACGATCGCGATGTCGACGGAGTGGAGTTCGTAGGCGAGCGCCGGGGCGAGCGACACGCTGGCGCAGGCGAGCTCCATCCCGGGTTCGACGTGCGCGGTCAGACCGACGAGGACGCGCTGCGCGGCGGAACGCGACTCGACGGCGTGGGGGACGGCGAAGGGGGCGAAGAAGAGCGTCGCCGGCACCGCCAGGGCGAGCGCGGGGAGCGCGGGAGCTCGCCTCGCGACGACCGCTCCGCCGGCGACGAGGAGGACGAGTCCGATGGCGACGAAGGCCGCGCGCGGCGCGAACTCGCCGGCCGCGTAGACGAGCGACGTGTCGCGCACTGCGTCGTAGCCCGCACCCGCGACCGCGAGCGCACCGAGGACCAGGAGCGTCCAGGCTCCCGCACGGAGCGCCCGCGAGTCCTCGGTGCGGCGCGCGAGCGCGGTCGCCGCGAGGACGGCGAGCGGAGCGCAGCACGGGAGCACGTAGGTCGGCAGCTTGCCCCTCGTGATCGAGAGGAGGAGGAACGGTCCGAGGAAGGCGACCAAGAGGTAGCGCGCGAACGCCTCGCCGCGCCGTGCGTCGGTGAACGCTCGGCGGACGCCGCCGACCGCGGCGAACGAGAACGGCAGCGTGAGGACGAGGAGCACCGGTACGTAGAACCAGAAGGGCCGACCGTGCTGCGCGTCGTCCGCCGTGAAGCGGCGCACGTGCTCGTTCCAGAAGAAGAAGTGCCAGAAGTCCGGCTCCTGCGCGTGGATCGCGAGGGCCCACGGGAGTCCGACGGCGACGGCGACGACGAGCGCGATCGGTCCGTACCCGAGCAGCTCGCGCCAGCGACGCCGAAGCAGGAAGAACGGCGCGACGGCCGTCGCCGGCAGAACCCACCCGACGAAGCCCTTCGCGAGGCCGGCGAGTCCGCACGCGACGCCGAGGGCGACCCACCAGACGATGCGCTCGCGACGCGCGTCGGCGCACGCCGCGCGCCAGCCCGCGTAGATCGCCGCGACGACGCCGAACGCGAGCAGCGGGTCGAGGACGGCGAACGTACCGATCCCGAGCACGCCGAGGCTCGTCCCGTGGATCGCGGCGGCGAACAGCGCTGCGCGCCGCGAACGCGAACCGTGGAGGGCGAGCAGGTAGACGAGCAGCGTCGTGGCGAGCGTCGCGAGCGCGCTCGGGAGACGGACGGCGAAGTTCGTCTCGCCGAGCGTGTCCATGGCGAGGATGCCCGGCAGGTACGTGCTGCTCGGCTTCTCGTAGTAGCGCAGCCCGACGAGTCGCGGCGCGATCCAGTCGTCCCTCTCGATCGCTTCGCGGTACATCTCCGCGTAGCGCGACTCGTCCGGCATGGAGAGCGGCCTCCAACCGAGCGGCACGAGGTAGGCGACCAGCAGCAGGACGACGAGTGCGAACGTCTCCCGCGCGCTCACACGTCCCTCGGCGACGTCCTCGCTCGTCAGGACAGGTCCGTTCGCATCTCGTGCCACTTCGATCCGCCGTGGTTCGACGTCGACCTCCCGGCGTCGACGAATCCGAAGCGGGAATAGTAGGGAACGAGGTGTTCCTTGCACAGGAGCAGCACGCGTCGACGTCCGCTCTCCCGCGCACGATCGAGATAACAGTTCAGTAATGTCTTGGAGAGTCCGCGGCCCTGGTGCCGGGGGTGCACCGCGAGGGAGAAGAGCACGAGGTCCGTGCCGCCGGGCTCGTGTCCCACGAGTGCCTTGAACTCCTCGTCGGCGAGGTCGGGTGCGTTCGTCGCGCCGCCGTTCGCCATGCCGACGAGTTCGCCGTCGAGCTCGAGCACGAGGAAGCCCTGAGGGAACTCCCGCGCCCGCAGCGCAACGCGCTCCGGCGACGCCGCCTCCTCCGGTGGGAAGCAGGCCGCCTCCAGCGCGGCGCACGTCGCGACGTCCTCGGGACGAACTCCGCGGACGAGGACGCGCCCGCCGCTCGGGGTCACCGTCCCTCCGGCGCGCGACCGTGCGCGTCGACGCGGCGGCGCACGCGACCGCCGAACGCGGCGGCGAGCGCCATCGGCAGCGCGAGGAGCGCGAGGAACAGGAGGCCGACGACGAGCAGCGACGCGCCGCCGTCCCCGCCGAGCACCGCGGTCGCGACCAGGGCCGTCGCCTGCCCGGCCATGGCGCAGACGCCCCACAGCCACGCGCGGCGAGGGAACGCGTACCCGATCGCGGCGCTGACGAGTGCGAGCAGGGGCAGCGCCGCGACGAAGTACGTCCGGTCGTCGAAGGCCTCGGCCCGCAGCGACGTGAACGCGACGGCGAGCCAGGCCGCGACACCGGCCGCGCCCGCGAGCAGTGCGGGGACGACGGCGGCAGCGTCGCCGACCGACGCCTTCGTGTTCGCGGTATCCGCTCGCTCGGTCATCGCCGCGCTCCTACAGACCCATGATGTTGTAGCCGGCGTCGACGTAGAGCGTGCCGCCGGTCATCCCGCGGCTCATGTCGCTCGCGAGGAACGCGCACACGTCGCCGACCTCGTCGGCCTCGATGTTGCGCCGCAGCGGCGCGCGGTCGGCGATGTGGTCGAGGATCGAGTTGAAGCCGCTGATGCCCGACGCGGACAGCGTCCGGATCGGTCCGGCCGAGATGGCGTTGACGCGGATGCCGCGCGGGCCGAGGTCGTGGGCGAGGTAGCGCACCGAGGCTTCGAGCGCGGCCTTCGCGATGCCCATGACGTTGTAGTTCTCGATGACGCGCTCCGAACCGATGTAGGTCAGCGTGATGATCGAGCCGCTGCGTCCCTCCATCAGCGGCAGCGCGCGCCGCGCGACGGCCGTGAGCGAGTAGGCCGAGACCTCGTGCGCGATCTGGTAGCCCTCCTTCGACGTGTTGAAGAAGTCGCCGATGAGGTCCTCCTTCTTCGCGAAGGCGACGCCGTGCAGCACGCAGTCGAGCGAGCCGAACTCCTCGCCGATCGCCGCGAACGCGCTGTCGATCTGTTCGGGCTGCGTCACGTCGCAGGGCAGGACGATCGACCCGTCGAGGTCCTTCGAGAGGTCGCGCACCGACTTCTCGAGGCGCTCGCCGACGTAGGTGAACGCGAGCCGCATGCCCTGGTCGTGCAGCGCCTTGGCGCAGGACCAGGCGATCGAGCGCTTGTTGGCCACGCCCAGCACGACGCCGGTGCGTCCTTCGAGGAATCCCACGGTTCTCGCTCCTTTCCCGCTCGGGTCGACGGTGTCGGGGCGCACCTCGCGCACCGCGCGGCGATGGTAGCGAAGGGCGCCCCCCGCGAACGGGTCGGCGCGCGCGCGACGGGGCGCCGCGGACGGGTCGGTTCACCCACGAGAGTGCGGAATCTCGGGCGCGGGGCGCAGGACGGAGCCCGTCGAGGCGCGTGGAGCGGCACCGCGCGGCCCCGGCCGCCGCGCGTCGCGGGGAGCGCTGGCGCGCGCGGCCGGTCTCCCTAGGCTCGCCCCTCGCCGCGCGCGACGGTCGCGCCGGCGCATCGAGCCGAGTCGTCCGGAGGAGGTGGGCCGTGGGTGGAGTCGACGGGAAGGTGTCGCGCCGGAGCGGGAACGAGGCCGTGGGGTCCGACGGGCGCGTCGACCAGCGGAGCGCAGCCTTGTTGCTCGCGACGGGCGACGCGAACGACGTGCTCGCGGCGCTGCTCGCCGGGGATCCGCTCGAACTCGGCGAGCGCCTCGCGTCGGGTGCGGTCGCGCGCGCGCTGCTCGTGCGGCCGGAGCGTCTGCGCGCCGCCGCGCTCGCCCACTGTGCGCGCCGCGCCGAGCACTACCGCGGACGTCCGTCGCCCGAGCGCTGGATCGCGCGCCGCGTCGACGAGGTCCTCTTGGAGATCGAGCGCGAGCCGTCGCGGGTCGGCGGCCGTGCGGGCGACGCGCTCGACCGGGCGGCGGCGCGCTTCGACGCGCGACCGCGAGCGGAACGACGCGCGCTGTGGCGACTCGTGTTCGAGGGGCTCGACCTCGACGAGGTCGCGCGCGCGGACGGCACCTCGCTGCAGGAGGCGGCGCGGAGCGCGCGCCGCGCCCTCGACGCGCTGCTCGGTGGTGCCGTCGACGCGGCGACGGCGGTGCGACCGGAGGACGCGGCATGAGCGCTCCGACGACGTCGGCGCGACGCTCCCGCGCTTCCGTGCGCCGATCTCCGCGCGACGTGAGGTGTCGCCGCGGCGGACCGGGGGCGCGCCGCGTGCGCGAACTCGATCGCGCGGAGCGCGTGGCGGTGGTCCGACTGTTCGTGGAGGCCGCGGCGCGCGTGCTCGCCGGTCGCGGTCGGCTCGACGCCGAACCCGTGCCGTCGCGCACCGCGGCGGAGCTCCGGCGGCTCGCGGGGCGCACCGGGTTCGCGCGGCGAGCGCGCGCCTGTCTGTGGGCGCGTCTCGGGGACTGGGCCGACCACGAGGAGCTGGCGCTGCTCGCCGAACTCGCGGACCGACCGCGCCGGCGTTGGCCCGAGGCGAGTCGCATCCTCGGTCGCGCGCGGCTCGTGCTCGACGGACCCGTGCTCGCGCACCTGCAGGCCTACGCCTTCGAGCGCGAGGACGACCTCGCGACCGCGCTGTCGCTGTGGTCGCGCGTGAGCGACCGCGCGAGCAACCGGAGGAGCGCGACGCGCGCGCTCGAGTACGTGGGGCGCGCGCACCTCGCCGCGGGTCGACCGCGACTGTCGTTCGCCGCGCTCGACGCCGTGGTGGTCGCGGGCGCCCGCGGCACCGCGATGGACCTCGACCTCGCCGCGGCCTGGTTCGCGGCGTGCTTGCGACTGGGTGACGGACGGCGCGCACTCGCGCTCGCCGATGCGATCGACGGTGTGTCGGACGGTGTGTCGAGTGGAGGTCCGAGCGATGCCGCGCCCGATCGTCCGGGCGAGCGCGAGCTGCGCAACGACGCGGCCGCGCGAACGGACGGAACGCGACCCGAACGGACCGTAGGGAACGCTCGGAGCGAGCGCGGTGCGCCGCGGATCGAGGAAGGTCTCGCCCGGCCTTCCGTCGAGCGCATCGCGGCGACCTCGGCTGCGACCCGAGCCGTGCGCGCTGCGAGCGATCGCGCGGCGGGAGCGGCTCGACGCCACCGCGCGGAGGCGGACGGACCCGCGCGTTCCGTGTTGCTGCGGATCGCGTGTCGCGCGACGACGAGCGGGGAGATCTGCCGTGGGCTCCTCTGAGCGCGGGCGCGGCGGGGCGCCCTCGCCGGCCGAGATCGCGGTGCGCCGCCGCGAGGCGCTGCGTCGACTCCTCCCCGGCGACGGCGAGAGCGAGCGTCGCGAACGCGCGGAACGCTGGCTCGCGGTCCTCGCGACCTGGGCGGGCGCTGCGCCCTCGAGCGACGGCGCGCCGCGCGAGGTCGCCCCGGCGAACCGGCGCGCGTCGGACGTCGACCTCGCGGACGCGCGCGTTCTGCTCCGCGCCGCACGGATCGACGAAGCGCGGACGATCGGGGAACGACTCCTCGCCGCGGGCGCCGCGAGGCTGCTGCCCGTCGACTCCTTCGCGTCGTGGCAGGTCCCGCCCGGGGAGGCGCCCGCCGCGAGGAGCGATCTCGCGCGGCTCGCGCCGCGCCTGACGCCGCGCTCGCTCGGGATCGAGGCGTCGTCGTGCCGCGACCTGCGCGTCCCGGCTCCACCCGCGCCCGACGAACCGGTCGACGAGTCGTGCGCCGCGTCCACGCCTGGCGCGACGCGCTCGTGCGGACCGGCGCATCGCGCCCGACGCACCGGTCGCCGGCCGGACGCGCGCCTGGCAGGTGCGCATGACGTGGGCGCTCGACGGTGCCGGTCGGGCGCTCGAGATCTGGGAGCACCACTTTCGGTCGCGGCACGCTCGCGGCCCTCGACGTGCGGTCGCGCATCGCGGCGCTCGTCGACGGGGTCGAGCTCCTCCTCGACCGCGGCGAACCGCGCCGCGCGCGCGAACTGCTCGTGCGACACCCCGCCGAGGTCGCCTTCGACCTCGGACTCGCGCGACGACTCGCGTGGTGCGAGTTGGTCGCCGGTGACGCCGTCGCCGCGAGCGAGGTGCTCGCGGAGCTCGGGCCCGACGGGCACGGCGTCCCGCTGCCGCTCGAGGCCTTCGCTCGGCGCGCGCGGACGGGCGGCGGAGCGACGTCCGGCGCGGCGACGTCGGGTGCGGCGACGTCGGGTGCGGCGATGTCGGCCGACGTGGTCTGGGCTCGGCGTCGTCGGGTGCCGCGCTGACGGGCGCGGCGACCCGACGGTCCGGGCGGGAGCCGTCCTCCAGCGGCGAGCTGGACGAGATCGCGCTCGGGCGCTGTCTTCGCGCTCGTCCGGGAGGGTGGACGCGTCGCCGCCGTCCACGCGGAGCGAAGCGGCGCGGTGACGCGCGCCCAGTCGCGCCTCGACCCGGCGTTGATCGACGACGCCCTGGTGTCCGGGGCGCCGCGCATCGCTCTCGTCGAGCGCGGTGCGGGTGTACCGCTCGCCGCCGTCGCCGCGGTCCCCCTGCCCGCCGACGGTCCGAGGGGAGTGCTGTGGCTCGAGTTCGACCACGCCCTCGTCCCCGTCGATCGGCGCCTGCGCACTTTCGCGGCGGCGGCCCTGCTCCGCTGTCTCCACCGCGTCGACGTCGACGGCGACGGTCCGGACGCGCTCGTCCCGCGCGTGGCGGAACCGCGGGCCCGCTTCGACACGGGAGCACCGGCGTCCGTACGCGCCGACGGAGCGCAGCTGCGATCGGACGATCCCCGCGCCCTGGTCGCGCGCGAACTCGTCGCGCGCACGCCGTTCGCGAACACGGCGTCGACGCACTGGTTCGTCGTGCGGTGCGGATCGGAGTGGGAGACCTGGGCGACGAACGCGAGGGGCGCGCCATCGGTCCCGCGGGACGGCGTGCTCGGTCGCGGCATCGAGCGCTGTCTCACGGACGGCGAACCGCGTGTGCTCGGCGACCTCGCGGGGTGCGAGAGTCGCCCGCGAGTCGAGGTCGACGACCTTCCCGAGCACGTCCGACTCGAGCGGGATGCGTCGGCCCGCGTCGCGAGCGCGGCGTTCGTCCCGATCGTCTGCGAGCACGTCGCGCCGCCGCGCACGATCGCCGTGCTCGTCGTCGCGTCGCCGCGCCGCCACCAGTTCGGAGCGAGCGCCGCGGCGCGTGCGTCGGCGCGCGTCGGGCGCGCGGGGCTCGACGTCGAACGCGCCCGCTTCGCCGCCTGGCACGCCAACCGGTTCGGCGAGCCCGTGGAGCCGGCGGCGCTCGCGCTCGCGGACCACGCCGCGCTCTTCGCCGCAGCCCGCGCGAGGACGGTCGGTGTCGTCGGTGCGAACGGTTCGGGTCGGACGCGGACCTGCCGTTGGCTGCACATGCTCGCGGGCGGGGACGGACCCTTCGAGACGATCGAGGCCGGTCGCGGACTGGACTGGAGCGCGGTCCGGCGCGTGCTCGACGACGCGTCGGGCGGCTCGCTCGTGCTGCGGCGGGTCGAGCGCGCCGACGTCGACTTCCAGCTCGAGCTCGTCGCCGCGCTCGAGCGACTCGAGACGGGCGGCGCACCTCTGCGATTGCTGTGGGTGCCGACGACCGCTCGGGCGACCTCCTCCCGAGCTCGCGCTCGGGCGGCGGTACGACTGCTCGGCGTCGACGCGCTGCGCGAGCGCTTCCCCGCGATCGTCCCCGCGCTCGTGCGCTGCTGCGCCCGATCGTCGGCGTCGGCCCCACGACTCTCGGACGCCGCGCTCGGCGCGCTGTGGCGTCATCCCTGGCCGCGCGGCGTCGAGGAGCTCGTCGGCGTGTGCCGCGAACTCGCGCGGACCGCGGCGACGGGCGACATCGGCCTCCCCGCGGTGGAGCGCGCGGCTCGCGCGCGCGGCATCACCCTGCCCGAGCGGCTGTCGTCGCGCGGAGCGGTCCGCGCGCCGCTCGTCGCCGCGCTGCGGGCGACGCGGCTCGAGAACGGTCGCACGAACCAGCGCCGCGCCGCGGTGCTCCTCGGTTGGGACCGCGACACCGTGCGCGCGCGGATGCGCGAGTTCGGGCTGTCCTCGGACGCGACGTGAACGGTCCGGTCCGCGGCGCCGCGCGGACCGGGCTCGGCCCATCGGCTACCGTGTCGCCACGGAGCGTCCTCCAGCCGATCGACCCGACCGATCCGCCACGTCCTCCGCGATTCGCGCGACTCGCGGATCGCGACGCGGACCGACGGGCGTCACCTCGATCGGATGCGATCGGACGACGCCCTCGCGATGGACCGCCGCACCGAACCTTCCGCCGAACGCCCCTCGTCCGGAGCGTCCGAAGGCGCGTCCTCGCGGAGCACGGGGTCGCGCCCCGGGGCTCCGATCCGGACCGCCGACTTCGCCTTCGAGCTCCCCGAGGAACTCGTCGCGCAGCGACCGGCGGCACGGCGCGAGGACGCGCGGCTGCTCGTGTCGCGCGCCACGTCGACGGAGCACGGCACGGTCTCCGACCTCGTGCGCGTTCTCGAGCCCGGCGACCTGCTCGTCGTCAACGACACGCGCGTGCGGCGCGCGCGGATCGTCGGCCGCCGCGCGAGCGGCGGACGCGTGGAGTGTCTGCTCACGGAGCGGATCCCCGGTGCGTCGTCGCGCTGGCGCGCCATGTGTCGACCCGCCGCCAAGCTCCGGGCCGGCGAGCCGATCGTCGCCGACGGGGTCGAGGTCGTGCCGCTCGAGCGCGAGGTTCGCGTCGACGGTTCGCTCGATCCCTGTTGGATCGTCGCGCTGCGCGAGCCGGGCGGCGGCGAACCGAAGGACGAGGAGGCCCTCGTCGAACGCGCGGGGTCGGTGCCGCTGCCGCCCTACGTGCACCGCGAGGGAGGAGCGGACGAGGAGGACGCCGAGCGCTACCAGACGGTGTTCGCGCGCGAGCTCGGCGCCGTCGCGGCGCCGACCGCGGGGCTGCACCTCTCGCGAGCGTTGCTCGACGAGCTGTCGTCGCTCGGCGTGCGACGCGCGAGCGTGACGCTCCACGTCGGTCCCGGCACGTTCCGACCGGTCGACGTCGAGGACGCGCGCGACCACACCATGCACGTCGAGCGCTACGAGGTGCCGCTCGCGACGCGCGAGGCGATCGCCGCCACCCGCGCGAACGGCGGGCGCGTCGTCGCGGTCGGCACGACGGTCGTGCGGACGCTCGAGGCCGCGCGCGACGCCTCGGACCTTCCTCGCGCGGGCGCGGGGGAGACCGACCTCTTCCTCGCGCCCGGCGACGCGATCCGCTCCGTCGACGCGCTCCTCACGAACTTCCACCTGCCGCGCAGCACGCTGCTCATGCTGGTGTGCGCGTTCGCCGGGACGGAGCGGGTGCTCGCGCTCTATCGCGAGGCCGTGGAGCGGCGCTACCGCTTCTACTCGTTCGGCGACGCGATGCTCCTGCTGCGCTGATCCCCCGACACCTCGGAGGTCGCGCGGATCGCGATCGGCGGCGTCACGTCGCTTCGACGCCGCCCGCGCGCGTCCAACGCGCCGACCGTTCGACCCGCGCGAAGCGCAGCTCGTACCAGGCGTACCAGTCGCGGCGGCCGCGTTCGCGTGCGGCGACGTGCTCGGGGTCGTCGCGCCAGCGCTCGAAGTCCTCGCGCGTGCGCCAGTACGAGCACGTGACGCCGACACCGTCCGGCCCTCGCGCACCGTCGAGTCCGAGGTACCCCGGGAACGTCGCCGCGCGCTCCTCCATGCGGGCCGCCGTCTCCGCGTAGCCCTCGGCGTCCTCGCGCAGGAGCGTGGTGAAGATCACGGCCCAGTAGGGGGGCTCGGGCCGCTCCTCCGTCACACGCGGCCCCTGAGCCAGAGCGCTCCCGCCTCGTGGTAGCCGCGCAACTCCTCGAAGGTCGGCCACCACTCGCTCGGTTCGAAGCTCGACGCGTCGCCGGGGCCGCGGCGATCGACGACGTGCTCGTGCGCGACGTCGGCGAACCCTGCGCGTTCGAGCGCCAGTCGCCACGCGTCGGGCGTGAGCGCGACGAGCGGGACGCCGACGCGTTCCGACCAGCCGCCGACGCCCGGGCGGCCGACCCAGTAGTCGAGGACGAGGTCGACGCGTCCGCCGGACTTCACGACGCGCGCGAGCTCGGCGAGGGCCGCGTCCACGTCGGGCGAGTAGTAGATCGCCTCCATCGAGAACGCGCGGTCGAACTGGCCGTCCTTGAACGCCAACGACTCGAAGGCCATCACCTCGTAGCGCGCGCGGATGGTGTAGGAGTGCAGCTCCTCCGCCTTCTTGACCATCGCCGGCGAGACGTCGACGCCGACCGCACCGGTCCCCGGAGCCGACTTGGCGAGCAGACGTGTCGCCCAGCCGTTGCCGCATCCGAGGTCGAGGATCTGCTCGCCGGGCTCGATGCCGAGCTTCCCGACGACCTGCTCGACGACGTCCGAGTGCCCCTCGGCCATCGACGCGTCGCGTCCGGCCTCCGCCCAGCGGTCGAAGGTCGCGCGGATCTTCTCGTGACTCATCCCGGGAGGGTAACCGCGGCCGCTCGGAGTTCGAGCGCGATCCGCGCCGGCCCTACTGACTGCGGCGACGCCGCCGTGCCTCGGGATCGAGCCCGGAGTGCTCGAACACCTCGACGATCGCGTCGAGCGGCTGGAGGACGGTCTCCCAGTCGTACTTCCTCTCGACGAAGGATCGTCCCGCCGCGCCCAGCGCTTCGGCTCGCGCCGGGTCCGCGAGCAACTCGACGATCGCGTCGGCCGTGCCGCGCGCGTCGTCGCGCACGAGGTAGTGCTCGTCGGCCTTCGCACCGACGCCCTGGGTCGCGCTCGTCGTCCCGACGACCGGGACGCCGAGGGACATGGCTTCGAGCACCTTGTTCTGGATCCCGCGCGCGATGTGGAGCGGTGCCACGGAGACCGCTGCGCGCCGCAGCCGGTCGCGCGGGTCGTCGACGCGACCCGTGACCTCGACGCCGTCGTGCTTCGCGAGGGCGCGGACCTTGGCGTTCGGTCGAGCGCCGACGATCGCGAGTCGAGCGCTCGGTCGCGCGCGGCGCACGAGCGGGAGGACCTCCTCGACGAACCAGGCGCAGCCCTGGACGTTCGGGAAGTAGTCCATCATCCCGACGAACACGAGTTGGTCCGCGTCGGGTGCGCGTTCGAATCCCTCGGGCGCCCGCTCGACGCCGTTGCGCACGACCTTCGACGGCGCGCCGGGGATCAAGCGGTTGAAGATCTCCTCCTCGAGCGGTGTCACGAGCAGGTTGAGCTCGACCGCGTGCGACAGGACCGACTCGAACCGTCGCAGCGTGCGGTACTCGCGGCGGTGGACCCACGAGAGCGGGAACGACTCGTGCTCGGCGTACTGGCGCCACTTGTCGGAGTCGAGCTCCGCGAGGAACACGATGCGCGGGATGCTCTCGTGTTCCAGGAGGTACGCACCCATCGACGACGAGAACGCCATCGCGAGATCGTGTTCCGGGACGAGTCGGTCGACGACGGACCGCAGGGCGCCCGACCCGTAGTAACCGAGCGTCAACGGCTTCCACGTCGCGAGCAGCGGGAGCGTCCGCGCGAGGCGCACCGCTCGCGACCCGAGGTCCTGCGTGTGGACGGTGAAGCCCTTGGCCCTCAGCTCGTCCGCCGCGCGCCGGTCGTCGTCGTCGTGCGCGAACGCGACGATCGTGACGGAGTGCTTGCGGGCCAGACGCTCGACGTGGTGCCAGCTGCTGATCTTGTCCCCTCTGTCCGGAGGGTAGGGGACGCGCTGGGTCAGATAGAGGATGCGCACCGGGGGAGGATAGCGCCGAGCGGGTCCCGTCGGCTCGCCTTCAGGTCGTGCCGAACAGGAGGTCGTAGCCGATCCACATCAGCGCGGCGTCCACGACGAGGTGGCTGATCCAGCTCGGCCAGATCGAACCGGTCCTGCGGTAGAGCGCGCTCCAGATCCAGCCTCCCACGAACACACCGACCGACGCGAGGGCGACGATCGGCGCGGTGAAGTGCGCGTCGAGCGCGAAGACGTGGTGTGCCGTGAAGAAGGCGGCCGACAACGGAACCGCCCAGCCCCCCGCGCGGTCCGGGAGCGCCTCGACGCACTTCTCGACCACGAACCAGCGCCAGACGATCTCCTCCATCAACGAGTTGCCGAGGGACAGCAGGACCGCCATGACCACGAACGACGCCCTCGTGTCGACGCCGAGGCGCGCGAGGTTCGCGCGCAGCACCTCGCCGTCGAGCCACTCCGTGCCGATGGCGTGGCGGACTCCGAGGATCAGGGCGGCGATGGCGAGTCCGAGCAGCGCACCGACCGCGAGTCGACGGCCCGAGGTCGGCGAGAGGCTCGCGGATCGGCGGTCGACGAGGAAGTGCCAGCCGAAGGGCAGCGCGAGGAGCCACACCTTGCTCGCGACGTAGAAGATCCCGGCGGCGTCCGCGCTCGCGCCCTCCGACGCGTTCGCGGCCCACGCGACGGCGACGCTCGGCACGGGGACGAGCAGGACCAACGCCGCGACGGCGCGCGCGCGCGAGGGCGGACGACGGTCGCTCAACGTGCGTCGTCCTCGTGCTCCTCGAGCAGCGCGCGCATCGCGGCTGCCGCCCGCGCCGGATCGGGCGCCGCGAAGATCGCGGACCCGACCGCCGCGCGTCCGACGGCGTCGAGCTCGAGCGCGTTCTCGAGGTCGATGCCGCCGATCGGGAACACGGGGCGCGGCGACGCGGCGTGCGCGCTCCACGCGAGTTCCGGACCGACGCCGCGCTCGTAGCCCTTCGTCGCGGTGGGGAAGACCGGCCCGAAGCCGAGGTAGTCGACGGGCTCGAACTCGGCGCGTGCGACCTGGCGCGCGTCGTGCGTCGACAGCCCGACGATCGCGCGTTCGCCGAGGAAGCGTCGCACGACGTCCGGCGCGGCGTCGTCCTGTCCGACGTGCACGCCCGCGCAGCCCAGGTGCTCCGTCGCGCGGGCGACGTCGGGTCGGTCGTTCACGACGACGAGCGGCGCGTCGTGCGCGCCGAGGAGCGCGTCGAGGACGCGCACCGTCCAGTCGAAGAGCGCCGCCGCCGGCGACGGACCCGCCGTCCTCCCCGGCGCCTTGACCCGGACCTGGACGACGTCGAGGAAGGGGGCCGCCGCGACGAGTCGATCGAGCGCCGAGGGGCCGAGAGGATGGGGGGTGAAGATCCCCATGAGGCGCGCCGCGGCCAGGCGCTCCCGGGCATCGAGGTCCGCCCCTCGGGCGGTTCGGCGGACGGAGGAGGGCATCGGCGGCACACGGTACTGTCCCCGTTCGCTGGTGATGGGCCCGGGGGACCCCCTGGAGGGCCGGCAGGGGGGGGCCTCGGCCGCCGAGCCCACCCAGGAGCTCCGCCGAGGGGGGAGAACGGGCATCACCAGCGAACGGGGACAGCACCGCCGCCGCGTCGGCGGAAGGGGCTTTCATCGACGCAACCCACCCGTTCCCCGCGAGTTCCGGCCGGTTCGCGACCCCGAGGGCACCCGTTGCCGGGCGGTTCCGTCCCGCGGGCTAGCCTTCACCGGGCCCACATCCACCACGGGTCGCGGCCGCGCCAGCGGTCCCTCCCGAGACTTCCCGTCCACGACATCGATGCTCCGGACCACGCTCGTGCCGGGCTGCGCCCTCGCAGCCTCGGCGCTCTTCTGTTCCACCGCCCGCGCCCAGCAGTTCGTCCTGCAGTCCGGTGTCTTCTCGCCGGACAAGATCTGGACGGAGGGCGTCGAGCCCGCCGACGTCGACCAGGACGGCGACCTCGACATCTTCTTCGGCCAGGGCGACGGCTACTCGAGCGCCGGGACGAAGCGCCAGAACAAGCTCTGGATCAACAAGTTCGAGACCACCGCGAACGACTTCGACGACGAGAGCGTCGCGCGCCTCGGCGTCAACAAGTCGAACGCGAAGATGGTCATCACGGGCGACACGACGGGGGACGGCTATCCCGAAGCCCTCTTCTGCAACGCCTTCGACACCGATCCGTGCTTCCTCTACGTGAACAAGGGAGCGGCCCAGCCCGGGTTCTTCGTCCTGGACAGCGCGAGCCGCGGGCTCGGCGGCGTCTACAGCTCCGCCTCGGGACAGTTCGGCGACCTCGACAACGACGGTGACCTCGACCTGATCCTGTGCGACTCGGGTTCGGATTCCTTCGGCAACCCGGGCGGGACGCCGCACCTGTTCTTCAACGACGGGCGCGGCTACTTCACCGAGAACGCGGCAGCCCTCAACGCGCCGACGAAGAAGGCGCACATGGACGTCCAGCTCGTCGACCTCGACGGCGACTTCGACCTCGACTTCTTCGGTGCGTGCCGCGCGAGCAATTCGGGCGGCAACCACTACCTGATGCTGAACAACGGCTCGGGGCAGTTCACGGACAACTCCGGGCTGTTGCCGGGCACGAGTGCGATGGTGTACGAGGCCGAGGTCGGCGACCTCGACAACGACTCCGACGTCGACCTGTTCTTCGTGAGCCTCTCGGGCTTCAGCGAAGGCGTCGTCCGCAGCAACGACGCCCAGCTCGGCGTCCTCTCCTTCACGGCGGGCTCGACGGTCGGCGGCGACGACGACAACGAGATCGTCCTGATCGACTTCGACAACGACGGCGACCTGGATGCCGCCGTCGGCTCGCTCGGAAGCTCGGAGAAGCTCCAGCGCAACAACGGCAACCTCTCGTTCTCGAGCGTCTCGAGCGACTTCACGGCGGTCGGCGACTCGACCCTCGACATGTGCTGCGCCGACTTCGACAACGACGGCGACTACGACATCGTCACGGCGCAGGGCGAGAGTGGCAGCAACCAGTGGGACAGCAAGCTCTACGTCAACACGGGCTCGAAGGACACGCTCCCGCCCGTCGTCGTTCGTCAGGAGAGCCTTCCGGCCTTCCCGCCCGCGAACGGTCCGTGGGTCGTCCGGGCGCAGGTCCGCGACCAGGTCATGGACGACGGCAACGACTGGGTCCGCGGCTCGGCGCAGTACCGCATCGACACGGCGCTCGGGACGGGCGCGTGGCAGGCCGCCGACGCCACCCGGATGGGCGGCGGGTTGTGGCGCTTCGCCATGAGGGACGTGGCCGAGGGCCTCGGACAGCAGTTGGTCTACACGCTGACCTTCACCGACTGGGCCGGCAACGCGACCACGACGAACGCGGTCACCGTCCCGCTCGGTCCGACCTGCGGCTTCACGACCTACGGCAACGGGATCGGCGGCGCGAACGTGCTCACGATCAACGGCTCGGGTCAGACGACGCCGGGATCGTCGTTCAACGTGACGGTGGTCGCACCGGGACTCCCGGCGGTCGCCACGATCCTGTCCTTCGGGCGCGACAACTTCCCGATCTTCGGCGGTACGGGCCTCATCAACCCGCTCAACATCTTCTCGACCCCGATCGTGCCCGTCGTCAACAACAAGGCGGTCTCGACGTGGCCGATCGGTCCGAGCGCGTCGCTCGTCGGCATCCACGCCCACTTCCAGGGCATCGCCTTCGACGCGACCCAGCCCGGCGGTTGGGCGATCAGCAACGGACTCGAGGTCGGGATCTGCAACTGATCCGGACGTCTCGGACCGGGCTCGGTCCCCGGTGCATCGCGGCGAAGGGCGCGAGGACAAGGGTCCTCGCGCCCTTCGCGCGTACGGGAGCGCGCCGACCGTCGTAGCATCGTCGCGTCATGCATCGCCACGCGCCCGCAGTCGCTCCCGCGGCTCTCCTCCTCGCTCTCGCGACGTCGTGCAGCAGCACGCAGGTCGAAGGGCCTCGTTTCGCACCGCTCCTCGACCAGCTCCCGCTCTCGCGCTGGACCGAGGGAGTCGAGGCGGCCGACGTCGACCGCGACGGCGACCTCGACCTCTTCTTCGCCGACGGTCAGAGATTCGTCGACCCCGGACCGAAGCTGCAGAACCAGCTCGTGGTCAACCGTCTCGACGAGCCGATCGCGTCGTTCAGCAACGAGAGCGTGCTGCGCCTCGGCGCGCACGCCTCGAACGCGAAGATGGTGGTGACCGCCGACGTCGACGGCGACGGCTGGGTCGACGCGCTGTTCTGCAACGCGTTCCGCACCGATCCTCCGTTCCTCTACGTCAACCGTGGCGCCGATCAGCCCGGCTACTTCGACATGGAGAGCGCGGAGCGCGGCTTCACCGAGGCCTACAACTGCGGTTCCGCCCAGTTCGGCGACATCGACGACGACGGCGATCTCGACGCGATCCTGTGCGACTCCGGCGACCACTACCTGTTCGGCGAGGGCGGTCGGCCGCACCTCTTCCTGAACGACGGAACGGGGCGCTTCAGCGAGCACCCGGAACTGCTCGACGTCCCGAAGAAGAAGGCGCACGTCGACGTCCAGCTCGTCGACCTCGACGGCGACTTCGACCTCGACCTCCTGATCCCGTGCCGCGCCGAGAACGAGGGCTGCAACCACTACCTGGCCTTCAACGACGGCAAGGGGCGCTTCACCGAACGCCCCGACCTGCTCCCGCCGAGCTCCCCGAACGTGTACGAGATCGAGGTCGGCGACCTCGACGGCGATCGCGACCTCGATCTCTTCTTCGTCAGCCTCGAGGACTACTCGGAGGGTGCGGTGGAGAACCGCAGGAACGAGGACGGCGAGCTGGAGTTCGTGCCGCACGACGTCTGCGGCGACCGGGACGACAACGAGTTGGCGCTCTTCGACTACGACATGGACGGCGACTACGACGTGATCGTCGGTTCGCTCGACAAGGAGCACGAGGACAAGATCCTGCGCAACGACGGCGGCTTCGCGTTCACCGTCGTCGACACCGACGTGAACGGTCTCCACGACCCCACGCTCGACCTCACGATCGCCGACGTCGACGGGGACGGCCGCTACGACCTCGTCACCGCACAGGGCGAGGGTGACCGTCAGCGGTTCCAGAACAGGCTCTGCCTGGGACGCGGACCGAAGGACCTCTTCGCGCCGCGGATCGTCGCCGTCGGCGGCGAGCGCTACGACGCGACCGAGCGCGAGTGGATCGTCCACGTCCAGGTCCGCGACGAGGTCATGGACGACGGGCACGACTGGGTCGAGGTCGCGGCCTCCTACCGGGGCTCGACCGGACCGTGGCGCGATGCGCGTGCGACGCGCATGGCGGGCGGGCTCTGGCGGCTCGCGTTCGACGCGTCGGGTCCCGAGACGTCGCTCGAGTACGCGATCTCCGCCGTCGACGCGGCCGGCAACAGGCGGGACGGCAACTTCCGTCGCGTCGGCCCGAGGAGCGAAGGCACGAAGTGACTTCGTGCGAGGTATCGCCCGGGCGCTCGTACCATGATCGCGGGATGAACCGAGGCCACGTTCTCACGGCGGCGCTCGTGTCGTCGCTCTGCGCCGTTCCGCTCCACGGCGCGTCGCGTGTCGGCGACCCGAGCGCCGTCGGCCCCGTCCAGGACGGCGACCCGAGCACGGACGCGTCCGCCGCGCCGCTGTTCCGGCGCACCGAACTGCGCGCGGGCGACGTCCCCGTCACGACGCTGTGCGGCAGTCGCGAGAAGAACTGGATCGTCGAGGTGAACGGCGGGGGCGTCGTGCTCGGCGACTTCGACCGGAGCGGGTCCTTCGACGTCGTCGTGATCTCCGGTTCGACGGTCGAGCGCGCGGACGCCGGTGAGCCCGGCGAGCCGCCGCGCCTCCTGCTCAACGACGGCGCCGCGAACTTCCGCGACGCCGGCGAGGCCTGGGCGATGGCTCCGGGTCGCTGGGGCATGGGCGGCGCCGCCGGCGACGTCGACGGTGACGGCGACCTCGACCTCGTCGTGACGGAGTGGGGCCCGGACCGACTGTTCCTCGGCGAGAGCGGCCGTGGGTTCCGCGAGACCACGGCGACCAGCGGACTCGAAGGTCGGCGCTGGGGGACGAGCGCGGCCTTCCTCGACTTCGACCTCGACGGGAACCTCGACCTCGTCGTCGTCAACTACCTCGCGTTCCGGACGGACGAGATCGCTTCGCGCGAGACCGGCGAGTGTCAGTGGAAGGGTCTGCCGGTGATGTGCGGTCCCGAGGGACTCACGGCCGTGCACGACCAGCTCTACCGCGGGCGCGGCGACGGCACCTTCGAGGACGTGACCGTCGCGGCCGGCTTCCGACCGGAGAGCGCCGCCTACGGACTCGGCGTCATGACGCTCGACTACGACCGCGACGGCGACACCGACGTCTACGTGACGAACGACTCCACGCCGAACCACCTGTGGGAGAACCAGGGCGACGGGACGTTCCGCGAGGTCGGGTTCCGCCGCGGCGTCGACGTCGACCCGAACGGGAAGGAACAGGCGGGCATGGGCATCGCCTGCGGCGACGTCAACGAGGACGGACTGCCCGACCTGCTCGTCACGAACTTCTCGGGCGAGAACAACGCGTTCTACCAGTCGAGGGCGTCGAAGAAGGACGGCGCGACGCGCTACTCCGAGCGCTCGCACGCCACCGGGCTCGGCGGACCGAGCCTGCTCACGCTCGGGTGGGGGACGGGGCTTGTCGACCTCGACCTCGACGGCGACCTCGACGCCTTCGTGCTCAACGGACACGTGTATCCGCAGGCGGACTCGCCCGGGACGGACACGACCTACGCACAGCCCGACCACCTGTACCGCAACGTCGGCGGACGGTTCGAGACGGAGCCGCTCGACGACGGACCCGATCTCGTGTCCCGCGCCGGTGCGTTCGCCGACCTCGACGGGGACGGCGACGTCGACGTCGTGGCCACGCGCATCGACGGGCCCGTGCACGTCCTGGTCAACACGTCGCCGCCGGGGCGCTGGATCGAGGTCTCGGTCGAGGCGGAAGGCGGCAACCGCGACGGGATCGGAGCGCGCGTGGAGCTGCAGCTCGGCGAGCGGACGATGGTGCGCGAGATCCACACGGCCGGCGGCTTCCAGGCGGCTGTCCCCGCCGTCGCGCACTTCGGTCTCGGCGACGTCGAGAAGATCGACCGTGTCGTCGTGACCATGCCCGACGGTCGTTCGGCGACCGTCGAGTCGCCGCAGATCGGCCGTCGCTGCGTCGTCCACGTCGCGGCGAGACAGGGACAGGAGGGCGACCGATGAGGTCCGCGCTCCGGTTCGCACTCGCCCTGCTCCTCGCCGCACCGTGCGCCGTCGCCGGCGCGCAGGACGAGACGTCGAGCGACACGGCGACCCCGTCGGTACAGTCGAGCGACGACCCGTTCGACCTCGTCGCCGCGGACCTCCCGCGCGCGGAGCCCGGTCGTTGGGACGGGTTCTTCGAGGGTCTCGCGCGCGGGGAGATGGACGCGGGCGTCTCGGCCGACGTGCTCGAGCGCCAGGCGCGCGCCGAACGCGCGTACGCCGTGCGCGACTTCCGCACCTCGATCTCGCTGCTCTTCGGGATCCTCGAGGAGCTCCCGGACTTCCCGCCCGGGTTGCTCGTCCTCGGGACGGTCGAGTTCCGACTCAGGCGCTACGGCGAGTGCGCGACCCTGCTCGAACGCTTCGTCGAGATCGCTCCCGACCAGGTGTACCGCACGCAGGCGCTCGCGCACTGCTACTACAGCCTGGGTGACTACGAGAGAGCGCGCGACCACTACCTCGCGGTCATCGAAGCGGGCGCGGAGAGTCTCGAGGCGACGCGCGGCCTCGCGCTCGCGCTCTACCGGCTCGGTGACCTCGAGGGTGCGATGTCGCGACTCGACGCGGTGCTCGCGCAGGAGCCCGACAACTTCGACGCGCTCGTGTGGAAGGCGCAGATCCTGTACGAGGAGCAGGAGTTCGAGGACGCCCACCACCTGGCGGAGCGCGCGGAACGTGTCGCGCCGTGGGAGCCCAAGCCGCTGTTCCTCCAGTCGCGCTGTCTCTTCGAACTCGATCGCGAGGACGAGGCAGAGCGCGTGCGCGCGCTGGCGCGAGATCGACGCGCTTTCGCGCGTAGTCGCGTCGTCTCGAGGGCGACTGCCGTTCGAGCGAGATCCGTACGGCGTCGCGATCCAACTCGCCGAGGTCTGCCGCCGCAACAAGGACGCGACCACCGCGCGCGACGCGCTCGCCGTCGCCGAGCGGAGTCGGCCCGCGAGCGTCCCGGAGACCGCGTTCCGGATCTACGCGCTCGACCTCATGTGGGACCTCGGTGATCGCGAGGGCGCGGCCATCGCCGCGGCGGTGCTCGAGCGGACGTGTCCGGACGACGTCGAGGCCTGGCGACGACTCGAGGTCTACTTCGCCCAGACGCGCAACCGGAAGCGGCAGATCGAAGCGGCCGAGCGGATCACGGAGCTCGAGTCCGGCGGCTGAAGGCCGTCCTCCCGTCGCGGGGTGGAGTTGTGTCGGAGAGGTTGCGGGCGCGGAACGCTGCGCGGCGACCTCGACGCTCCACCGGCGACCGTCGACGCCACGCTCCGCACCGTTCGCGACGGGCCGGCGGCCTCGAGCCGCACGCGCGGGACCGGCCGTTCGCGCGCTCGGGCCGCCCGCCATCGCCCGACGGACCCCACATCGGGCGGCACGGGTATCCTCGTGGAGGAGCTCTCGGGCCCCCTCGGCGTCCCCGAAGGCTCCACTGCCGCGTCGGCACGCGGTTCGGAACCACTCCACGACCCCCTCGGCCCATGACTTCCCACCGGTCCGCGCGGCTCGCGCCGCGTCGCGTCCAGGCCCATCTGCTCCCCACGGTCGTCGTCCTGCACGGAGCGGCCCTCTGCGGCATCGCGCTGTCGAGTACGGAGGATGCTGCAGCGGTCGACGGGGCGAGCGTCGCCGAGCGGAAGATCGACTTCCAGCGCGAGGTCCGGCCGATCCTCGCGGAGAACTGCTTCGCCTGTCACGGACCGGACTCGGGCACGCGCAAGGCCGACCTGCGACTCGACACGCACGACGGTCTCTTCGCCGACCGCGACGGCGTCGCCCCGGTGGTTCCCGGCGCGCCCGACTCGAGCGAGATGTGGTTGCGTCTGACGGACCACTACGACCCGATGCCTCCCACCGACTTCGACAAGAAGGTCGCAGAGGACGACATCGAGACGATCCGGACGTGGATCGAACAGGGAGCGGAGTGGACGTCGCACTGGGCCTTCGAACGACCCGTCCGGCCCGCCGTCCCCGAGGTCTCGCGGCCGGAGTGGGTGCGCAACGCCGTCGACGCGTTCGTCCTCTCCCGCCTCGACGCCGCCGGACTCTCGCCGTCGCCGCGCGCCGACAGGGCGAGCCTCTTGCGTCGGGTCACGTTCGACCTGACGGGACTTCCGCCCACGCCCGAGGAGCTGGACGCGTTCCTCGCCGACGACTCCGAGGACGCCTACGAGAAGGTCGTCGACCGGCTCCTCGCCTCGCCGGCGTACGGCGAGCGCATGGCTCAGGAGTGGCTCGACCTGTCGCGCTACGCCGACAGCGACGGCGACGGCAAGGACGGCCCGCGCGACATGTGGAAGTGGCGCGACTGGGTCATCCAGTCGTTCAACGACAACCTTCCCTACGACCAGTTCGTCGTCGACCAGATCGCCGGCGACCTCCTCCCCGAAGCGACGCTCGACCAGAAGATCGCGACCGGCTTCAACCGGAACCACTTCATCTACACGAAATTCGGCGCGGAGAAGGACGAGTACCGGACGGCCTACGTCGTCGACCGCGTCAACACGACCTCGACCGTGTTCCTCGGCGTGACGATGGGCTGCGCCCAGTGCCACGACCACAAGTACGACCCGTTCTCGCAGGAGGACTACTACAAGCTCTTCGCGTTCTTCAACAACGTCTCGGAGACGGACGTCGGCTCGAGCCGCGGCAACTCCATGCCGCGGATGGTCGTCGGTGAAGGACCGGAGTACGAGCACTACCTCGACGTCGAGAAGAAGATCGAGGAGCTCGAGGAGTACTTCGAGGGTGACGATGTCGAGCTCGACGCCGCGCAGGCCGAGTGGGAGGCGGAGCGCCGCTCCGCTGTGCCGGCCGTCGACTGGGAGGTCCTCGAACCCGTCGGGATGCTCTCGCAGAACGGTGCGCACCTGCGCATGCTCGAGGACGGATCGGTCCTCGCGACCGGTCCGAACCCCTCGACCGACACGTACCACCTCGTCGCCCAACCCGGTGCGCGGCGGATCGTCGCCTTCCGCATCGAGGCGTTGCCCGACGAGTCGATGGAGGAGGGAAGGTCCGGTCGCTCGATGGACGGGACGTTCTCGCTGAGCGAGTTCGAGGTGCACGTCCGTTCGATCCTCGAGGGCGACGACGGCGAGAAGCTGAACTTCATCGGCGCCGAGTCGACGGTCTCGTCGGGTGGTCGCAGCGGAGCCGACGGCGCCGCGGACGGATCGGAGCGCAGCGGTTGGGGACTCTCCAAGGAGTGGGGGAACGAGCCGCAGGAGGCGATCCTGATCCTCGAGGAACCGCTCGAGATGAAGGACGCGGACACGCTCCGGTTCGCGCTCGTCCACAACTCGTCGTTCATGTACCGGAACACGCTGGGGCGCTTCCGCATCTCGTTCACGGACGACGAGCGGCTCGTGCAGCGTCGCCTCCCGTTGCAGCCGGGCATCTGGCGCGCCGTCGGGCCCTTCGCCGCGACGAACGCCGTGAACGCGTTCGCCGAGGAGTTCGAGCCGGAGAAGCGCATCGGCGGCGAGATCGACTTCTCGGAGAAGTTCGACCCCGTCGACCTCAAGGCCAAGCAGAAGGAGGAACGCGAGGCCAAGAAGAAGGCCGAGGCCGAGGCGAAGGCTCGGTCCGAAGGCGGCGCCGAGGGCGAACACGACGGTGCGAACGGCGAATCGCAGGCATCGCCCGACGTCGAGGGGACGGACGACGCCCACGCGCGCGCCGTCGCCGAGGTCGCCGAGCTCCTCGCGATCCCGTCGCTCGGCATCCCGAGCGGTGCGGACATCGCGATCGTCGCGGGCTCGGAGGTCGCGTCCGAGGACGCGTCGGCAGCCGCGCCCGATCGGCCCGCCGTCCGGGAGCGCGCCGCGACCGAGGACGGAGCCGCGCGCCGCGCGACGGGCGAGGTGCCCGCTGCACAGGAGGCCCCCGCTCCGAAGGACCACCCCGCAGGCGGCGGACCGGCACCGAAGGCGTTCCCCGGCAAGGGTCCGGGGAAGGGCGCCGCGAGCGGCGTCGGCGACGAGAACGGCAAGGGCGACGCGGCCGGCGCGAAGGCGCCCGACGTCGCGAAGGACGAGGCCGAAGCGGGTCCGGGCGACGCGCCCATGGGCTTCCCTTTCGGCGGCGAGGGCGGGATGCGCCGCGGTCGCGGCGGCGACGAACCCGAGAAGCTGACCTGGGAGGAGAAGCGCGACTGGCGCCTCTCGGGCGACGTGCGCGTCAACGGCCGCACCAGCGCGTGGTACCTGCACCGCACGCTCTCGCCGAGCGATCCCCGCGACGTGGTGCTGCGCTACAGCGGTGTCGACGGCATCCGCGTCTGGATCGACGGCGTCGTCGTGCACGACGACGCGCCCGTCCCGGTCGAGGAGCCCGAGGAGGAGGACAAGTCCGACGAGAAGATGTCGGACGAGGAGGAGGACTTCTCCGCGTTCTTCGGAGGCGGTGAGGAGTCCGAGTTCGAGGACTTCCGCTTCCACCTCGAACCCGGTGAGCACGAGGTCGTGCTGAAGCTCGTGACCGGGCGCACCGGCGCGCGCGCGAACATCACCTTCCAGGCGCTCGGTCGGGACGTGGCGCCGTACGAGGTCGAGCGCGCCGTGATGAACGCGGATCTCGACCTCGCCGCGATCGCCGCGTCGGACGGCGAGGAGTACGAGTCGGACGACGACTCCGAGTTCTCGTTCTTCGGCGGGGACGACGACTCGGACCGTCCCGTCGCCGAGCGGCGGCGCCAGTGGGTCCGCGAGTGGTTCCGCCGTCAGGTTTCCGACGAGGGGCGCGCGTCGTACGAACGGCTCACGGCGCTCCGCCAGGAGAAGCAGGGTCTCGAGCGCAAGCTCCCGTCCGTGATGGTCATGGACGACCGCGAGAAGCCGCGCGAGACGCACGTTCTGAAGCGCGGTGACTATCGCACGCCGGGCGCGCTCGTCGAGGCCGGCGCGCCGTCGGTGCTGCCGCCGTTCCCCGCCGACGCTCCGCCGGACCGACTCGGGCTCGCGCGCTGGATCACCTCGGGCGACAACCCGCTCACCGCGCGCGTCGCCGTGAACAGGTTCTGGCGTCACTACTTCGACCGCGCGCTCGTCACCACGCCCGGCGACTTCGGGACGCGCGGTGCGCTGCCGACGCACCCCGAACTCCTCGACTGGCTCGCGTGCGAGTTCGTCGAGAGCGGTTGGGACGTGAAGGCGATGCAGCGGACGCTCGTCCTGTCGAACGCGTACCGCCAGTCGTCGCGCGTGACCCACGACTTGCTCGAGGTCGACCCCGAGAACGAACTGTTCGCGCGCGCGCCGCGCAAGCGCCTCTCGGCCGAACTCGTCCGCGACAACGCGCTCGCCGTGGCCGGACTCCTCGCGACCGACGAGGTCGGGGGCAAGAGCGTGAAGCCCTACCAGCCCAAGGGTGTCTGGGAGGCCCAGAGCAACTTCCAGACGTACCGTCAGGACAAGGGCGAGTCGCTGTACCGCCGCGGGCTCTACGTGTACTGGAAGCGCGCGACGCTCTACCCGTCGTTCGAGGCGTTCGACGCACCGCCGCGCCTCACCTGCGTCGTCGAACGCGCGCGCACGACGACGCCGTTGCAGTCGCTCGTCCTCCTCAACGACCCGGTGTACGTCGAGGCAGCGCGCTGCCTCGGGCAACGGATGATGACCGACGGCGGGGCGGACGCGTCGACCCGGATCATCTTCGGCTTCAGGCTCTGCACGTCGCGCATGCCCACCGACGAGGAGCTCGGCGTCCTCCTGCGCATCCTCGCCGACCAGCGCGAGGTGTACTCGGAGGACGAGAAGGCCGCCGAGAAGCTCGTCGAGGTCGGCTCCTCGCCGCGCGACGAGACGCTCGACGTGCGCGAGCTCGCCGCCTGGACCGGGGTCGGCACCGTGCTGCTCAACCTGGACGCCACCATCCACTCGCGCTGACCCGCTCGCGACCCTCGACCATGAAAGACTTCTCGATGCATCGCCGGGCCTTCCTCGGCAACACGATGTACGGCCTGGGCGGACTCGCGCTCTCCTCGCTCCTCGGTCGCGACGCCTTCGGGCTCGCGTCGGAGGAGGGGACGGTCACGTTCCCGAACTTCGCGCCGAAGGCGAAGCGGGTCGTCGTGCTGTTCATGTCGGGCGGGCTCTCCCAGTTCGAGCTCTTCGACAACAAGCCGCTGCTCAACGAACGTCGCGGCGAACAGCTCCCCGACTCCGTGCGCCAGGGCAAGCGGATCACCGAGGTGACGGTGCGTCAGGGGGCGCTGCCCGTCGTCGGCTCCGAGTTCAAGTTCAGCCGACACGGCGAGTGCGGCATGGAACTCTCCGAGCTGCTGCCGGGTCTCGGTCGCCACGCGGACGACGTCTGCCTCGTCCGCTCGATGCAGACCGACACCGTCATCCACGAGACGGCGACGACCTTCTTCTTCACGGGCACGCCGCTGCTCGGTCGTCCGTCGATGGGCTCGTGGCTCTCCTACGCGCTGGGTTCCGAGGCCGAGGACCTTCCGGAGTTCGTCGTGCTCGTGTCGGGCAGTGCGCGCGACGACCAGGGACTCAACTCGCGACTGTGGGGCAGCGGCTTCCTGCCGGGGCGCTACCAGGGCGTTCCGTTCCGCAGCTCGGGAGATGCGGTGCTTTACCTGTCGAACCCGCCGGGCGTCGAACAGGAGCACCGCAAGTCGTTGCTCGACGGCATCGAGCGACTGAACGAGATCGAAGCGGAGCGCACGGGCGACCCCGAGATCGAGACGCGCATCCGGGCCTACGAGATGGCGGCGAAGATGCAGCTCTCCGTGCCCGAGCTCACGGACCTCTCGACCGAGTCGGAGGAGACGCTCGAGCGCTACGGCGCCGACCCGAAGAAGCCGAGCTTCGCCAACAACGTGCTCCTCGCACGGCGGCTGCTCGAGCGCGGTGTTCGTTTCGTCCAGCTCTGCGATCGCGGGTGGGACCACCACGACACGCTGCCGAGGAAGATCAAGTCGAAGTGCGAGCAGACGGACAAGCCCGTCGCCGCGCTGCTCGACGACCTCAAGCAGGCCGGCCTGCTCGAGGACACGATCGTCGTCTTCGCCGGCGAGTTCGGTCGCACGCCGTACTGCGAGGGCCGACTCACGCGCGAGGCCTACGGCCGCGACCACAACAACCGCGTGGGCAGCCTGTGGCTCGCCGGTGGCGGGAGCCGCGGCGGCACGACGCTCGGGACGACCGACGACTGGGGCTGGGACACCGTCGACTTCCCGGTCCACGTCCACGACGTCCAGGCGACCATGCTCCACTGCCTCGGCATCGACCACCTCAAGCTGACGCGCCGCCACCAGGGGCGCGACTTCCGCCTCACGGACGTCGGAGGGCGCGTCGTGCCCGAGATGCTGGCCTGAGCCCTTCACGGAACCGACCCAAGGAGGCCGCGGCGATCCGACAGGGATCGCCGCGGCCTCCCCGTTCCGCGCGCCGCCGCGCCCGAGGGTCGACCTGAGGTCGGTTCGATCGAACCAGGTTCGGTGGTTCGCCGAACGAACCAGGTTCGGACCCTGTCGACCCTCAGGCCTCCGTTCGACCCGATGGCCGCGACACACCGGGGCGACCCCATGTTCTGGTCAAACGAACCAGGTTCGGTCGGACCGGTTTCGACCGAGCCAAATAGAAACCGGAGCCCGGGAGGACCCGAGCTCCGGCCGATCGGATGTGACTCCGACCTCCAATCCAGAGGAGCTGCCGTGCCGCAGTTCCTCGCGTTCCAACCTCGGCCGGAAGCGCCGGAACCTTGCGGTTCAGGCCGACTCGGCCTCGCGCTTCTTGCGCGGCCTCCCACCCTTGGGCTTCGAGGTCCGGACCGACTCGGTGAAGTCCTGCCAGTCCTGCTCGCTGAAGAGGCGGACCTTCGAGCCGCAGGCGACGCAGTAGCTGTGCTCCATGCTCTGCAGGTAGCGGACGTAGTCCTCGCAGCAGTCGCACCACTTGAGGTCGTTGTAGTAGTCGGCTCGTTCCATCGCTGTGCGTCCTTCGTTCCCCGTGTCGCTCGTTCCCGTGTCTTCGCTCGAAGGTGGGGGGCGCAAGGGAGGGGCCAGCTTGGCGCCACCCCTCCCGTGCGACCGAAGTCCTTCACGCACCCGGTGTTGCGGCGGCACGACCACGGATCGCGGCTCTGCTCGGTCCCGCCGACGTGTCGCGCGGATTCGACGGGGTCGTGCCCTGGGTCGAGGCGCTCGGTCGGTCGGGGAGGGGGGCAGGGAGCCGGCGCGAACGCCGCAACTCCTTCGGAGCGAAGGGCTTGCGCCCCACGGATGGCGGTTTCACCACCCCTGTGACGCGAGCCGGACGAGCCGGAGGGGACGTCGAAGGGAATGCACGCACCCCGTCGAAACCGTTCGACACCGCGGCAAGTCGGGAGACGACAGGGATTTGGGATTCCAAATTGCCGCCAGATGCGCCACAAAGAGTGCCTAAATGTCGCCCAAGGTCCCCTCGATGTCCGCCCGCGCGTCAGGGTCGACCTCGCGGCCGCGTGCCCGCTCCACCGCGGCCCGCGCGGAAGGATCGTGCGCGTGCCCCCGCACCAGGCCCCACGCCGCGGCTTCGCGCACCCTCGGCGAGGGGTCCTCGAGCGCTCGACCCAGGGCCTCGCGCCCGGCGTCGCTCGGCGCGTTGCCGAGGACGATCGCCGCGTTGCGCGCCAGACCCTCGCGGCCGGCCCGGCGCAGGGGCGAGCCCTCGAAGCGCTCGGCGAACTCCGCGTCGCCGATCCCGAACCAGTCGGCCAGGCGCCCGCCCGCGACGGCGGCGTGGGTCCCGAAGGCGTCCGACCGGTCGGGCGCGCGGTGTCCGAAGGGGCACACCTCGGAGCAGACGTCGCAGCCGAAGACCCACGTCCCGATCCGGCTCCGCAGGTCGCGCGGCACGGCGCCGCGGTTCTCGATCGTCAGGTAGCTGATGCAGCGGCGCGCGTCGACGACCCCGTCCGCCACGATCGCGCCGGTGGGGCAGGCGTCGATGCAGGCCCGGCACGTCCCGCAGGACCCCGGAGCGGGCCGCGCCGGCTCGGGTTCGTAGCCCTCGATCTCGACCAGGAGCTCGCCGAGGAAGAACCAGGGCCCGAACCGCCGGTCGAGGAGGTTGGCCGAGCGGGACTCGAACCCGAGGCCCGCCTCCGCGGCGTGGGAGCGCTCGAGGAGCGGTCCGGCGTCGACGATCGCGCGCGTCCGCCGCGCTCCCGCGATCTCCTCGACCCGCCGGGCGAGCTTGCGGAGCCGCTTGCCGACCACGTTGTGGTAGTCGCGGCCGAGCGCGTAGCGGGCGATCCGACCGCCTCCCTCGAGCTCCTCCGCCGCGCGCGCGTGCCCGAGTCCGACCACCAGGATCGCCGTGCCGCCCTCGAGGACCTGCCGCGGATCGGCGATCCGGTCGGCGTTCCGCACGAGCCAGTGCATGTCGGCGTGGTGCCCCTCCGACAGCCAGGACCGGAACCGCTCGGCGCCGCGCGGGGGGCGGAGCGGCGCCGCCCCGACGAGGTCGAAGCCCAGTTCGAGCGCGGCGGCGGCGATGTCGTCGGTGAGTCCCACGGTCGTTGCACCGGATCGGCGGCCGTCCGGCCCGTCTCCGAGGACGAAGCGCTCGCGTCTCCGGCCGCGCGGCGTACCGATCCGAATAGAATGACCGCCCCTTCGGCTCCGAGAACACCGGAAACATGCTCCTGCGAACCCTCCTGGGCCTCCCCGTCGCCCTCCTCGCACTCACGAACCCGCTCCAGGACCCGCCTCGGCAGGACCCTCCCGATCACCGGGGCGGTCAGGAGGAGGGGCGCGACGGGCAGGAGGGCGCCGCCCCGACGATCGTCGCGACGAGCAAGGTCGGCGACATCGCCCGCCACATGCTCGAGGCGAACGGCGGGCCCGAGGCCCTCGCCAAGTTCTCGAGCCTCCAGTTCACGCTCGTCCCCGTGACGATCCGCCTCAAGGAGGGCTCGACGGAGGAGGAGCCGGAGTACGTGGAGGAGCGCGGTGCGGAGATCTCGTTCTCCGCCAGCTTCTCGGGCGACGAGCGGATGATCCGCATGGACGAGCCGCGCGACCGCAACGGGCGCTCGATCGTGTTCTCGAAGGTCGTCCGCTCCGCGGCGCGGGCCCGCGACGTCGTGCTCTTCCTCGTCGACGGGAACCGCCGACCGATGACGCCCGACCTCGAGCAGCGGGTGAAGGAGGACACGGGCACGGTCGCCGGCCAGTTCGACGTGCTCCTGGGTCTCGTCAGCGGGCAGCTCCGCGGCACCTACGACGGCCTCCGCGAGCGCGACGGCGCCTCCTACGAGTCGGTCTCCGCGCAGTTCCAGGTCGGGCCCGCGTCGAGCCGTGCCTACCGCCTCTTCGTCGACCCGGAGACGTGGCTCGTCGCGCGCTACGAGATCCACGACCTCGCTTCGCGGACCATCAACGCCATCGTGCGCGTCAGCGACTACGGCCGCTTCGAGGGCATCGCGCTCCCCGGCACGATCACGTTCAGCGACCGCAAGGACGTGCCCTTCCTGCGCTGGGAGCTGAGCGGGATCCGCGTCAACGAGCCCATCCCCCCCGCGCACTTCTTCGTCGAGGACGACGCGAGCGGAGAGGCCGACGGCGGCGAGTGATCGCCCTCCTTCGCGCCTCCACGGGGCCCGCCGAGCGTTCGCGCACGGCGGGCCCCGTGCGTTCCGCGCGGCGCCGGGGCCGCCGATCCGTTCGGCCGCGCCGCCGCGGGCCGCTCCCCGAGCCCGCGGACAGCGGTCCCGAGTACCCCTCACAGCACTTCCGTAACCGTTCGCGGAGGCCCCGGTAGACTTCGTGGAGGCCGACCCCCGGCCGACGCGGCGACGACGCCGGTCCCCCCGGACCGGTCGCTGCGCGGGCGGGGGCGGAGCTGCCCGGACCGACACCCCACTTCCCCTGGGAGCCCCTGCCCGGAGGAACACGCGATTGAAGCAGCAGCAACGTCCCCCCGAACCGCTCGCTACGCCATTCCGTGGCGACGACCGGGACCTGTGGCGATCCAAGATCGCCGAGGTCGCGGACGAGGTGGGCTACGACGCGATGGCGCCGCTCTTCGAGATCCTCGACGACCTGTCGCGGACTCCCGAGGCGCGGCGCGATGCGCTCTCGACGCAGCTCATGGAGCTCTTCCGCCTGCACGAGTCCCGCTCGTGCTTCGGCCTGCTCTACGAGCTCAACGCGGGACACCTGTTGAACCAGGTCGCGCAGCGGCTCCGCCGCTACCAGAGCCGCGCCGACCCGAGCGACCTCCTGCAGGAGGTCTTCTTCAACATCTACCGCTACCCGCGACGGTTCGACTCGTCGCGTGAGGACGCCTTCCGCGTCTGGACCGCCACGATCGTGCGCAACACCGTGCTGAAGCACCTGCGTTCGCTCAGTCGGTCGGGCCGTGCCGAGGTGCCGTTCGAGGATCTCTCCGAACATCCGGAGACCGGAGGTCGCGAGCCGCTCGGCGGCGTGATCCAGGCGGAGAGCATGGCGGAGTGCCGCCGCGTCTACGTCATCTACCTGCACCTCTACCTGACGTTCTACGAGCGCCTGTCCGAGCGCGAGAAGCGCGCCCTCCACCTCGTCGAGGTGGAGTCGACGAGCTACCGCGACGCCGCGAGCGAACTCGGCATCAAGCTCGAGAACCTGAAGATGGTCATCTTCCGCGCCCGTCGGAAGATCTACCGCGCCATGCGCCGTGTCTTCGACGGACTGCCGCCGGACCTGCGCGAGCGATCGGAAGGGAAGGAGCGAGGCGAAGTGGTCGCGAACGCGACCGACTCCACGGCGTCGGGCCGTGACGACGGAGTGAACCATGGCAACTGACAGCCCCTTCGAAGATCAGCGCGGCGGACGGAGCGACACCTGCTCGCCCGAGTGCGAGTCCCTCCAGGCCGACCTCTCGAGCCTCGTCGACGGCGAGCTCGACGAAGTCGCCGCGGCGTCCGCCATGGCGAAGCTCGAGTCGCACCCGGAGTGCAGGGACTTCTTCGAGAACGTCCGCGCCCAGGTCCGGATGCACGGCGAACTCGCCGACTCCGACAAGCTCGTCGACCAGTTCGCCCGTCTCGTCGGCGCCGAGCCCGGCCACGGGTTCCTCGCCCGCGAGGCCGTGCACCGTCTCGCGGCGATCTTCTACCAGCTCGGCAAGGCCTACGCGCTGAACGCCATCGACCCGGACTTCCGCATCCGCGTGTTCGAGAAGGCTGCGGAGATCGAGCCGATGCGCGCTCGCGGCCGCGGCTACGTCGACGGCATGTCGTCGCGCGGAGCGTCTTCCGGTCTCGACTGGAGTTCGAAGCGCCACCTGCTCAACGGCAGTCTCGAGCGCATCGCCAAGCCGCTCGACAAGGCTCGCAAACTTCTGCGCGAGTGCTTGCTGCTCGAACCCGACTACGAGCCGGCCCTCCTGTGGAGCGCCTACATCGAGATGCACGACGGCCGACGCGTGAAGGCCGCGCGCATGTTCGAGGACGTCTTCCGCGTCGGCGTCGACCCCGCTTCGCGCGGACACGCCGCCGTCATGCTGGGCAAGATCCACGAGGAGGAGCAGGACTACGCGACGGCCCTCAAGTGGTTCCGCTGGGTCGGGATCAGCGGCCTCGCCGACGACCTGCCGCAGTTCTTCTTCTCCCGCTTCAACGCGGGCCTGTGCTACTCGCACCTCGAACGGCCCGAGCGCGCGTTGGACTCGTTCCGGACGCTGCTCGACCGTCACCCCGACCGGATCACCGAGATCGCGGGCTTCTTCGCCAACTCTCCCGGACTCCGGCTCTGCGTCGAGTCCCAACCCGGTTTCGCGGACGCGCTCGTCGAGCGCTGCCCGGAGCTCTTCCGCGCGCCTTCCGAAGCGCCCGACGACCACCTTCGGTAGGAGCCCATCCATGTCCTCCATCCATTCCAGGCTCCGACGCCTCGGCGCGGTGATCCGCGCGGGTGCTCTTCCCGCGGGAGCGTGCCTCGTCGCGCTCTCGCTCCCCGCGACGCTGATCGCCCTCACGGCGAGCGACTGGTTCCAGCAGTGGACCAACGGCGCTCCGATGATGGCCTCGGGCGAGTCGATCGGTTCGCTTCCGGCCTACCTCACGCCCTCGGACGAGGTGCCGGTCCCCGGTGCGTCGGCCGAGCAGAACGCGCTCCAGGCCGAGCCCGCGATCCAGATCGACGTCCCGCACGAGTACGCGTTCTCGTCGGTGCCGTACGCCCAGGGAGCCGGGTACGCCTTCGTCGGTCCGAGCCCCCTCGCCACCGCGAACGCGCGAGTGCGCCTGTTCGGCACGCTCGACGCGAAAGCGCCCCTGAACGCGTTCGACGGACGCAACAACTCGCTGTCCTGGCGCGTCGGGAACGCCTTCGCCGGTTCGAAGCTCGTCACGGCGTCCGCGACGAAGACGACGATCTCGCTCCTGCCGCCGAACGCGACCACGGTGCCGCTGCCGGTCGACCAGTGGAAGTCCGCGCTCCAGGCCGGTCCGATGGTCATGACGCTGGTGGGAACGAACGGCCAGAAGGCGATGCTCGTCCTCACGGCCGACACGGACATGCTCTCGATCGCCCAGTTCGTGCCCTGAGACACGGACGGGGCGCGTGAGCGCCGCGAGCGACGAGGCGCCGTTCGACCCGGGTCGGACGGCGCCTCATCCGTTCCCGATCCGGTGCGACGCGACTCCGTGCCGGGGCGGGTCGCGCGCGTCGGCGTCATGCTCGTGTCCATGGCCACCGTCATCGCGATCGACGCGGGCACGACCGGCGTCACCTGCGTCCTCTACGACGCATCGCTCGTCCCGCTCGCGCGCGCGTACCGCGAGTTCCCGCAGCACTTCCCGCTCCCCGGGCGGGTGGAGCACGACGCCGACGAGCTGCTCGCTGCGGTCGACGCCGTGCTCGTCGAGGTGCTGCGACACCCGAACGCTGTCGACGTCGCGGGCATCGGCGTCACGAACCAGCGGGAGACCGTGTTCGCCGTCGAACGAGCGACGGGGCGTGCGGTCGGCCGCGGCATCGTCTGGCAGGACCGTCGCACCGCCGACGACTGTGCGCGCCTGCGCCAAGAGGGCCGCGCGGAGCTCTTCCGGCGTCGAACGGGCCTCGTGATCGACCCCTACTTCTCGGGCACGAAGATCGCTTGGATGCTGCGCGAGGTCGCGGGGCTCCGCGCGCGCGCGGAGAGGGGCGAGATCGTCTTCGCGACCGTGGAGTCGCTGGTCGTCGCGCACCTCGCGGGCGGCGCGCCCGAGCGCACCGACGTCACCAATGCGAGTCGCACGCTCCTGCTCGACATCGACACACGGCGGTGGGACGAGGAGCTGTGCGCCATCCTCGGCGTCGACCCGGCCTGGTTGCCCGAGCCAGTCCCGTCGCGGAGCGACTTCGGTCGCATCGACGCGGGTCGCTACGGTCGCGCGATCCCGGTGCTCGGGACCGTCGGCGACCAGCAGTCCGCGCTCCTCGGCCAGGGAGCCGTCGACATCGGCGCGTCGAAGAACACCTACGGCACGGGCTGCTTCCTGCTCGTCCAGTCCGGGGCGCATCGGCCCGCCGACGTCCGGGGCTGCCTCACGACGGTCGCGTGCGACGCGGCGGGGGGGCCGAGCTACGCGATCGAGGGGTCGGTCTTCATGGGGGGAGCCATCGTGCAGTGGCTCCGCGACGGCCTCGGGATCGTGCGCGACGCGTCCGAGTCGGAGTCGCTCGCGCGGTCCGTCGAGGACACGGCCGGCGTCGTGCTCGCACCGGGGTTCACCGGACTCGGAGCACCGCACTGGGACCCCGACGCGCGCGGCGCGCTGCTCGGGCTGACGCGCGGAACGACCCGCGCGCACGTCGCACGTGCGGCCCTGGAATCGATCGCGTTCCAGAACGCCGAGCTCGTCGAGCTCGTTCGCGAGGGCACGGGTCTCGCCGTCGAGGCCTCGTCGTCGACGGCGGCGCTGCGCGCAACGACCTGCTCATGCAGATGCAGGCCGACCTCGCCGCGGTCACGGTCCGTCGGCGGGCCGCCGTCGTGGCGACGGCCCGCGGCGCCGCGGTCCTCGCGGGGCCCGGCGCGGGCCTGTTCGACCGCGCGGACCGCGCCGCGCCCGTCGTCGAGCGCGAGTTCGCGCCTTCCCTGGCGGAGGACGAGCGCCGTGCTCGTCTCGCCGCGTGGCGCGACGCCGTCTCGCGCACCCTCTCCCGTCGCGTGGATCCGCGCCGCCGGGACGCCTGAATCGGCGGGCGTCGCCGACGCGGAGCCTCTCGCAGACGCTCCCCGTCCCACCCGGACGTCACCCCTCCGTCGAAGGCGGGGTACTCGGAACACCGGGAAGGTCGCCGGGGTCCCTATCCTGTTCGCCCGAACGACGGCGATCCGGTCGGGCCGGGTTCAGAAGCCCGGGTCGGCGCGCCGAAGGATCCGCGGGCCGAAGGGCCGCGGTCCTGCTCCACCACCCATGTCCGACTCGGACCAGATCCCCCTCCAGGCTCCGCGCGGGAGCCTGTTCAACGCGGAGGAGCTCGAGCACCTGCTCGAGGCCGAGGTCGACCGTGCGCGCAGGTACGACTACTCGCTCTGCTGCCTCCTGCTCGGCGTGGATCGCCTCGGCGCGCTCTCCGACCTCTACGGCGCGCAGGCGCGCGACGAGATCTTCGGCGCGGTCCAGCGCTTCCTCCGCCGCGACCTGCGCACGAGCGACTTCATCGGCTCGATGCTGGGCGATCGCCTCCTCGTCGTCGTGCCGAGCACGCCGCGCGCGGGCGTGCTCGACGTCGTCCGCCGCGTCCTCGGCGGAGCGCGGAAGCTCGAGTTCGCCTCGGGCGGCAAGCAGCTCCGGGTCAGCCTGAGCGTGGGCTTCGCCTGGGCCGAGGGCAGCCAGCTCACCGACTTCAAGCGTCTCCTCGCCGCCGCACAGGGAGCGCTCGGCGCCGCCGAGGCGGCGGGCGGCGATCGTTTCGTCGAAGGCGCCTTCTCCGCCGCGCCGACGAACCCCGTCGCCGAGGTGGACCTCCCGCGCGGAGCGACGCCCGCTCGCCTCGCGGCCGAGGCCGCCGAGGCGCTGCGCGCTCCGGCCGTGGACCCCGAGGCGCTCCTCGCCGCCGTGCGTCAGGTCCTCGGCGAGCACGCCGTCGCCGTCGCGCGCATGGAGGACGCCCAGGCTCAGGCCGGGTCGTCCCACGACGCCGAGCAGGTCAAGCTGCTCGAGCGTCGGGTCGCCAAGCTCGCCGGCGAGCTCGAGCGCTACCAGTCCGAACTCGCGCGGGTCCTGGAGGAGGGGGGGAGCCGGGAGGACGGCGTCGCCTCGCTCGGAAAGGTATTCGGCTCAATCGGACGGGGTGGAAAGGACGACGAGACGCGCAAGGCGATGATGGGGGACATCTTCCAGGCCAACCTGGCGCTCAAGCAGGCCCTCGCCAAGTCGTCCTCCGACCAGTGAACGAACACGGGCCCCTCGGGCGACGTCCGAGGTGTGTCCCGCGAGCCGATGTCGCCGCCGGCGCCTCGTGCTCCCACGACTCCCACAACGAAGCACCATGGAAGCCAGCGCATCGAAGCCCCAACCGCAGGAGGAAGGGGTCCTTTACCTCGGGATCGACCTGGGTACGTCGCGTACCTCGGTCACGGCCAGCAACGGCGTCCGCGAGACCGTGCCGTCGTACGTCGGCTACCCGAAGGACGTCGTCGCGCGCAAGCTGCTGAAGAAGGACGTGCTCTTCGGCGACGAGGCCCTCGAGAAGCGACTCTCGCTGAACCTCTACCGGCCGCTCGCCGACGGCGTCATCAAGTCGTCGCTCGAGTCCGGCAAGGCGAACCAGATCGAGGCCGAGGCGAACATGCGCGCGGCCCGCGACCTGATCGGCGAGATCGTCCGCCGCGCGCGTCCGCGCGCCGACGAGCTGGTCTACGCCGTGATCGGCGTGCCCGCACAGGCGTCGATCAACAACAAGGAAGCGATCCTCGAGGCGGCCAAGGAACACGTCGATTCGGCGATGCTCTGCTCGGAGCCGTTCTCCGTCGCGTACGGCCTCGACATGCTCGACGACGTGCTCGTCATCGACATCGGTGCGGGTACGGTCGACCTCTGCCGGATGCACGGCACGATGCCCGAGGACGCCGACCAGATCACGATGACGACGGCCGGCGACTTCGTCGACGACCAGCTCGAGGGTCTGATCAAGGAGCGCTACCCGCAGGCGCAGGTCACGCGCACCATGGTCAAGACGATCAAGGAGCGCTTCGGCTCGGTGCAGAAGAGCATGGAGTCCTGCATCGCGAAGCTCCCGGTGGCCGGCAAGCCCACGGAGTTCGACCTCAAGAAGGAGATCTACGAGGCCTGCCACGCGATCGTCCCGCCGATCGTCAGCGGTCTGCAGCAGCTCATCGCGACGTTCGACCCCGAGTTCCAGGACAAGCTGAAGAACCGCGTCCTGCTCGCGGGCGGCGGCAGCCAGATCAAGGGCCTCGACGGCGCGATCGAGCGCGAGATGCACGAGCGCCTCGGCGGCGGTCGCGTGATCCGCACCGAGGAGCCGATGTACGGCGGCTCGAACGGCGCGCTCAAGATCGCCAACGACATGCCGGACGAGTACTGGGAACAGCTCCGCTGAGTTCGGCCCGCGGCGCACCGCGCCCGGACCCGATCAGGAAGGCGCCCCGCGGGACCGAGAGGACCCGCGGGGCGCCGTCGTTCGCTCCGCGCTCAAGGCCGACGGGGCGCGTCCGATCACAGGAGCAGTGGATCCCCTCCGTCGCGTCCTGCCCTCGTCCGGCGAGCTGCCCCCGCGCACGTCCGCGGGCGGCGCGACCGGGCCGCCCCTGACCTCGCTCCCCGAGGGGTCGCGGACCGCGGTGGACGTCGTGGCGCGGCTCGCGGAGAACGCCTACCTCGTGCGCTCGCCGCGCGGTGCGGCGGTCGCGATCTCGGCCGACCCGCTGCCCGTCGGCGGACGGGTCGACGTGCGGGTCGCGTCCCAGGGCGAGCCCGCCCTCCTGCGCGCCTTCCCCGCGTCCCAGGTGGCGGCTTCGCCCGCGGATCCCGCCGCTCTGCTCCGCGCCGGCGCCCTGCTCCTCCCCGAAGCGGTCGCGGGCCGCGGTGCCGAGGCGCACCTCGCGCTGCCCGGCGCACCGGTCCAGGTCGCGCTCGCGGGTCCGGCGCCGCCGCCCGGCGGAGCGTGGGTCGTCGAACGGCCCGCGGTACCGATCGAGGTCGAGATCGCAGCGCCGTCGCCGCGCACCGACACGTCGCCGCCCGCGTGGTTCGCCGCCGTCGCGCGCGAGCTGCAACACTTCGACGGCGCGCTTCCCGGGCCGGGCGAACTGCTCGGCCGGCTCGCGCGGGCGCTGCGCGAGCGCGACGCGTCGCGGGGGGACGCGCGCGCGAGCGATCGGGTCGACGGAGCACTCGCGGCGCTCGAGCGCAAGCTCGCGTCCAGCGCCGCGATCCCACGCAGCGGTCGCGAGTTGCTCGAACGCGCCCTCTCGGGCGGGACGCGGCTCGAGGCGCGCGTCGCGGCCGCGCTCGTCGCCGGCGTCGACCCGGGAGCGGTCTTCGCCGACGACGTGCGCGCGTTGCTCGCGATCGCGCTCGACGGCGAGGCCCAGGGCCCCGTGCGCGACGCGATGGCGAGAGCGCTCGACGGACTCGCCGCGCACGGCCAGCTCGCGAGCGCGCGACACCAGCTCGGCGAACCGCCCTGGTTCGCGATCCCGATCCTCGAGCACGATCGCGAGACGACGGCGTGGATGCGCTGGCGCGGCGGCCGTCGCCGCGAGGACGGACGCGAGGAGCCGGCGCGCGCGGTGCTCGCCGTCGAGTTCGCGCGGACGGGTCCCGTCCGCATCGACGCCGTGGTCGCTCGCGAGCGCGTGCTCGTGCGCGTCTCCGTCTCGCGCCGCGAGGTCCTCGAAGCGCTGCAGGCCGCGGCCGACGACGTCGTCGAACGCCTCTCGTTCGCCGGTCGCCCCGTGATGTTCGGCGCGTCGCTCGAGGACGCGGAGTCGCTGCGCGTCCACCCCGAGACCCCTCCGGAGCCCGGTCCGCACGGACTGCTGGACCTCGTGGGATGAGCGAGTCGCGCAAGGAGTACGAGGAGCCGAGGCGACGCGCTGTCGCCCTGCGCTACGAGCACGGTGGCGACGCCGCGCCCCGCGTCGTCGCGGGCGGCGAGGGCGAGATCGCCGATCGCATCCTCGCCATCGCGAAGGAGCACGGCGTGCCTCTCGTCGAGGACCGGAGTCTCGTCGAACTCCTCGCGGCGTGCGACGTCGGTCGCGAGATCCCCGAGGACCTGTTCGAGGTCGTCGCCGCGTTGATCGCGTTCCTGTGGGACCTCGACGGCGAACTCGGACGGAAGGCGGCGTAGGGGAGCTGTGATGCGCGTCGGAGCGTCGGTGCGCACGCGCCCGGCCGACGCTACCTTGCACACGATGGAGCTTCACGGTTCGTTGCGGCCGAGGCTGGCGCTCACGGTCGGCGACCCCGCCGGCATCGGACCCGAGATCGTGCGCGCGGTGCTCGCCGATCCCGCGTCGACGCGCGACGCGGACGTGCTCGCGATCGGGCCGGCTTCGGCCCGCCCCGACGACGTCGAGGAGGTCCGCGCGAACGACCGGCTCGTGCTCTCGACGTTCCACGGCGCACGCTGGCTCGTGACGGAGGGCGAACCCGTCGAGGTCGGGCGCGTCGGCGCGAACGGCGGTCGCGCCGCGCTCGCCGCGTTGCGCGCCGCGACCGACCTCTGCCTCGCGCGCCACCTCGACGGGATGGTGAACGGACCCGTCTCGAAGGAAGCGTTGCACCTCGCGGGCGAGAGGGTCGAGGGTCAGACCGAGCTGCTCGGACGTTGGGCCGACGCGCGGCGCATGCAGATGCTCGCGGTCGCGGGGCGGCTCCGGGTGCTGCTGCTCTCGCGCCACATGCCGCTGCGCGAGGCGCTCGACCTCGTCACCGAGGACCGCGTCACCGAACACCTGCTCGTCCTCCGGGACGGCCTCCTCGAGATCGGCGTCGCGAACCCGCGCGTCGCGCTCGCCGGGCTCAACCCGCACGCGGGCGAGAACGGGCTCCTCGGAACCGAGGACCGCGACGTGCTCGTGCCCGCGGCCGCGCGCGCGCGCGAACTCGGCGTCGACGTCACGGGTCCGCTCTCGCCCGACTCCGTCTTCCTGCGCGCCTCGAAGGGCGAGTTCGACGGCGTGCTCGCGCTCTACCACGACCAGGCGTTCATCCCGACCAAGCTGCTGCGCCCGCGCGGCGGACTCACCGTCCTGGTCGGGATGCCCTTCGTGCGCGTGAGCCCGGCGCACGGTACGGCGATGGAGATCGCGGGGAAGGGCGTCGCCGACGCCTCGAACCTCCTCGACGCGATCGTGCAGGCCGCGGAGTGGGCCGCGCTGCGGCGCTCGCGGCGCATGCGCGAGCGGACGATCTGAGCGGAGCGCGCGCGGTCAGTCTCGATCCGCAGGCGCCCCGAGCGCGGCGTTCGCGCGGCGAGCGACCCGCGCCGCGACGAGACCGGCGGCGAGCGCGAGCACGGCTCCGCTCGCGAAGACCTCGCCCGCGAGCACGGAACACACGGCCGTCGCCGCCGCTGCGGTCCACAGCACGGCGCGGGACCGCGGTCCGGTCGCGACGGACGCGAGCGCGACGAGGAGCGCGGTCGGCAGGTGGAGCAGGGCGTCGTTGCGGGCGTCGAGGCGCACGGGGCCGACGTCCTGGAACGCCGACGCGAAGGCTCCCGCCGCTCCGCCGAGCGAAGGTTCCGTCGCCGGGAAGAACGCGCAGACGGGGAGCGCGATCGCAAGCGTCGACCACAGCGCGACCGCGACGCCGGACGTCCGCCGACGCCCGCCTTCCTCGACCAGGACGTACGCGACGACCGTCGCGACCGGCAGGACCGCGGCGACTCGCGTCGCCGCGACGACCGCCGTCGCCCCGACCGTGTGCTGGAGTGCCGGAACCAGTCCCGACTCGAGGCGGTCGATCCAAGGTGCGAGATCGCGCCCGACGCGCGCCGCGATCGACGCGTCGTGGTGCGCGCGCGACCAGAGCGCGGCACAACCGAGGAGCAGCGCGGCGCTGTCCGCGGCGTGCGCGAGTCGTACTCGACGCCACGCACCGCGCACGACGTCGAACGGCGCGCGTGACCGGCCCTCGAACGCGAGTCCCAGGGCGAGCACGGCGAGAACGGACAGGAAGACCGTCACCGGGCGCCTCCCGGAGCTCGCCGTTCCGGGCGCGAGCGCGGGTGGATCCGGGGAGCCGAGCGCTCGAACCCGGGGCCGCTCCCGCCTCGGCGCTTCTGATCCACCGCGACTTCGGTCATGCTGCTCGCGCTCGCGAGAACGGAGTCTCGCATGTCCTCCCAGTCGACGAACACGGGCGCAGAGTCGTGGTCCGATCGCTACCGAGCGAAGGACACGCCCTGGGACATCGGCGCCCCGCACCCCGAACTCGCGCGACGCATCGCGAACGGCGACCTGCGACCGCGGCGCGAGGGCGCGACCGCGCTCGTCCCCGGCGCCGGGTACGGGCACGACGCGCTGGCGCTGGCGGAGGCCGGATTCGTGGTCACCGCCGTGGACCTCGCGCCCGAGACGCACGGCGACGTCGCGCGACGCCTCGAGTCGGCGGGCGGGAGGTTCCTCCACCAAGACGTGCTCGGGTACGAGGGCGAGATCTTCGACCTCGTGTTCGACCACACGTTCTTCTGCGCCATCGAACCCGCCGAGCGCGGTCGTTGGGGGCGTTTCGTGCGCCGCGTCCTCGCGCCGGGCGGACGACTCGTCGCGATCGTGTTCCCGTCCGGCAAGCCGAGGGAGAACGGCGGTCCGCCGTACACGAGCGAGGTCGAGGACATGGTGGCGGTCCTGCCGAAGGACCTCGAACTCATGAGCGTCGAACCGGTCGGCGCGCCGCTCCCGCGCCGCGAGTGGCGCGAGTGGTGGGCGGTCTTCGAGAGCCGCTGACGACGAGGACGCGCGACGTGCACCCCGGCATCCTGCTCGTCAACCTCGGTACGCCGCGCGCACCCGAGCGCGCCGACGTCGCGCGCTACCTGCGCGAGTTCCTGACCGATCGTCACGTCCTCGACGTCGCGACGCCGCTGCGCCTGTTCCTCGGCGGGTTCCTGATCCCGCTCGTCCGATCCGCGCGGTCGGCCGAGGCCTACCGGTCGATCTGGACGGAGCGCGGCTCGCCGCTGCTCTTCCACTCGAAGGACCTCGCGGCCGCGCTGCGAGCGCGCGTGGCTCCGATCGAGGTCGCACTCGGCATGCGCTACGGCGAACCGTCGATCGCGTCCGCCCTCGAGCGCCTGCGCGACTGCGACCCGATCGTCGTCGTCCCGCTCTACCCGCAGAACGCGGCGAGCTCGACGGGCACGGCGGTCGAGGCGACGGAGCGCGCCGCGCGGCGACTCGGCGTCCGCGAACGCCTGCGCTTCGTCCCGCCGTTCCACGACCGACCGGAGTTCCTCGACGCCTTCGCGGAGGTCGCGCGTCCGCACGTCGAGGACGCGGGTCCCGAACTCGTGCTCTTCAGCTACCACGGTCTGCCCGAGCGACACGTGCGACGGGCCGACCCGTCGGGCGCGCACTGCCTCGCGTCGCCGACCTGTTGCGACGTCGTCGTCGACGCGAACCGCGGTTGCTACCGGCGCCAGTGCCTCGCGACGACACGCGAACTCGCGAAGCGCCTCGGTCTCGCTCCGGACCGCGTCGCGACGGCGTTCCAGTCGCGACTCGGGCGCGACCCGTGGCTCGGACCGCCGACGGACGAAGTGGTGCGCGCGGCCGCCGCGTCGGGCGTGCGGCGTCTCGCCGTGCTCTGCCCGAGCTTCGTGGCGGACTGCCTCGAGACGCTCGAGGAGATCGGAGGCGAGGCGGCGAAGACCTTCGTCGAGCACGGCGGCGAGTCCTTCACGCTCGTCCCCTGTCCGAACGCCGAGCCCGCCTGGGTGAGCGGCCTCGAGGCGATCGTCCGCGACGAGCTCGGCTCGCGCGTCGACTCGTGACGTCGGGCCCCACGCTCGTCGACGTCCTCCGCCGCGCGGAGAGCGTGTACGGCGACGCCGTCGCCTACCGCGATCGCGGCGACGTGCGCACGTACCGCGAGCTCGCGTCCGGCGTCCGACGCGCCACGCGCCTCCTCGAGGAACGCGGCGTGCGCGCGGGCGATCGCGTCGTGCTCGCGGCGGAGAACGGGCGCGACTTCCTCGAGTGGACGTTCGCCGCGGCGTGGCGCGGTGCCGTGCTCGTCCCGCTCAACTGGCGGCTCGCACCTCCCGAGGTCGCGTCGCAGTTCGACCTCGTCGAACCGGCGCTCGCGATCGCCGCGCCGCCGTTCGCCGAACTCGTGCGGTCGGGGTCGGAGCGCGCGCGCCGCTCCGTGCCGTTCGTCGACGCGACGGCGCGCGCCGACGCGGAGTCGGGCGCCCCCGAACCGGTCGACGAGTCGGACCTCGCGCACCTCTACTGCACGAGCGGGACGACCGGCGAACCGAAGGGCGTCGAGCTCACGCACCGCAACGTGTGTCAGCACGCGCTCGCCGCGATCGCGGAGCTCGGCATCTCCGACCGCGACACCTGGGGGCACGTCGCGCCGATGTTCCACCTCGCCGACGCCTGGGCGACGGTGGCGATCACGCTCGCGGGCGGTACGCACGTCGCACTGCCGCGCTTCGACGCGGCAGCGGCGCTCGACCTGTTCGAACGCGAGCGCGTCACGATCTCGAACCTGGTGCCCACCATGCTCGTCGCGATGTGCGCGCGGCCGGACGTCGAGCGTCGCGATCTCTCGGCGTTCCGACTCGTCCTCTCGGGCGGCGCATCGATCGACCCGGCGACGGTGCGGCGCGTCGAGCGCGCGTTCCGCTGCGAGTACGTGCAGACCTACGGCATGACGGAGACGAGTCCGTACCTCACGCTCAGCCGCCTCGGTCCGGCCGAACGCGAGTTGCCCGAGGACGAGCGCTTCCGACTGCGGGCGCGAACGGGGCGACCGTTCCTCGGCGTCGATCTGCGCGTCGTGGACGAGCAGGGGCGCGACGTCCCGCGCGACGATCGAGCGGTGGGGGAGATCGTCGTGCGCGGCGCCACGGTCATGCGCGGCTACTTCGGGCGACCCGACCTCACCGAGGCCGTGATGCGAGCGGGCTGGCTCTCGACCGGCGACCTCGCGCGCATCGATGCGCGCGGCTTCGTCGAGATCGTCGATCGCAAGAAGGACATGGTCGTGACGGGCGGCGAGAACGTGTACACGACCGAGGTCGAGAAGGTGCTCTACGCGCACGCCGCCGTGCTCGAGGCAGCGGTCTTCGGCAGGGCGGACGAGCGCTGGGGCGAGCGCGTGTGCGCCGCCGTCGTGCTCCGGCCCGGAGCGACGCTCGACGTCGACGCGCTCCTCGCGCACTGTCGCGAGCACCTCGCCGCCTACAAGTGTCCGCGCGAGGTCCGCTTCCTCGCCGAGTTGCCGCGGACCGGCACGGGCAAGATCGCGAAGCGGTTGCTTCGATGATCCGAGCGCGCGGCTGCGCGGCGGAGGGTCGTCCACCGAGGAATCGGAGGAGGGCGAGACGACCTGCGCACGGTCCCCCCGATCCGCCCGGACCGCCTGCGATTCGACGCGGATAGACTCGTCCCCGCCATGAGTCTCGTCCCCGCGCTCGTCGTCGTCGCCACCTCCCTCCTCCTCGCTCCGCCGCAACGGGGCGGGGTCCCGAGTCCCGAGTCGCACCTCGGCCGGCCCGCGGCGAGCGACTTCACGCTCACCACCTGGGACGAGCTGTCGTCGTACTACGAGGCCCTCGCCGCGGCGAGCCCCAACGTTCGGCTCGAGAAGGTCGGCACGACCGCCGACGGTCGCGACTTCCTGCTCGCCGTGATCGGGTCGGAGCACAACCTCGCGCGGCTCGGCGAGCTCGAGGCGCTCGCGAAGCAGGTCGCCGATCCGCGCGGACTCTCGGAGGAGGAGCGCGCGAAGGTCCTCGCCGACGCCGTCCCGTTCCTGTTCGTCTCCGTCGGCATGCACTCCACGGAGTGCGCCGCCTGGGACTTCGGGATGGAGTTCGCGTACCGCCTCGCGACGTCGGACGAGGAGCCGTACCGCTCGGCGCGCGAGGACCTCGTGATCTACATGCCGCCGTGCCTCAACCCGGACGGCGTCGACCGCGTGTCGCAGTGGTACCGCGAGCACGTCGGTACCCCGCACGAGGGCACCGACCTGCTCGAGCTCTACCAGGAGTTTGCCGGACACGACAACAACCGCGACTGGTTCGGACTGTCGCTGCAGGAGACGCGCGTCGTCACGAACCTGCTCTACTCGCGCGTCTTCCCGCAGGTCTACTGGGACATCCACCAGCAGGGGAGCTCGCGCGAGAGCTTCTTCGTCCCGCCGTACCGCGACCCGCTCGACCCGAACTTCGACCCGGGCCTCATCACGTCGATCGACCTCCTCGGGTCGCGCGCGCTCTTCGACATGACGAAGGAGGGGCTGACCGGCGTCGCGACCGGCGTCACCTACGACATGTGGTGGAACGGCGGGAACCGCAACGTCTCGGCGCGCCACAACATCGTCGGCATCCTGACCGAGGCGGCGTCCTGCAACCTCGGTTCGCCGCGCTGGACTCCGTACGACTCGCTCTCCGCGCCCAGCGGACTCGACTCCTACGCGCCGTCCAACCGCTTCCCGGCGCCGTGGCCGGGCGGGTGGTGGCGACTGCGCGACATCGTCGAGTACGAACACGCGTTCGGTCGGTCGCTGCTCGGCAGCCTGACGCGCGAACCGAGGCTGTGGCTCGAGAACACGATGTCGGCGGCGACTTCGAGCATCGAGGCCGCGCGCACGTCGACGCCGCGCGCGTTCCTGATCCCGCCCACCGATCCGGCGAGCGCTCAGCGCACGCGGCTCCTCGACAACCTGAAGCTCCTCGGCGTCGAGGTGCAGCGCGCGGAGAGCGAGATCACCGCCGACGGCCGCAGCTGGCCGAAGGGCTCGATCGTCGTGCGACTCGACCAGCCCTACGGGCGCTTCGCCAAGGACCTGCTCGAGGTGCAGCGCTATCCCGACGGCAGTCGGCCCTACGACATCGCGGGGTGGACGTTCCCCGCGCTGCTCGGCGTCGACGTCGTCGAGATCCACGGCGACTTCGAGGGCGAGATGGAGCTCCCGTGGAGCCTCGCCGGCGCGCAGATGGTGTTCGTCGACCCGCTGCAGGGCGTCGAGGTCGCCGAGGGCGTCGAACTCCACGACGCGCGCGACGGGACGTCGTGGACCCGCGGTGTCGGTGCGCTCGCGCAGGGGCGGCCGGTGTCGCTCGTGCGCGTCGCGGAACGCGGCACGAACGCGATCGCCATCGGTCGCGGCCCGACGGGGAGCGACTCGGGGCCCGAGGTGCTCGCGACGCGCGAGACGCTGCCGCGCATCGGCGTCTACGCCCCGTGGTCCGGCCTCATGAACGAGGGCTGGTTGCGACTCGAGCTGCACCGCCACGGCGTGCCCTTCGTCCGCGTGCGTCCCGAGGCGATCCGCGCGGGGCACCTCGCCGACGAGTACGACGTGATCGTCCTGCCGAGCCTGTCCGCGCGCGAACTGCGCGAGGGTCGGCGCGCCGGTTCCTCGCCCGAGCCCTACACGCGCGGCATCGAGTCGACCGGAGCGGCGGCGCTCGAGGCGTTCGTGCGCGGCGGCGGCACCCTCGTCGCGATGGAGTCGTCGGCGGAGGCCGCGATCGAGCTGCTCGGCCTCCCCGTGACCGAGGTCACGCGGCGCGAGGAGAACCGCGAGTTCGCCTGCCCCGGGTCGGTCCTGCGGACGAGCGCGGTCGCCGAGGACTGGTTCGCTCCCGCGGTGATGTTCTCGAACGCGCGCGCGTTCGAGACGACGGGCGACGCCGAGGTGGTACTGCAGTACGCCGAACGCGAGACTCTGCTCTCCGGTTGGATCCAGAAGCCGGAGGTGATCGCCGGCAAGGCGTACCTCGTTCGGTGCCCCGTGGGTAGCGGCACGGTCTGGCTGTTCGCGGCGAGGCCCCAGTACCGCGGCTGGTCCGACGCGATGTTCCTGAACCTCCTCCGCACGGTCCTCTTCTGAGGTCCGCCGCTCCCGACCTCCCGTCCCGACCCCCATGTCGATGTTCGCCACGAGGACCGAGCGCCGCGCACGCGCGTCGCTCGTCGCGCTCGTCGCCGCACTCAGCGCGTGCGCGAGCTGCGCCGACGGTCCGTCGGCGAAGGGCGCGGGAGGAGGCGGAACGAGCGGGGCGGTGAACCCGACGCCCGACGGCGGCGGGGCACCCGACGTCTCGAACGGATCGAAGCCGACGGCGACGGCGGACGGTGTCCCGATCTACGGCTACCGCGTCGTCGCGGAGTACCCGCACGACCCGAACGCGTTCACGCAGGGGCTGCTCTGGCACGACGGCTTCCTGTACGAGAGCACCGGACAGGTCGGCGAGTCGTCGGTGCGGCGCGTCGCGCTCGAGACCGGCGAGGTCCTGCAGGTGACGCCGGTCGGCCAGCAGATGTTCTGCGAGGGACTCGCGCTCGTCGGCGACCGTCTCGTGCAGCTCACCTGGCAGAACCACGTCGGCTTCGTGTGGGACGTGGAGACGTTGGGCTACGCGTCGTCGTTCACGCTCGAGGGCGAGGGCTGGGGACTGACCTACGACGGCGAACGACTCCTCAAGTCCGACGGGACGACGTCGCGCCTGTGGTTCCTCGACCCCGCGACGTACCGCACGACGGGCTCGGTGCCGGTGACCGACGGAGGTCGGCCGGTGTTCAAGCTGAACGAGCTCGAGTACGTCGACGGCTTCGTCCTGGCGAACGTCTGGGAGACGGATCGCATCGCGAAGATCGACCCCGCGACGGGGAAGGTGGTCGCCTGGATCGACCTCACCGGGATCATCGACGTCCCGCCGTCGCCGCCGCCGCCGAGCCGCCCCGGGAACGTCCTCAACGGCATCGCCTGGGACCCCGTCGGGCGCCGGCTGTTCGTGACGGGCAAGGACTGGCCCACGCTGTTCGAGATCGAGCTGGTCGCTCCCGAGGATCGCTGAAGTCCCCTTCAGGGCGGGGGATCGGCGGGTCGAGATCTCCGCTGCATCCAGCCCTTCGCGCGCCCCCATCCACTTCGTCCGCGCCGTTCCCCATGCACGTCGAAGACCCCAACATCAAGGTCCACGCGGACCAGAACCCCGCCGTGGCGATCGCCAAGGTCGCCGCGATCGGAGCCGCCGTCGGGGCGCTCGTGGGCGGGTTGGCCGTCGCCTTCGGGACGAAGGTCGGCGGCATCCCGATCGAGTACGGGCTGTTCGTCGGGACGCTGCTCGGCATCACGCTGGCGCACCACTTCTCGCTGCACATCGCGTTCGGCGGACTCGTCGCGACGGCGGTGTTCAAGACCATCGCGATCGCCGACTTCTCGTTCGCGCACGAGGTCGCGCACGAGTGGGTGATCCTGGGCGACCTGCTCGGTCTGCTCGTCGGCTTCGGACTGCTCGCCGACCACTTCGAGCGCTCCGGCGTGCCCGAGCGCATCCCGAACTACCTGCCGAAGGGCGCGCTCGGCGCGTTCTGCCTGCTCGTCGCGGTGTTCGTGATGTCGAGCTTCCTCGACAACATCGCGGCAGCGATGATCGGCGGCGGCGTGGCTTCGTCCGTGTTCAAGCGCCGCGTCCACATCTCGTACCTCGCCGGCATCGTCGTCGCGTCGAACGCGGGCGGAGCGGGCAGCGTGATCGGCGACACCACCACGACGATGATGTGGCTCCACGGCCACAGTCCGCTCAAGATGGTGCCCGCGTTCATCGGCGCGATCGTCACGCTCGTCATCAGCGGTTCGATCGCCTCCTGGGTGCAGAACCGCTACGCGCCGCTCGAGCAGGAGGGCAAGAACGCCGACCCGATCGACGGCAAGCGCCTCGTCGCCGTCGCCTCGATCCTCGTGGCCGCCGTCGTCGCGAACGTCCTGCGCAAGGGGCCGCTCGGTCCGTACGAGCACATGGCGCCGCTGCTCGCGATCGCCATCTGGCTCGCGCTCGGCGTGACCTCGATCCTGCGTCGCCCGACGTGGTCGCTCGTCCCCGGCCTGACGAAGGCGTCCGCCTTCCTCCTGTGCCTCGTGCTCACGGCGGCCTTCATGCCGCTCGACACGCTGCCGAAGCCGTCCGCCGGCAGCTCGTTCGTGATCGGCGCGGTGTCGGCCGTCTTCGACAACATCCCGCTCACCGCCATCGCGCTCAGCCAGGACGGCTACGACTGGGCGATCCTGGCGTTCACGGTCGGCGTCGGCGGCTCGATGACCTGGTTCGGATCCTCGGCGGGCGTCGCGCTGTGCGCGCGGTTCCCCGCCGGCAAGTCCGTCGCCAACTGGGTCCGTCAGGGCTGGCACGTCCCCGTCGCGTACGCCGCCGGCTTCTACGTCCTGCACCTCGCGATCGGCTGGAACCCCGACTACGAGCACCACGAGGGCGACGCCGGGAGCTCCCACGAGACCGGTCTGACCCACAACGTCGAAGCCACCGAGGGCGTCCACGTCCGCACGGACGAGCCGGGCGTCGGCGAGGCGAGCTTCGAGAAACCGAACCATCGGTGAGAGCGGACGGTCCCGCACCCGCGCGGGACCGCCATCGAGTGATCGCGCGGAGGCGCGGGGGCGTACGCTCCCGCGCCTTCGCCACGTCCCACCCCGTGCTCACGCAGCACGCGCGCACGCCATGTCGCACGAACCCGCGACCCACGGATCGCAGCAGTCGTCCGTCCTCCTGATCGGCAAGACCGCACTCGTCGGCGCCGCGGTCGGCGCCGCGCTCTCCGGCGTCTCGCACCTCACCGGTCCCGCGCCCGGCGGCATCCCGCTGCAGTACGCGCTCTTCGTCGGCACGCTGCTCGGGATCGCGCTCGCGCACCCGCGCGCCCTCCAGATCGCGTTCGCGGGTCTCGTGTCGGCGATGACCTACTCGGTGCTCGCGGTGGAGGGCTTCCACCTGGGCGAACAGCTCGGCCACGAGGCGATCGGGCTCGTCGACCTCGGCGGACTGCTCGTCGGGTTCGGCCTCCTCGCCGACCACTTCGAGCGCTCGGGCGTCCCCGAACGCATCCCGCGCTTCCTGCCGCGCGGCGCACCCGGCGCCTTCGCGCTCCTCGCCGCGGTGTTCGTGATGTCGGCGTTCCTCGACAACATCGCCGCCGCGTTGATCGGCGGCGGCGTCGCCTCGGCGGTCTTCCGCCGGCGCGTGCACGTCTCGTACCTCGCCGCCATCGTGCTCGCGTCGAACGCGGGCGGAGCGGGGAGCGTGATCGGCGACACGACGACCACGATGATGTGGCTCCACGGCGTCGGCCCGCTCGAGGTCCTGCCGGCGTTCTCGGGTTCGTTCGTCGCGCTCGTCGTCAGCGGCGTCGTCGCGGCCTGGGTCCAGAACCGCTACGCACCGATCGAGCTCGAGACCGCGGAGCACGAACCGATCGGGAAGGGTCGCCTCGTCTGCGTGCTCTTCATCATCGCGGCCGCGGTCTCGGCGAACGTGCTCCGCAAGGGTGCGCTCCACGAGTACGAGCACACCTGGCCGATCCTCGCCCTCGCGATCTGGGGCACGCTGCTCGCCAGCGCCCTCGCCGTCCGCCCGACCTGGTCGATCGTCCCGACGCTGCTGCGCACCGCGGGCTTCCTGCTCTCGCTGGTGCTGATGGCGTCGTTCATGCCGCTCGAGTCCCTGCCGCACCCCACGACGGCGACGACCTTCGTGATCGGCGCGGTGTCCGCGGTGTTCGACAACATCCCGCTCACGAGCCTCGCGCTCAACCAGGGCGGCTACGTCTGGCCGATGCTCGCGTTCGCCGTCGGCGTCGGCGGTTCGATGATGTGGTTCGGCTCGTCCGCCGGCGTCGCGCTGTGCTCGCGGTTCACCGCGGCGCGCTCGACCCTCAACTGGTTGCGCCACGGCTGGCACGTGCCGCTCGCCTACACCCTCGGGTTCGTCGTGATCGCGCTGCTCAACGCGTCGACACACGTCGCGCAGGGTCACTGATCCTGCGCACGACGCGCGTCGACGACGCGCGCTCCTCCTCGGGCTCTTCGGCGGGCTTCTCGCCGCGCTTCTTCGCGTCCGCGCGCAGCTTCGCGGACACCGCCTCCTCGGCCACGATCGAGCGGCGCTGGCGCTCGAGGAGGCGGCGCCTCCGGCTCGAAGCCGCCCGCCTCCGGCCCTCGAGCTGCGCGCGCACCGGGAACGAGCGCGTGCCGACGAGGCCGAGCGCGACGCGCTCGTCGAGGCCCATGCGTCGCAGCGCGCTCGCGCCGGCGACGCGCGCCGCCACGCGCTCGCGCAGCTGCGTCACCCGGATCGTGCGCGGCGACGGCGCGATCGACTGGAAGCCCGCGCTCTCGACGACGACGCCCCAGTCGACGAGGTACTTCGACATCTCCGCCGCGAGTCGCTCGTCGAGCTCCTCCGAGCGGACGAACTCCTGGCGGCGCGCTCCGCGCAGCAGCTCCTGCACGGACAGAGCGAGCCGCTGGCGCATCGCGCGGACCAGGTCGTCCACCTCGACGAGCGCCTTCTCGATCTCCGCGACGCGGAAGACGACGTTCGCACGGCACAGGAACACGAGTCCCTCGGACGTGACGACGCGTTGGTCCTCGAGGTCGAGGGTCCGCGAGCGTGTCGGAACGACGCGCGCGATCTGCACGAACGGGATCAGGACGTGGAAGCCGGGCTCGAGCCGCTTCTTCACGCGACCGAACGAGTAGAGGAGCCCCGTCGTGCCCGACTGGATCGTCGTCCCGCACGCGCGCACGAGCGCGGCGACGGCGGCCGCCGTCACGAACGGATTGGTCTCGGCGAACTCGACGACCTCGTCGACGACGAAGGACCACGCTCCGCGCAGGAACTCGACGACGGGTCCGACGACGCCGCCGCCGACCTCAGCGTCGATCGCATCCTCGTCGTCCTCCTCGTCGCCGTCGTCGGGGTGCGCGCCGGGTTCGGGCCCTTGTCGTGCTCGCGCCGCTCCTTGGCGGCGCGCCGCTCCTCACGTCGCTTGCGCTCGAGCTCCTCCTCGACGTCGAGGCGTGCACTCGCCAGCGCTCCGCGCTCGTCGCGCAGCCCCTGCGGCTCCGGCAGCGGGTGCGTCGCCACGACGGCGCCCGTCACCAGCGCGACCGCCGCGTCGGCCGCCGTCCCCTGATCGATCAATTCCGAGTACAGCTTGTGCCGCTCGCGCGCGAGGAGGTCGAGCTGCGTGATCTCGAGCGTGGCGGGGGAGGGGCTGATGTTCGAGAAGCCGAGCTGGAGGATGCGGACTCCCCACTGCTCCTCCATCGTGCGCAGGTGCTCGAGGATCGACCCGACGATCGCGTCGACGTCGGTGATCGTGTCCCGCGTCTGCTGGCTCACGACGCCCTGGATCGCCATCACGATGCGGTTCTGCATCGCGGTGACGAGCTCGTCGACCTCGATCAGCGCCTTGTGCAGGTTCGTGATCTGGTAGAGCACCTTGGCGTCGACCTCGTAGACCAGGTCGTCCGCGAGCTGGATGACCTGGGGTTCGAGGTCGAGCGTGGTGTGCTTCGTCTCCTCGACCCGGAAGCGCTGCACGATCGGCCACTTCCAGTGGATGCCGGGACCGACCACGCCCTTCGCGCGCCCGAGCGTGAACTTGAGCGCGTGCTGGCCGTCGTACACGACGACGAACACGCCCGTGATGCCCTGCAGGAACTCGAGGAACATGGACGGAGTGTGCCCGAGGCCCGTACCGATTCCAACGGCTGCGCCCCGCCCGTAGGCTGCGCGGACCATGACGCAGGAACTCGAGCGCGTCCCGCGCGATCCCGACGACGACCACGGCCCCGACGCGGTGGCGGCCCGACGACGACTCGCGGAGCGCGCGGCCGGCCGAGCGCTGCCGCACCTCGCCGGTGCACCGGTCGACCCGCGGAGCGCGAGGGGCAACGTCGAGAACCTCGTGGGCTACGCGCAGGTCCCGGTCGGACTCGCAGGTCCGCTGCGCGTCCTCGGCGAGGAGGGCGAGTACGAGGTCTACGTCCCGCTCGCGACGACGGAGGGAGCGATGGTGGCCTCCTACTCGCGCGGCATGTCGGTCCTGCGCGCGGCCGGCGGCGTGACGGCGCGCGTCGTCGCCGAAGGACTGAGCCAGCACCCGATGCTCGTCTACGCCGGCGTCGAGGACGCGCTCCGCGCGCGCGACCTCGTCGCCTCCTCGTTCGACGAACTCGCGGCCGTCGCGGCCCTTGGGACGCGCCACGGGAGACTGGTGTCGGCCCGCGGCGAGGTGCTCGGCCGGCGCCTCGTGGTGCGGCTCGTGTTCACGACGGGCGACGCCATCGGCATCAACATGGCGGCGCGCGCGACGGATCGCATCGCGAGGCTCGTCGCCGAGCGGACGGACGCGCTCGAGCACTACGTCCACGGCCAGGACGTCGAGAAGCGTGCGAACGCCCGCGCTCTCGTCGAGGGCCGCGGGCGCAGCGTCGTCGCGGAGCGCGTCGTGCCGAAGGAGCTCGTCGAGCGGCGCCTGCGCACGACGCCCGCCGCCCTCGCGGCGGTCGCGCGGAGCTACGCCGTCGGCTTCGCCCAGCTCGGCACGCAGAACTGGACCGTCCAGTCGGCCAACGGGCTGGCCGCCCTCATGCTCGCCTGCGGCCAGGACGTGGCGTACCTCACGGAGTCGGCGACCGGGCACCTCGAACTCGACGTCGCACCCTCGGGCGACCTCGTCGCGTCCGTCCACCTCCCGAACCTGATCGTCGGGACGGTGGGGGGCGGGACCGCGCAGGGGACCGCGGCGGAGTGCCTCGCGCTCCTCGGGGCGGCGGGTACCGGCGGCGTCCGGCGGTTGGCCGAGGTCGCGGCGGCGACCGTCCTCGCGGGCGACCTCTCGCTCATGGCGTCGTTCGTCGCGGGGGACTTCGTGGACGCCCACGAGCGCCTCGGGCGGAACCGACCGGAGAAGGGGAACGACCCGCGGCGTTGACGCCGCGGCGCCCGGGGCTACCCTGTTCGGCCTTCGAGTCCGGATCGACCCTCCCGGGACGGTACCGGACCGCCCCCTGCGCGGCCGTACGTTCGTGCGCGTCGCGTCCCCCGTCCGTTCCGGAGCGAGTTCCTCGCCACCGGTCCACGCCCCGCACCCACGTCGCCCGGAAGGGCTCCACCCCGCGCCCGCACATGAGCGCCAAGCGTCTCAAGGTCCACCGGAACATCGGCATCATGGCCCACATCGATGCCGGCAAGACCACCGTCACCGAGCGGGTCCTGTTCATCACGAACAAGATCCACAAGACCGGTGAGGTGCACGAAGGTGCCGCCACGATGGACTACCTCGAGGAGGAGCAGAAGCGTGGCATCACCATCCAGTCGGCGGCGACGTCCGCCGAGTGGAAGGAGCACGTCATCAACATCATCGACACCCCGGGTCACGTGGACTTCACGGCCGAGGTGGAGCGTTCGCTGCGCGTCCTCGACGGCGCGATCGCGGTGTTCGACGGTGTGCAGGGCGTCGAGGCCCAGTCCGAGACGGTGTGGCGCCAGGCCGACCGCTACGGCGTGCCGCGCGTGTGCTTCATCAACAAGCTCGACCGCGTCGGCGCCGACTTCGACTACTGCGTCGGGACGATCAAGGCGCGCCTCGGTGCGCGCCCCGCGCCGATCCAGTTCCCGGTCGGGAAGGAGAAGGAGTTCAACGGGATCGTCGATCTCGTGAACATGAAGTACTACGAGTTCGACGAGGAGTCGAAGGGCAAGAACTACCGCGTCCTCCCGCTCGAGGGCGACCTGCTCGAGGAGGCGAAGATGCGCCGCCACGAGCTGTGCGAGAACGCCGCGGAGTTCGACGAGGAGATGCTCGACATCTTCGTCGAGGACGGCGAGATCTCGCCCGACATGCTGCGGACCGCGCTGCGCAAGGCGACGCTCTCGATGGAGCTCGTCCCGGTGCTCTGCGGCTCGGCGCTCAAGGACAAGGGCGTCGCGCTGATGCTCGACTCCGTCATCGACTACCTGCCGTCGCCGCTCGACCTCCCGCCCGTCGAGGGCCTGGTCCCGCGCACGGACGACAAGGTCACGCGCGAGCTCATCGACGACGCGCCGATGTCCGCGATGGCGTTCAAGACGATCGCGGAGCCGACCGGCGACCTCACGTTCGTCCGCGTCTACTCCGGCATCCTCCAGAAGGGCGTCACCTACCTCAACCCGCGCACCGGCAAACGCGAGCGCATCGGCCGTCTCGTCCGGATCCACGCGAACAAGCGCGAGGCCATCGAGTCGATCCCGTCGGGCGACATCGCGGCGGTCATCGGACTCAAGAACACCGTCACCGGCGACACGCTCTGTGACGAGGACAACCCGATCGCGCTGAGCAAGATCGAGTTCCCGGACAGCGTCATCGCGATGTCGCTCGAGCCGAAGAACTCGCAGGACCGCGACAAGCTGAGCGACGTCATCGGGAAGATGATGCGCGAGGACCCGACGTTCCGCGCGACGACGAACGAGGAGACGGGCGAGCTGGTCATCAGCGGCATGGGCGAGCTGCACCTCGAGGTGCTCGTCAACCGCATCCAGAACGACCACAAGTGCGAGGTGATCACCGGCAAGCCGAAGGTCGCCTACAAGCAGCGCCTCACCCGTCCGGTCACGACCGAGGCCCGCTACGTCAAGCAGTCGGGCGGTCGAGGCAAGTTCGCCGTCGCCCACGTGCGTTTCGAGGCGACCGAGGATCCGACGAAGATCTTCGAGTACGTCGACGAGGTGAAGGGCGGCAACGTGCCGCGCGAGTACATCCCGTCGGTCGGCGTCGGCATCGAGATGGCGGTCTCCGGCGGCGGTCGGACGGGCTACCCGTTCGTCGGCGTCAAGGCGACGCTGTTCGACGGCAAGGCGCACGACGTCGACTCGGACCAACTTTCGTTCGAGCAGGCCGGCATCCTGGCGTTCCGCCAGGCCTCGGAGAACAACATCACGCTGCTCGAGCCGATCATGAAGATCGAGGTCCGCGTGCCCGAGGAGTTCCTCGGCGGCGTCGTCGGCGACCTCAACTCCCGACGCGGCGAGATCGGCGAGGTCGACGCCCAGGGCGACCTCAGAGTCGTTCGCGGCTACGTCCCGATCGCCGAGATGTTCGCCTACAGCTCGTCGCTGCGCGGCGCGACCCAGGGTCGCGGCTCGTTCGCGATGGAGCTGCACGAGTACCGCCCGGTGCCGACGAACATCGCGGCGAAGGTGCTCGCGGGCGAAGCCTGATCCGAAGGTCCCGAGTCCTTCGAGGAGCGAGGCCCGCGCCTTGGCGCGGGCCTCGCTCGTTCCCGACCGCTCCTTCGCGCGACCTCCCGTCGGGAGGATCGCGCGCGCTGCTACCATTCGCCCATGACACGGAGTGCACGACGCCGCTGGACGCGTGAGATCGAGTCCCTCGTCGACGGTGTCGCGATGGGGCCGACCGGTCCGATCGCGATCCACGCCTACGACTTCCCCGCGGGAGGCAAGTGGGTCGACGACGTGATCCCCGGCAAGGTCGGCATGTTCGACCGCCAGACGGGGGAGACGTTGTGGATCTCGCCCTGCGAGGTCGGGTACGGCCGCGGTTTCGGCGCGGGCTTCGCCGGCAACGGCGAACTCGTCGTGCTCGGCCCGACGCAGTCGGGTCACGCGATGGTGCGCATGCAGGGCAGCACCGGTGAGCTGCTCGGCATCGAACACGTCCCCGAGTTCGACGAGGCGCTCGTCGACGGGGACCTCTCGGTCTGCGTGTGCCCCCAGCAGGTGCTGGCGCTCCACACCGACGACATGACGCCGGCGTGGAGCTTCCGCATGCCCGGCGCCCGCTTCCACTCCGCGGTGCGCAGCGGCGGTCGCTACCTCGTCTCGTACTCGAAGAAGGGATCGCGCGACCAGGGCCTCGTCGCCGTCGACGCGAAGAAGGGCGGCGCCGCGGGGACGATCTTCGAGCCGCGCGCCGGGACCTTCTACGGGATCGCCGCGAGCGACGACCGCATGGTCGTGCCGGTCGAGGACGTCGAACGGAGCCTTCCGCCGGAGATGGCGCGCGAACTCGCGATCGCACGCCTGGCGCGCGGTCAGGAGCTCGACGACGACGACGCCGGTCTCGACGGCGACTCCTTCTCCGACGGGCCGTCACCGGGCGTCGTGTGCTTCGCCGCGAAGAAGGGCGCGCCGCACCTGTGGTTCCGCGAACTCGAGTCCGCCGAGGAGGAACCGGTCCTCTCGATCGACTCGGAGAAGGTCTACGTCGCGCGCGGGACCGTCGTCACGGTGCTCGACCTCGCCACGGGCCGCGAGCTCGGCCGCGCGGTCGTCCCGGGTCTCGACGAAGCCATCGGCTGGCGCGTGCGCCAGGGTGCGTTCCTCGTCGCCGAGGAGAACCGCGTGTCGGTGTACGAGCTGCCGGACTGAGACACCTGCGGCCGGACGCGGACGCGGCTCGGCTCGGCCGAGGTTCGGAGGCGCCCGGGGCGCCGACGGCGACCGGTCGATCGGTGCGCTCGACGCTCGACACGGGCCGCGTCCTCGCGGCTACCATGTGACGCCCAGTTCACGTCCGGTCGAAGGACCGACCGGACGGGCCCCTCACCGAGGGGCGTTCCACTCACGAGGATCAACGTGACCGACTCCCCGATCGTCGCGACGCTGTCGAAGGAATTCTCCATCTCCGCGGACTCCGTCGCGTACCTGGTCGACGCGCTCTCGAAGGGTCTCCTGCCGCCCTACCTCGGTCGGTTCGCGCGGGAGCACACCGGTCTCGCGCAGGAAGGACTCGTGCGCCGCTTCGCGCACCGACTCGAGCAACTCGAAGAGCTCGAACGGCGCCGCGCGACCATCCTGCGCACGCTCGAAGGACTCTCCGGCGTGTCGGAGAAGACGCTCACCGCCGCGCGCACGTCGGTGGACCGCAACGTCCTCGAGGACCTCTACCTTCCGTACCGCCAGCCCGAGCCCGAGGTCCAACTCGCGCTCGACCGCGGCCTCGGTTCGCTCGCCGACGCGCTCGCGCGTTCGACCGGACCGGCGCCCGCCGGCGATGCGGAGGACGAGTCGTCGGACGAGCCCGCGGACGGCGACGAGGGAACCGGTTCCGACGAAGCGGCCGCACCGGCCGAGCACGACGGGACGACCGACGCGCCGACGACCGGGGATGCGGACGCGCACGCCGACGCTGCTGCGACGACCGAGGCAGAATCGTCCGACGCCGAGTCGTCCGAGGCGGAGTCGTCCGAGGCGGAGTCGTCCGAGGCCGAGTCGTCCGACGCGGCGACGCCCGAAGGCGAGTCGACGGAGGCCGCCGACGCCGACGGCGTCGTCTTCGAGGCTCCGAAGGAGGAGCCGCGCTCCGAGACGCCGGAACCCACGCTGGCCTTCACCGCCGAACTCGCGCGCACCTGCGCGCCGTTCGTGCAGCCCGACCGCGACGTCCACACGGACCGCGACGCGCTCGAGGGCGCTATGCGCATCCTCTCGGACCGACTCGGTCGCGACCCGGTGCTGCGCGCGCAGCTCCGCAAGCTGATGCTCCGCCACGCCGTGGTGAAGGTCCGCGCCGGCGCGAGCGAGGACCGCCTCAAGCGCCACCGCGCGCTGCTCAAGCTCGCGGTCCCCGTGCGACAGCTCCAGGGCTCGCGCCTGCTCTCGCTGCGCCAGGCGCAGCGCGAACGCGCGGTCCACGTCGTGTTCGAGATCGCTCCCGAGACCGTCCTGCCGAAGGTGCGCTCGGTCCTCTGCCGTCGACCCGATCCGGCGCACGCCGGCGTGATCGACCTCATCGCGTGGCAGGCCTGGACGCGCCGGCTGCGGCCGATGCTCGAGGAGGACCTGCGCCTCGAGCTCAAGGGCCGCGCCGACGAGGAAGCCACGCGCCTCGTCGTGGGTCAGGTGCGTCAGCTCCTGATGGCGCCGACGCTCGGACCGCGTCCCGCGGCGGGGCTCGACGTCGACGCGCGCGGCGACTTCACGCTCGTCGCCGTCGACCAGTTCGGCAACCCGATGGGGGCCGAGGTGAAGATCGCCGTCGCCGGCAAGGACGACTTCGCTCTGGCCGAGGAGATCGGCGCCGCGCTCCGCGACACGGACGTGCGTTGGATCGCGCTCGCGGCGAGCCGCGCGGCGAAGCCCGCCCTGGCGCGCGTGCGCGCCGCGGTCGCCTCGATCGGCGGGGAAGCGGTCGTCACCGTCGTCAACGAGGCGGGCCTCTCCGCCTGGGCGAACTCGGAGCCCGCGCGCAAGGAACTCGAGGCGTTCACGGTGCAGGGCCGCATGGCGATCAGCCTCGCGCGCCGGCTCCAGGACCCGATGTCCGAGCTGCTCAAGGTCGACTCGCGTCACTGGGGCATCGGCCTCGGGACGGGCATGCTCACGAAGGCCGCGGCGAAGCGCATCGTGTCCGAGTCGATCCAGTCGTGCGCCTGCTCGGCCGGGGTCGCGATGGACCGCCCGCACACGTCGATCCTCGAGCATCTGCCGGGCATCGACGCGGAGAAGGCGGCCAAGCTGCTCGCGCTCGTCGCCGACGGCTCGCTGCGCACCCGCGAAGACCTGCGCAGCTGCGGCCTGTTCGACGAGACGCAGTGGCGGAACGTCGCGGCCTTCCTGCGCTTCTGGCACAGCGACGAGCCCTTCGACAAGTCGTCGATGCACCCCGAGCAGTACGAACTCGCGCGCCGCATCGTCGAGGCGACGGGACGGCCGTTCGAGGAGGTCTACGGCCGAGCCGGCGGCATCAAGGGTCAGAAGCGCGTCGACTTCGGCGTCGACGAGGCGACCTGGCGCGACATCGTCCGCGAGCTCGGTCACCCCGGACGCGACCCGCGCCCGCGCCTGTTCCCGCCGCGCATGCTGCCCGCGGGGACGACGTCGGACCAGCTCGCGAAGGACCAGGTCGTCGAGGGCATCGTCACGACGGTCACCAACTTCGGCGCGTTCGTCGACATCGGCACCGACAAGGAAGGGCTCGTGCACGTCTCGCGCGTGTCCGACCGCTTCGTGCGCGACGCGCGCGAGGTGCTCTCGGTCGGTCAGGTCGTGCGCGCCCTCGTGGTCGACACGCAGACGCCGCGCATCACGCTCACGATGAAGGGCGTCCCCGACCCCGAGCGCGCGGAGCGTCCGCGCGGCGGCGATCGCGGACCGGGTCGCGGTCGCGGCCTGCGCGGCCGCGGCGACGGGCAACGCGGCGAGGGTCGGCGCGGCGACGGACAGCGCGGCGAAGCCTTCCCCGAACCGCAGCGCCTCACGCGCGTCGCGAGGGCGCGCCGCGACGGCATGCCCGGTCAGGACGCCGACGGACGCGGCGGTCGCGGCAAGGGCCGCGGCCAGGGCGGGGGCGGCGGACGCGGACCGGGCCAGGGTCGCGGCGGACCCGGCGGCGGCGGCGGACGCGGTCGCGGGCGCGACCAGGGCGGACGCGACCAGCGCGACGATGCGCGGCGGCCGCGTTCACGCGGCCGGGCAAGGAGAAGAGCGGCTACAACCCGTTCGCCTCGTTCTTCTCCACGAAGGACGACGAGGGCGCGACCGCCGAGACGGAGTGACGGTGTGACGGCGCGTCGGCCCCGACCGGCGCGCGAACGCGAGAGGCCGCCTCGGTCCACGGACCGAGGCGGCCTCTTCTCGTTCTCGCGCGGACGCTCGGCGTCAGCGCCCGCGTTCGTAGGGGTTGCGCGACGCGCGCTCCGACGGCGGCGCCTTGCGCGTCGTCGGTTCCTCGACCGCGGCGAAGAGCGAGAGCTCGTCCACGCTGCTCTCGTCGATCAGGTCCTCCGGCGCCTCGGCGGCGTGCGGCATCGGTGCGCGCGGCGCGTCGACGGGCGGGAGCTGCGGACGCTCCTCGAACAGCGGCACCTCCACCACGGGCGGCGCCGTCGCGACCGCGGCGGCCGACGTCAGCGGGGTGATCTTCGAGCGCGGCTCGGGCTCGGGCTCGGGTTCGACGCGCGTCGGAGCTTCGGTCGACCCGGCGGCGGCGAGGTCCTCGATGCGCTCGGCGAGCGCGGTCAGCTTGGCGCCGAGCGTCTCGAGTTCGTTCGCACCGGCTCGGCTCCGGCTCTGTTCGTCGATGCGCGACGCGGCGGCGGCGACCTGCTGCATCGTCGCCTCGAGCCGCATCATGCGCGCGCCGAGCTCGTGGTTGCGCGCGTCGTTGCCGGCGAACTCGCGCACGCGGGCGTCGAGCTCGTTGGCGGTCCGTTCGACCGCTTCGGTCATGCGCGACTCGACCGTCACGAGACTGACGTGCAGTCGCTGCAGACTCTCGTCGAGGTCCTGCAGCCACGCGCCGTAGTCCGGCACGCTGCCGACCGCCTCGATCAGGCTGCGCGAGTGGCGGCGCCTGCCGTTCGACGCGAAGCCGAGCCCCGTGAGGATCGCACCGCCGACGCCGAGGAGAGCGGGGGTCGCGCCCGCTCCCGAGAGCTTGCCGAGGATCTCACCGGCGCGAGGCACCTGGTCCAGGAACCCGAAGTGCTGTGCGACGAGCGCACCCGCCGCCGCGAGGCATCCCAGCCCCATGGCGCCGAGGATCTCTCCGATCCACTCGCGCGGCGCCGGACCCGGAGGTTCGACGAACGCGGTTGCGACGGTCTGCGACGTGTGCGCTCGGGGCGCGCCCTGGTCCTCTTCGTTCTCGATCGCGTTCATACTTCCCCAGCTCGACGAGCCTTCCTCCTCGCCCGCTTCGGCCGCCGGAAGATCGGATCTTGAGAGCACCTGGTAGGCTCTCCGCATGGGCGCGAGCAGGCTCATCAAAGGGGTTGCGGTGTCCACGGGCCTGGCGATCGGGCCGGTCCACATCGTCCGCGCGGGATCGTCCGAGGTGCCCACCTGGTACGTCCGGTCCCAGGACATCGAGCCCGAGATCGCGCGCCTCCAGGAGGCGGTCCGCGCGGTCTCGCAGATCCTCGAGGACCAGCAGCGCCGCGTCGCGCTGGCGACGAGTTCCAAGGACGCCGAGATCTTCGCGGTGCACCGCATGATCCTCGCGGACCCCGCCGCGATCGGCACCGTCGAGCGGGCGGTCCGCGACGAGGCGATCAACGCCGAGGCCGCGGTCCAGAGGCTGATCGAGCGCTTCCAGGTCAGCATGGGCAAGCTCGACGGCGCGTCCGTCCGGGGCTACGCCGCCGACGTCTCCGACCCCTGGCGACGCGTGCTCGAGATGCTGCTCGAGCGCGACCGCGCCGAGGTCAGCCAGGCGCAGGAGCAGGTGATCCTCGCGGCACCGGAACTGACGCCCCAGGTCGTCGCGTTCCTGGATCGCCGGCGCGTGCTCGCGATCATCTGCGAGAAGGGCGGTCGCTACTCGCACGGCGCCGTGCTCGCGCGCTCCATGCGCATCCCGTGCGTCGTCGGACTGCCCGGACTGCTGGGTCGTCTCGAGCAGCACATGGAGGTCTCGGTCGACGGCGGGGCCGGGCTGGTCCAGCTCGAACCCGCGGACAGCGACCGACGCGAGTTCGCGGAGCGCATGGAGGCGCGCGACGGTCGACAGAAGTCGGTCGCCGAGTTCGCCCGCGAACCCGCACGCACGCAGGACGGCACGAGGCTCGTCTGCGAGGTGAACATCGAGAGCGTGCACGACCTCGACGCGTTCGACGTCGAGACGACGGACGGCGTCGGCCTGCTGCGCACCGAGTTCCTCTACATGGAGAAGGCGGAGTTCCCGTCCGAGGAGGAGCAGTACCGGCTGTACCGGCGCGTCGTCGAGGTGCTCGACGGTCGGCCCGTCACCATCCGCACGCTCGACATCGGCGGCGACAAGCAGCTCGCGTACTTCCGCATGCCGCCCGAGCGCAACCCCGCGCTCGGCTGGCGCGGCATCCGCGTCAGCCTGCAGTGGCCGGACCTCCTGCGCGTCCAGCTCCGTGCGGCGATGCGCGCCAGCGCGCGCGGCAACCTGCGCATCCTCCTCCCCATGGTCAGCACCGCCGACCAGTTGGACGAGGCGCTCCGGATCTTCGACTCGCTCCGGCAGGACCTCGACGAGCAGGGCTACAGCGTCCCCGACGACGTGCCGCTCGGGGTGATGATCGAGGTGCCTTCGGCCGTCTTCAACCTGCGCACGTTCCTCGACGAGATCGACTTCGTGAGCGTCGGGACGAACGACCTCGTCCAGTACCTGCTCGCGGTCGACCGCGACAACTCCTGGGTCGCGCGTCTGTACGAACCGCTCGACCCGTCGGTGTACCGGGCCCTGCGCGAGGTCGCCGACGTGTGCCTCGAGGCGGGCAAGCCGTGCTCGGTCTGCGGCGACCTCGCGAGCGAACCGCTCAACGCGCTGATCCTGCTCGGGATGGGCTACACCGGCGTGAGCGTCGCTCCGCACTTCGTGCCGGAGATCAAGTACCTCCTGCGCAACACGACCATCGATCGCGCGCGGGAACTGGCCGACGCCGTGACGTCGCGGCGACGTGCACGGGACGTTCGCGCACTGATGCGAGAAGCGCGGCGCGAGCTCTACGGCGACGGGGAGACGGCTCGACCCGCGTCCTCGTGAGGTCCCTGTCCATTCCCGGCAGCGACCCACACGCACGACAGGTGCGAACGGACGGGGGTCGAGCGTTCCTAGACTTCGATCGTCGACCGACGTGTCGACGCTGGTCCCGAACCGCTTCCCGTCCTCCCGTGCCGGCGCGCCCCGTCCCGCGCCGACCTGCATGCCCTCGAAGTCCCCGAAGAGGCGCAGCCGATCGAACCCCGACAAGACCGCGACGCGTCGCGGACGCTGGTCGTCGGAGGAACTCGCATTCCTGAAGGAGCACTACGCGCTCCGACCGGAGGAGTGGATCGCGCAGCAGCTCGGGCGCCCCGTCGAGTCCGTCCGCCGCGCCGCGCAGAACGCATTCGCCGCGCGCGCGAGGAAGGGGCCCTGGTCCGACGAGGAGGTCGACCGGCTCAAGAACTACCTCGGCGCGACGCCGGTCGAGGTCATCGCGCGCGTCGTCGGGCGACCGCAGCGCGACGTCGAGCGCCAGATCGAGAAGCTCGACCGGGTCCGTCGCTCCGGACGGTGGAGCCACGACGAGGTCCAGCACCTGCGCCGCATCTACGGGCGGCGCACCGACGAGGACCTCGCGCGGATCTTCGGCCGCTCCGTCGACTCGATCCGGCGCCAGGCCGGAAAGTTCGCCCTCGCGAAGGACAAGGCCTTCGTGCGCCGGATCGTCGGTCCCGCCGCGACGCGCATGCCGCGCTGGACGGAGGAGGACCTCGAGAAGCTGCGCGAGCTCTACGCGAGCACGCCGAACCTCGAGATCGCGAAGGCGCTCTCCCGCTCGGTCAAGAGCGTGGTCTCGAAGGCCCACCACCTCGGCCTCAAGAAGGACGAGGACCGCCTGCGCGAGATGGGGCGGGAGAACGTGAAGCGCCGCTACCAGCGGAGCTGACGGGCTCCGTCGGGCGAGCGAGTGCCGCCCCTGGGAGGGTGGGGTACGCCCCGGGCCCGGTCGCTCGAGTCCCTGCGTGGACCGCGCCGAACCTCCCGAGGTGTCGAACGCCTCCCCGCGTCCCCACGCGAACGGCCGCCTCTTCTCCCGACTGGTGCCGTTCGCGCCGTACGCCGTGGCCACGGTCTCGTGGTTCGTCACGGGTGCCGCGACGTTCGGGGCCTGGCTCGACGAGCGCCAGTTCGCGCGACACGAGTTCGACGAGCGCTCCGGTCTCGCCCGCTACGAGCTCGACGTTCGCTTCGCCCAGATGGAAGCGACGCTGCGCGGAGCGCGCGCCTTCGTCCTCGCGAGCGACGAGGTCACGCCGAGCGAGTGGTCCGCGTTCGCGCGAGACGTCGTGCGCGAGCCCGGTGCGAACCTCCTCCTCGTCGATCGCGTCCCTTCGGAACGGCTCGACGAGTACGTCGCGCAGCGCCGTGCCGAGCAGGGACCCGCGTTCGCCGTCCACTCCTGCGGAGGTGTCGCGGCCGAGCACGGCGACCGCTTCGTCGTCCGGCTCCACGCCTCGGACGACGAGGGCGACTGCCTCGCGGGACTCGACCTCACGGCGATGCCCGGTGCGGTCGAGACGCTCACCGCCTCGGAGGTGCGCGCCTCGGCGGCCATGTCCGACGCGCTCGTCCTGCGCGGCGGGGCCGGCGACGAACTCGGGACGGCACTGGTTCTCCCGGTGGTTCGACGTTCGAGCGAAGGCGCCTCCGCCACCAATTCCGACGATGTGACGCGTTGGGTCGCGATCACCACGACCTTCTCCCGACTCGTCGCTCCGCTCGAGGCGGAGTGGCCCGACGCGCGCCTGGCGCTGTCGCTCGACGGCGAGGTCGTGCACGCGACGAGCGAGGCCGCCGGCGCGAGCACCGGCTGGGGTGGCCGTCGGCGAGATCAAGGTCGCCGGGGCGGACCCTCACGCTCGAGACCGAGATCGTCCCTCCGCCCACACCACACGGCTCCCGGTCGCCGCGCAGGTCTTCGCGATCGGCGGCGCATCGTCGGTCCTGCTCGTCGTCATCGTCGTCGCCGCGATGCGTCGCGGCATCCGGGCGGAGCGACTCGCACGGCGCGTCTCCGCGGAGCTCCAGCGCAAGCACGAACTCCTGATCCACGCGGCGCGCCTCGGTTCGATCGGTGCCTGGGAGTACGAGGTCGGCGCCGACCACGTGGAGTGGTCCGACGAGGTCTGCCGCATCCACGGCGTCGCGTTCGGTCACCGACCCGCCCTCGAGGAGGCGGTCGGCTACTACGCGACCGAGGCGCGCGAGACGATCGCGGCGGCGGTGCAGCGCGGCATCGACCACGCCGAACCGTTCGACCTCGAGCTCCCGCTCGTCGACGCCCGCGGGAGGAAGCTGTGGGTCCGTGCCCTCGGCCGGCCCGACGTCCAGGACGGCGAGGTCGTGCGCCTGTGGGGCTCGTTCCAGGACATCTCCAAGCGTCGCGAGTCGGACGCGTCGCGCGAGGAGGTCCTCCGTTCGCTCCGCGAGGCCAAGGAACTCGCCGACAAGGCGCGCCGGGACGCGGAGGAGGCGAGCCGCGCGAAGACCGAGTTCCTCGCGAACACGAGCCACGAGATGCGCACCCCGATGAACGCGATCCTCGGCTGGGTCGACCTCATCGCGGCCGGAGAGCTCCCCGAGGACGAACTGCGAAAAGCCTGCGACTCGGTGCGGCGCAACAGCGAACACCTGCTCGTCGTCCTCGACGACGTGCTCGACCTCTCGAGGATCGAGTCGGGACGGCTGACGCTCTCGAAGCGCGCCGTCGACGTCGACCTCCTCGTCGACGAGGTCGTCGAGTCGCTCGGTGACGAGGCGCTCGTTCGCGGGATCGAGCTCCGCGCCGAGCACGTCGGCTCGTCGACGTCGCGACTCGACACGGATCCCGTCAGGGTCCGTCAGGTCGTCGCCAACCTCGTCGGCAACGCCGTCAAGTTCACGGACGAGGGGAGCGTGACGGTACGGACCTGGAAGGACGAGGTCGACGCGTCGCAGGTCCGCTTCTTCGTGGAGGTGACCGACACCGGGATCGGCGTCGAGGGCGACGACCTCGACGAGATCTTCGACGCCTTCCGGCAGGCCGACGGGTCGACGACGCAGGCACCGGAGGCACGGGCCTCGGCCTCGCGATCTCGCGGCGGATCGCTCGGATGCTCGGCGGCGACGTCACGGTCCGGTCCGAGGTCGGGGTCGGCAGCGTCTTCACGGCGACTTCGTCTGTCGCGTCGTCGAGGGCAGGCACGACCTCGAACTCCCGCCCGCCGCGCTCCCGAGCACCATTTGACGTCGAGCGGCCGCTCGAGTGCGAGGATCCTCGTCGTCGACGACGGGGCCGACAACCTGGGCTGGTGGCGCTCGTCAGGCAGCGCGGGTGCGGACACGACCTCGCGGAGAACGGCGCCGTCGCGATCGAGAGGGTCGTCGCCGCGGCCGCGGAGGGGAGGCCGTTCGACCTCGTCCTCATGGACATGCAGATGCCCGTGCTCGACGGCTACGAGGCCAGTCGAGGGCTGCGCGACCGCGGGATCGCCGTTCCGATCGTCGCCATCACGGCGCACGCGATGGTCGAGGACCGTCACCGCTGCCTCGACGCGGGCTGCGACGAGTACGTGCCGAAGCCGATCGACCGCAAGCGCTTGATCGAGGTCTGTCGCAAGCTCGTGCCGGCGCGCTGAGGCTCCGCGCTACCATGCGCGCATGCGCACGCGGAAGGGCCGGAACGTGCTCGGCGGGGAACTCGCCGACTGCAGCCACGAACCGAAGACGGGCTGGTACCGCGACGGTTGTTGTCGGAGCGGAGCCGGCGACGTCGGAATCCACATCGTGTGCGCGGAGATGACCGAGGCGTTCCTCGCGTTCAGCGTGAGCGCGGGCAACGACCTGGTCACGCCGGTCCCCGTCGCCGGCTTTCCAGGGCTGAAGCCCGGCGATCGCTGGTGCGTCTGCGTCGAACGCTGGCGCGAGGCGCTCGAAGCGGGGGTCGCGCCGCCGGTCGTGCTCGAGGCGACGCACGTCAGCACGCTCGAGTTCGTCTCGATCGAGGACCTCGAACGACACGCGCTCCGGAGCTGACGGAGCGACGCGCACCACCAGGAGGACGGAAGACATGCCGCGTCACATCGAGACCCCGACGGTGATCGCACCCGCGGGCAACAAGCCGAAGCTGATCGAGGAGTTCGTCGGTCGCGTCAACACCGGCCACGTCGGCGTCAGCGTCGCGCGCATGACGTCGCCGGAGGGGTGGCTCGAGCCCGGCCAGCGCCCCGACTTCGAGGAGGTGACGGTCGTCCTCGAGGGCACGCTGCGCGTCGAGTACGAGGGCGGCTCGATGGACGTGTCGGCCGGCCAGGCCGTCGTCACCGCTCCCGGCGAGTGGGTGCGCTACAGCACGCCGCACTCCGGCGGCGCGAAGTACGTCGCGGTGTGTCTGCCGGCCTTCGCGCCGGACACCGTGCACCGCGACGAGTGAACCTGGGGTCGCTCGGTCAGCGGCTCGCCGCCGCGCGCTCCCGGACGTGGAGCGTGTGGTCGTCGACGACCGTCCACGGCGGTGCCTCGTCCCCGCCGAGGTCGAGCACGACGAGTCGCGGGTCGAGGCGGAAGTCGCTGCTGCGGATCGAGACGTTGTGTCCCTCGACCGCGAGCACGTGCGCGCCGGCGGGGAGGGTCGGCCGCTCGAGCAGGATCGTCTCGCGCAGCCCGGCCTCGTGGTCCCACACGTCGACGGCCTCCGATCCGCGACCGGTGACGCCGCGGCGCGCCACCTCGATGCCGTCGACGTACGCGACGAAGGCGTCGTCGTAGTCGATCGAGATCGCGAGACCGCGAGTCACGTCCTCCGCGACCTCGAAGCGCGTCCGCAGGTACGCGCGCTGCGAGTGGTGGCGCATCTCCGGGAGTTCGGTCACCGTGTCGTCGTCGCCGTAGCCGAGCGGTGCGCGCCCCTCTCCCCAGGTCGAGTCGTCGAAGCCGACCGACGTCCAGTCGGACGCGGGATCCCGGTCCGCGACGTAGCGCCAGTTCGCGTCCGCGCCGACGAGCGTCTCCGTGATCTCCGCCGAGGCGAGCGGGTCGACGAGCTCGCAGAAGCGCGTCCGCAGGGTCTCCTGCGAGAGCTCCACGAGCATCACGTGGTGCCCGCTGGCGACGAAGCCTCCGTCCCGGAAGTACCAGCGCTCGCCGTCGGGTCGCCGCTGCGGCACACCCATCCCGCCCTCGCCGACGTAGACGACGCCGGTCGGGTCGTTCCTTCCGTCGCGGATCGGGACCGTCCGCTTCATGCAGTGTCCGTCCGACTCGAGCACGAGGTCGACGTCGTTCTCCTCGAACACCGGGACCCAGTAGGGCGCGCACTCCGCGGGCGTCTTCACCGCGGGGAACATCGGCCGGTGGTAGTTCGCGAGCACCCAGCGCGCGGAGGCTCGAGCGGCGGCGAACTCGCTGCGCATCCACCCCAACTGGTCGCCGAGCGTGCTCGCGTTCGTGTCGAGCGTGAGGATCGCGACGTCGCTGCCCACGTCGGCGCGGTAGTACACGCCGCGGTCGCCGGTCTCGAAGTCGAAGACCTCGCCGAAGCACGGCCCGAAGTCGTGGTTGCCGCGCGCCGCCACGATCGGGAGGACGCGCCCGTCGGCTGCGGTCGCGAGTTCGTGGTGCGAGAGCCAACGGATCCACTGGCCGCCCTGCGAGCCGTCGTAGACGTAGTCGCCGCCGTGCACGAGACCGATCGCGTGCGGAAGCCGCTCCGCCATCGTCGCCATCATCAGGTTCACGCGACAGCGGTCGCGCCAGCCGCTGCGCGAGTCGCCGCCGTAGAGGAGCGTGAAGTCCGTGCCGCTCGCCGGTGCCGTCTCGAACCACAGGTCGCGCGACGTCGACCCGTCGGAGACGAGCCGGAAGGCGTAGCGGGTCGCCGGGGAGAGTCCGGTGAGGTCGGCGTGGTGGAACCAGACGAGCGGCGCGTCGCCCTCGCCGCGGCCCGGCGAGCACGGCACGGTGCGGGTCGCCTCGACGCGCCACGCGGCGACGCCGCCGAGAGCCGTTCCGGGTGCGAGCCGGTTCCCGTCGCGGTCCGTGCCGATCGGGGACACGACGACGAAGTGCTGTTCGCCGCGCTCGAGCGTCGTCCACGAGACCGTCGCGGTCGTCGACGCGTCGCCCTTCCAGAGCACGCGCCACTGCGCGGGTCGCGTGCCCTCGAGCGGCGTCCACAGCGCCTCGAACTCCGAGTCGTCGGCGTACGCCCCGGACTGGGCGCGCACGGTCGCGACCGGCGCGAGGAGCAGGAGGATCGAGAGGAGGGCGCGGAGGACGGAGGCGGTGCGCGGTGACATCGGAGGGGCAGGCTAACCGGCGACGCGTTCGCTCGCGGCCGCGACGGCGTCCCTCCGAGGCGTCGGAGCGAGCGGAAGGAGCGCGACGGCGGCCGGCGCCGCCGCATTGGCCGC
>JAWKUH010000029.1:0-71872 GCA_041398665.1 Planctomycetota bacterium | reverse complement strand
ATCGCGGCGACGCCCTGCTCGCCGGCCTCCTGCTCGGCGGGAGCGCGTTGGTGAAGAACGAGGGCACGGCGTTGCTCGCGATCGCGGGCGCCTCGCTGGGTCTCTTCTGGCTCGTGGGAGCGCTGCTCGCGCGCCGCGAGGGCGCGCCCGACGGCGCCGACGCCCACCCCCACCGGCGCGCGTTCCTCGACCTCGCGATGATCTTCTCCATCGCGGCGATCATGATCGCGCCCTGGCAGTCGATCCGCGGGAAGATCCCCTCGATCGACGAGGACTACCCGACCTCGATCAAGCTCGCGCTCGGTCTCGAGCAGCCGACGCGACTGACGCCGAAGTGGCAACCGAGGAGCGTCGCGCAGGCCGTCGAACGCGTGCCCGTCGTGCTCGGCGGCTACCTCGCGGCGGGCACGAACGTGCTGCGCTGGAACCTCGTCTGGATCCTGTTCCCCGCGACGGTGCTCGTCTGGACGGTGCTCCGACCGGTGCGACTCCTGAGACACCCCGTCGCCCCGCTCCTCACGGCGATCGCGATGGCGCTCGGCGCCTACTCGCTGATCCTGGTGGTGACGCCCTGGGAGCTGCCGCACCTCTACTCGACGGCGATCCCCGACCGCATCGTGCTGCACATCGCGCCCCTCGTGATCGTGTGCACGCTCGCCCTCATGTGGCGCTTCCCCGAGGAGTGGTCGCGCGACGATCCCCCGACGGAGGGGGCCGACGCCCGACCGAACGCGGAGCCCGCGACGAACGAGGAGGAGTGAGCGCGGCCGGAACGCGCCACGGAGCTGATCCCAACCGATGCAGACGCCCGAGAACACGAGCGCGTCGCGCTCCCTCACGGTCCTCCACTGGGTCGTCGCCGCGGCGATCCTCGTGTTCGTCGGCCGTTGGGCCTTCGAGGTCCTCGACGCGTGGATCGACGCGGGCGTGTTCCCCCGCGCCTTCTCGTGGACGAGCCGATGGCCGCTCGCGATCGTCGCGGTCGGCGCGGTGTCGGTCGGCGCGACGCTCGTGCGACGACGCGGACCGCTCGTCCTCGCGGCGGCGTTCACGACCGCGTCGCTCCTCGCCTCGATCGTCCCGAGCCTCCCGCCGGAGTCGACGAACGTCGAGTTGTACGACGGTCCGTTCCTCGCGCCGTTCTACGTGTTCGCGACGCTCGCGGCGGTCCTGTACGTCGCCGCGGGACCTCGCAGCCACCCCGACCACCAGCGCATCGCGCTCGTGCTCCTGTTCGTCTGCACGGCGAACACGAAGCTGTACGAGCGCGCGGACGCCGCGGCGACGTCGTTCCTGATCCTGCTGCTCGCCGTCGTCGCCCTGCTCGCGACGCCGGTCCCGACGCGGCTCGTGCGCGCGCTCCGGGAGGACCGAGGAGCCCAGGCTCTCGCCGCCGTCCTCGCGACGTTCGTGGGCTGGATCCTCCTCTCCGTCGTCACCGGTGACAGTCGACTCGTCGGGTTCGCCTCGGCCGTCTCGGTCGTCTCGGGCGCCGTCCTGTTCTGCGTCGTCACCTGCGCGTTCGACCGCGCGGGTGTGCGACGCGCGCTCGCGACGTTCGTCCTCGGCGGCGCCCTGTGCTGCACGATGGCGATCGTCGGGATGGCGGAGACCGCGCAGTACGAGACCTGGGAGCGGGTCCTCTCGACGCGCCTGCGACTCTTCCAGTCGCACGCGAACATCGTGGCGCCGTACTTCGCCGGCCTCGCGTTGTGCTGCTTCGTCCTGCTGCCGCTGCGCGACGGCGGAGCCGGGCGCGTCGTCCTGCGACGCCTCGTGCTCGCGGCGGTCGGAGGCACGAGCCTGTGGCTGCTGCTCCTCACGGCCTCGCGAGCGAGTCAGTTCGGCTTCGCGGTCGGGCTCGGCGCCGCGGTGACGTGCTTCTTCGTCCCGCTGCCGCGTCGGCCGTTCCGTTGGTACGCCGCGGGAGGCGCGCTGCTGGCGGTCCTCGTCGCGCTGTGGTTCACGCCCGTCGCGGACGGAGCGCGCGGCTGGCTCGAGGCCAAGTCGTTCGAACCGAGCTCGGCGATCGGCCAGCGCTACCACTACTGGCGCATGTCGAGCGACGCGATCGCCGACCACCCGCTGCTCGGCGTCGGTCCCGAGCAGAACTACATGCACGCGCGCTACGCGTTGCCGAGCTACTACGACGGCACGCGGCAGAACTTCCACCCGCACAACATCCTCTTCTACTTCGCGGAGGGCTCGGGCCTCCCCGCCCTCGCGCTGTTCCTGCTCGGGCTCCTCGGACTCGTGGAGATGCTGCGCCGCACGCGGCTCCGCATCGAGACGGACCAACGCGCACTCGTCGTCGCCGTCGCGGTCGTCCCCGCCGCGATGCTCGCCGCGAACATGCTCGACCTGGGACAGGTCCAGCCGACCTACGTTCCGCTGTGGTTCTGGTGGGCGCTGGGACTCGCGGGCGCGCTGCTGCGATCGACCGGTCCGACCGAGTCCGCGCACGCCGACGCCGTCGCTCCGGACGCGAGCGCCACGGATCCGCCGGCGCGACGACTCGGGGCCGTCGGCGTCGTCCTCGGCGCGGGCGTCGCGATCGTGTTCGGACTGCGGCCGCTCGACGCCGACGTCCACGTCCAGCGCGGCTACCTCGTCTTCGACGTCGCGCGTCGCACGACCCGGGACCGCGACCAGGCCGAGTTGCGTCGCGGACTCGAGGAGTTCGCGACGGCGCGCGCCGCCGTGCCTCCGCACCCGAGCTCCGGCACCTGGGACGGGAGGCTCCTCCGCTTCGTCGACATGGAGCCGGGGGAGCAGGAGACGCTCGAGAAGACGTTCCACGAGTGGATGGTGCGCGCCGAGCCCGGCCGATCCACCGCGTGGCTCGGGCTCGCGTGGTGCCTGCTCGAACTCGGCGAGTTCGAGGAGGCCGAGACCGCGGTCGAGACGTCGCGCGCGCTCGACCCGCGCGGACCGACGCTCGGATCGATCGCGCTCGCGCGGTGCTGGGCCCAGCTCGCCGACGGTCGCACCGCCGAAGCCGAGGAGTCGCTCGTCGACGCCCTGCGGAACGCGACGGACGAGCTCGCTCGCGTCCCGCACGTCGACGTCGCGATACCGGGCGGTGCGGGCGAGAAGCGCCGCTACCAGGTGACGGACGCGTCGGGCGCGGTCCGCTCGGTCGAGCTCGACGCGGCGCTCGACCGACTGGGTCGCGAGATGCTCGATCTCGCGGTCCAGGAGCCCGTCCGTGCGCGGCGCTACCTCGCGAGCCTCGAGCGCGCGTTCCGGGCCCAGAAGCGCCCGGAGGACGCGCTGCCCTGGTTCCAGGGCTACCGGAAGATCGTCGGCGAACCGATCTTCTCGGTGATCAAGCTCGAGTACGACCTCCTGCGCGACACCGGTCGCGACGTCGAGGCCGCGGCGCTCGTGCGTTCGCTCCCCGAGGAGGCGCGCGCCGTCTTCGACCACGATCGCCAGACCCCGAGGACGACGAGCGACAACCCGACGCTGCTCGAGGGACTCGTGCGCAGCGAACTCGACGCACTGCGCGGCCGCGACATCTTCTTCGACGCGAACGAGCACAGCGCGACGTTCGAATCCGCGATGCGGACGTACGCGCGACTCGGCAAGTGGGACGAGGCGCTGACGTCGCTCGAACGCCGCCGCCGCGAGTCGCCGAGCCCGCGCGAGCGGAGCGGTTCGTCGATGCGCGCGGTCACCGAGGACTTCGCCGCTCGCGGCGCTCCGCCGGAGGTCCTGCTCGAAGCGGTCGGACGCACGATCCGCTCCTACGACCTGGCGCTGCGCGGCGGCGACACGGCCACGCTCGACAACCTGGCGAAGCGACTCAGGACGAGCTGGCGCGGTCGCGAGGACGAGCTCGTCGGACGCGCCCGCTCTCGCTTCGGCGGCGTGTGCCGTGCGGGTGAGGCGCTGATCGAGCGACTCGAGAAGCGGCGCTGAGCTCGCGTCGTCGCCGGGCGCGCCCCCACGCTCGACGACGGCCCCGAACGCGGACCGGACCCCCGCGCGAGCGCGAGGGTCCGGTCCTTCGTCACGGCGCGAATCGCGTCGGAGCGATCAGCGGAGCGACTCGTAGATCGAGCGCACCTGCTCGATCGCGCGCGAGGCCTCGACCGACACGTAGGTGCCGTCGTACTCCTCGGCGAGCTCGCGGATCTTGTCCATGAGCGAGTCCGCCTCACGCTTCTTCTTCAGCTTCTTGCCGAGCAGCGCGCGCAGCTTCTTCTGACCCGCGATGACCCGCTTGGCCTCGGGGTCGTTCTTGCAGGTCTCGATCACCGACTCGAGACGGTCCGCGGAGTCGAGGCCCTTGAGCTGCTTGGCCCAGCGTTCGGCCGCCGTCCACGCGTCGAGGTAGTTGCCCTCCTCGAGCGCCGACTCCACCGACTTCACCGCGCCCTCGACCATGCGCTCGACGGTCGCGAGCGCGACGTCGGAGTCGGCGACGCCCTTCTCGGCGAGCTTCTTCGCCTCGATCAGCGCCTTGCCGAGCTCCTTCCGGCGCAGCGCGTCGGCGACCTTCGAGACGGCGTCGTCCCACTCGAAGATGGGCTTCGTGATCGCGCCCGCGAGTCCGCGTTCGATCGCCTCCATGGGGATCGAGGCGGGGTGGCCCGCCCACATCACCGTGCCGTCGGGCGAGACGAGGACGGCGTGCGGGATCCCGGACACGCCCATGGCGCTCGGGAAGGCGGTGCCGTCGTAGTAGGCGTACGCGTAGCGCGCGCCCTTGGACTCGATCCACGCCTCGGTGTTCCTGATCCCCTCGCTGTCGTGCTCACCGGTCACGCCGATGATGCTCAGGCCGCGCTCCCCGTACTCCTGCTGGAGTTCGTTGAGGTGCGGGACCTGCGAACCGCAGGGGCCTCACCAGAAGGCGAAGAACTCGATCAGGACGAGCCGACCCGTGTAGTCCGCGTAGGACGTGGCCGGTGTCCCGCCGAAATCGACGAGGCCCGGGTCCGGCAGTTGTTCGCCGACCTGGGCCTCTCCGACGAGCGCCGTCGCCGCGAGGACGACGGGCGCGAGGAGGAGGGAGGTGATCTTCATGACGACAGGATGCGCGCCCGGACGACTCCTGTGACGATCGGAGGCGTTTCGATCCGGACTCCAGCTAGGATACGAGGCCCGTGTCCCAGCCGACCCGGAAGTCCCCGACCCTCCCGTTCTTCGTCGCAGGCCGCCCCGCGACCGGGGTCGAGGTGTTCGAGGTCCGCGACCCGGGCGGACGCGAACCGGCGCGACAGGTCGAACGTGCGGGCCCCGTCGACGTCGAACGCGCGTTGGCGGCGGCCTTCGAGGCGCGCCGCCCGCTCGCCCGCACGCCCGTCCACGTGCGGCGCGCGGCGCTCGAACACCTGCGCGACGCGGTGCGGGGACGCGCCGAGGAGTTCGCCCGAACCCTCGCGTTCGAGGCCGGCAAACCGCTCGCGTTCGCCCGGGGTGAAGTCGCGCGCGCCGGCGACACCTTCGACCAGGCCGTCGCGGAGTGCACGCGCCCCGTCGGCGAGGTCCTGCCGGTCGACGCGACGCCGCGCTCCGACGGCTACCTCGCGGTGTGGCGGCGGGAGCCCGTCGGCGTGGTCGCCGCGATCACGCCGTTCAACTTCCCGCTCAACCTCGTCGCGCACAAGATCGCCCCGGCGCTGGTCGCGGGCTGCCCGCTCGTGCTCAAGCCCGCGCTCGACACGCCGATCAGCGCGCTCATGCTCGGCGAGGTGCTCGCAGCCGCGGACCTGCCCGAAGGCGCGTTCTCGATCGTGACGGCGTCGAACGAGGACGCTGCGCCGCTCGTCGACGATCCGCGCGTGGCGGTGCTCTCCTTCACCGGGTCCGACACGGTCGGTCACGAGCTCGCGCGCCGCGCCGCGGGCAAGCGCGTCCTGCTCGAGCTCGGCGGCAACGCGGCCTGCGTCGTCGACGAGGGCGCCGACCTCGACGACGTCCTCGACCGGCTCGTGACCGGCATCTTCGGCCAGTCCCGGACAGAGCTGCATCAGCGTCCAGCGCGTGCTCGTGCACGCGAGCCTGCGCGACGAACTGGAACGGCGTCTCGTCGAACGCGCGCGCGCGCTCCGCACGGGGCACCCGCTCGACGAGGGCACCGAGCTCGGTCCCGTGCTGCGCGATCGCGACGCCGAACGCATCGTCGCCTGGGTCGACGAGGCGCGCGAACGCGGCGCGCGCGTCCTGTGCGGCGGGACCCGCGAGGGCCGGCTCGTCGCGGCGACGCTCCTCGCCGACGCTCCGAGCGACGCGCGGGTCGTCGCCGACGAGGTCTTCGGTCCGGTCGGCGTGATCGAGTCGTTCGACGACTTCGACGACGCGCTGCGCCGCGCCGACGCCGGGAAGTACGGCCTGCAGGTCGGGCTGTTCACGCCGCGCTGGGACCGGGCGCTGCGCGCGTTCGAGGCGATCGACGTCGGCGGCGTCGTCCTCGGCGACGTGCCCACGGCGCGCGCCGACCTCATGCCCTACGGCGGCCGCGGCGCGTCGGGGCGGGGGCGCGAGGGCGTGCGCTTCGCGGCGGAGGAACTGACCGAGCCGAAGGTCCTGCTGGTCCGCCGACCGCCGTCACGCTGACATCGGGGAACGGCGCGAAGGCCGCGTGAATTCGGGATTTCGAGGGGCTCCCGGCGGTAGGACGGCGGGCTCCCGCGACTATCCACGTTCGGTCGAACGGGAGCTCGCTCGCCCCACCGGACCGACCTTGCCACGACCCGACATGGACCCTCTTCTCGAGACGATCGGATTCCACCCCGACGGCGACATCGACGGCCTGCGCGCGGCCCTGCGCCGCCCCGGCGGCGAGGTCTTCGGCGGCGACCGCGGACGCTGCGCCAAGCGCGTCGCGCTGACCCAGGGGGTCGAGATCGTCTCGACCTTCGACGGCGGCGGCCTGTGGCCGGTCTACCGGCGCGGGACGCGCGTGCGCGGCCGCGTCGCCTCGATCGAACAGCGTTCGTTCGGTCCCTTCCCGCTGCGCGTCGACGTCGACGTGCGGGACGCCACGGGTCCGCGGCGAGCCTCGGCGCTGTGCTGGTCGGCGCGGCGCGAGGACTGGCGCAGCGGCGAGTCGCTCGTGCTCGCACCGGCGGCGTTCGCGCTCGACCTCGTGCACTGCGGACCGCTCGGGACGGGATCGCCGGACGGCGTGCCGAGCGGGCCCCGTTGGCTCGAGCCCTGCCCCGACGCCGAGATCCCCGGCACGTCGTTCCTCGCGGCGCCGGTGCGGTCGGTCCGCAGCGCGACGAACCCGCTCTCGCAGCGGCGCTTCGAACTCGTCGAGCTCGACCTCCTGGACGCGGGCCTCACGGTGTTCGTGAGTCGGTTCCAGCTCGACGAAGCGGGCCTCGGGATCCCGCGCCCCGGTGACTGGGTCTCGGGGACGTTCGTGCTCGTCGCGGAGCGACTGCGCACGGCCTGCCTCGGCGCCTGAGTCGCGCGCGGCGTTCGCGCGTCGGGACCGCCGCCTCCCCGATCGACACGCCCGCGGCGCGGACCGCGGTGTCGCGACGAGGAGTTGCGATGGCCCGGACGAGTCACCGGGATTCGCCCGGGTGCGCTGCATTCGGCGATCGGCAGTCCTTCCGCGGCGGCATCGCCCGAGGCGGGGTGAACACCCCTTCGAGGACGAGGGCGCTGCGGAAGTGCCGCCAAGCGTCGAAAGGTCGACGAAGTCGACCGCTGCGGGTGCAGGCGTGGATCGTGGTGACTCGTCCGGGCTAGGCTCGCGCCATGCACGGCGAACGCGCAGCGGGTCCTTCGCGGAGCGCCGCGGCGTTCGGCGTCGTCGCATTGCTCGCGTTCGCGTGTCTCGCATGGCGCGCGGCACCGGTCGTCACCTACGAGGACTCCGGTGAACTGATCGCGGCGGCGCACGTGTTCGGCGTGCCGCACCCGCCGGGGTACCCGCTGTTCGCGCTCCTTTGCGGAGCGTGGATGCGCCTCCTCGGTGCGGTCGGCGTCGCGCCGGCGCACGCCGCGGCGCTGTTCTCGGCGCTCTTCGCCGCGCTCGCCCAGGGCGTCGTCGCGTTCGTCGCCGCGCGCCGCGCCGCCCCGCTCGCCGTCGCGGCCGTCGCCGGTCTGCTGCCGCTCGCGTTCCCCACCTTCGCGTGCGTCGCCACGACCTGCGAGGTCTACGCGCTCGCGGCGTTCCTGCAGGCCGTGCTCGTCGCCTGCGCGCTCGACCCGCGGCCGCGCGCGAGCCTCGCGTTCGGCGCGTTCTCGCTCGGACTCGCCGCGCACCCCGCGACGCTCTTCCTCGCGCCGCTCGCGCTCGTCGCGTGGTGGCGCGCGAGACCGCTCGGGCGCGGGGAACGCGGGCGCTCGATCGTCGCGCTCGCACTCGGTCCGCTCGCGTTCCTGTACGTTCCGCTGCGCGCCGCGAGCGAACCCGCCGTGAACTGGGGTGCGGCGAACACCTGGCCGCGCCTCGTCGACCACGTCCTGCGCTCGCAGTACGCCGTCGGGATCGAGCGGACGGGCGCCGACCTCGCGGAGCTCGCGCGCTTCGCGCTCGAACAGACGCTCGGGCAGGCACCTCTGCCGTTCGCGCTCGGGATGCTTGGTGCCGTCGTGCTCGCGCGGCGCGACCGCGCGGTGCTCGGTCTCCTCGCGACGGTCGTCTTCGCGTTCGTCGCGAGCGCGTACGCCGTACGCTATCCGCTGGCCCGACTCGATCCCTGGGCGCGCTGGGCGGCGGAGACGCGGCTCGCGCCGAGCTTCACGCCGATCGTCGTCGCGCTCGCGGTGCTCGCGCCCGTCGGTCTCGTGCGGCTCGCCGCGGTGCTCCGCGACGGACGCGCGCGCGCCGCGCTCGTCGTCGCACTGCTCGCGCTCGGCGGCTTCCACCACGCTCCACGCACGCGCGGCATCGAGCGCGCGGCGGCGAGTCGCGGCGCCGCGGAGTACGCGCGCGCCGTGCTCGACGAGTGCCCGCAGGACGCGATCTGCGTCGTGAACCGGCTCGACGCGAGCGACGTCCTGGGTTTCCCGTTGCTCGAGCGCCAGGTCGTCGACGGTGTGCGCACCGACGTGGTCGTCGTCGACCGACAACTCCTCCTCGCGTCGTGGTACCGCGAACAGCTCGCCGCGCGCGCGCCCGACCTCGCGCCGTGGTGCGACGCGCTCGGCGCCGCGCTCCCCGCGAACGGCGACCTCGGCGAGATGCACCGCACGGTCGGCGCGGCGCTCGCGCACGTCGGCGAGGGCGGTCGCGCCGTCGTCCTGACCGACGTGCCGGGAGCGGCGGTGCTGCAGGGACGGACGCTGCACGCCCGACGAACGACGTGGCACTTCGAGGCACCGACGGAGCTCGACGCCGGACCGTCCGCCGCGTGGCTCCTCGACGAACCGCGAAGTCCGTGGCGCGCGCTGCACCGCGACCTCGCCCTCGAGCGCGACCGCGACCGGGCCGATGCGCTCCGGCGCGCGGGGCGGACGGACGAGGCCGACGCGCTGCGCGCCGAGATCGAGCGACTCGCGGCCGCGGTCCCCGGCACCGCGGAGGACGCCGCGGATCGCTGATCTCGGACGCCCTCCCGGGCGCGTTGGCGCGCACCGGGGCGGCTTGGCACCATGGGCGCTCCCCGCCGCGCGATCCCCCGCGCGACGCGGCCGCGACCCCGGCGCGCCGCACCGTCCCCACCCTCGCTCTGGAGCCCATGCAGCGTTCCCCCCTGCTCCGACTCGTCGCCGCGCTCCTCGCGCTGTTCGCCCTGTCGCCGCTCGCGCCGGCGGCGCCCGCCGCCGCCTCGACGTTCCAGGACGGCGCCGCGACCGAGAGCGCGGTTCCCGACGGCGCAGCTCAGGTCGCCGACGAGGTGGTCGGCGAACCCGCGAAGGAGGAGGGTTGGTGGGACCGGACGCAGGCTCAGGCGGACGACGCGATGGGCTCCGTCAACGGCGCGATCGCCGGCGTCATCTTCTACGACGTCTGGTTCTTCGACGATCCGCCCGATGACGCGTCGCCGGAGGAGAAGAAGAAGGACCTCAAGATCCCGTTCGCCGTGCTGTGGCTCGTGTTCGGCGCGGTGTTCTTCACGATCAAGATGGGCTTCGTGAACTTCCGCCTGTTCGGCCACGCCATCCAGTGCGTGCGCGGGCGCTTCACGAACCCGGACGAGCACCGTGAGGGCGAGGTCACGCACTTCCAGGCGCTCAGCGCCGCGCTCTCCGCGACCGTCGGCCTCGGCAACATCGCCGGTGTCGCGATCGCCATCGGTACCGGCGGTCCCGGCGCGACGTTCTGGATGATCCTCGCGGGCCTGCTCGGCATGTCCTCGAAGTTCACGGAGTGCTCGCTCGGCCAGATCTACAAAGAGCGCCGCTCCGACGGGTCGGTCATGGGCGGCGCCATGTACTACCTGTCGAAGGGACTGGCCGAGAAGGGCATGCCGCGTTTCGGCATGTTCCTCGCCGGCTTCTTCGTGCTGCTGTGCATCGGCGGCTCGCTCGCCGGCGGCAACAGCTTCCAGGTGCGCCAGAGCCTCGACGCCGTTGCCGAGGTGCCGCACCTCGACTTCCTCAAGGACAGCGGCTGGATCTACGGCGTGATCATGACGGCTGCGGTCGGCGTCGTCATCATCGGCGGCATCAAGCGCATCGCGCAGGTGGCCGAGAAGGTCGTCCCGGCCATGTGCGTGATCTACATCCTCGCGTGCCTGTGGATCCTCGCCGTGCGCTTCGCCGACATCCCCCAGGCGTTCGGCGACATCGTCACCGGCGCGTTCTCGCCGAAGGCTGCGTTCGGTGGCTTCCTGGGCGTGCTCGTGATCGGATTCAAACGTGCCGCCTTCTCGAACGAGGCCGGCGTCGGCTCCGCGGCCATCGCCCACTCCGCGGCACACACGGAGTACCCGGTCCGCGAGGGCATCGTCGCACTGCTCGAGCCCTTCATCGACACCGTCGTCGTCTGCACGATGACCGCACTGGTCATCGTCATCACCGGCGCCTACGACGTGGAGAGGTTCCCCGAGTACGCACCGCTCATCGCCGGCGACAAGGGCGCTTCCCTGACGTCGAACGCGATGTCGCACGAGATCGCGTGGTTCCCGTACGTGCTCGCGGTCGCGACGGCGCTGTTCGCCTTCTCGACCATGATCTCGTGGTCGTACTACGGCGAGCGCTGCTGGTGCTGGATGTTCGGCGATCGCTCGTCGCTGGCCTACAAGGTCCTGTTCCTCACGTTCACGTTCCTGGGCTCGATCGTCACGGCCAAGAACGTGCTCGAGTTCGGCGACCTCATGATCCTCGGGATGGCGCTGCCGAACATCCTCGGCGTGCTGCTGCTGTCCGGCAAGGTGCGCGGCCAACTCGACGCGTACACCGACAAGCTCCGGAAGGGCGAGTTCAAGACCTACTCCTGAGCGAAGGACGACGACCGTCGTGACCACCACCACCCGCCCCATCCCGCCCATCGACCTTGTTGCGGAGCGCGCGTCGCTCGGCGGCGCGATCGAGGACGCCGTCCAGCGCGTCCTCGCCTCCGGCGCCTACGTCCTCGGTCCCGAGGTCGAGGCCTTCGAGCGCGAGTTCGCGGCCTACCAGCGCGCGAAGCACGGCATCGGCGTCGCCAACGGCACCGACGCGCTGATCCTCGGGCTCAAGTCGTTCTGCGTGGGACCCGGCGACACGGTGCTCACGAGCCCGTTCACGTTCTTCGCGTCGGCCGGGTCGATCGCCTGGTGCGGCGCGACACCGACCTTCGTCGACGTCGACCCCGAGACGGCGCTGATGCGCACCGACCAGGTCGCGGGCGCGCTCGACGGCGTGCGCGGCGTGCTGCCCGTGCACCTCTACGGCCAGCTCTGCGACCTGCGCGCCCTGCGGAAGCTCTGCGACGACCGCGGCGTGTTCCTGTTCGAGGACGGCGCGCAGTGCCACGGCGCGGAGCGCGACGGCGTGCGCTGCGGCGAGATCGGCGACGGCGCGGCCTTCAGCTTCTACCCCACGAAGAACCTCGGCGCGGCGGGCGAGGGCGGCATGGTGGTCGCGAACGACGACACCTACGCGACGACCGTCCGGCGCATGCGCGACCACGGCTCGCCGGCCAAGTACGTGCACGAGTTCGTCGGCACGAATTCGCGCCTGCAGGGTATCCAGGGCGCGGTCCTGCGCGTGAAGCTCCCCCACCTCGACGCCTGGAACGCGCGGCGTCGCGCGATCGCCGGGACCTACGACGCGGCCTTCGCGGGACACGACGACCTGCGTCCGATCGCGAAGGCACCGAACTCGGAGCCCGTCTACCACCAGTACGCGGTGCGCGTACTCGGCGGCGCGAAGCGACGCGACGCCGTACTCGACAAGCTGCGCGCCGACGGCATCGGCGTCGCCGTGCACTACCCGAGCCCCGTGCACCTCCAGCCCGCGGCCCGGAAGTGGGGCTACGGACCCGGCGACCTCCCGGGCGCCGAGCAGTTGGCCGAACAGGTCGTCTGCCTCCCGGTCCATCCCTTCCTCTCGGACGACGACGTGGCGCGCGTGCACGAGCGCGTCCTCGCCGCCCTCTGACGCGAACTCCCACCCACGCGATGCACGCGCTCCTCCGACGACTCCTCCCGCTCGCGCTCGCGGGGACGGCCCTGGCCGCTCCGCTCGCGATCCGGTCCGCACAGGACCGCGAGGACGCGGCGAGCCTCGCGCGCCGCTACTTCGCGATCGCGGACTGGGACTCGAACGGCTGGATCTCGCTGAAGGAAGCAGGTGAGTCGCTGCTCGCGAGCCGCGACGAGTTCTTCAAGTACGACCTCGACCGCGACGGCGGCATCGACCCCGCGGAGTTCGAGGCGCGCGTGCGCACGATCGTCGAGACGCGCGGGTTCTTCCTGCCGCCGATCCCCGCGCCGCGGGGCGGTCGCGAACTACCGGCCCCGACCAAGATCTGGTTCGACCGGTTCGACGGCGACCGCAGCGGCACCTGGGACATCACGGAACTCTCGGCCGCGCTGGCGGAGCGCGACGCCACGATGCGCGTGGACGACGTGCTCTGGAAGCGACTCGACGCCGACGGTTCCGGACGCATCGAGCCGTCGGAGATGGAGGGCGTGCTCGCGATCACGAACAGCAGCGCGCCGACGACGACGGGAGCGACGACGATCCGCGAGCTGTTCGGCGTGCCGATCCTCCCGCCTCCCGGCCCGGGCGTCGTGCCCGGCCCGCCGCGTTTCGCCGGACCGCTGCCGTTCTTCGATCGACTCGACGTCGACGGCAACGGGTCGTGCGACATGCGCGACCTCGAGACGCTCGCCTTCCCGGCCGCCCTGCCGATCCGACCGCAGACCCTCGTGACCGCGCTCGACCTCGACGGCGACGGGAAGCTCGACCGTCACGAGATCGACGTCGCGCTCGGCGCCGAATAGGCGTCCGACCTGGGTGACGCGGTCGGCCGCGCCTCAGCCCTCGGCGTCGGCGCGCGGCGCCTCGAGGCGCGGCGCCTCCGGGCCGAGCTCGAGGCACATCGCGCGGAGACGTTCGCGCACGCGGCGGTGCCACTCCCGTGGAGCGAGCGAGCCCGCCGTCGACTCGTCGGCGACGCGCGAACGATACTCCGCGTCGAGCGTCACGAGGTGACGCCCGAGGTCCGCGGCCCGCGGATCGGCGAGGACGGCGGCGAGCACGATCGCGGCGCGCCTCGCACCGTCGATGTCGGTCGACCGCGCGCGGAGCTCGACGCGCGTCACGGGTCCCTCGACGCGGCGGAGCGGCGCGAATGCACAGGTCCAGCCCGCGTCGGCACCGTCCTCCGCACCGTCGCCCTCCGCGTCGTTCGCGTCCTCGTCGCCGTCGACCGCCCGCCGTTCGGACCCGAGGTCGTAGACGATCTCGCGCGCGACGATGGCGACCACCGACGCGTCGACCTCGAGCGCTCCCTCCACGGCGACCTCGAGCGCGAGCGCGTCCTCCGAACGCGCTCGGGAGAGGTCGACGACGATCGGTGGGCCGCTCGTCGCCTCGTCCGCCGTCGGATCCACGGCGACGATCTCGACCTCGAAGCCGAGGCTCGCGAGCGCGCCCGACGCGTCGGGCGCATCGAGCCCGACGAGGTCGTCGGGCAGTCGGAGCCGCACGCGGCGACCCCTCGGGCCGACGACGTCGACGCAGGTCGAGCCGCCCGCCGCGAGCTCCACGCTCCCCCACCGCCACGACCCCGGAGCGACGGCGGTCGGCGGTCCGACGAGCCACGCCGGCGCGGCGACGGCCCGCGCCGCGTACCTCGTCGCGTCCGCCTCGTCCTTCTTCCTCGCCTCCGCCAGGGCGCGCGCCATCTGCGCGTCGATCGGGTTCGCGCTGCAGCCCGCGACGAGCGTCGCGGCGAGGGCGAGGACGGCGCGCCTCACAGGTACTTCGAGATGAGGAGCCCCAGTCGGTCGAGCGCTTCGTCGGGGATCGTCGACCTGTCCGTCATGATCGCGTGCGCGAGCGCGGACCGGCACCCGCAGGTCGGCGCGGCGGTCGCGTCGGGAACGGCCTTGCGCAGCACGGAGCGCGCGTGGTCGACGTTGGCGTGCATCGTCGCCACGACCTGTTCGACCGTGACGGCGTCGTGCGAGTCGTGCCAACAGTCGTAGTCCGTCGCCATCGCGATCGTCGCGTAGCAGATCTCGGCCTCGCGGGCGAGCTTGGCCTCCTGCAGGTTCGTCATGCCGATCACGTCGACGCCCCAGCTCCGATAGAGCTTGGACTCCGCACGCGTCGAGAACTGCGGCCCCTCCATGTTCACGTAGGTGCCGCCGTCGTGCACCTTCACGCCGCTCGCGCGTGCCGCATCGACGAGAACGCGACGCAGGTCGGGACACAGCGGGTCCGCGAACATCACGTGCGCGACGACGCCGCCGGTGAAGAACGTGTCCTCGCGGTGGCGCGTGCGATCGATGAACTGGTCGACGATGACGAAGTCGCCCGGCGCGATCTCCTCGCGCATCGAACCGACGGCGGACACGCTGAGGATGCGCGACACGCCGAGCTTCTTCATGCCCCAGATGTTCGCGCGGAAGTTGAGTTCCGAGGGGCTCACCCGGTGGCCGCGCCCGTGGCGCGGGAGGAACACGACGGTCGTGCCGCCGAGCGTGCCGCGCAGGTACGCGTCCGAGGGCTCGCCGAAGGGCGTCGCGAGGCGCACCTCCTCGAGGCCCTCGATGCCGTCCATCTGGTAGAGGCCGGAGCCGCCGATGATGCCGATCACGTTGTCGTTCGTGCTCATGTCCGTCGTCCGTCGCCGTCCCTCCGGGGGGGTCGGAAGTCCGTGCCGCCGCCCTGGCGACGGCCCCGTCCGCCTCCGCGTCGGTCGTCCGTGCGACCGCCTCCGCGGGTGCCGTGTCCGTCGCGCCCGAACTCCTGTCGGCCGCCGCGGCGGTCGCCGCGCCACGGTCCGTCGGGCCGCGGTCCGTCGAAACGCGGCCCGTCGTGGCGCGGTCCGTCGTCGCGTCCGCCGCGACGGTCGTCGCGACCGCGCGCGTCGCGCTCGCCGTGTCGGCGATCACCGTAGTTGCGATCGCCACGTGATCGCCATGGTTGCGATCGCCGTGGCCGCGCTCACCGCGATCGCGATCGCCGCGACCGCGCTCGCCGTACGAGCGATCTCCGTGCGAGCGATCTCCGTACCCGCGCTCGCCGTGCGAGCGACCGCCGCCGCGACGATCGTCGTCGTACCGCCCGCCGCGTCGATCGTCGCGGTCACCGCGTCCGCGCCCCGCTCGCCCGTCGTGGTCGAGCGCGAGCAGGCGCTTCACCACGAGACTCGCGTACGCGCCGCGCGGGAGTTCGAAGCGCACCTTCACCATCGAGGCACCGCGCGTCTCGCGGTCCGGCTCGGCCGGACGCACGCGCAGGTGCTGCGGGACGACGCGCACCGCGCGCGGCTCCGGCTTGAGCGCGAAGCCCTCGACGCCCTCGACGCGGTGCTGTCCGGGAGTCAGCCCCTCCTCCGCGAGCACGTCGCGCAGGAGGTCGAACTCCGCGGGGTCGCGCACGTCCTCGAGCCCCTGGCCGGGAAGCGTCACGTCGTGCGGCAACGCGTCGGGCCATCCGCGCCGCGGACACACGAGCGGACCCTCGATCGAACGCACGACGACGCGCTGGTCCTCGGGGACGGCGCCGCGCACGAGGCTCGCGACGGCACGGTTCCAGACGTGGCTCTGCCAGGCGTAGAGGTGGATCAGCCGGATGCGCGTCGCGACGAAGCGGAAGGCGCCGGCGAAGTCGCTGGGACGTTCGAGCAGGTGTTCGAAGAGCGAACGGTGGTGGCCGAAGCGTTTCGTGACGCCGTGGCAACGCTCCCAGTCGCCCCAGGCCTCGTCGAGCGCGGACTTGAGTCGCGCGTCGTCGGCGCCCTCGCGATCGGACTGGGCGCAGAGGAGTCGGCGCAGCGCCTCTTCGTGCCGACCCAGCATCAGGTCCTTCGCGACCCAGCCCTGGTTGTAGCGGATGTTGCCGAAGCGCTGGTCGTCGAAGTAGTTCGGCACGCCGGTCTCGCGCAGGACCGGAAGGTTGCGACGCAGCGCCTGGAGCTCGGCGCGCGAGACGGCGCGCACCGCGATCTCGAACGCGTTGCCGTCGGAGTCGGTGCTCTCGATCGGGCGCTCCGCGCTGCCGACGGGTTCGATGCGAAGGTCGGCCTCGACGATCTCGACCCGCTTGCCGCCCGGCACGCTCATGTACTGGACCGTCACGCCCTGGCGGTCCTTGAGACCGGCCATCGAGACCTGCGCGGTCTCGACACCCGCGGCCGCGGCGAGGACCGACGCCGCCTCGGGCGACGTGAGCTTGCGCTTCGTGACGCGGTAGACGTGGTGGTCCCCGCTGTGCGTGATGTAGCCCTCGCGGAGGACTTCGCGCACGCGGAAGTCGGAGGGACGGAGCTTGAGCTTCATGGACGCGCCGGGCGCACCTTGTCGAGTTGCTTGAGGACGCGCAGGAGGTCCGCGGGAAGTGGCGCGCGCACTCCGACCCAGGGGGGCTCCTCGAAGTGGAGTCCTTCGGCGAGCGGCGTCGAGGGCGGGCCGTCGTCTGGTCCGAGGGGTGCGAGCGGGACGACGATGGTATCGGCGTGGAGCGTGAGCCGGTCCATCAGGGGGCGCTCGGGTCGGCCGCGTTTCGCGCGGTAGTCCCGCTTGACCTCCGAGAGCAGGAACGCGTCGCGCCTCCCGTAGAACGGGTCGACCGCGAGCGGGAACCCCGCCTCGGCCAGGTGGACGCGGATCTGGTGGGTGCGTCCGGTGTGCGGCCGGCAGCGCAGCAGCGCGAAACCGTGGAAACGCCGCTCGACCCAGTAGTCGGTGCGCGCCTCCTTGCCGTGCTTGCGGTCGATGCGCATGCGGCCGTTGCGCCGCGGTTCGGGACCGATGGGCGCATCGACCGTCGCGACCTCGCCGTCCGCGAGGTTGGGCGTGCCCTCGACCAGCGCGAGGTACTCCTTGCGAACGCGGCCCTCGGCGAACGCGCCGCGCAGACGGCGTTCGGCCTCGAGGTCCTTCGCGACGACGAGCGCTCCGGACGTGTCCTTGTCGAGCCGGTGCACGATGCGCGGCCGGAAGCGCAGCTCGTCCCCCTTCCCGCGCGCCCACGCCAGGAGGCCGTCCGCGACGCAGGCTCCGTCGCGGAACCAACGTTCGGGCTCGACCGCGAGGTGCGGAGGCTTGTCGACGACCGCCATGTCGTCGCCCTCCCACAGCACGGGGAGCGGCGCGACGGCGACGGGTTCGCGGTGCGAGAGGCGCGAGTGGTCGAGCGTCGCGATGACGACGGCGCCGGCCTTGAGGCGCTGGTTCGGTTGGACGCGCTCGCCGTCGACGGTGACGCGTCCGCCGCGCACCTGCTCGCGCAACGAGCCCTTGCTGTAGCCCGGATAGATCAGGCACAGGTACTCGTCGACCTCGAGGCCGCGGCGCTCGTCCTCGACGACGAAGTACTCCGGGAGCTCCTCCTTGGGCGAGCCCTCGGGATCGCCGCGGTCGCCCTCGCCGAGTCCGCGCACGAGCTCGTCCCACAGCGCGTCGTCGTCGACGCCGTCGTCCTCGTCCTCGTCCTCGCCGTCGTCGCTCGGATCGTCCTCGGCGAGGTCCTCGTCGAACTCGCGTTCGAGCCGCTCCTCGGAAGGATCGTCTGCGTGCGGGTCGTCCCGCTGCGTGTCGCGCCGCGCCATGTCGTTCTCGATGCGCCGAGGGTCCTCAGCGACCGCGCTCGCCCGCCGTACGGACGATCGCGACCGCGCGAGCGCTCCCGCCGCGGAGGGCGGCGAGGACGGAGAGTCGTCCGGTTCGCTCCACGGCGCGTCCCCCCGTCAATTCGACGCCGCGGCTGCGGCGTGCTCCGGCTTGAGGACGCCGATGTACGGGAGGTTGCGGTAGAGCCCGCGGTAGTCGAGCCCGTACCCCACCACGAACGCGTCCTCGATCGAGAAGCCGACGAACTCCGCGCCGCAGTCGACGACCCGGCGCGACGGCTTGTCGAGGAGCACGCAGCCGAACACCTCCGCCGCGCCGTTGCCGCGGAACTCGTCCATCAGGGCGCGCATCGTCTTGCCCGTGTCGAGGATGTCGTCGACGAGCAGCACGCGGCGGCCCTCGATGCTCGAACGCTTCGGGAGGAAGTCGAGTTCGAGCGCGCCGCTCGTCGTCCCTCCGCGGTACGAACTGGCGGAGACGAACGCGAGCTCGAGCGGCGCGCGCAGGTGGCGGATCAGGTCCGACACGAACACGACGGCGCCGTTGAGGACGCCGACCACCGTCAGCGGCTCGTCGCCGAGACGTCCGGAGATCTCCACGGCGAGGTCGGCGATCCGAGCCTGGATCTCCGACTCGGTGCAGAGGACGCGTTCGATGTGGGGATGCACGGGACGAGAACGGCGCTCCCGCCGTCGCGCGATTCTATCGACTCGGGGCCCGGAATCCGACGGAGAGGTCGGGCCCCGGCGCCCCCCTCGCGTCCGAACACGATCTTCGACCACGAAGACGGCGTCGGGCCTGGAACCGGGTGCGCGCGGCGGCTAGCGTTGGTCTCGCGCGTTCGGGTCCGCTCGGGAACGCGGAGCACGCCGCTCCCGCCCTCCCCTCGGAACGGACGCCGGGGATGGCCGGCGCGGGTCGCCGCGGGGTTCGAACAGGCCCTCTGCACGGGAGATCCGGCGTCCCGGGCCTCCAGCGGAGACCCGGTCGGTCGGCCCTTCCGAGGGCGCACCTTCGTGCGCCGCGCCTTCGAGATCCGGGACGTCTCGTCGTTCCGGAAGTACACGACGAAGAGAAGTAGAGAAGAACCTCAGCAAAGAGTTCGCGGAACAACGAACGACGGCGTACGTCATCCACTCGTTCGGAAGCACGACCTCCGTCCGATCGTATCGAACCGTGATCGGCCGTATCGGGCGAGCCCGGGAGCTGCTCGAAGGGAAGCGCGAGGAGCGCTCATCACGACTGGGCTCGGAACACGTACTCGCGGAACACGTACACGCCGAACACGTACTCGCGGAACACGTACTCGCCGAACACGACCGAACCGGTTCCCTCGACCGTTCGGGATCCCACCACCGATCGGCGTTCCGAAACCGCACGGCTCACCGTCACGAATCACCATCACAGTTCGCCGTCGACGCATCCGATGATCGGACGCGGTTCGAGACGTGGATGGCAGGACTCGACGGAACGACGAACTCCCGGAAACCACATGAGCGTCGACGACGACGCGACCGACGACGAGCGGGTCGATCCCGTCTCCCCATGGAAACGACCGTGAAGAAATCGAAGAAGACCGCGAAACGCGCACGCCGCTCCTACGAGCAACGCATCGCGGACCTGCAGGCGGAACTCGAGCGCCAGAAGTCGCTCGCCGAGGCCAAGAAGCGCCGGGCCGCGGAGAAGCGCGAACTCCCCGCCTCCATCAAGCAGATCCCGAAGATCGCGAAGACGCTCCAGGCGTTCGCCGACAAGGCGCTCGAGGACAAGCGTCAGGACATCTTCAACTCCGTGTCCCTGTTCCTCGCGGGGCTCCAGCGCATCCACCAGGAGGAGCTGGCGAACCGGAGCGAACCCGAGGACATCGGTTCGACGGACGGCGAGTTCGACGCCGACGAGGGCGGCCCCCGGCGGTGCGCGCTCCGAGGAGGACGAGCTGCCGCGGCCGCGCGCGGCGCGCGCGAAGGGGCTGCGTCCCCTGCCGAGCGCGCCTTCGACGAGCGCTTGAAGTCGGTCGCCCGGGACGAACTCCGTCGACGCGTCGACGGCAGCGGCCTCAGCGAGTGGGAACGGTGATCCCGCGCCCGTGAGTCCCTCCGAGACGGATCACGGGACCCGTGGGGGTCGCGGCGACGACGGCGACGTCGATCGCCGCGGCGTGCACGGCGCACCGCGCGACCGCGTCGTCGTCCACGGCGTGCGCGAGCTCTGCCGAACCCGGATCTTCCGAGTGACGGCCGAGAGCGTCGAGCTGCCCTCCGGCACGCGGCAGGAACTCTCCGTCGTCCGACACGCCGGCGCGGTCGCGGTCGCCGCCGTCGACGACGACGGTCGGATGGTGCTCGTCCGGCAGTACCGCCACCCGGCGGGCGAGTGGTTGGAGGAGGTCGTCGCGGGACGCATCGAGGACGGCGAGGAACCGTTGCTCGCCGCGCGCCGGGAACTCGAGGAGGAGGCCGGACTGCGGGCGCGTTCCTGGCACCTCGTGCGCGAGTTCTTCCCCGCTCCGGGCTTCTGCAGCGAACGGATGACGCTGTTCGTCGCTCGCGACCTCGAGCTCGCGGGCGACGACAGGCGACCTCCGGACCCGGACGAGGAGATCGAGGTCGTGCGCCGATCGCCCGCCGACGTCCTCGCGACGTCGCGCGACGCGAAGACGCTGATCGCGGCGAGTTTCGTCGCGAGTCGCGACGTCGACGCGACGTCGTTCTGACCGAGCGGCGCGAGCATCGCGTCAGGGCACGACCGACACGTCGCTCACGCCGTCGAGACCGCCCTGGACGAGCCGAGCCGACCCGCTCCCGTCGAAGCGGACGACATGACCGGCCGCGGCGAGCAGGGCTCCGCCCCGCCCGTCGCCGTCGCCGCGGTCGATCGCACCGAGGGACGGGTCGAGCGGAGCGTCGAGCACCACGGTCCCGTCGCCCGCCACGACGACCAGGCGCGGCTCGTCCTCGGTCGCGACCAGCACGCGCTCGCCGTCCGCCGCGACCGCGAGGTCCTGCGAGATGCCGCCGAGCGCGACCTCGAACAGCGGCGTGAGCTCCGCGTCGAGCCGCACGACGCGCCCCGCGGTCGCGATCGTCAGGACCCACCAGCCGGCCCTCCCCGCCGCGACGACGTCGGCGATCTCGTCGCCGAGCTCGACGCGCGCTCGCACCGGCGACGTCGGTCCTCCGCGACCCAGGAGCAGGACCGAACCGTCGATCGTCCCGACGACGACGTCGCTCCCGTTCGAAGCACACGTCGATGCTCCGTCGACGGCGGCGAGCTGGAGCGCGGCGCCGTTCTCGTCGACGCGCCAGAGACGCGTCGCGCTCGCGGCCCAGGATCCCTCGAGCACGAGCGCGTCGTCCCCCATCGCGTCGACGTCGCGCACGGGGTCGAACGCGACGAGGCGTCCGACGCTCCCGTCGGCTCGGGCCAACGCCAGGTCGTGGCGGCCCGTCGGGCCGCACGCGTGCGAGAGGATCGCGAAGACGCTCCCGTCGCTGCGGGCCTCGACGCGGAGCGGACACGGCACGGGGACGACCGCCGTCGGGACGAGCTCCGCGTCGACGGCGACGAGCTGGTCGGCCTTGCGGTCGCAGATCCACGCGTAGACGCGCGGTGTCGCGACCGGGCCGCCGCGTCCGCGCGGCGACGCCGCCAGGACGATCGCCGCGAGGAGGAGGACGAGGAGTGCGGGCAGCACCCGCGCGAGGAGGACGTGTCCGCGGCCGTCGCGCGTTCCGACGGCGGCCGCGTGGGCGTGGCTTCGATCCATACGACCACGACCGAGCTCGCGCGCAGCGGTTGCAGGTCGTCCCGGGTTTTCTCGGGCGACGTCACTCGCACTCGACGAGCGCACCCTCGAGTTCGAGGAACTCGCGCTTGCGGTCCGCGCTCCCGAGCGTGCCGGCGTACGCGAACGCGTCGAGTCCGCCGCCGCCGACGACGCGGTGGCTCGGGACGACCAACGCCACGGGGTTGCGCGCGTTCGCGCCGCCGACCGCGCGGACGGCGGTCGGCCGACCGATCCGCGCCGCCACCTCGCCGTAGCTCCGCGTGCGCCCGCGGGGGATGCGCCGCAGCTCGCGCCAGACCTCGAGCTGGAACGCCGTGCCGCGCAGGTCGAGGCGCACGTCGAACGCGGCCTCGCGACCGCGAGCGAAGGCCTTGAGGTCGGCGGCGAGGTCCGGTGCCAGCGACCGGTCGTGCACGACCTCGTACCCCGGCAGGTGGGCGCGGCACCAACGCTCGAGCGCTTCGCCGCTGCCGTCCACGGCCAGGTAGCACAGCCCCGACGGCGAGTACGCGAACAGCGCCTCGAACCGCTTCGTCGTCACCCTGCGGTGGCGCACGACCCGCTCGTCGTCGCGTCCGCCCTCCGCTCCCTTCCTCGTCGTCCTTCGCGCCATGCCCGAGGTCCCTCCTCACGACCGGGCCGCCGCGAACGACTCGTCAGTTCGCGGGCGGGTTCAGGTGGTAGAGCACCACGTACACCGCCACGCCGGTGACGGAGACGTAGAGCCAGAGGGGGAATGACCAGCGCGCCCAGCGACGGTGACGCTCGAAGTCCCGACGACTCGCCAACCACAGTGTCCGCAACACCATGGGGAGGTTGATCACGGCGCCGAGCACGTGCGTGAGCAGCAGGACGAGATACGCGACCTTGGCCGCGCCCTCGCGGTTGAAGCGCGTCGGCCCGACCTCGGTCTGCACGCCGAAGTGGTACCAGAGGTACGACGCGAGGAAGACCGCGCTGACGACGAAGGCCGACACCATCAGCCCGGCGTGGAGCGCGCGCCGCTCCTTCGCGATCGCGATCCTCCCGGCCACGAGCAGGACCGCGGCCGTGCCGTTGAGACACGCGTTGACGAACGGGAGGACGGAGGGCTCGGGCGGACCGTCGAACGCGAGGTGGAGCACGGCGGTTTCAGATCGAGAACAGGGCGCGGTCCGCGAGCGCGAAGCCGATCACGAACGGCAGGTGCGCGAGCGACACGTAGAGCAGCGTCCGAGCCGTGCGCGGGTTCTCCTCGAGGGCGAAACGCAGCGAGGCGACGAGGTAGACGAGCCCGACGAACAGCGCTCCGACCCCGTAGAACAGCGTGGCCTCGCCCCGGAGCATCGGCATCAGCGGGATCGGCAGGAGCGCGAGGCAGTAGTAGAACGCCTGACGTCCCGCCATGCCCTCGGTGCCCGGGATGCTCGGGAGCATGCGCATGCCCGCGGCGGCGTAGTCGTCGCGGTAGAGCCACGCGATCGCGAGGAAGTGCGGGAACTGCCAGGCGAAGATCGTCCCGAAGAGCACCCAGCCCCACGTCCCGGGCGCACCCGCGACGGCGACGGCGCCGAGCAGCGGCGGCATCGCGCCCGGGATGGCGCCGACGACGGTGTTGAGCGAGGTCGTGCGCTTCAGCGGCGTGTAGACCAACACGTACGAGACGAGCGTGCCGAGTCCGAGCAGTGCGGCGAGCGGCTCGAAGCGCAGCGCCAGCGCGGCGACGGCTCCGAGCGTCAGGACGCCTGCGACGACCACGGCGGTGCGCACCGACACGCGGCCCGACGGGATCGGGCGGTTGCGCGTGCGCGCCATGCGCGCGTCGTGCTCGCGCTCCACCACCTGGTTGAAGGCGCCGGACGCCGCGCTGAGTGCCGAGATCCACAGCGCGGCCTCGAGGGCGCGCGGGAACTCCGCGCCCGCGAGCATTGCGCCCGCCCAGGACGAGAAGCCCACGAACGAGGTGATGCGCGACTTGAACAGGACGGCCCAGTCGCCGAGCGCGGAGTGCGCGGCGCCGTCCGCGGTGGTCACCCGCGCGCTCACGCCGCACCTGCCCAGGCGGCGCCGCCCTCGCGGGCGCGCTCCAGCCAGAAGACGAGCGACAGGGTGCGCGCGAGGATCAACGCGCCGACCACGACGTGGCACAGGGCGATCGCACTCTCGGCGAGCGTGACCTCGTCACCGCCCTTCGCGACGAGCGCCGCGAGTCCGAGGACGATCTGGATCCCGATCAGGGCGTGCAGTTGCTTCTTCGCGCCGAGGAGTCGACGCGCGAGCTCGGGTTCACGCTCCTCGATCGCGCGCGCGCAGAAGGTCACCGCGATCGCGAGCGCGATCACGAAGCCGAGCAGCACGACGGCCCCCGTGATGTGCATGTGGAGCGAGCCGGGCGCGAGCGTCACGTCGGGATTGCGCAGCCCGTGCCGGTACCAGGCTCCCAGTCCGATCTGGATCAGCGCGAAGACCGAGGTCGCCCAGGCGAGACCGACCGGCGCGCGTTCCGCGCGGCCCGGGCCCGACGTCTGCCACAGGTGCGAGGTCGCCATCACCGCGAGTCCGATCACGGCGAACGTCAGCTGTCCGAGCACGCCGTGCAGGAACGCGAGTCCGGGCGAGTTCTCGAGCACGCGGAAGCCGCCGATCGCGCCCTGGATCGCGATCGCGAGGAGCGCGACCCAACAGACGACGACCGCCTTCCTTCCCAACGCACCGGCGCGCGCGGCGAACGTCGCGGAGAGCGCGGTCAGGATCGCGACCACACCGACCACCGTGCCGATCATGCGGTGCGTGTGCTCGTAGAACGTGCCGGGGTCGCGCGTCCACTCGTGCCCGGGGAAGAACAGCAGGAAGTGCTCCGCCCCGTCCTGTCCCTCCACGATCCACCAACCCTTCACCGCCATGCCGGCGGTGAACGTCGTGACGAGGCTCCCGAAGGCGACGAGCAGGAGCGTGCAGATCAGCGTCGCCAGCGCGAGACGGTGCGGCCAGGGGGAGACGTTCATCCTTCTTGGCTCTCCTCGGACGTGGTGGGAACGGGGTCGCCCTCGACTTCGCGGGGGTCCTCGTGACCCGGCAGGATAGCCCAGCGAGCCCACGCTTCCGCGTAGACCTCGTCCATCTCGGCGTCCGTCGGCACGGACCCGTCACGGGCGCGCGCGACGAAGGCGCGTTCGACCGCGCCGCGCAGCGCGAGGAAGCGCACGTAGTCGGCGAGGCCGCTCTGCGTCGAGGCCCCGAGGCCGCCGAACATCGGCATGCCGGAGCCCGGGATGCCGCGCCGCATGGTGCGGACGAGGTCGCCCTGCGAGGGCGCGCTCTCCGGGGCGCCGGGGTGGAAACGGAACGCGCCCTCGCGGAAGTCGCGGGGACGCGGGTCGAGCTTCGCGGCGGACGGTCCGTCGCCGCCGCCGGCGAGGCCGTGGCAGGTCACGCACTGACTCTGATAGGTGCGCGCGGCCTCGGCCAACGAGGGCTGCCAGGTCTCGATCGCCGCACGGGCATCGCCGCTCGAGGCGATGCGCTCCGCGAGCGACGCCGGGATCGAGCCCACTTCGGGCTCCTTGCCGCGCTCCACGGCGAGCAGCGCGTCGAAGAAGCGCGTCCGCGCGTCGTTCGCGACCGCCTTCGCGAGGTCGTCGTCGATCCCCGTCGGCGCCGGCGCGTTCGGGTCGAAGCCCGCCTCGCTCCACCCGGGGAGGACGGCGAACCGCGGCGCGTCGGGCGGTCCGAACAGGCGCGCCAACGTGCGTTCGAGCGCCTGTCGCGCGTCGACCGAGAGGGTGTACGCCTCGGCGGAGAGCGGGACGGGCTTCGCGACGACGGGTGCGTCCGAGCACGCGCTCGCGACGGCGACGAGCGACAGGGCGGCGAGGACGCGGAACATGGGCGTGGGTTGGGGGGACGGCGGGGCGTCGCGGTCCGTTAGTTTGGTCGCTCCGCGCGCCGGGTCCACGCGGCAATTCGTCGCAGCCCGCGCCGGGACCGCGTCCCTCCCCCACCGACCCGAAGAACGTGCGACCCCAGAGCCTCGTGGACCGATTCGGCGCCGCCGGAGCGCGCTTCGCCGGCGGAGACCCGGAGCTCGCCGTGTTGACCTTCGGCGACGTGCCGGCGGAGTACCGCGCGGGTCGCGAGGGCGCGCTCCTGCTCGACGCGACGGCCCGCGGCCGCGTGGTCGTCCGCGGCGAGGAACGCGCGGACTTCCTGCACCGCATCCTCGCGAACGACGTGCGGTCGCTCGCACCCGGCGCGGGGAACCGCAACCTCCTGCTCGATCCCAAGGGCAAGGTCGTCGAGATGTTCGAGCTGTGCGTCGAGGACGACGCGATCGTGCTCGAGGCCGAGGAGGGGCGCGGCGCTGCGCTGCTCTCCGCCGTCGACATGTTCCTGTTCGCGGAGAAGGTCGAACTCGCGGACGCCAGCGCGGGTGCGGCGCCGCTCGCCCTGTGCGGACCGCGTGCGTTCGAGGTCGTGCGCGAGCTGCTCGGCGTCGAACCGCCGACGGAACCCGGTCACTGGCGCGAGTCGAACGGTGTGCGCGCAGTGTGCGCGATCGTCGCGGGTTCGCGCGGCTGGCGCGTCGACGCGGGCGTCGACGGCGCGGCGGAGTCGTTCGACCGCGCGCTCGCGGCGGGTGCCGCACCCGGCGGTCTCGTGGCCGAGGACTCGCTGCGCGTCGAGGCCGCCGCCGTGCGCTTCGGCGCCGACGTCGAGGGCGGCGTGTACCCGCAGGAGGCGCGGCTCGAGAACTGCTTCAGCCTGACGAAGGGCTGCTACACCGGGCAGGAGGTCGTCGCGAAGATCGACACCTACGGCGGGCTCAACAAGCGCCTCGTCACCGTGGCGCTCGACCGCGACGAACCGGTGGCGCGAGGGACCGCACTGCTCGCGCCGGACGACGAGGGCGGCACGCGACGCATCGGAGTGGTGACGTCCTGGGCGTACTCGTTCGAGCTCGACCGGCCCGTCGCGCTGGCGTACGTGAAGCGCCGCAACCAGGCCGTCGGAAACGCGTTCACGCTCGACGGCGAACACGGCACGGCGACGATCGTCGCCACGCCTCTTCGCGGCGACGGCGAGCCCGTCACCGGCGACTTCGAGTAGTCGCGCGGCTCAGGACGGTTCGGCGGCGGCGTCGCCGCCCTTCCCGCGTCCGAAGATGCCGGAGAGCCCCGGCGCCGTGCGGATGTGCAGGTCGCGCTGCGGGAAGGAGATCTCGACGTCGTGCTCGCGGAAGATGCGGTCGATCTCGCTGTGGAGCTTGTCGATGAGCTCCGGCCAGAGGTCGCGGTTCCCGATGAAGACGCGCAGCTCGAAGTCGAGCGAACTCTCGCCGAAGTGCCTGAAGAGCGCCTGCGGCGCCGGTTGCTCGAGGACGAGCGGGTTCTCCTTCGCGCAGCGCAGCAGGAGTTCGTGCACGAGACCCGTGTCCGAGCCGTAGGCGACGCCGACCGGGATGACGACGCGCGTCGTCGGATCGGAGAGGGTCCAGTTGATGACGCTCTGCGTGATGAACTCCTTGTTCGGCACCAGGAGTTCGCGCCGGTCCCAGTCGAGGATGGTCGTGGCGCGCATCTGGATGCGCGTCACGCGGCCCTCGAGACCGCTCACGGAGACGATGTCGCCCACGCGGACCGGTCGCTCGAGCAGGATGATCAGACCCGAGACGAAGTTGGCGAAGACCTCCTGGAGTCCGAACGCGAGACCGAAGGTGAACGCAGCGGCGAGCCACTGCACCTTCTCCCAACCGACGCCGAGCGAACCGAACGCCGCACTCGTGCCGACGATCAGGATCAGGTAGCGACTGAGCGTCGCGAGCGCGTTGCGCGCCCCGCCGTCGAGCGGCAGGCGCTTCAGGATCGTGATCTCGAGCAGGCCCGGGACGTTCTTCGCCGCGACCGCGGTGAGCAGCAGCACGATCAACGTGAGGATCACGTCGGCCGCCGACACGCGCGACTTCGAGTGCGACTCGGCCGCCGCCTCCTCCGCCGCGGCGGCGACCATCGACGCGGGCCCGGCGCCGAAGGCGTTCGCACTCGGGCTCGACGGCGCGCTCGTCGACGGCGCCGACGAGCCCGGCGCCTGCAGGACGACGTCGGCCTTCGACGACGCCGACTCGTCGAGCTGCGACACGTCGAGGACGCGGCCGAAGTCGGGCCAGACCGTGAAGCGGTCGAGCATCCGCACCGCCGGCAGTCCCGCCGACCAGATGCTGTAGAGGCCGAGCACCGTGACGACGACGAGCAGGCTCCTGAAGAACTGCCGGGTCTGTGCGTCGATCGCGGGTAGGTCGAGGTCGGCCTCGGCGATCGTGCCGCTCTCGCGCGCCGCTCCCGCGTTCTCGTCGTCCTCGGTGCGTTGCGCGAGGCGCTGCTGTGCACGCTGGATCGCCAGTCGGCGCCGCGCGACGAACAGCCAGCGCGAGAGCAGCGCGTCGAACAGCAGCACCGCGAGCCCGAGCAGCAGCGAGAGCCGGTAGTAGCCCTCCAGCATGCGCGCCGCGTAGCCGTACCCGAGGAACGACATCAGCACCCACACGAGCGGCGCCGCGAGCACGAGCGTCAACCAGGTGCGCCGCACGCCGAGCGACGCGATCGACGTCGCCGCGTCCTCCTCGCGCGTCCACAGCGAGAGGTCGCTGAAGGTCCGCCGCAGCGCGGCGAAGAGCACGAGCTGTCCGATCACGAACGGGACCCGTCCGAGCGCCTCGCCCCAGTTGTCGGTCGCCGTGCCGCCGAAGGCCGCCGCGAGCGCGATGCACAGGACGTAGCCCGGCCCGAACCAGGTGATGCGTCGGCGGATCGCGGCGAGCTGCGCCGTCGGCCAGCGGAACAGCGTCTCCCCCACGCCCTTCGGCAGACAGACCTCGCGCACGAGCGCGAGCACGAAGGCGATCCACGCACCTTCGACGACGGCCTCGGAGACGGCGAAGGCGTTGTCCGTCGCGTCCGGGTCGAGCTCGGGGAGGTGCGCGACGACGACGAGTGCGGCCGGGACGAGCGCGACGCGCAGGAGCGTCGCGGCGAGCGCGCGCCAGGTCAGCGCGTGGCGGTCGGTGCGGAACGAGCGCGACGCGGCCCCGACGTCGACGACGACGCGGCGCAGGCGGCGCTGGAGTACGGCCCACGCGAGCACGAGCACGAGCGCCGCGATCCCGCGCCACGGCTGTTGGCGCAGGCCCTCGAGCAGCGAGTTCCAGGCGTCCGTCCACGTCTTCGGCGTGACGATCCACAGCGCCGCGTCGCGCAGCGCGCCGAGGTCGCGCCACGATCCGCGCGGCGAGCTCGGGAACCACAGGACGCGCTCCTCGATGTACGTGCGGTAGCGGTTGCTCTCCTTCGCGACGACGTCGTCGATCGCGCCCTGTTCGACGAGCACGTCGATCAGCGACTCGTACTCGCCGATCAGTCGGTCGAGGAGCCGGCGCTGGTCGGAGACGAGCTTCTCGGCGACGGCGTCGTAGGTCGCCGACGCCGCCCCCATGGCGCGCGACATCGCCTCGCGCAGGGCGAGCTGCCGCGAACCGACGTCGCCGAAGCTGTCGCGTTCCTCCTCGAGCTCGATCAGTCGGAGCTGGACCTCGGAGAGTTGGTCGGCGCGCTCGCGCGAACGCGCGCGCAGGATCGAGGGCTCGTCGAGCCAGTCGAGGTCGCGCCTCAGGAGGTCGCCGATCCCCGACGTCATGCCGCCGACGGCGACCTTGGTCCGCGTCGAGTTCGAGCGGCGCACGACCTCGGCGCGGCGCTCGCGGAGATCGCGGAGCTTCTGCGACTCCTCGGCCAGCCGCACGGAGACGCCGTCCTTTCCCGAGAGCAGCTCCGTCAGCTCGTACTGACGCTGCGCGAGCTTCTCGAGCGGCTCGACCGTTCCCTCGAGCTCCTTGCGCAGCGCGTCGGCGTCGCCGAGCGCGTCCTCGGCCTCGAGCTTGCGCATCTGCTCGATGCGCTTCGCGTAGAAGTCGGCGCGGATCTGCGCGCTGGTGACGTCGCGCTGCGCGCGGTCGCGCCGGAGCGGGAGGAGGTCGCGCCGCGCCTGGTACGAGTCGCGCTCGGCCTCGCTGCGGCGGATGCGCGCCTGGAGCACGTCGATCTGTGCGCGCAGGAGCAGCGCGCGCGCCTCGCTCACGGGGTCCGTGCCCTTCAGCCCGGCGAGCGCCTGGTTGCGGCTGTCGATCTCCTGCTGGAGCTGCGAGACCTCCTCGGGGATCGCGGTCTGCCGCGCCTTGCGCAACCGCGCCTCCTCGTCGATCGCGGCGAGAGCCGCGCGCGCCGCCACGAGATCCGCGTCGGCCTGCGTCGCGAGCGCCTGGACGTCCGCGAGCTTCGGATCGCCCTCGAGCTTCGGCGGATCGGTCGAGGGAGGCTCCGCCAGTTCCTTCGACAGCGCCTCGATGCGTCCCTTCGCCGACTCCGACGCGTTCTTGAAGTCGGACGTCGCGCGCTCGAGCTCGTCGAGCTGGGCGTACTCCGCCTGTGCCTGGTCCAGCAGCGCGACGGCGTCGCGCGCCTCCTGGCTCTCGTCGTCGACGAGCGTCGCGCGCAGATCCTCGACGGCGCGGCGCGAGCCGTCCTGGGCCGAGGCGTGCGGCGCGACGAGGACGGCGAGGAGGGCGAGGACGGCGAGGAGCGTGGAGCGCACGGTCGTCACGCGTCGGAGTGTACGTCCGCGACCGCCGCGCCGACGCGACGCGACCGCCGTTCCCCGGCGGCCCGTGTTCAGTCGCGCCGGCGCGGCTTCGGCCGCCGCTCCGGCTTCGCGTCCGCGGGATCGTCCGGCCAGGCGTGGCGCGGATAGCGGCGACGCAGTTCCTTGCGGACCTCGTGGTACGCGCCGCGCCAGAACGAGGCGAGGTCGTCCGTCACCTGCTGCGGACGTCCGTTCGGTGCGAGGAGGTGGAGCAGCACCGGGACGCGTCCACCGCCGACGCGCGGCGTCTCCGCGAGACCGAACAACTCCTGGATCCGTACGGCGAGCACGGGGGGTCGGCCGGGCTCGTACGCGAGTCGGATCCGCGATCCCGTCGGGACCTCGACGTGGGTCGGCGCGAGTGCGTCGAGCTTCGCCCGCACCGCGGACGGCAGTTCGGCCTCGAGCCAGGGCAGCGCGGGCTCGCGGCGCGTCTCCTGGAAGCTCCTGCGTCCCGAAGCGACGTGGCGCGCGACGCGACCGAGGAGTTCGTCGTCGAACGCGGGCAGACCCAGGTCGGGAAGGGCGTCGGCGAGCCAGGCGACACGCGCGAGAAAGCCCGCGACCTCGGGTGCATCGAGGTCGAGCGCGCGGCGCGGGTCCGCGGCGGCGGCATCGCCGAGCGCGCGTTCGACGTCGACGGCGTCGGCGCGACCCGCCGCCTCGCGGCGCGAGAGGACGAGTCCGCGCCAGCGCTCCTCGAGCTCCTCGACGACGCGCTCCGACGCGGCGTCGAAGCGCGCCGCCGACGCCGACTCGAAGCCGCTCGCGTCGAGCCACTCGCGCTCGACGACCGACGCCAGGCGGACGCGCGGGTCGGTCGCACGCTTCGTCCGCGCGAGTTCGACCGCGACGAAGAGCTCGCCCTCCAGGACGCCGCTCGCGGGGTCGAGTTCGACACCGCCTCCAGGGAGGTAGCGCGCACGAGCGTCGCCGGACGCGCGCCGCGCGCACAGTCGGTCGAGGTAGGCGCGTGCGATCGCGCGCTCGAGGTCGGCGTCGTCCTCGTTCGCGCCGCGGTTGCGCGCCCGGCCGCCGAGCAGTCGGTCGCGCAGTGCGAGGACGCGGCGCGCCGGGCCGCTGCGGAGCGGCGGCAGTCCGTGCGGTGCGCGCACGCCGCGCTCGAACGCGAGCAGCGCGTGCACGCGGCTCACGACGTCGGAGCGCGTCACGAGTTCGGCGCGCTCCGCTCGTTCGAAGGGATCGCGGTCCGAGAGGAGCGCAGCCGCCGTCGCCGCGCCGACCGGCGCGCCGTACTCCTCGCCGGCGACGAGCAGCGCGGCGAGACGCGGGTGGAGAGGCAGTCGTGCGATGCGCTCGCCGAGCGGCGTGATGCGACCCTTCGCGAGCGCACCGAGCGACTCGAGCGTGCGGCCCGCGGCCTCGACGCGCTCGACGTCGGGCGGCTCGAACCACGCGAACGTCCGCGCGTCGGCGCCCCAACGCGCGAGCGCGAGCACGGCGTCGCACGGGTCGGCTCGGTGGATCTCGGGCTCCTCGCGATCCGGGAGTCCGCGCTCGATCGTCGGCGAGAACAGCCGCAGGCAGCGCCCCGGCGCGACGCGCCCGGCGCGTCCGCGACGCTGCTCGAGCGACGCGCGCGAGGCGCGTTCGACGTCGAGCCGCAGCACGCCGCGTTCCTGGTCGTGACGCGCGCGTCGCACGAGACCGGAGTCGACGACGCGCGTCACGCGCGGCAGCGTGATCGACGTCTCGGCGACGTTGGTCGCGAGGACGAGCTTGGGGAGGTCCGTCGCTTCGAACACGGCGTCCTGGTGTTCGCTCGGCAGTTCGCCGTGCAGCGGGAACACCAGGAGCCCGTGTCGTCGTGCGAGCGGTTCGAGGCGCGTCGCCGCGCGCGCGATCTCGCCGGCGCCCGGCAGGAACACGAGCGTGTCGCCGCCGTCGAGGTCCGGGAGGAGCCACTCGCGCAGGGCGCGCTCGAGGTGCTCGTCGTCGCGCTCGGCCGGGTGCTGCGGGAGGTGCTCGACCGACACGTCGTGGGCGCGGCCCGAGGCCTCGACGACCGGTGCGTCGCCGAGGAAGCGCGCGACGGGACCGGCGTCGAGCGTCGCCGACATGCATCCGACGACGAGGTCCAGCCCGAGCCCGGCGCGCGCCTCGGCGAGGAGCGCGAGCACGAGATCGGCCTCGATCGTCCGCTCGTGGAACTCGTCGAGGACCACGGCCGACGTGCCCGCGAGGGACGGGTCGCGGAGGAGCTCGGCGAGGAACGCGCCCGTCGTCGCGACGACGAGTCGCGTGTCGCGCGACTCGCGGCGCTCCATGCGGACGCGGAAGCCGACCTCGCCGCCGACCTCGCCGCCCCGCTCGGACGCGATGCGTCGCGCCAACGCCCGCGCAGCGACGCGACGCGGCTGGAGCAACCACACGCGACCAGGAACCGCGTCGAGCAGCGCGGGTGCGACGCGCGTGCTCTTGCCGGAACCCGTCGGCGCGACGAGCACGAACGAACGGTCGCGGCGCGACGCCGCGACCAACTCGTCGAGGACGCCGTCGACGGGCAGCGGTTCGGCGTCCCTCCTCGCGCTCACTCCGGTTCGGCGGCGACCACCGGGCCGCCGACGGCCGGCCCTGATCCGTCGCCGCCGCCGTCGTCGTCACCTCCGCCGTCCGTCCCGTCGTCGCTCGCGCCGTCGGCCGGCGGGAGCGTGCCGCTCGGCGGCAGCACGGCGAACTCGGGCGGCGTGCCCTCGTACTTCTCGAGGCGGATGTCGAGCTGGATCTCGAACGGTCCCGCGGGGAGGCGGCCCTTCACGGCGAGCGGGACGCCCGTGTGGCTCTCGACGAACATGCGGATGTCGCCCTCGATGCCGAAGGGACCCGAGAACTCCTCGCCGGTGCCCTCGTCGACGGGCTCGCCGTAGCGCTCGAGCTGTCGCGTCGCGAGATGGACCTCGCGCGCCTCGAACATGCCGGACGGCGTCGCCATCGGGATCGGGTCGCCGAGCGTGAGCGCGACCTGCCACAGCCGTTCCTTGTCGAGCATGTGGAACGTCGCGACGTTGCGACCGTCGCGGATCATCGAGCGCACGATGTACGGCGCCGAGATCGTGTCGACCGTGCCCTCCGGCGCGGCGAATTCGCGCAGCGGTCCCCACACGCGCGCTCCCTTGGGCGCGCCCTTCTCGGTGTCGCTGCGGTAGGACGCGGCGCCCTGGCCGTCGCGTGTTCCGGCGAGGATCTCGCGCCGACGCTTCTCGGTCCCGCGCTGCTCGAACCGGTGCACCAACGACGGCCAGGCCTGGGGCTGCAGGGTGGTCTCGATCAACGAGTCGAGCGTGTACACGCCGTACTCGCCCTTCGCCTGCGCGGAGATCCAGCCGGTGTAGCGCTCCTCGCCGGGCTTCGGCTTCGGAGCGAGCAGTCCCGCGCGGTACGGCTTGACGCCGGACTTCACCGTCACGCGACCGACCGTGGCCTGGATACCGGCGAGTTCGAGCTGGGCCACGAAGGTGAGGTTCTCCTCCTGCGGGACGAGCAGGATCGGGCCGTTCTCCGTGAGATCGATCTCGAGCGGCGCGCGGTAGTCGTCCTGCGCAGCCGGACCGGCGGTCGCGGCGTCGCCCGCGTCCTGACCGTTCGCCCGGGCGAACGACGGTCCCGCCAGGACGACGAGTGCCGCGACCGCGCCCGCCGCCCGGATCCGAGCGACTCCCCTCCGTTCCTTCGCTTCGATCAAACCAGCCTCCGCTCCGCTCGTCGCCCCTGCGTGCCGACCTCGACTCGTCGCCGACGTCCGGCGCCGCACGGGGTCGACGGGCATCCTAACAGCCGTCCGAGCGGCGGGCGCCGGCACGCGTCGGCGCGCCGCCCTCCCGTCTCAACGCGCGTCGTGTCCGGCCGCGCCGACGAGGTTCGGTCCGACGGCGCGTCCACGTCTCGAAGCGATGCGCTCCTCGACCTCGCGCAACGCGACGCGCAGCGGCGGGAGGTCCTCCTCGACCGAACGCTCGAGGACGCCGCGCACGGAGCGGGCGATGCGCGCCTCGATCGCCTCGATCGGTTCGCGCCGACCCTCGAGGTGGAACAGCGTGCCGCGGACGAGCGCGCCGCTGCCCGCGACGAAGTCGGGCACGAACAGCACGTCGCGCGCGTGGAGGCGGTCGCCGTGCTCGCTCGAGGCCAGCTGGTTGTTGGCGGCGCCGACGACGGCGCGCGCGCGGAGCCGCACGAGCGCCAGGTCGTGGAGCAGCCCCCCCCACCGCGTTGGGCGAGAACACGTCGCACGGCGTGGAGACCTCTTCGCCGAGGGCGAGGGGCTCGACGCCGAGTTCGCGTTCGGCGCGCGCGAGGCGCTCCGGGTCGAGGTCGCTCGCGAGGACGCGGACGTCGCGCTCGCGCAGACGGGCGGCGAGGGCGAGCCCCACCTGCCCGAGTCCCTGCAGGACGACGGTGCGCCTCGACCAGTCGGCCTCGCCGTCGAGCGATTCGAGCGCGACCGCCATCGACGCGAGGACGCCGGCCGCCGTCGCCTGCGAGAGGCTCCCCGGTCCGGCCGGACCCGGATCGGCGGCGTAGCGCGTCTCGGCGGCGAGCCAGCCCGTCTCCCGCTCCCCGGTCCCGAGGTCGGGTCCGGTGTAGTAGCGGCCGCCGAGTCGCTCGACGGCCCGACCGATCGCGCGGTACGCGGGCTCCGGGTCGAGTTCCGGCGTCTCGACGAGCACCGCCTTGGCGCCGCCCGCGGGGAGGTCGGCCATGACGCACTTCGCCGTCATCGCGCGCGCGAGCCGGAAGCAGTCGGAGAGCGCGGCGGCCTCGTCGGTGTACGCGTGACGACGGATGCCGCCGACGGAGGGCCCCGCGCTCGTGTCGTGGATCGCGATGAACGCGCGCAAGCCGCAGGAGTCGTCGGCCAGAGCGATGAGCTCCTCGAACCCCTCCCGGGCCATGGTGCTGAGGATCGGGGTCGCCATGGCGGACGCTCCATCCTGACCGGAGATCCCGGACGGCGCGCGGTATTTCCCGTCGGGCTTTCGCATCCTGACGGGCGCGGCCGCGGGGAAGACACCCGTCCCGAGGACGTCGCACCGGAGCCCCATGGAACGCCGATTCGAAGCCCAGAGCACCTCGCCCGTCCTGCGGTCCCGTTCGTCGCGACGCGCGCGCCGATCCCGTCGCGCGACCCGCGCGACGGTGTGTCTCCTGGTCGCCGCCGCGCTCTCCGCCTGCGCGTCGGGCCGGGACGGTCGACGCTCGATGTCGGACGAGGAACTCGCGGCCACGGACGTGCCCCTGGTCCAGATGGGCGACAGGCCCGTCCTGCTCGTGGACGACCGCGAGACGGGGGCGATCCTCGCCGACCTCGACGGTCAGATCCGACTGTGGAACAGCTGGACGTTGTCGCAGGACGACGACGCGCAGCGGAAGCGGCGCCGGATCGAGGAGTACCTCCGCGCCCTGTCCGTCCGCCACCTCGACATGCTCGAGCGCGAGGCGACCTCGGAGAGTCCGCGGGTGCGCGCGATCGCTTGTTGTGCGCTCGGATTCTCCGGCAACGATCGCGTGACCGGGACGCTGATCGCGGCGCTCGACGATCCGGTCGTCGAGGTCGTGGACAACGCCCTGCTCGGACTCGGGCTCCTCGCCGATCCGGACACGCCGCTCGGACCCGTCGCGGACGCCCTCGTCCAGGCGCCGGACGAGTGGACGAGGAGCAACGCGGCCTACGCGCTGAAGCGGACGATCGAGAAGGGCGCCACGCCGGGTGCCGTGCGGAACGAACTGAGGCTCGCGCTCCTCGACCAGAACGACGCGGTGCGGGCGCAGGTCGCCGCGGCCCTCGTCGTCTGCGGCGACGAGGACGACATCCCGACGCTGCGCGACGCGCTCTACGACTCCGCTCCGATGGTCGTCCTCGCCTCGGCGATGGCGGTGCGTCGGATCGGCAGCGACACGGACACCGCGCGAGGAGCCGCCGCGCGCGCGCTCTTCGACGCCTGGCAGGAGCGCGACGACAAGCGCAGCAAGTCGGTCCTCAAGACCGAACTCTCGCGACTCGCCGGGCGCAACTGGGGCGACGACGTCGACGAGTGGCGCGAGTGGGCCTACCGACTCCCCTGACGGCGACCGTGTCGCGCCGGAGCGCGGGGGCCCGGCGACGGACGGTCGGGGCGCGTGCGCTCGCGCGGATCGGACGCGCATAGGATGGTCCCATGAGCGCGCGCGTCTCCCGCAAGGCCTCCCTCTTCACCGAGTCCGTCATCCGCGAGATGTCGCGGGTGTGTCGCGCGAACGGCGGCATCAACCTCGCCCAGGGCTTCCCGGACTTCGCCGCTCCGCTGCCGATGAAGGAGGCGGCCTGCGAAGCGATCCGCGCGGACGTGAACCAGTACGCCGTGACGTGGGGATCGCCGACCCTGCGGCGAGCGATCGCGACGCGGACCACGGCCTACAACGGCATCGACGTCGACCCCGAGACGGACGTGACGGTGTGTTGCGGCGCCACCGAGGCCATGATCGCGACGATGCTCGCGGTGACCGACCCCGGTGACGAGGTCGTGATCTTCGAGCCCTTCTACGAGAACTACGGCCCCGACTGCGTCCTCTCGGGCGCCGTGCCGCGTTTCGTCAGGCTCTCCGGCCCGGACTGGACGTTCGACGAGACGGAACTGCGGGCCGCGGTGAACGCTCGCACGCGCGCGATCGTCGTCAACACGCCCCACAACCCGACCGGGAAGGTCTTCTCGCGGGAGGAGCTCGAGGTGATCGCGGACGTGTGTCGCGAGCACGATCTCGTCGCCGTCACCGACGAGATCTACGAGTACATCCTCTACGACGGCGCCGAACACGTGTCGCTCGCGACGCTCGACGGGATGGCCGATCGCACCGTCACGATCAGCGGGCTGTCGAAGACCTGGAGCGCGACCGGCTGGCGGATCGGCTGGTGCGTCGCGTCCCCCGCTCTCACCGGAGCGATCCGCAAGGTGCACGACTTCCTGACGGTCGGCGCGCCGGCTCCGCTCCAGGAAGCGGCGGCGCACGCGCTCGGCTTCGCAGACGACTACTTCGCCGCGCTCTCGCGCGACTACTCGGAGCGCCGGGCGGCGATGCTCGGTGCGCTCGAGGGCACGGGCCTCGTGCCGAGCGTCCCGCGCGGCGCGTACTACGTGATGTGCGACACCTCCGCGATCACGGAACTCGACGACGTGACCTTCGCGATGCGACTCGTCTCGAACGGCGGCGTGGCGACGGTGCCGGGCTCGAGCTTCTTCCGCGACCGCGCTGACGGGAGTCGACTCGTGCGGTTCTGTTTCGCGAAGCGGATCGAGACGCTGCACGCCGCCGCCGAGGTGCTCGCCGAGCGACTTCCCGGGGGAACGGTATGAGGCGACGAGCGGGAGCGTGCGCGCTCGCGACGGCGTTGCTCGTCGTCGCGGCCTGCGACGGTGCGAGGAGCGACGGCGGTGCCGACTCGTCCGCGAGCGGTACGAGCGAGTCCGCGCCGACGCACGAGGAGACGCAGGAACCTGCGGACGTCGCGCAGGAGGACCCGAGCCGACCGCCGCCGCCCGCTCCGGTGGCGGGGCTCCGCGGTCTGCGCGTGGTGACGAGCGTCGTGAGCGACGGGCTCCCGACGGTCACGCGGACGCACTCCTTCGTGTTCCCCGAGCGTTGGCAGGTCGTCGCCTGCCCCGACGGCGGTGACGCGTCGACGTGCGCCTTCACCTACCGCTTCGGACTGCGGACCTACCGTCGGGCGGCCGGCTCGCTCGAAGCGCACGCGCTCGAGGGCGACGCGGCCCGCGACGTGTTCGTCGAGGATCTCGTGATGCGCGCCGCCCTTCTCTGGCCCGACGGCGTGGCATGGGAGTTCGAGGGCGACGCGGCGGTCGCGCACGGAGCCGACCGCGGCGCCCCCGACGTCGACCTCGTCGCACGGCTCGGCGCAGACGGTCGACCGGAGTCGATCGACGCGATCGAGGGAGCGACGCTCCTCCTCCGCGTCCGGCCCGAGGGTCGCATCGACGAGGGCGACCACGTCTTCCCGGACGCCCTCGTGATCGAGCACGGGGGTCGGACGTTCGTCGAGCGCCTGGAACGCGTGGAACGCCGCGCGTTCTTCGTCGATCGGTTCTTCGAACCGCCGGGCGCGGCGGAACCGATCCCGGACGACGTGGTGCAGCCCATCGACGAGCTGCCGATCCGACCGGAGCGGCGCCACCTCCTCGCCGACGACGAGCGGAACTACGCGGCCGCCGTGCTGCGTGCACGCGAACGCGCGACGACCTGGACCGGCGATCGGGACGGCGTCGACTGGATCCTCGAGATCGACTCCTCGGGAAGGCCGGTCGCCGTGGTGGTGCGCCTCCCCATGGGCGCCGAACCCGACGAGGAGTTCGCGCTCTCCGCGCCGCGCCGCGCCCTGGCCGTCGCGGCGCCGAGTCCGGGAGACCCCTCGGACCTCGCCCGCCTCCTCGCGGTCCTCCGGAGAGCGGGGGGCGGAGCCCCGACGGGCGCACCCTATCTGTGGGGACCTGCGGGTCGGGTCCAGCTCGTCCTCCCCTTCCCGCGCTGAGCCCGCGCGCCCCTGTCCTCCACCGTGGACGGGCGGAGCGCGCGCCGCGGCGGCGCGCGGGGCGTCACGCGAGGAACGGTCCTTGCGGCTAGAGTGGATTCCCCCCGGTCCGGACAGGACACACCATGCGCATCCTCACCAGCCTGACGTCCCTGGTCCTCGTCGGCGCCCTCCTGGCGGCGCCCACGGCCGCCCAGTCCTCGCGACCCTCGCCGCGGCCCTCGCCCGCCCCGAGTTCGCGACCCGCGCCGGCGCCGAGTTCGCGGCCGTCACCCGCTCCGAGTTCGCGACCCGCGCCGAGCGTGCGCCCCGCTCCGAGCCGACCCGCTCCGAGCGCTCGTCCCGCCCCCACCCCGAGTCGTCCCGCCCCCGCGCCCGTCCGCTCGTCGTCGAGCGGATCGTCCTTCGGCAGCAGTCGGAGCAGTTCGGGCTCGGCCCCGTCGAGCGGCACGATCCGCGTCGCGCCCCCGCGCCCCGTCGACTCGGGATCGCGTCCCTCGGTCTTCGACACCTCGTCGGGCAGCGGTGTCGTCGTCCAGCCGTACAACCCGCCCTCGCAGCCCGCTCCGCCCGGACTCGACTCGCGTTCGAGCAGCGGCACGATCGTGATCGACGGGAGCCAGTGGCGGTACGACGGCGCGCGTTCGCGCGCGGTCGTCCCTCGACCCGCCACGGAAGCGACGCGCGTCGAGGACACGCGCGCTCCGCGCTTCCGTTCGGCGCTCGAACGTCTCTCGCGCGCGTCCGGCAGCGGACCCGCCGCGTCGCGGATCGGTGAGGCGCTCAGGCACGATCGCGCCGACGCCGGCGACGTGAACGCGCTGCTCGCTCGCTACGGCGCGGCCGAGGATCCCGACGACCTGCGCGGCGCCCTCGAACGCATCTCGCGTCCGATCGACCCCGTCGGATCGCCCTTCGAACTCTCGAGCGGTCGCGAGATCGCGGTGCGTCGCCCGAACGGCGCCAAACTCGACTACGCGGCCGGTCCGATCGCACGGCTCGAGGACCCGCGTGGTCTGCGGAGCGCTGCGGTGCGCCGCGAGTCGCCGGCCGCTCGGAGTGCCGTGCGCGTGACCGAAGCGGAGACCACCGGTCGCTCGCTGCGCGAGCGTCTGCGCCTCCAACGCATTTCGGCCGCGTCCTCGATCGCGGCCGCGGACACCTCGCTCGGCCTCTCGGCGACGGCCTACGGTGACGACGTCTACTACTCCGGCTCGGACTTCACGTACGGCTGCCACGTCGCCAACTGGCACCACTACCACTCCTGTGGTCACCACTGGTGGGGTTCGAACTGGAGCTTCGGCTTCTCGCTCTGCTGGCCCAACTACTGGTACGGCCTCCAGCCGCTGTGGCTCCACCACCCGGTCTACGGCTACTACCCCTGGTACGGCGGCTACTCGCTCGGCTGGTGCAGCAACTCGCACTGGTGGATCGGCTCGTGCGGTCCGTGGAGCTGGGGCCCCTACTCCTACTGGTACCCGTACCACGACACGTACGTGGTGCACGAGACGGTCGTGCAGACCGCCGAGCCCCAGGTCGTCGTGGTCGAACAGCCCGCGCCGCAGGTCGTCGTCGTCGGACAACAGGGGGTGCCCGCGGAGCAGCCCAACGAGTTCGTCGCGCCGGTCGACGAGGACCCGCTCCCCGCTCTCGTCCCCGCGCCCGCGCCCTCGTCGAGCGCCGTCGGAGTCGCAGCGGACCGCTACCTGATGCTCGGTGACCGCGCCTTCCGCGACTCGCGCTACGCGGACGCCGTCCACTACTACACGAAGGCGGTGCAGCTCCAACCGGACGTGCCGGTGCTCCACATGCTGCTCTCCGACGCCCTCTTCGCGACCGGCGACTACGCCGCCGCGGCGAGCGCGCTCCGTTCCGCGATCGAAGGCGACCCCTCGCTCGTCGGCACGGTGGTCGACAAGCGGACGTTCTACTCGGACGAGCGCGCCTTCGACCGCCAGTTGGCGGTGTGCGAGCTCTACCTCGCGGACCATCCGGCCGACGACGACGCGCGCCTCGTGCTCGCCGTCAACCTCCTGTTCGCGGGCGCGCCGGCGTCGGCGATGGACCTGCTCGAGTCGGACCTCGCCGCGGGGCTCGCCGGCGATCCGGTCGCGGCACGCGTGCTCGAGATCGCGCGCGAGCGTCAGTTCGGCGAGTCCTCGTCGGGTTGACGACCCGGGACATCGGCTCCCGCCGGCGACCCCGGACCGACCCGTCGGTCCGGGGTCGCTGCATCGACGGACGACGTTCGGGCGACTCGCGCGAGCGAGTCGGTACGCTCTCCCGATGGAGAGCGGCAAGGATCGCAACGGCGGGAGCGGCGGCTTCGGGTCGTTCAAGGACCTCGGACGTGCGCTCGGGGGGAAGCGCGAGGAACCGCAGCCGGACGAGGGCCGCGGCTGGCACGTCGAGGACGGGTCGGAGCACGTCGACACCAGCGATCTCGAGGACGCACTCGAGCCCGAGCGGCGCACGCACGACAGGGTCGGGTCGCGGCCGCGCGCCTTCGGACCCATGGAACACGGTCCCGAGGCGTACCGCGACGAGGAGTCGGAGGAGATGCAGCTCCTCCACTCCTTCCGCGTCCGCACGGTGTTCCCCGACGACGTGCGTCGAGAGGTCGAGTCGCTCCCGGCCGATCCGCGCGACGCCGACCTCGAGGACCGCGTCGACCTGCGCGGGCGGACGATCTACACGATCGACGGCGACGACGCGAAGGACTACGACGACGCCATCGAGATCGCACGTCTGCCGAACGGCAACGTGGAACTGGGTGTCCACATCGCCGACGTCTCGCACTACGTCCGTCCCGGGACGGCGCTCGACGACGAGGCGCTCGCACGTGCCACGAGCGTCTACCTCCCCGACCAGGTCGTGCCCATGCTGCCCGAGCAGCTGTCCAACGGACTCTGCTCGCTCGTCCCGGAGCGCGACCGACTCGCCTACTCCGTCTACGCGGAGTTCGACGACGCCGGCCGTCGCGTCGCCACGCGCGTCCACAAGAGCGTCATCCGCTCGGTCCGGCGCAACACGTACGCCGAGGTGCAGCGGCACCTCGATGGCGATCGGGCGCCCGAGCTGGCCGGACTCGAACCGCTCTCCGAGTCGCTCCTCCTGCTCGACCGTTGGACGGCCAAGCAGCAGGAGATCCGCGACGCGAAGGGTTCCCTCAGGATCCAGTCGACCGAGCAGAAGGTGCTCTTCGACGACGCCGGGCACGTCGCGGGCTTCGCCGATGCGCAGCGTCACCGATCGATGACGCTGATCGAGGAGACCGCGCTCGCCGCCAACCAGTGCGTCGGCGACTTCTTCCGCGAACGCGGACTCCCGACGATCTACCGCGTCCACCCCGAGAAGGACCCCGAGGAGATCGCCGAGGTCGCGAAGGCGCTCGAGAAGCACGGGATCCGCGTGCCGGAGAAGGAGCGTCTGACGGGTCGCGACGTGGGACGATTGATCCGCGCGGCGCGACGGAAGGCCAACGCCGAGGCGCTCATCGGGCGCATCATGGGTCTCGTCGAACGCGCCTACTACGAGGTCAAGGACCACGAGGACGTGGCGGTGCACTGGGGACTCGCACGCGAGGCGTACCTGCACTTCACGTCGCCCATCCGGCGCTACCCCGACCTGGTCGTCCACCGCTGGATGCACGCACTCCAGTCGCGCGGCGACGAAGCCGTCGCCGAACTCCGCGCCGACGCGTTCGTCGAGGACCTCAACCAGGTCGCGGGACACAGCTCCGTCCAGGCCGACACCGCCGAGATGGCATCGACCGCCGTCTTCGACCTCAAGGTCTGCCAGTACATGGAGCCCCACGTCGGCGAGTCGCTCGAGGCGAAGGTGACGCGCGTCTCGCGGGCCGGCCTCGAGGTGCGACTGGTCGACCACAACGTCTCCGGTTTCCTGCCCGGGAAGGCGCTCGGAGACCGCGTCCGCGTCGAGGGCCCGACCCTGACGGCGACGCGCGGTCGCCGCTTCCTCTCCTTCACCGAGGGGCATGCGATCGCGGTCCGCGTGAAGGACGTCGACTTCCTCAGACTGCAGGTCCTGCTCGCACTGGCGAACGGGTGAGCTTCGGGCGCTCGCGGCGGCCCGGCCAGGGCTTCGCGCCGTTCCCCGCTCCGGACCGACCGCCGCGGAGCATCGGATAGAATCCGCGCGTCCCCATGCGCAAGCTCGTCCTCACGACCCTCGCGTGCCTGGCCGTCGCTCCGCCCGCGTTCGCGCAGTCCCTGCGCGAACGCGTCAACAAGGCGATCGATCGAGGCGTCGAGTGGCTGATCGACACCCAGCTCGTGGACGGCTCGTGGAACGAGAACCAGCCGACCTACCGAGCGGGACAGACGGCCCTCAACCTCTATGCGCTCCTCGAGTGCGACGTCGACGCCGACGACCCGTGCGTCGTCCGAGCGACGAACTATCTGATCGCGATCGAGCCGGTGCGGACCTACGAGATGGCCGTGACGGTCAACGCCTTCCTCGAACTCGTGAAGGAGGTCGAGGACGAGGAACTCCGGGAGCTCCTGCTCGCGCGACTCGAGAAGTACGTCGAGACGCTCGTCGACTACCAGTCGCCCGGCGGAGGCTACGCGTACCCGACACCGGAGATCGACCTCTCGAACACGCAGTACGCCGCGATGGCGCTGCACAACGCGGCGCTCGCGGGCTTCGACGTGCCGCAGAAGACGTGGAAGGGCCTCGCCGAGTACACGCTCGGCGTGCAGGACGGGAAGGTGTCGGGCTCCGAGCCCGTGGCGGGGTTCTGCTACCGCGAGGACGGCACGCCGACGGGATCGATGACGTCCGCCGGAGTGGCGACGCTGCACATCTGCATCGAGCACGCGAGCCGCGGCAACTCGAAGTGGACGCGCGGGCTCGAGGCCGGCATGCGGTGGCTGGCGAAGAACTTCGTCGCCAACGAGAACCCCGGTGCCGGCGCCACGTGGCACTACTACTACCTCTACAACGTCGAGCGCCTCGGCGCGTACCTGGGCATCGACACGATCGGCACCGTCAAGTGGTACGAGACGGGTGCCGCCTGGCTCGTGGACGAGCAGCAACCGAAGGGCGACTGGTGGAACCAGCCGAACACGGCGTTCGCCCTCCTCTTCCTGAAGCGCGCCACGGCTCCCTCGACCGGCCAGTCGAAGCGCGCCCAGGACCTCGCGTTCGGTGAGGACCGTCCCGACGTGCCCGTGTCGCTCCGCGCGTTCGGCGAGAACCCCGTGCGGATCTGGCTCTCCTCGTTCGGTTCGGCCGAGCAGGAGGAGTTCGGAGTCCGCCGCGACGACGGTACGACGGGCATCGACGTCGTCGCGTCGGAGTACTGGCTCCGCTCGGGGCCGGGTGTCGACGAGCCGGTCCTGCTCGCGAACGTCGAGTACGAGGAGGGCGGTGACGCGAGGCTCGCGTTCGAGCACGAGTTCGAAGGACGCGGCACCTACGTCGTCGACGCGCAGGTGACGATCCGCTCGCCGCACGAGGAGGACGGGGACGTCGTGCTCGCATCCGGACCGCTCGAGATCGTGGTGCGCAAGGAGGACCAGACGGAGCTCGTCGCGTTCTCGCACGAGCTGCGCGAGAACCTGCTCCTCGGACAGGAGGTCCGGGTGCGCACGTCGTCGGAGGCCGACGAGAACCACGACGCGGCCAAGGTCGCGGACGGCATCCCGAGCATCGGCTGGGTGACGGCGGACGTCGACCCCGAGCCGTTCGTCAGCCTGGCCTGGAACGACTACCTGCGTGCGGGCGAGGTCCGCCTCGTCCACGTCCAGCACGCGAACCACGACAAGAGCGTGCTCCCGCGCCGGGTCCGCGTGACCCTCAACGGCAAGGACGAGTACGAGGTCGTGATGCCCGACGACCGTGAACGGTTCGGACGCCTCGTCCTCGACCGCACGACGAAGATCAGGAACCTCAGGATCGACGTGCTCGACACCTGGGAGAGCGACTCGACCGCCGTTCGACCCGTCGGGCTCGGCGAGGTCATGATCATGCCGCCCGAGCGACGCTGAACCGCCGCGATCGACGCGGCCGCACCCACCGGACCCGCCGATGCGCACGACGCACCTCGCAACGCTCCTCCTCGCCCTCCTCCCGCTCGACGGGAGTTCGAACGACGACGGCGAGCGCTTCGTCACGAACCGTCGCAGCAAGGTGGTGCTGCCGCTCCCCGACGAGGAGGACGCGTTCCTGTTCGCGGTGTTCGGCGACCGCACGGGAGGACCGGCGTCCGGGATCCGGGTCCTCGAGCAGGCCGTGTCGGACGTGAACGTCGTCGGACCCGACCTCGTCATGACGGTCGGCGATCTCGTGCAGGGCTACAACGCGCGCGAGGAGTGGCTCGTGCAGATGCGCGAGTTCCGCGGCGTCATGGAGAAGCTGCGCATGCCGTGGTTCCCGGTCGCCGGCAACCACGACATCTACTGGCGCGGCGCGGATCGTCCCGCCGAGGAGCACGAGGGCGACTACGAGACCTGGTTCGGGCCGCTCTGGTACGCCTTCGAGCACAAGGACTCGTGGTTCGTCGTCCTGTACTCGGACGAACCGAACCCGCGGACGGGTCGACGCAACTTCGACGACCCCGAGGCGCAGACGATGAGCCCGGAGCAGTTCGCGTGGCTCGACGCGACCCTCGAGAGGACGAAGGACGCGAAGCACGTCTTCGTGTTCCTCCACCACCCGCGCTGGCTGCAGGGCGGCTACGGCGACGACTGGGACCGCGTGCACGGACGACTCGTGAAGGCCGGGAACGTGACGGCCGTCTTCGCCGGTCACATCCACCGCATGCGGTACGACGGCGTGCGCGACGGCATCGAGTACTTCGCGCTCGCCGCGGTCGGTGCCGAGCTCGAGCGCGACCTGCCGGCCGGCGGGTTCCTCCACGAGTACCACCTCGTCACGGTGCGCGACGGCGGCATCGACGTCGCCGCGTTCCCGGTCGGCCAGGCCATCGACGTCCGCACCCTCACGGGCGAGGTGATGGAGGCGGTGCGCGCACTCGACGGCCGCCTGCCGGGCCGCGTCACGGCTCGACCCGCGCTCTCCGGGACGGGCGTCGCGGGGACGTACACCCTGCGGCTCGACAACCCGGCGAGCGGACGCGTGGAGCTCCGCGCGAACCTCGTCGGCGACGAGGACTGGCGCTTCGTCCCCGATCACGTGCACGCCGACCTCGCGCCGGGCGGCAGCGAGGAGATCACGTTCGTCGTGCAGCGTCCGGGTGACGCTCCCCTTCTGCGACTCCCGACGCTCGAGCTCGAGACGTCGTACGTGACGGACCGGGCTCGCTTCCCGCTCCCCCTCCGGAGCTTCACCGTCGACGTCGACCTCTCGGCGATGCCGCGACCGGACGTTCCGCGCGCGGAGCACGTGCTCGCGCTCGACGGCATCACCGGATGCGGCCGCGTGGAGAGCGCGGCGATCGAGTTCGACGACGGACCCTTCACGCTGGAGTGCTGGGCGCGAGCCGACGAGTTCCGCGCGCGTCAGGGACTCCTCGCGAAGACCGAGAACAGCGAGTACGGCATCTTCGTCAGCGCCGGGATCCCGACCTTCTCGGTCCACCTCGGAGGTCGCTACGTGAACTGCGCCGCGCCGACGGCGATGCTGAGCACCGGACGCTGGCAGCATCTCGCGGGCGTCTTCGACGGGAGCGAGTTGCGCCTCTACGTCGACGGCGAACTCGCGGCGAGGGCGCCGGGCTCCGGGCCGCGCACGCGCAACGGCCTGCCGCTCGTCGTCGGCGCGGACGTCGACGGTCGCGGCCGCGGCACGTCGCCGTTCGTCGGCCGGATCGACGAGGTGCGCCTGTCCCGCGTCGCACGCTACGCGGGCGAACGGTTCGAACCGGAGCGCCGGCACGGCGAGGACGAGGGCGACGTCCTGCTCCTCCACTTCGACGGCGCGGCCGGCGTCGCGTACGACTCCTCGGAGCGACGCGCCCACACCGCGCTCGAGCGAGGCGCGAGGATCGTGTCCGAGGACTGAAGCGCGTCCGTCAGTCCGTCGCGACCTCGCGCGGGCCCTCGCCGCCCGCGAAGAACGAGATGGTCGGTCGGTGACCGTGGCGCTGCATGAACGTCCTCTCGACGTCCTCGGCCAGGGACTCCGTCGCGCCGCGCTCGAGGAGGACGACGCAGCACCCACCGAAGCCGGCGCCCGTGAGTCGTGCCCCCAGCACTCCGGGCACGTCGGTCGCGGCGTCGACGATGGTGTCGAGCTCCGGGATCGAGACCTCGTAGCAGTCGCGGAGCGACGCGTGCGACTGCGTCATCAGTGAGCCGAAGCGCGCGACGTCGCCGCGCGCGAGTGCGGCCCGCGCCTCGCCGGTCCGGACGAACTCGCCGAACACGTGCTCGCCGCGTCGGACGAGCACCTCGGGCAGCGAGCTGCGCGAGCGCTCGAACGCTCCGGGGTCGACGTCGCGCAGCCAGCGGACCGACTCGTCGCGCCCACGGAGGATCGCGAGCAACTCGCCGCACTGCGCGACGCGCACGTTGAACTCGCCGGCGGCGAGTTCGCGTCGGACCCCGCTGTCGACGATACCGACCGCGTAGCGTCCGGCGTCGAGCGGCACGTGTTCGGTCGATCGGTCGCTGCAGTCGAGCCAGAGGAGGTGCCCGGGTCGACCGAGTCCGACGGCGAACGGGTCCATGATCCCGCACTGCACGCCGACGAATCCGCGCTCGCTCGCGAGGGCGCGTTCGATCCACTCCGAGGGTCCGGAATCGCCGCCGAGGACGCGATCCACGCCGAGCGCCGTGACGACGCAGATCGAGGCGGAAGACGACAGACCGGCGCCGATCGGGAGGTCCCCGGCGAAGAGCACGTCGATCCCGCTGCCCCCCGCGAAACGGTCCCGGAGCTGCCGGACGACGCCGATCGGATAGTCGTACCAGCGCCCCGTCGGAGCGTCCGGGAGTGCGTCGAGGGGCGCGTCGAACTCGCCGCGCTCGCGGACCGAGGCGAGCCGCACACGACCCGAGCGGGTCGCGCGCACGAGCGCCAGCGTCCCGCGGTCGATCGCCATGGGCATCACCGCGCCGCCGTTGTAGTCGAGGTGCGCGCCCATGAGGTTGACCCGCCCTGGAGCGTGGAACGCCCTGGGCCGCTCACCTCCGCCGAACCGGCTCGCGAACTCGCGATCGAGGTCGCACGCGACGGGTTCGGCCGGTCCGGAGTTCATCGCCGCGATTCTACGTCCCGGACGCGCCGCGCCGGCGCCGCGCGCTTCCCCGGTCCCGGCGCGCGGGCTATCGTCGGCGCATGCACCGCGTCCGGACCCGAGCCCTGCCCCTCGTCGCGATGCTCGCGCTCGCGTCGTGCGCGAGCGTCCGGTTCGATCGGACGACCGCGACGTCGGGGACGTTCCGCTCGAGCGCGTTCGCCTTCACGATCCTCTCCTGGGACCTGCCGCAGCGCGCCGTCGACGTCGCGACCGAGAACGCGTCCGACGCGCGACAGCCGAACACGGTCGCGACGAATCAGACGGTGTTCCCCTACCTCGGCCCCTTCGACTTCCTGCTCGACGTGATCGGCGTGCGCTACGCCGTGGTCAGCGGGACGTGGGGCTACGCCGACGACTCCGGTCCGGGCGAGCCGCCGCACTGACGCGGCCTCACTCGACGCGCTGGACGAACACCCATCCGATGTTCGTCGGGAGCGGTCCGAACCAGTCGCCCGGTTCGAGCGAGTAGGCCGACGCCATGAACGCCGGGACGCCGAGCTGTCGGCGGTGGACCCAACCCACGAGTCCCGCGCGTCCCTTCCCGTCGGCGAAGTCGTCGTTCCACGTGCGCGCGAGCTCCTCGAAGTCGGCGCCGTCCTTCAGCTCGCGTTCGAGCTGCTTCGCGAGCTCCTCCGCCTCGTCGGCGGTCCGGTCGGGAGCCGGGACGGGGAACGGTGTCTCGCGGTGCAGGATCGCGATGCCGCGCACGCGGATCCAGTTGTCCTCGACGAGCTCCTGCGGGATCTCGTCGGGTTCGACGCGCTCGACGAGGTGCCAGCCGAGCGGCGAGGGAATGGGCGGCGAGACCTCCCCCACCTCGAGTCGGAAGACCGCGCCCTTGAGCAGTCGGTCGGCGTCGCCGCGCTCGAACACGGCGAGCGCCCCGCCGCGCGCGGCCGTCTCCGCGTCGTCGGACTCCCGCCGCGCGACCTCGGCGAACGACGCGCCGGCCAGGATCTCGCGGCGCAGGCCCTCGATCCGCTCCCGGACCTCGGGACCCTGACCGTCGAGTCGGATCGTGCGGCAGCCCGCGCGCGTCTCGATCCTCTGCATGACGTGGATCCCGTCGGGCGCGACGACGGGCTCGCCCACCTCGAAGAGGTCGGCCGAGAACAGGAAGTCGTCGAATTGCTCGGGCAAGGAGCCCTTCGGATAGGTCCCGAGGACGCCGCCGAGCGGCGCCGTGCGAGCGGCCGAGTACTGACGCGCCACGACGGCGAAGTCGGCACCGTCGCGCAGCGCCTCGACGATCCGCCGCGCCAGTTCGAGCGTCTCGTCGAACGTGCGCGTGACGTTGCGCGCAACCCCTTCCGCGCCCGCGTACACGAGGTGCACCTCGCGCAGGGCACGGACCTCGGGGGGCTCGTCACCGAGGTAGAGGACGCGGGAGAAGACGGATCCGAGTGCCTGCGGTTCCTGTTGCGGCGCCGCGGACCCCACCGGAGCGACGGCGACGAGGAGTGCGGCGAGCGATCTCACGACGTTCTTCACGGGGAGATCGTAGCGGGTGCGTCGCGAACCGGACGGCGGGTCCGCTACTCTCGCGCGCCGTGCAGCGGGGATCGGACTCGGGGTGGGCGCTCGTCACGGGCGCGTCGGCCGGACTCGGCGAGGAGTTCGCGCGTGCTCTCGCACGGCGCGGACGCGACGTGGTCCTGGTCGCCCGCCGTGAGGACCGGCTGCGCCGCCTCGCCGAGGAGCTCGATCGCGAGCACGGCGTGCGGACGCTCGTCGTCGCGACGGACCTCCTCGACGCGGACGCCGGCGCGCGTCTCGAGAGCGAACTCGCGCGCGCGGGCGTCCACGTCGAGACGTTCGTCAACAACGCCGGCTTCGGGGCGCAGGGCGCGTTCGTCGAGCTCGATCGCGAGAGACAGCTCGACCTCGTGCGGCTCAACTCGCTCGTCGCGACCGACCTCGCGCACCGCTTCGCCGCGCCGATGGCCGAGCGCGGCCGCGGACACCTGCTCAACGTCGCGTCGACCGCGAGCTTCGTCCCCGGACCGGGCATGGCCGCCTACTACGCGAGCAAGGCCTTCGTCCTCAGCCTCAGCGAGGCGCTCAGCGCCGAACTCGCCCCGCGCGGCGTCGTCGTGACGTGCCTCTGCCCGGGACCGACCGACACGGAGTTCAGGAGCGTCGCCGGACGACCGAGGTCCGCGCTGCTCGATCGCATCGCGGCCCGCCCCGGCCCCGTCGTCGAGGCCGGACTGCGCGGACTCGAGCGCGGCCGCGCCGTCGTGGTCCCCGGGGTCGCCAACAAGCTCGCGACCGTGGCCGTGCGCTTCGTCCCGCGCTGGTTCGTGCGCCGAGCCGTCGCACGCGTGCAGTCCGCGCTGCCGAGCAGCCGTCCGAACGGGCCGGGCCTCTAGCCCTGCACCGACACGCCGACCCAGCTCGTCGCGCGACCGTACCGGATCGACGCCTCGGCGCGCGCGAGCCGCGGCACGACGTCGAGCGCCATCTCGATGCACTCGTCGGTGTTGCAGTAGCGGAACATCCCCTGCCGACCCAGCGTGACGAGGTTGCCGATCGGCGCGAGGTCGTCGAGGACGTCCGCCACCGTCTCGGCGTAGCCCTTGGTCTGCATCGGGTAGGCGCGCCGGACGCGAACGACGCGGAAGTCGACGACCTCGCGCGCACTCGCGAGCCCCATGCGTTCGAGCTGGCCCGTGCAGCGCGCGAGGATCTCGTCGTCGCTCGACTCCCAGTGCCGTTCGCCCGGGTTCGAGGAGAGCTCGAACGCGAGCCCCGTGCGACCCGGCGGCGTCATCCCCGCGTTGAAGTGGCCGAAGTCGGTGACGCGTTGGAACGGGACCGCGTCCTCCGGGAAGTAGACCCAGTGCTGGTCGAGCACCTGCGGCCTGTCGAACGCGGCGAAGCAGAACACCATGCCGCGGAAGTCGAGTCGCGCGAGGTGCGAGCCCTCGAGCGACGAACCCGGGCGCACCATGCGGTGGAGGTCGGGCAGCGGGATCGTCGACACCACGTAGTCGAAGTCCGACACTTGGCTCCCGTCGGCGAAGCGCAGGCTGCGGACCCGTCGGCCGTCGTGCTCGACCGCCGCGAGCTTCCGCCCGAGTCGGATGCGCCCGCCGAGCGCCTCGAACTCGCGAGCCATCGCCGCGCCGAGCTCCCCCATGCCGCCGCGCACGTAGAGGAAGTTGTGGCGTTGTTCGTCGTGCGTCATCTCGAACTCCTCCTTGCCGAGGAGTTGGAGTCGCAGCGACTTCACCGCCAGCGCGACGATCGAGTCGGCGGCGATCCGCTGTGAAGCGGTGCGCGCGTCGAGCTCGGAGGGCGGCACGCCCCAGACCTTCTGCGTGTACGGCCCGAAGTACTCGCGGAAGAGCGTGTTGCCGAAGCGCCGGCGCACCCAGCCCTCGAGCGAGTCGTCGCCGTGCGTGCCGACGAGTGCGCGCAGGCGCGCCAGCGCCGCCCCGCCGAGCGCGCGCACGAGGAAGCCCGTCGGCATCTTCGCGAGGACGTCGGTGATGCGGAAGGGATACGCGATGAAGCGCTCGCGGAAGTACTGCGAGGAACGCTTCCGCACCTGGAGCAGGTCCTCGCCGCACAACTCGTGCAGGAACGCGAGGAGCTCGGGCTCCGCGGTCACGAGTTCGTGCGGCCCGAAGTCGAAGCGGAAGTCGCCGAGTCGGAAGGAGCCGGCGAGTCCGCCCGCCTCGGTCGAGGCCTCGCACAGCTCGACGTCGAGGCCCGCCCGGCGCGCGAGGAGCGCGGTCGAGAGCCCGGTGACGCCGCCGCCCACGACGACCAGACGCGGTCCGGCGTCGCTCCTGCGCGTCTCGGGGCTGTCGGGGCGGAATTCGATGCCGAAGTCTATCCCCCGTCCGGCGCCGAGCCGGCGTCGTCCGTGCCGCCGTCGTAGGGCTCGAGCGCGTCGGTGATCCGCTCGGAGGAGAGAGCCGCTGGCAGGACGATCCGCCAGCCCCGGCGCGGGCCGTAGCGCCGCAGCACCTCGCGGTTCGACGCGTCGCCGAGGTCGCGGGCGACCACGACGTCCTGCGACGCGATGTCGGCGCCGTTGTAGACCCACTCGATGTTGGCCCAGTCGGACATGGCCTCGGCGGGCGTGTGCGAGTAGTCGTAGGCGACGAAGACGACGTCGCGTCCCGGCTGGGCCTCGAGCCAGCCCGTGAGCTGCGCGCGCCGCTCGGGCCAGCGCGCCTGCCAACCGAAGGGGTCCGCCGCCGCGCTCGCCGCCGTCCACAGCGCGACGCCGACGAGCGCGCCCCGCGCAGCACCCCGGACGACGGCTCGCCGCGCGGCCAGGAGCCGTACGGCCCCCACGGCGGAGACGACCAGGACCGCGGCGGCGTACGGCGCGGCGTAGTGACGGTTGTCGAAGGTCTCCGCCCAGATCGCGACGGCGCCGAGCGCGACGACGGCGACGGCCCCGCGCGCGCGCCGGCTCGCGAGGCCGACGAGGAAGAAGGGCAGCCAGGTCCAGCCGACGTAGAACGGTCCGTACAGCAGGAGCTTCGACCAGGCGATCGAGAACGGGTCCGCCGCGTGTCGCGCCTCGTACTTCGCGCGCGGCCAGCCGTTCCAGAAGTTCTCCATCACCGCGTGGCGGTAGGTGAGTTCGCCCTCGAGCTCGAGGAAGTGGAAGTTCGGGATCGCGGTGTACCGAGCTTCGTGCGCGGAGTACGGCATCGTCAGCGGGTCGCCCGTGACCGCCGTGTCGTAGACGGCGGTCCAGGCCAGGAGCGCGAGGACGATCGCGGCCCAGGGCAGGGCCGCGCGTGCGATCGGAGCCGTCGGACGCGTGCGCCACCAGACGACGAGCACGTAGCCGTACGCGGCGACGCACGCGACCACGCCCTCGAAGGGGCGCGACAGCGCGAGCAGCGCGGTGCCCAGACCGAGCGCCGCACCGCCCGCGGCGGTCGGCACGCGCGCGAGTCGCAACGCGCCGCCGAGCAGGAGCGCCCCGCCGGTGGCGGCCAACGCACCGCCCCAGTAGCTCTGCGACCAGTACGACGTGGCGCACCAGTGCAGCGACCCCAGCGCGGCGAACACCAACGACCAGCGTCGCGAGAGTCGCGCGGCCAGCGCGTACCAGAGCGCGGCCGCCATCAGCGCCGCGCTGATCCAGACGCCGACGATCGGGTGGCCGAAGACGACCTGTCCCAGCGCGAGGAGGAGCCCCTGACCCGGCGGGTACTTCGACGCGTAGGACGGCTCGACGATCACGTGGAACGTCTCGAAGTGCTCGGCGCACGCGGGCGTCGGGTTCGCGAGCCGCCCGTGGGCGAAGGTGTCGGCCGCGAGCAGGTAGCTGAACTCGTCGTGGACGGCGGGCAGCCTCGGGCGCACGTACGTCGTCGCCGCTGCGATCACGAAGATTCCCGCCGCGACGATCCACGGTGCCGGTCGACGCGGGACGCGACCGAGGAATCGCGGCGCGCGGGCCGTGGACCGACCGAGCACGAGTGCGCCGAGGCCGGCGCAGATCGCGACGAGGACGGCGCCCGCGAGCTCGCGGTGGTCCGCGATGGTGCGGAGGAGTTCCACGTCGGGAGTCTACGAGCGCGGGACGCGCCGGACCGCACCGTGGCGGCCCGGCGCGCCCCGCCGGGGAAAGACGCGCTTCCGTGCGTCCGTCAGTTCTGCATCGCTTCCACGAGGAAGCCCATGCCGAGCTTGCCGCCGACCTGCGGCGTCAGCGTCGGCCACTGCTGGATGCCGCTCGCGGAACCGAACTTCGCGGTCCCGTGGCCGATCTTGTACATGACCGCGTTCGACATCTGGAGCGGGTCGTTCGGGAAGTCGAACGGGTTGTACATCATCACCTGCGTGTAGATCTCCGCACCCACGAGCGCCGGGTTGCTCGGGATCTGGATGTTCGGGATCTGGTTCATGAGCACGGGGTAGATGTACAGCGGCTCGATGTACACGTGGTCGGCGGCACCCGGGTAGCCCTGGCCGACCTCGTAGTTCGCCTTCTTGAAGCCGATGCCCCAGACGCACAGCGCCTGGCACGCGGTCTGCGTGATCTCGACCTGCTTGACGGTGTTCGTGTCCTGCCCGTTGAGGCAGACGCGCAGACCGCCGACGAACTGCTGCGTGTTCTCGACGCACGGCCCGCCCTCGAACGTGATGTCGAAGGTGACCTCGGCGAACTGGTTCGGGTTCGCGGGGAGCACCACGTCCTGCGAGGGCGGAAGGATGCTCTTCGTGAGCGGGACGATCCCGCCCTCGGCCTTGAGCTGGACGGTGACCTGACCGAACACGACGCCGAGGCTCGTCAGGATGGCCTGCGTGATGTCGTTCACGGTCGGGATCGCCGTGTCGATGCCGCCGGTCGCCGCCGCGATGCGCTTGGCCTGACCGATCGTCCCGCGGACCGTGCCGCACGGGGTCACGTAGTTCGTCGCGTTGGCGCCGGCCGGGAAGTCGTTGAGACCCTGCGGCAGGTTCGTCGGCGTCGAGATCGCGATGACGGTCGTCCCGCCGGGACCGGCGTTCTGCAGCGCGGCGATGACGGTCTGCTCGGTGATGTCGGCGGGCAGTCCCGTGAGCGTGGTGCAGACCGGGTCGTGCGACGGGGCGTCACCGAACCACACGATGATGCGCTTCGCGTCCGGGCGCCATCCGTAGGTGGCGGCCGGGTCGGTCGACAGCTTCTCGAGGGCGTAGAACGCGCCCTCCGAGGGATCGCCGCCGAAGCCGGCCTGCCAGGTGTTCACCGCGTTCTGGATGTCGGTGAGGCTCGTGCTCATCGACAGCCGGTGGTCGAACGCGAACTGGTTCTGCGGCTGCGTCGGGAAGTCGCGGTACGCGCCGATGCCGATGCGGAGGTCGGCGCCGGGGATGCCGAACAGCGCGTTCACGAGCAGGCCGGTGTTGGCCTTCACGCTGTCGAGCACTTGCCCCATGCTGCCCGTGTTGTCCGCGAGGATGTAGATGTCGGCCTTCGGCGCGACGGGGACACCCGGGATCTTCACGGTGACCTGGACGGTCTCCTCCCCGCCGGGTCCGAGGTCGATCTGACACACGGCCGGATCGACGATCGGGTTCTGGGCCTGGGCGACGCCGCCGAGGAGAGCGGCGGTGAGAGCGGTGCTGGCAAGAAGCACGCGGCGATAGGTCATCACGATGGTGGCTCCGAAGGAGGATCAGCTGAGGTCGCGCGCACCGCTCGGCGGCGGTCGCGCGCGGCGGACCGCTCCTGGGACGGCGGTCCGAGTTCCGAGAGTCGAGCCCCCCGACCCGGGGAGAGACGGCGCGAGAGGGGCAGTTGCGACCTAGATGGGACTCCAGTCGCCACGGGGCGTCAAGCGGAACCGCCCGCTTCGGCCGCGGACGCCCCGGGCGCCGCGTCCGCCAGGGGCAGCTCGAGCACGGCGCGACAGCCGCGGCGCCGCCCGTCCGACCCGCGATCGGCCCTGGCGCCGATCGAGATCCTCCCCCCCGCCTCGTCGACGACGCGGCGCGCGATCGCGAGGCCGAGCCCGGTGCCGCCCGACTTCGTCGTGAAGTACGGCTCGAACAGGTGCGCCTCGATCTCGGGCGAGAGTCCCGGCCCGTCGTCGAGCACCTCGAAGCGCGCGAAGCCGCCGTGCGCCGAGCAGCTCACCTCGAGCGCCCCGCCGCGCTCCGTCGCCTCGAGTGCGTTCGCGAGGAGGTTCGTCGCCGCACGACGGATCTTCGCGCGGTCCGCGTACACCGTGCAGGGTTCGAACGCCTCGACGATCGCGACCCCTTTCTCCGTCGCGAGTTCTCGATGCACGTCGACCAGTTCCTGCGCGAGCTCGCCCAGGTCGAAGCGCGTCGGCGCCGGCTTCGCACCGCCCGTGAACTCGTGGAAGCCCGTCGCGATCTCGCGCAGGTGCGCGACCTGTCGCTTCACCATCTCGAGACAGCGCTGCGCGATCTCCTCCTGTCGCGGGTCGTTCTCGCGTCGCGCGCGTTCGTAGAGGTCGAGCGAGAGTTGGATCGGCGTGAGCGGGTTCTTGAGGTCGTGCGCGATCTGCCGCGCCATCTCGCGCCAGGCCGCGTCCTTCTCCGCCTTCACGATGCGCTCGTTCTGCACGGCGAGATCGGCCGTCATGCGGTTGAACGCGCGCGCGAGCTCGGCGACCTCGTCGCCGGTCTCGATGTGGACGCGCGCGCCGAGATCTCCCTCGGCGACGCGCCGCGTGTGCCGCTCGAGCTCGCGGATCGGGGCGACGGTCCGACGCGCGATGAAGACGGCCCACACCCCGACGACCAGCAGCACGAAGAGCGTCCCCCGCTCGAGCACGCGCGACACGCCCTGTGTCGCGCGCTCGATGTCGACGTTGTCGATGCCGACGCCGACGACCCAGCCGAACCCGCTGCGCGGGCCCTGCGCGGTGCGCGCGAACGCCGCGTTCTTGCGCACGCCGTTGAAGGTGTAGGGACGGTAGAGCCCGTTCGGAGCGGCGCGCGCGTCCTCGACCATCTGCGGCAGTCCGATGCGCGGACCCGACACGCGCTCGTACGTGAGCGTGCGGTCCTGGTGCGCCAGGATCGTGTCCGCGTCGGAGTCCCAGATCCACGCGTACGGCGACGGTGTCACGCCCTCGCTGACGAGTCCCCGGAAGGCCTCCTTCACGAGCGGGGTCTCGATCAACGACTCGAACACGCGCCAGTCGACGAGTGCGAGCAGCACGCCGCGCACGTCCGGGTCGTCCCGGCTCCGCACGCCGACCGCGATCCCGACGTGGTAGCGGCGGTCGACGGGCGCGATGGCGTCGTCGTCGTCGCCGAGCCAGTGCGAGCGGTGGTGCGCGATGCGTCCGACACCTCCGGCGAGCGCTTCGGTGAACCAGGCGGCGTCCGTGGGCGCGCTCGCCGCGATCGACGCGCGCACCTCGTCGTCGCTGCGCGAGCCTTCGCGCGTCGACACGACGATCGGCTCGCCGCGCGCGTCGAACAACGCGAACAGGTCGTAGTCGCGCTCGACGGCGAGGTGCGAGTCGAGGACGCCCTCGTAGACTCCGCGGAACGAGTCGGCGCCGCCGGTGAGCTCGGCGATCTCGTCGGGACGCACCGGCGCCTCGCGCCCGAGGCGCCGGTCGTGCGACTCCCGCAGCACCCAGGCGGCGATCGGCTCGCGCGACCACGACTCGACGTCCTCGAGCCGCCGACGGAATTCCGCGTCGACGCCCGACGCGAGGTCGGCCGCGATGCCGCGCAGGGTCTGCCGCGCGAACTCGAGCGCGAGACGGTTCGTGATCTCGTGGTCGAGGAACAGCGCGAACGCCGCGAACGGCAGCGCGACCGCCGTCACGACCGCCAGGAGGAGCTTGTTCGAGAGACTCCTCAGCATGCGCCCACCATGCTACGAACGCGCGGCGTCGGCGGCCGAGGTACCTTCGCGACCGTGGACGACCCGGGACGGATCCTCGTCGTGCGCCTGTCGCACCTGGGCGACGTGGTGCAGACCGTGCCGCTCGTGCACGCGCTCGCCGAGCGGTTCCCGGACGCCGAGATCGGCTTCGCGGTGCAGCGGGAGTTCGCGGGCGTCGTCCGCGGGCTGCGCGCGGTCTCGCGCGTCGTCGAGTTCGACCGCCGCGGCGGTCTGCGAGCCTGGTTCGACCTGCGGCGGGAACTCCGCGCGTTCCGACCGGACCTCGCGATCGACGCGCAGGCGAACACGAAGAGCGCCTTCGTCGCGCGCGCGAGCGGCGCGCCGGTGCGACTGGCGCCGGCGCGTGCGGAGTGGCGCGAGCCCGCCGCCTCGCGGCTCGCCAACCGCTTCGCTCCTCCCCTCCCGCCGGACCGCGTGCACGCGCAGGAGCGCGTCCTCCGTCTCGCCGCGCACCTGTGCGGCGACTTCGATCCGCGTCGCGACCTCGACCTCACGGACGACGAGCTCGACCGCGGGCGCGCGACGCTTCACGGGCTCGCCCCGACGGACGCGCCGGTCGTCGTCGTGCAGGTCGGCGACGAGCGCGACGTCCGCACGCCTCCGCGCGGAACGGTCCGCGCGATCGTGCGCGACCTCGTCGACGCGGGCGCGCAGGTCGTCGTGACCTGCGGGGGGGACGACGTCGAGAGCGCGCGCGCCGTCGTCCAGGGTGCGGCGGAGCGTGTCGCGCTGCGACCGGGGCCGGAGGCGCCGCGCGAACTCGCGGCGTGGTTCGCGGCCTGCGCCGAGCGCGGCGGTGCGTTCGTCTCCGCCGACACCGGGCCGATGCACCTCGCTGCCGCGCACGGTCTCGCGTGCGTGTGCCTCTCGGGCCCCTTCGACCACCGCAGGACCGGGCCCTGGCCGAGCGCCGACGCCGTGGACTCACCCCATCGTGTGGTGCGGGCCGATCCCCCGCCGGAGTGCAGCCCGTGCTTCGCGCGCACCTGCCATCTCCCCGGCGGCCGCGTGTGCATGGAGCGCATCGCGGCCGACGACGCGGTCGCCGCCGCGCTCGCCGTCGCGTCGCGCGGATGGAACCACGGAGCACACGAAGCACACGAAGCGCCGCCTCCGGCTGCGGACCACCCATGAGGAACGCAGGGACCCGCAGGGCATCGCGCCGCGCGGGTCCTGCGTCCAGCGCGCCGCCGCAGGCCGGCGCCTTCGTGCTCTTCGTGTCCTTCTCTCGTTCCCTTCGTGTTTCCTGCGTGGGTTCGGCGCCGAAGGCGCCAGCGCAGCGCCTCGACTCCTTCCTCGAGGCGAGGCGCGGCGCGGCCTGCCGGCCGCGCGAAGGATTCACAGGGAGACACAGAGGACACAGAGTCCACGAAGGTGGACCGACGAAGCACCTGTCACGTCACGTTTGCCGCCCTCGGCGGCCGTCGTGATCTCCGTCTCCGCCTCCTGTGAACTGCGTGGCCTTCGGCGCCGAAGGCGCCGAGCGCCGCCCTCGAAGCCCCCCGCGCGCCCTTCAGCGCTACGCCGCGGACCCGAGCTCGTCGAGGCGCTCAACATCCCTGTATGGTCGACCAGAACAGCTCGATCTTGCGCAGCGCCGACAGCCGGTCCGCGTCGTCGTCGCGGCCTCGTACTCGCGTAGATCGTCTCGGCGAGCTTGACGCCAGCTCTTCAGCGTGTTGCGCCGCGTGATCACTACGTCCTGGTAGTAGCCGCCCGCCTCGCGATCAGCATCGTACGCATCGATCGCCGCCGGGGAAGTCGAAGTCGCGCTCCTTCGAGCGCGTCCTCGTCGCTCCTGCGAAACCGCGCGTCGCGCGCTTCCTGCAGCGCGGCGGCGACGGGTCCGGCCTGCATCTCGGTCTCAGCGAGGTTCCTCGAGCATCGCGATCGCGCCCGATCCACGTCGCCGCTCCGCCGCAACCGGTCGGCCGCTCGCCGATCCCCTCGGACACGGCCACCTCGCGGGCCGCCGCCTCGACCGCGTCGACGCCGGGCACGTCGGGATCGATCGTGCGCGCGCGTGCCCAGGTTCAGCCGCGGCCGCCGTGGTAGCGACCGTCCTGCATGAGCTGGTCGGCGAGCGCGACGCGCTCCTCCGCCTGCATCCGGCGCACCTCGTCGGTGCGCTCCGTGGTCTCGTCCCACGCCGGGAGGAACTTCCGCGCGGCCGCCGTCCCGGCGCGCCTCGGCCAGCCGCGCGTTGCGGCGGTCGCTGCCGCCGCCTGCCATCGACCAGTGATCCTCGCCAGGTTCCTTGCGCCACGCGGCGAGCATCGCGCGATGCGCTCGAGGCCGCTACGAGGCGAAGAAGTCGTCGGTCGGCCACGGATCGACGGCTGGTGGAAGCTCCTCCGCCGCCGCGGTCGCCAGCGACCTCGAGGTCCAGCCCTCGGTGCGCCGGTCCTCCGCGATCATGCAGCGGCACTTCCTGGCGCCGCTCTCGAACGCCCTCCGAAGAGGCTTCGTCCGACTCCACATGGACTGGAACAGGGCGTAGGCCTCGTCGAAGACCTGTCCGGCGTGGACCAGTTCGCGGCTGCCCGGTCGAGCCAGTAGGCGAAGCGCGCGCGTTCGAGGTCCCTCGCCGCCTCCGCGTCGTCGGGGTCCGTCCCGAGGCGGTCCTGCGCGACCCGGTAGGCCTGCACGTGAATCTGCCGTCGCGGGAGTTCATCGACCGTGCCGTCCCGCTCGTCGAGCGGCGCGCGACAGGCCGAGAGGACGAGGGCCCGAGGAGAACGGTGCGCAGCAAGGTGGCGCGCGCGGCGGGGGGTGCGTCCTGTCGGCCTTCGGTCGGTTCATGGGCGGTCTCGGAGGTCGGTGAAGGTCCGACTTGCAAGGTCGAGGATTGTCTTCCGCCGGGGCGGCCAGAGAAGCGTGGGCTCGCCGCGCCCGCCGTCCACCTCGACCGCACGCGGGTCGGACGGCCGCGAGCCGGCGATCGGGCGGCTCCGGCGCGGACGGCGCCGCCGTCGAACCCCCTTCCGCTCAGGTCCATCGTCCAGGAGAGCACGATGCCGAGGCTCCCGAAGACGACCACCGAGTCCGCACGCGAACGGGTCCGATGTGGCCCTGCATGCCGAGGTTGGGCGTGACCCGAAATCGGTCCTTGTTCCCGACGCACAGGAGAGCCCGACGGGAACCCTCGGTTCCCGCTCCGCGCTCGTACTGCAGCGGGAACGGCGGGCCGACGAGCAGCAACATGTTCGCGAAGGGGAACGTCAGGAGGTAGGTGCTGAGCGTGCGGTACTGGATGTTCTGCGGGTCGCGCCGCGCGAGGGCGCGGGCCTCGCGCAGGGAGAGGTCGAGCGGCGTGTTGCGCCCCTTCCAGGCGCGCCAGACCTCGGCGGGCTCGAAGTCGAGCCGACCGGAGAGCGTCGCGAGCTGGGTGTCGGCGCGGCCGTCGGAGTCCACCTCGACGAGCTGACCGTCGCGCAGTCGCCAGGTGTCCGCGTCGTCGTCGTGCCGTCCCGTGCCGACGCGGTAGCTGAGCCACCGACCGCCCTCGTCGCGGACGGCGGTGAGTCCGGCGAAGCGCGCGGCCCGCGGCGCGCGACGGTCCCAGGGACCCAACTCCTCGATCGTGTCGGGATCCGCGGGCCAGAACCGGTCGAGCTGGATCATCTCGCCCTCCAGGTCCTTGAAGCGCACGCCCTCGAGCACGAGCGTCGACAGGTGCTCCTCGAGCTCGACGTGCATGACGCCGACCTCGAACCCGATCGTCGACGACGCATACTCGCGCAGCGCGATCGTCCCGGTCGTGAGGAGGAGTCCCGCGCCGAAGAGCGGGGCGAGCAGGCGTCGCGCGCTCACGCCGGCGCTCAGTGCCGCCACGATCTCGCGCGACTTCTGGAGGCGCGAGACGGTGAACAGTCCGGCGATCAGCGTGACGAACGGCGCGACCTGCAGGTACAGGAACGGCAGGTGCAGGACGTAGTAGCGCAGCACCTTCGTCGCCGGGGTCGGCGTGCCGTCCGACGCGGGTTTCAGGTACTCGTCGAGGTTCCCCGCAAGGTCCACGACGAGGAAGAGCCCGACGACGAGCAGCGCCGCGAGCAGGTACGCGCCCAGGAACACGCGACCGACGTAGCGGTCGAGCGTGCCGAACAGCGCGAGCCGACGCCGTGCGAGGCGCGTCATCGTCGACACGTCCTCCACACCATGACGATCCCGATGCCGAGCGCGAGGACGTTCGTCGACCAGGCGGCGACCTCGGGCGAGACGGCGCCCGCCGACGCGAGCTCCTTCCCGAGTCGCAGCGAGACGATGAAGTACACGAAGGCGTAGAGCGACGCGACGCCCATGGCCGCGAGCTGGGTCCCCGCGCGCAACCACAGACCCGTCGGCATGCCGATCAGGACGAACAGGAGGTAGGTCGCCCCCACCGCCCAGCGGCTGTGGATCTCGTAGCGGTACTCGTTCGCGAAGTCGCCGGCGGTGCCCGCGGCGAGCTCCTTGCGCATGGCGTGGTTCGACCGGTACTTGGCCCTGCGCTCGTCCTTGTTCCTCGGCGCGAAGATGCGGCTCAGCTCGACGCGGTGCCCGCTGAGGCCGATCTCGGCCTTCGTCGACTCGCGCACGCTGCGGACGCCCGCGAGCGTGAGGTACATGAACTTGTCGTCGAAACCGATCTCGACGCGGTCCGCGACCACGGCGTAGTCGTCCTCGCCCTCGTTCTGTCCGGGCGCGCGGATCTGCGCGTCGATGAACGCCGTACCGTCGCGTCCGCGGGCGGAGAGGTAGAAGCGACCGATGTCGAACTCGGTGCGACCCGGCGCGAGGTTGCGGAGGTTCTGCACCAGCATGTTCGAGCGGAAGTTGTCCTGCTCGAGCTTCCAGTGCGGCGACGGCACGTCCTGCAGCCAGACGGTCCCGAGCCCGAGGAGGATCGCGACGAGCGTGGCGGGTACGAGCGGCCGGAGCGGGTGCACGCCCGCCATCTGGATCGCGATCCACTCGCGGTCGGCGGCGAGGCGACCGAACGTGCTCACCACGCCCAGCAGGAACCCCAGGCTCACGAGGTACGGGGTGAGCTCGATCCCGATCATCGGGATGTAGCGCAGCACCGCGTACAGGCTCACCCCGCCGAGTCGCTGCACGGCGGAGACCGCCAGCGCGGGGAAGACGATGAACCCGAGCGCGCCGACGGCGAAGGCCGTCGACGTGACGAGGGAGCGCAAGAGGTACAGGAAGAGCGTCACCGGCCGGAGAACCTACCGCAGGCGGGGTGCCGGACGGTCGATCGGCGCGCGCGGAGTGCCGCGTCGGCGGACGAAACCCGCTCCCTCGGGAGGCTCGCGCACCTACGCTTCTCGCGTGCGACTCCCCCGCGACGACGCCCGGAGCCCCGTGCTCCTGCGCGAGCTCCCCGGCCGCCGCGTGTGGCGCGAGGGCGACGCGGTCGTGAAGGCGTTCCGCCACGACTCGCGACTCCTGCGCTGGCGCGACCGGCGCCGCGCGCGCCGCGAGGTCGACGTGCTCGGCCGGCTGCTCGCGCTCGGACTCCCGGTCCCCCGGCCGCTCGGCGTCGAGCGCGCGGGGGGAGCGTGGTGCGCGCGGATCGAGTGGATCGAGGCGGTCGACCTCGGCGCTCTCGCCGATCGCGACGGACTCGACGCGCGGACCGCGCGGCGCGTCGGACGTGCACTCGCACGCTTCACGAACGCGGGCCTCGACCAGCCGGACTGGCACCCCGGCAACGTGCTCGTCGCCGAGGACGGCGGCGTGTTCGCGATCGACTTCCACAAGGCGCGGATCGGCGCGCCGAGCTCCGCGCGGTTCGAGCGCGACGCGCTGGCCCTCGCGGCGCACCTGCGCGAACGCGCGGACGACGCGGTGCTGCGCGCGGGTCTCGCGGCGTGGTACCGCGGACTCGAACCGGCGCTCGCGAGGGCGCTCGGCGACCTCCGGGGGCTGGTCGCCGAGTACGCGGACCGCGCGCGTCTCGTGCGGCGCGCGCAGGTCGAGGCCGAGCTCGATCGCTGGCTGCGCACGAGCGGCGTCGCGCTCCGGTCGGACGACGGCACGCTGCGGCGACGGGGCGGGGACGACGGGGAGGTCGCACTCGAGGTCCGCGGCGCGGGGGCGCGCGAGCACTGGCTGGCCCAGGCGCGCCTGCTCGAGCACCGCGTCCCCGCGGCGCGGCCCCTGCGGCTCGAACGCGACCGCGCACTGTTCGACCTCGGCGGTCCGTCCGCCGCCGACGCCGCAGGACTCGGTGCGCTCGTGCGCGACCGCGCGCTCGACCGCGACGACGCGGGGCGCGCGACCTTGCGCCTCCAAGAACAGCGGACCGCCCCCGACGGGACGGTCCGCTTCGTTCCGCGCGCGGCGCGCGTCGTCGCCGGCCGATCGGAGTGAGCGCTCGGGCTCAGCCCTGCGCGTCCGCGGCGTCGGCCGCCTTGCGCTCCTCCCACTTCCTCTTGGCCTCCTGCACCTTCGGCGCGACGGCCGTCTGCATGAGGAACTGGAGGATCTCCTCGTGGGAGTCGTTGCCCTCGTCGGCCGACTTCGCGTAGCCGAGGAGGATCTCCGTGAGGTTCGGGAAGGAACCGAGGATGCCGAGCGCCTCGTTCGACTCCTTCTCGAGGCCCGAGACGAGCGCGACGTCGATGAGGGCGTCCGCCGCCTTCGCGTACTGCGTGTTGTTCTCACCGCCCTGCTCGACGCCCTGTGCGTAGAACTTCTTGGCGGTGTTGAGCGTCTCCGCGGTCCAGGCCCGGGCGCGCTCGTCGATCAGCGTCTTCCAGGCCTCGACCTGCTGGGCCGAGCCGCCCGACGCGGAGTAGCGCTCGACGGCGGCTCGCGCGATGTCGAACCGGCGCCCCTTCTTCGCGGTCGGATCCGTGTAGTAGAAGAGCACCCACTCGACGTCCGCCTCGGTCGGCTTGCGCGTGGAGTCCGCGAACTGGCGGTACTCCTCACGCTTGGCGAGGAGACCGTTCACCATCGCCGCGTACGTCGCGTTCTTCATCCAGTCGGGCGACTGGTAGTCCGGGAAGCGCTCCTCGAATTCGTCGAACTTCTGGAGCCAGAGGCGCATCTTCGCGTTGCGCAGCGACTCCGCGTCCTTCTCGAGGTGGGTCGCCGTGAGGTACTTGTCCGGGTAGTTGACGAGGTACTTGTCCGCGTACTTCGTCGCCTTCGAACGGCGGGGACCGACGCGCGCCTCGTTCTCGGCGTCGCCGAGCTTCTCCGCGAACTCGTTGTACTCGTTGACGATCTTGGCGGGCACCTTGCCCGCGGGGATCTTGTCGAAGAGCTGGCGCGCCGAGGCGAGGTCGCCGCCCTCGAGGTAGCCCTCGGCCGCGCGCAGGTTCTCGAGCGCGCCGCCGCCGCTCGAGATCGTGACGAGCGCGACGACGAGGATCACGGCGCCGCCGATGATGGCGGGCATCATCCACTTCGGCTTGTCGGACTTCTGGCGCAGGCGGTCGCTCGCGCGTGCCGGGCGCTCGCGCTTCGAACCCTCGCCCTCGTCCTTCGGCGCGGTGCGCGACGAGCGCGCGGAACCGGAGCGCGCGGAGCTGCGCGCTCCGGCGCCGGCGCGCGCCGGTGCGGCCGTGCGCGCAGCGGACTTCGCCGCGGCGGGCGCGGCCTTCTTCTCCTCCGCCGCGTCGGCCTGGAGCTCGAGCTCGGCCTCGCCGAGCTTCACCTTCGAACCCTCGGGCAGCGCGAGGCCGGAGCCCGAGAACTTCTGACCGTCGATCTCGACCGGCGCCAGCGCGTCGAGGCTGGCCGCCTCCTCGCGCACGACGAGCACCGCGTGCTGGTCGGAGACTCCGCCGGAGGCGAGGACGAGTTTGTTCGAGCTGCCCGACCCGATGGTCAGGCGACCCTCCTTGGTCAGGCGGAAGGCGCGCGTGGTGCCGCCGTCCCGGACGATCAGCTTCGGCATCGGGAGAAGCCCTTTGGGACTCGTTGGGGGTGCGCGGCGGCGGTCCGCGGGGTCCGACGGGGATCGTTCGGACCGGGACGCCTGCCGCGGGGTCGTGGAGCGCGGGCGGACCCGCGCGGGGGAGGGATGGTAGCGCCTCGGACCCCGGCAGGGGACGCTCGGAGGCCGTCAGAAGCGTCCGATCGCGCCCTCCACCGCCGCGGCGTCGATCGGCCCGTCGGACAGGGCCATCGCGCGGCGGAGGACGTTGTCGAGCTCCCGGACGTTGCCCGGCCAGTCGTGCCCGGCGAGCCGCGAGAGCGCGCTCGGCGTCACCTCGGGGGTCTCGCGCCCCATGTCGCGCGCGATGCGCGCCGCGAGGTGCTCCGCGAGGAGCGGCAGGTCCGCGAGTCGGTCGCGGAGCGGCGGGACGACGACCTCGACCACGGCGAGACGAAAGTAGAGGTCCTGACGGAAGCGCCCCGCCGCCTGCTCCGCGGCCAGGTCGCGGTTCGTCGCGGCGACGACGCGCACGTCGACCTTGCGCGTGCGGTTGCCGCCGACCGGTCGCACCTCGCCCTCCTGGAGCACGCGCAGGAGCTTGGGTTGCAGGGCGAGCGGCAGCTCGCCGATCTCGTCGAGCAACAGCGTGCCGCCGTCGGCCGAGACGATGTGTCCCGGTCGGTCGCGGTCGGCGCCGGTGAACGCGCCGCGGACGTGGCCGAACAGTTCGCTCTCGATCAGCGTCGCGGGGATCGCGCCGCAGTCGATGGCGACGAAGGGCTTCTTGCGGCGCGCGCTCCTCTCGTGGATTCGGCGTGCGACGCCCTCCTTACCCGTGCCGGTCTCGCCGCGCACGAGCACCGGCACGTCGGCGTCGGCGACGCGGTCGACGAGGTCGAGCATCGCGCGGAACGCAGAGCTCTCCCCCACCAGCGCGAACCGGTCGGGGTCGTCCTGCGCGGTCGGCGCGGCGAACGGCGCGACGAGCTCGTCGGCCGCGCGGCGCAGCGCGTCGGCGAGGGCGTGGACGTCGCTGTCCTCGCGCGCGGCGCCGAGGAGCGCGCGCAGCTTCGCCTCGAAGTCCTTCATCGGCCGTCACCGCGCGTCATCGGCTCGAGCTTCGCGTAGGCGAGCAGCAGCACCTTCGTACCGGCACCGCGGAACGTCACGGTCGCGCGCGCGTTCTGGCCGGAGCCGACGAGGCGTTCGACGAGCCCGGCGCCGAAGCTCGGGTGCACGACCCAGTCCCCCTCGGACAGTCCGCCGCCGTACTCCGGCTCGAACTCGCCGAGGACGTCGGTGTCGTCCTCCTCCTCGACGCCCGCGCCTTCGACGACGTCGCGCGGGAGCTCGTCGAGGAAGCGCGAGGGCTCGCGCCAGGTGTTCGTGCCGAAGTAGGTGCGCGACTGCGTGTGCGAGAGCGCGAGGTGCTCGCGGGCGCGCGTCATGCCGACGTAGAGCAGGCGGCGCTCCTCGTCGACGCCTCCCGCGTCGTCCTCGAGCGCGCGCGCGTGCGGCAGGAGCTCCTCCTCGAGACCGGGCAGGAACACCGCGTCGAACTCGAGCCCCTTGGCGGAGTGGAGCGTCATCAGCGTCACGGCGCCGGTCCCGTCGCCCTCCTCGGCGGCCTTCGGTTCGCGCTCGTCGCTTCCGCCGAAGTGGTCGAGGTCGGAGACGAGCGCGACGTCGGCGAGGAAGTCGGTCAGCGTCGCGTCCTCGCGCTCGTTCTCGAAGCGCTCGACGCTCGCCAGGAACTCCTCGACGTTCTCGACGCGCGTCGTCCCGTCCTTCTCGTCCAGCCCGTGGACGTAGTCGAACCACTCGAGTTCCTCGACGAGTCGACCGAGCACCTGGTGCGGCGGCCGCTGCGCCGCGCCCTCGAACAGGTCGAGCAGCTGGGCGAAGGCCTCGAGCCCCTTGCGCGCGCGGCCGCGGATCAGCGCGCGCGCCTCCTCGCTCGCGATCGCCCGCGTGAGCGGGACGCGCCGGTCGGCGGCCCACTGCACGAGACGGTCGACGCTCGTGTCGCCGATGCCGCGCGGCGGGACGTTGATCGCGCGCCGCGTCGCGAGGTCCGAGCGCGGGTTGACGAGGAGCTGGAGGTAGGCGAGCAGGTCCTTGATCTCGCGCCGTTCGTAGAACTCGAGCCCGCCCGCGACGCGGTACGTGATCGAGTTGTCGCGCAGTGCGCGCTCGACGACGCGCTGCATGAAGTGCACGCGGTAGAGCACCGCGATCTCGTCCTTGCGCACGCCGGCGTCGACGAGGCGCTTCACCTCGCGCGCGATCCACTCCGCCTCCTCGACCTCGTCCGAACACTGCACGACGCGCACGTGCGGCCCGTCCTCGCGCGAGGAGTAGAGCTCCTTCTCCTTGCGCTCCGACGAGTTGCGGATGAGCCCCTGCGCGGCGGCGAGGACGTTCCGCGTCGAGCGGTAGTTCTGCTCGAGTTTGACGACCGTCGCGTCGCCGAAGTCCTGCTCGAAGTCGAGGATGTTGCGGATGTCGGCGCCGCGCCAGGAGTAGATCGACTGGTCGGGGTCGCCGCAGACCGCGATGTTGCCCCAGGCGCTCGCGAAGTGCCGCGCGAGCAGGTACTGCACGCGGTTCGTGTCCTGGTACTCGTCGACGAGGACGTAGCGGAACTGGTGCGCGTAGGTGTCGCGCACGCCGGGGAAGCGGTCGAAGATCTCGAGGACCTTGAGGAGCAGGTCGTCGAAGTCGAGCTGGTTCTGCGCCCGCATCCGGTCCTCGTAGGCGAAGCGCAGCTTGGCGAGCACCTCGTCCTCGAACCCAAGCGCCTCCTCCGCGTCCTCGGGCGAGTGGGCGTTCGTCTTGACGTTGCTGATCCACCCGGAGAGCAGCGCGGGGCGGAAGCGTTCCGGCGCGTAGCCGAGCTCCTTCACGAGCTCCTTGAGGAGCTGCTTCTTGTCGTTCGAGTCGACGATCGTGAAGTCGCGCGTGTAGCCCTCGAGCAACTCGATGTCGCGCCGCAGGACCCGCGCGCAGGCCGAGTGGAACGTCGCGATCCACATGCCGCTCGTCGGGAGGAGCTCCTCGACGCGCTCGCGCATCTCGCGCGCGGCCTTGTTCGTGAACGTGATCGCGAGGACGCCGCGAGCGTCGGCGCGACCCGTCGCCACGAGCCAGGCGAGTCGACGCGTGATCGTGCGCGTCTTGCCCGTCCCCGCCCCCGCGAGGATCAGGAGCGGCCCCTCGCCGTGCAGCACCGCGCGGCGCTGCGACTCGTTGAGGCCCTCGAGCAGTCCGGCCTCGTCGGGCACGCGCGCGTCGCCCGCTCCGCTCGCGGCGACGTCCATCCAGTTCAGTGCCGGCACCGCGGTGATCATAGGTCCGCGCGCACCCGTCCGCGCCGCCGCGGCGGCGTTCCTGCGCCGCGTCCGTCGATCCGTGCACGCGGACCCGCGGTCCGGGTCGATCGACGTTCCCACCGGGAGGTCCCGACCCGGTGGAGCGACGCCCCGACGGACCGCGCCGGTATGAATACGGTGTGGGAGACGACCCCGGGACCCGACGGTGCGCGACCGATCGCGACGACGATCGCGCGCGACTCGCGCGCGCGTGGAGCGGCGAGCGAGGCGGTGCAGCGTGGCGCGCGACGCGCTGGGGAGGTCGGGCGCGCGCGCAGCGCGACCCGCGCGCCGTCGCGAAGCTGCTCGCGGCACGGCTCGATCGGCCGTCCGTCGTGCTCGACGTGGCGTGCGGCACCGGACGACTGCGCGGGTCGATCGTCGGAGCGGGTCACCGGTGGATCGGCGTCGACGCGTCGGCCGACCAGTTGCTCGCGGGCGAGGGCTCTCGGTTGCGCGCGTCGGCCTTCCGCCTGCCGTTCGCCGACGACGCGGTCGACGCCGCGGTCGCCTGCCGCTTCCTCCACCACCTGCGGAGCGTCGCGGACCTCGACCGCGCGGTCGCCGAGCTCGTGCGCGTCGCGCGCCGTGTCGTCGTCGTCAGCTTCTGGGACCGGGCGACGTGGCCCTACGCCGTGCGGCTCGGGCGCGAACGCGACGCGTCGGGGCGCGTGGGTCGCGACGCGGCGCGCGTCGCCGCGGCGTTCCGTTCGGCCGGAGCGAGCATCGTCGCGATCCACCGTCCGGTCTGGCGCCTCTCCGCGCAGACCTTCGTCGCGGCCGTGCCGGCCGGGGGGTCCGCGGATGGCGCGTGAACGCGTCGTCGTCGTCGGCGACTCGCCGCTCGTCGAGCGCGCCGAGGCGCTGCTCCGCCACGTCGAGGCGCGCGAGCGCGACGGCGGCGAGTTCATGCGCATCGAGGGCGGCGGCTCGGCGGAGTACTACGTGAAGGGCGGACCGCTGCGGCGCCGCTCGGCGCGGCGCCACGGCTTCGCACGACTCCTGCTGCGGCGTCCCCCGCCGCGCCTGCGCGAGTACCGGAACCTCGTGCTCCTGCGCGCGCGAGCGTTCTCGACGCCCGAGCCGATCCTCGCGGCGGCGCGCGTGCGCGGCGCGTCGGTCCTCTCGCAGGTGCTCGTCACGGCGCGCGTCCCGGACGCCGCGGGCTACGAGGCGCTGCTCTCGAGTCCGCACGCGCCGGACCGGCGACTCGCGCTCGCGACCCTCGCCGACACGCTCGCGCGCTTCCACTCCGTCGGCTTCGAGCACGGCGACCTCTACGCTCGCAACCTGCTCTACAGCCGTACGCACGACGGTGCGCGCGTGGTGCCCGTGATCCTCGACATGTGGCGGCGCAGTCCGGTGCCGTCGTGGCGGCGCAAGCGCACGCTTCTCCGGCGCGCGTCGCACGACCTCGGACTCCTGTGCACGGACCTCGCGCCGACCACGTCACCTGCGGAGCAGCGCGCGTTCCTCCGGCGCTACCTGCGCCGGCTCGACGAACTCGGCGACGAACTCGTGCCGTTCCTCTTCGCGCACGAGGTCGAGGAGGCCTACCGCCGCGAGGTGCGGCGACTGACGGAACACCCCGAGCGTCGGCGCGGCCGCCCGTTGCCGCCGCCCGGCTGGACCGTGCCGGAACTCGACGGGGCGGACGGCGGCCGAGTCAACTCGTGAAGCGCGACTCGCGCCCCGGCGCGCGTTCCTCGAGCACCTTGCGCAGCGCCTCGTGGTCGCGCGACGGCGCCGGAACGGCTTCCCACTCCCCGCGCAGGAGCACGCGCAGGTGGTCGCCGGTGAGCCGCCACTCGACGATCCGTTCGAAGCGCAACGTCGTCCAACCGCGGCGCACGCCGTCGCGCCCGAGGACGCGGTCGCCGGTGCGCGGGGCGAGGAACCACAGCGCGATCGCGGCGAACAGGAGGACCAGGGGCAGCGGCTCCGCCCCGCCGAGCAGGACCGCCGCGACCGCGGCGACGAGCGGCGGGACCGCATAGAGGGATCGCGCACCGATCTCCGCGGCGACGGGAGCACCGAGCGCGCGCGTCGAGCGGCTCCTCGCCAGCACGGCGGCGACGAGGCTCCCCGAGACGGCGATCGAGGACACGGCGAGGGCGATGGTCGTGACGTCCACGCCGTGAGCATAGCGGGCGCGGGTATGCTCGCCGCCCGTGGCGAAGACCGAGGCACCTCGGATCGACGACGTCGGTCACCCGCCCCCGGGCACGAAGGAGCTCGCGGAGATCGCGCCCCTGCTCGTCCCGCGGTCGAAGCGCCGCTGGTGGCGCTGGTGTCTCGGCGTGGTCGTCCTCGGGAGCGCGCTCGTGCTCCTCGGCGCCTGCCGGATGGACGCGCACGCGCGCCGGTTGCTGGCGGCGGAGCGCGAGGCCGGGATCGAGCCGGGCGTCGTGCGACCCGGTTGGGGACCCATCGACGCGGGACCCCTCGACGCCGAGGTCGCCGTGCTGCTGATCCACGGCTTCCGCAGCACGCCGCGCGACTTCGGCGAGCTGCCGGATCGACTCGCCGGGGAGGGAGTGCGCGTCCGCGCCATGCTCCTGCCCGGCCACGGGACGAGTTCGGAGGAGCTCGCGACGACGACGGTCGAGCAGTGGATCGAGGCGGTGCGCGAGGAGTACCGCGCCCTGCGCTCGCGCCACGCGAGCGTGCGCGTCGTCGGCTACTCGCTCGGCGGCGCCCTCGCGCTCGTCGCGCTCGCGGACGAGCCGCCCGACCGGCTGGCCCTCGTCGCACCGTACTTCGCCGTCGCGCCGCGCTGGTACGCGTGGCCGAACGTCGAGACCTGGGCGCGCGCGGCGCGCCGGCTCGTCGACTGGATCGACTCGGGACCCGAGGTCCACGGTCTGAGCGACCGCACGCGCGCCGCCGA
>JAWKUH010000028.1:0-72170 GCA_041398665.1 Planctomycetota bacterium | reverse complement strand
ATCGCGTCGCGGAGCCGCGCGCGCACGGCGATCCGGACGTGCCCGTCGTCGGCGACGAGCGTCCCGTCGAGGTCGAGGACGATGGCGTCGTAGGCGCGTCCGCTCATGCGCGGATCCTACCGGAGCGCCGCGGCGGGAACACCGCTCGGGACGAGCGCTCACGCGCCGCCGACACCGCGGACCCGAACGTCGCGAGGCGGCGCGAACGAGAGATCCGGCGAGCCGGGGCACCGCGGTGCCCCGGCGATGGCAACTCGACTCTCAGAACTCGACGGTCACGCTCTCGCCCGGCGGGATCTCGACGTCCTGCGTGCGCGGCTCGACGCTCCCGTCCATGGGCTGCACCGACACGCGCCACGTCCCGGGCTCGAGGCCGTTGAGCCTCGCGCCGTCCTCCTGGACGAAGCCGAAGGCGTCGCTGCCGGGCACCTCGACCCCGGCGTCGTCGAGGCGGACGGCGCGGACCGAGGCGAAGACGAACTGCGCGCGCTGCGACTCCTGCACGACGACCTGCACCGCACCGCCGCGCTTCGCGACGAGGTCGACGCCCCGCCGGAACTCGGTCGGGGTGAGCTCGAGTTCGTCGCTCTTCACCTCGCGCGTGAAGGGCTCGTGGTCGGACTCGGAGACGACGACACGCACCGGCGTGTCCGCCGGGACGCCCTGGAGCTCGTAGTTCCCCTGCGCGTCGGTCACCGTGCCCTTCGGACCGCCGCCCCCGATCGACGCCGCTCCCCCGCCGCCGCTGTCGGTGACGAAGAAGGCGCGCATCACGGTGTCCCCGGTGTCGCCGGTCGCGCGCTCCACGCGGACGGACAGTCCGGCGACCGGACGCCCCTCCTCGTCGCGCACGGTCCCTGAGATCCCGTTGAGCGCGAGATCGACGTCGACGCGGTTCTCGACGCCTCCGACGATCGTGACGTCGCGGCTGTCGGGCGAGGCACGGTCGGGGTGCGTCACGCGCAACTCGTAGTCGCCGGGCTGCACGCCCTCGAGTCGATAGTGCCCCTCTCCGTTCGTCTTGGCCGAGGGACCGCCGCCGAAGTCCACGAAGCCGCCGGCGTCCGAGTCCATCACGACCGCGACCGCACGCGACCTCTCGTCGCCGTCCGCCCCGGAGCGCTTCTTCTTGAGCGAGACGCGCGCACCGACGAGCGGGAGTCCGTCCTGTCGCACCGTCCCCACCACCGACGTTCCCGCGTCGTGGACGAGCACCACCGTCTCGTCGCTGCCGTGCTCGACGACGACGTCGGTCCAGGTCCCTCCTCCGTCGCCGGCGCCCGAGCCGTCGTCGAACGACATCAGGAACAGCCCGTTGCCGCGTTGCTCGGTCGACGGGCGGAAGCGGTGCGTCCCGGGCGCGAGGCGCGAGAAGCGCGCCTCGCCCGACGAATCGGTCTTCGGCGTCGCCGTGCCGGGGAAGGAGCGGTCGCCCGGCGCCTGGTGCTCGACCCGCGCCCAGGGGACGGGCGCACCGGCGGCGTCGGTGACGCGGACGAGCACTCGCCCTCCCGGTCCGAGCACGACGGTGTGCTCGAGGTCGCGGTCGTTCGTCGGCGCCGTGACCATCGCGACGTAGTCCGCGAAGTCGCCGTGCTGCACGCGCAGTTCCGCCTCCCCGTTCACCGTGGGGAGCGTGAGCCTGACCACGCCGTTCTCGTCGGTGCGTCCGCGTTGGGCGTCGTCCCCTCCGAACGAGACGTCGCCGTTCGCGACCTCGACGTCGAACGTCGTCCCGGAGCGTTCGCGCGAGGCGCGCGTCAGCGTGACGCGCGCGTTCGCGACCGGCGCACCCGCGCCGTCGCGGACGGTGACGATCGCCAGCGGCGCGCGCTCGAGCCGCACGACGCCGACGTCGACGGTCTGGCCGGGTCCGGGCGTCGTGACCTTCACGTCCTGGCGCGCGTAGCCGTCGGCGGTCACGCGCACGATCGGGTCCTGTTCGAACGGCGTCTCGCGTCGCGGCGCGACGTCCTCGAACGTCGCGACGCCGTCCTCGTGGTGCATCGCGGGCGATCCGTCGGGTCCGCGCAGGTCGCGCGGGTACCAGGCGTCGCCGAAGGCGACGCGGTAGTTCTCGACGGGTTCGTCGGTGCGTGCGTCGACGACCCGCACGGTGAGCTTGCCGGGCGGCAGCACCTCGAGCAGCGCCTGCTGCGTCCCGGCCTCGAAGGTGCGCGCCTCGGACACGACGGACTCGCCGAGCGGACCCGTGAACGGGTCGTCGCCCGACGGCGTCGCGCCGCGCACGACGGTCAACTCGTAGTCGGCGTCGGCCTCGAGACCGCGGAACGCGAACGAACCGTCGCTCGCGACGTCGCAGAGCTCGCCGCTGCGGAAGGGCACGAACGGGTTCGAGGCGCCGGCCTCGCGCGCGCGCACCTTGAACGGGCCGGGACGGACGTCGACGCCCTCGACGCGTCCCGCGATGCCGGCGCCGCGCGGGAGTTCGAACAGGAGGTCGGTGCGGACCTCGCCCGGTTCGTCGCTCGTGCCCTCGAACGTCCGGCGCGGATGCTCGTCGTGGACGACCGCGATGCGCCACGGTCCGGCGGCGAGCGTGTCGACGGAGAACGCACCGTCGGGGCCCGAGACGGCGAGCTGTTCGGCGAGCGGCGCGCCGCCTCCGAGACCGAACACCATCAGTCCTTCCACGCCGTCGTCCGCGGCGACGCGGTGGAGCTTCGCCCCCTCGACACCGCGCCCCGCCTCGTCGACGACGCGACCGGACAGGAAGACGCAGCGCTCGACGACGAGGTCGCCGAGGTCGTACCGACCGCCCTCGGAGAGCTCGACGCCGCGGCGCTCGTGGCGCGCGAAACCGTCGGCCGTCACGACGACGCTGTTGTTCCCCGTCGGCGCCTTCTCGAACGAGAACGCGCCCAGCTCGTCCGTCGTCGTCGACGGCAGGTGTTCGACGTCGCCGACCGAGAACGAGAACCCGTCGCTCGCGGGAGCGACGCGGACCTCGGCACCGACGACCGGGCGCCCGCCGCCGTCGACGACGCGGCCGACGAGCAGCGCGCTCGGGCCGCGGACCGCCGCGCCGACGCGCGACGCGAGGTCGGCCGCTCCGACGAGATCCGGCGTCTCCACCGTCGCGACGCCCTCGCGACCCGATCGGCGCGACGCGGCGTCGGTGAGTTCGACGTCCGAAGGTCCGGCTCCGACCGCCTTCTCGGTCCGCCCCTGGTCGATCGCGATCGCGGGGTCCTCCGATCCGCCGAGCGTGAAGAAGAGCAGGACCGCCGCGACGGCGGCCAGGAGCACGGCGACGAGGATCAGCGCGGACGCGCTCCCGGAGGTGGATCGATGCATGGGCAGTGGGGTTCGGGGACGATCGGGCTACGCCGGCGGAGCGTCTCCCGTTGGCAGCGGGGCGGCGCACCCTCTCGGGGCGTGCGAACGGTCCCGTCCGCGGGCCGCGAGGGGCGACGTGCGCGAGGGTGCGCGCCCGTCCTGGAGCCCCGCGAGGGACGCCGTCACAATGCCGCGATGCGCCGCCGCACCTCGACGGGTCTCGTCGCCGCGCTCGTCGCGACGCTCCTCCAGGGCTGTCGCTCGGCCGACCCGGACCCGACCGTCCTCGTACGGACCGTCAACGGCGTCGAACTCGGCGTCTCGACCGACCACGGCGTGGTGTTCCTCGGACGCACCGCGACCTCGGGCGACGCCGAACTGGTCACCTGGTTCGGCGACGGCCCGTCGATCGAACCCGGTCTGATCGAGGACATGGGCGGCGACCTCTACACGCTCGACGTGGCGGTCCGCATCCCGACCGTCGAGATCGACTTCGACCCGAAGGCGCCCGGCACGGAGCTCACCATCCGCGGTCGCGGGTTCGACGGCGTGTGGGAGCGCACGACGACCGTCGCCGACGGCGTCCCGGCGAGCGGGCTCGTGCTCGAGCCGCCGGTCGAGCCGCTGCCCTCGGAGTGTTCCGGCGCAGGCGTGTTCGCGCGCGACCGCGACGGCGACCTGCGTCTCGTCGGCATGCTCGTCGGCCGCGCCCTGGTCGAGACCCCGTCGGGGACGCGCGACGTCGTGTGCGCGATCTCCGGCATGGATCTGTGGCGCGTCGTCACCTACGACCGCAACCGCCATCGCAAGCCGAACACGCCGGCGAGGCCGTAGCGCGCGCTGCGTCACGAGCGCCAGAAGCGCGGGACCAGGAGGACGACGAGCGCGTAGAACTCGAGGCGTCCGAGGATCATCAGCACCGCGAGCAGCCCCTTGCCGATCACGTGCACGTGGGCGAAGTTCGACGACGGTCCGACGGTCTCGAGCCCCGGTCCGATGTTGTTGAGACACGCGAGGACGCCGGTGAGGGCCGAGATGAGGTCCATGCCGAACGCGGCGAGCGCGGCCGTCCCGACGAGGAGCGCGAGGCACCACAGCGCGAAGAAGCCCGTCACCGACGCGACCGTGCCCTCGTCGAGCGTCTCGCCGTCCATGCGCACGGGGTGGATGGCGCGCGGACGCGAGAAGGAGAGCACGCCGCGCAGCGCCGCGCGCGCGACGATCATGAAGCGCACCACCTTGAGCCCGCCGCCCGTCGATCCGGCGCACGCGCCGACGAGCGCGAGGAACATCAGGGTGAAGCGGCACAGTTCGGGCCAGCGGTGGAAGTCCGCCGTCCCGTAGCCCGTGCTCGTCTGGATCGACACCGACGCGAACAGGCTGTCGCGCACGCACAGCTGCAGGCTCGAGTAGTCGGGCAGGCCCTCGAGACTCGGGTCGGTCGCCGGTGACAGCCCGTTGCTCCCGCCCCAGAACCACAGCACGAACGCCATCAGCAGGGTCGCGCCCACGATCATGCCGACGTACGCGCGCAGCTCGGTCGAACCGAGCACCATCGCCATCCCCCGCCGGAAGCCGAGCCGGAGGAAGTTGTCGTAGACCGCGAAGTTGATGCCCGCGAGGAACATGAACACGACGAGGATCGACTCGACGGTCCACGACGCGAAGTACGCGACGCTCTCCGGGTGGTTCGAGAAGCCGCCCGTCGCGATCGTGCCGAAGGCGTGGATCGACGCCTCGTAGAGATCGAGCCCGGCCGCCATCAACGCGACCACCTCGACCATCGTGAGGCCGAGGTAGATCCGCGCGAGCCCGATCGCGCTGTCGCGCACGCGCTGCTGCACCGCTTCGCGCGCGATCCCGGGCACCTCGGACCGGAACAGACTGCGCCCGCCGGTCGGGAAGAGCACGACGAACACGAGCACGATGCCGATGCCGCCGAGCCAGTGCGTGAACGAGCGCCAGAAGGCGACCCCCTTCGGCAGCGCGGCGATGCCGTCGCCCGTGAGGATCGTCGCTCCCGTCGTCGTGAAACCCGAGACCGACTCGAAGAAGGCGTCGGCGGGCGAAGGGATCGCGCCGGTGAGCAGGTAGGGCAGCGCGCCGAGCACGCCGGCGAGCAACCACGACAGCCCCACCGCCGCGAGCCCCTCGCGCCTGAAGAAGTCGGGGCGCCCCTCCGTCGTGCGGATCGCGTCCGCGTTGCGCCAGCCGAGCAGGACGGCGACGACCGTGCACAGCATCGACGAACCGACGAACCACAGCGCCTCGCTGCGCTCGCCGAACAGCGCGGACACGCCCGCCGGGACGAGCAGGAATCCCGCGAGCAGCAGGACGACGCGGCTCAGGAGCCACAGGACGGCCCGCAGGTTCAAGGTCGAGCGAGCTCCGTCTTCACGGTCGCGTGGATCACTCGACCTCGGCCGTCGCGACGGTGCCGAACGAGCCGGACTCGCCGAGGAACTGGTTGAGGGCCTCGAGCCGCTCCGGCAGCGTGAACAGGATCAACCGGTCGCCGGAACGCACGATCGTGTCGCCGCGCGGGACGACGACCTCCTCGCCGTGGACGACGGCGCCGATGATGATCCCGCTCGGCATGCCGAGGTTCTTGACCTTGCGCTCGTTCTTGCCGCCGAAGGAGCGCGCCTCGATCTCGAGCACCTCGGCCCGCCCCTCGGCGATCACCGCGATCGAGGCGATCGAAGCGGCGCGCACGAAGCGCAGGATGCGCTTGGCGCACAGGAGCCTCGGGCTGATGGCCTTGTCGATGTGGAGGCTGTCGAAGACCTTGCGGTAGGCCGCCTTGTCGAGGATCGCGACCGTCCTCCCGACGCCGAGCGTCGACGCGAGGTGGCAGGCGATGATGTTGTCCTCGTCGTCGGCGCTCGTCGCGATGAAGGTGTTGACCTCGCTGATGCGCTCCTCGTTGAGGAGTTCGATGTCGGTCGCGTCGCCGACGAGGACCATGACGCTGCTCCCGAAGCGTCCCGCGATCAGTTTCGCGCGTTCGGGGTCGCGCTCGAGGATGCGCACGGAGACGCCGGGCATGGCACCGAGCGCCTCCGCGAGGCGCACGCCGATGCGACCGCCGCCCATGATCATGACGCTCCGTCGACCGAGCCGCGGCGCGCCCGACAGCGCCTCGAACTGGTCGAGGTCGCCGGCCTTGCCGATGACGTAGACCTGGTCGTCGACCTCGAGCCTGTCGGAGCCCGACGCCACGAAGAACTGGTCGCGTCGGGAGATCGCGGCGACGAGCAGGCCGCCGGGGAGCTCGAGCTTCGCGAGCACGTCGGACGTGAGCTCGCCCGCCTTGCGGATGCGCAGGCGCCGCAACTGCACGCGGCCGCTCGCGAACGACTCGACCTCGAGCGCGTGGTGCTCGCGCACGGTCCCGAGGATCTCCTCGGTCGCGAGGTCGTCGGTCGAGAGCAGCACGTCGTAGCCGATCGCGCGCTTGTGGAAGAAGTGGTAGCCCTCGAGGCGCGACGTGTCGCGCAGGCGGACGATCACGCGCTTCGCGCCGAGGTGCCTGCCCATCAGCGCCGCGATCATGTTGATGCGGTCGTCGTTGGTCACCGCGACGAACAGGTCGGCGTGCGCCGCTCCGGCCGAAGCCAGGACCTCGGGCCGCGTCCCGTCGCCCTCGAGCGCCTGGACGTCGAGCGTCTCCTGGAGGCGCCGCACCTTCATCGGGTCGGAGTCGACCACGCTCACGCGGTGCGACTCGCGCGTCAGGATGTCGGCCAGGTACAGCCCGACCTCTCCCGCCCCGACGATGACGATGTCCATGGGAGAGGAGGCTAGCCTCGCCCGCGCGCCGTTCCAAACGCGGCGGCGCCCCGCGGCGCGGAGTTCCCGCGGGGACCGCTGGCGGTGCGGACGAGCGCCGTGGTCTCATTCCGTCGCGATGCGCGTGCTGCTCGTCGACCACCGCGACTCGTTCACCTGGAACCTCGTGCAGTTCCTCGAGGAGTGCGGTGCCGAGGTCCGCGTGGTCGGAGCCGCGGCGCTGCGGGGCGAGCCGCCGCCGCACGACCGGCTGCTGCTCGGACCGGGGCCCGGAGGCCCGGACGACTGCACCGACACGTCGAACTTCCTCGCACGCTCGGCCGGTGCGGTCCCGACGCTCGGCGTGTGTCTCGGGCACCAGGTCCTCGCCCGACGCTTCGGCGGCGCCGTCGGACGCGGACGCGAGCCGGTGCACGGCTTCGCCGAACCCGTGCACCACGATGCGCGCGGACTCTTCGCCGGCCTGCCGACGCCGCTCGCGTGCGCGCGCTACCACTCGCTCGTCGCGCTGGAACCCGTCGCCGACGTGCTCGAGGTCTCGGCGCGCGCCGCCGACGGCACGGTCATGGCCCTGCGACATCGCGAACTCCCGATCGAGTCCGTGCAGTTCCACCCGGAGTCGGTGCTCTCCGAGCACGGTCACGCGCTGCTGTCGAACTTCCTCTCGGGACGCATCGGCTCGCTCTGCGATCCTTCGCCGAGAGCCGCCGTCCACTCCGGCCAGGGCCCCGACGTCGGACGCCTCGGCTCCGGTTCCGACAGCGACGGGAAGAGCCCGACGACGCCGCGGTAGAGCGGCTTGCCGAAGCGCCGCCAGACCGCGGCGAGGAACGACCGGGGCGGACGCGTCGCGCGCTCCTCGGCAGTTTTCGGTCCGTCGCGCCGCAGGTAGCGGCGGCGGTGCTTGTCGACGTGTCGCAGGTCCTCGGCGGCGCGCACGCGGAAGCGCCGCGACTCGCGCTCGTGCACGGACGCGAGCTGGAAGTCGATCAGCGCGGGGCGTCCGTCCGGTCGCACCAGGACGTTCTGCTCCTTGTGGAGGTCGTTGTGGCACACGCCGCGCGCGTGCACCTCGCGGACGAGGTCCTCGAGCCGCTCGAAGAAGTCGCTCGGCAGCGCGGTCGCCGCCCACAGCGGCTCGCCGGGGACGAAGGTGCGCAGGAGCACGCGGCGCGGGTCGTCCGAGGAGTCCCCCGCGAGCAGTCGCGGCACGCCGTCGACGCCGGCGAGCCGTTCGAGCGCGCGCCGCTCGCGCGCGAGCAGGAGCCGCGCGACGAGGTCGAACAGCGGCCCGCGACCGCGCGCCGTCCGGCGCGTCGCCGTCCGCCCCGCTCCGTCCGCGGTCCGCTCGACGCGACCGAATGCGTCGCTCTTGAGCACTTCGTCCCGTTCCACGGCCGCCGACTTTGAACCCGAGCGCGCGCGCGGGCAAGATGCCGCCGGTGGACCCGGCGATCCGCGTCGCAGGACTCTCGCGTCGCTTCGGGCGGACGCTGGCGCTCGCGCCGCTCGACCTCGAGGTCGAGCGCGGCGCGGTGTGCGGACTCGTCGGCCCGAACGGCAGCGGGAAGAGCACCCTGATGCGCCTCCTGATCGGTCTCGTCACCCCCACGACGGGCACCGTCGAGGTCGACGGCGTCCGCCTCGCGGGCGAGGGTCGCGCCGTACGCGAGCGCACGAGCTACGCGCCGGGCGAGATCGCCGCGTTCGGCGAGCTCACCCTGGAACAGCAGTTCCGCTTCCTGCTGCGCGGTCGCGACCGAGGTGCGCGGGAGCGCGCGCACGCCCTGGCGGAACGCCTCGGACTGCCCCTGCGCGGACGACTCCGCACGTTCAGCCACGGCATGAAGCGCCAGGCGCTGTTCTGCGCGGCGCTCGCCCCGGACGTGCCGGTCCTCCTCCTCGACGAACCCACGGCGGGGCTCGACCCGAGCAAGCGCGGCGAGGTCGTCGCGATCCTCCGGGAGGTCGCTCGTGCGGGGCGCTGCGTGCTCCTGTCGTCGCACCACTTCGGCGAGGTCGCGAAGTGCTGCGAGCGCGTCGTCTTCATGGCGAAGGGGCGCGTCGTCGCGGACGAGGTGACCGAGGCGCTCGAGCGCCGCGCGCGGCGACTCCTGACCCTCGAGTTCGGCGACGACGCCCCCGCGGCCGCGCTCGGTCCCGTCGTCGCCGCGCTCGGAGTTGGAGCGCGGACGAGCGCGGGACGCGTCACCTGCGAACTCGCCGACGACGACCCGATCTCCGCCCTGCGCCGCCTTCCCCACGACGCGCCCCCGCCGCGGACCATCACGTTCGGGACGCATTCGCTCGAGGAGCTCTACCGCGACCTCTACGGCGTGGAGGGCCTCTGATGCCGCAGCTCCTGCGCACCTCGGTCCTGCGGTCGATCGGCCTGTTCGTCCTGCTGTTCGGGCACCTCGCGATCGCGATCGCGTTCTACCCGACGTTCCTCGAACAGAAGGGCGCGCTCCTCGCGATGGCCGAGGGCGTCAGCAAGATCCTCGCGCGCGACGCCGCGCTGGCCGCGAAGTCGGACTGGGGCTACGTCTGCGGCCAGCAGTTCTTCAAGTTCTCGAACACGCTCGGGACCGGAGCGGCCGTGATGTTCGCGGCGGGCGCCGTCGCGAGCGACACGCAGCGCGGCACGCTCGAACTCGTGCTCTCGCGGCCGGTCTCGCGCACGCGGCTCTACCTCGAGCGTTGGATCGCGGGCGCGCTCGCCCTCGCAGTGCCGATGTTCCTCGTCAGCGCGCTCTTCCGCCCGCTCTGCGACGTCCTCGGCGTCACGATCTCGGTGCCGACGTCGCTGATGCTGGAGGCGGCGGCGTACGAGACGGCCTTCCTGTCGATCTTCTACTCCGTCGCCTTCACCTGGTCGGTGTTCGCGCCGCGCGTCCTGACGATCGTCCTCGGACTGATCTTCGGGACGATCGGCATGTACGCGCTCTACCTGATCCCCGACGCGAACGCCTGGTCGATCTACCAGTGGGCGGACGTCCGGACGTTCTTCGACATGCAGTCGCGTCCGTTGTCGGCGACGCAGTGGCTGCGTCCGCTCGCGATCAGTGCCGCGGTGGCCCTCGTCGGTTGGTACGGGTTCCGAAGGCGGGCGCCGTACTGACGTCCGTCGGGCGCGGCCTTCCGGCCGCGCCGAAGGTCCACAGGGAGGCACGGAGGACACAGAGACCACGACGAACGATGCTCGGTAGGAGGACCAGGGAGCCTACGTCCCGTTCCGACTTCCCGCGCCGCCCTGGGCGGCGCAGCGTGGTCTCTGTGTCCTCCGTGCCTCCCTGTGAACTGCGTGGGTTCGGCGCCGGAGGCGCCGCGCGCAGCACCTCGATGAGGACGCTCAGCCCGTCAGCGCCCGCACCCGCGCGGCGAGCCCGATCCACGGCGAGCGACGCCGCTTGAAGGCCGCGGAACGACTCGCCGCGTCGGCCGCTCGCGCGAAGGCGTGCTTCGCGCTCGGACGGTCGCCGCGGGCCGCGTGCACCCGACCGAGTTCGTAGAGGCCCTCCGGCTCCTCGCCGTGGTTGCGCTCGAAGCGCTCGCACGCCTCGATCGCCTCCGCGTGTCGACCCGTGCGCGCGAGGAGACGCGCCTCGAGCAGTAGCGCCGCCCCGTACGCGTGCAGCTCGTCGACGTCGAGCACCGCGCGCACCTCGCGCAACGCGTCGGCGTCGCGGCCCGTGTCGGCGTAGGCGCGGGCGAGACGCCAGGCCCACTCGATCGAGTCCGGTTCGCCCGACCGCGCCGCCTCGAGGTTCGGGATCGCCGAGCGCGCTCGCCCCTTGTCCTGGAGCAGCGCGCCGAGCTTGCCGCTCATGTGCGGCGTGTCGACCGCTCCGATCTGGCGCGCCAGGGCGCGGTCGCGTCGCTCGAGCGTCAGCCGGCGGAGGAGGAACTGCCAGACGCCCGAGACGAACAGCACGCATCCCAGGAGCCCGAGCACGGGCACGCGGGCCACGAGGTCGAGTCCGGGGATCGCCGCGAGGACGAGGTAGAGCAGGAACGCAGCTCCGAAGATCGCGGCGAGTTCCACGCGGGCATGATAGGGCGCTGTCCTCCGATGACGACCGAGAGCCCCGAACAGGAACGCACGGCGGGCCCCGCTCGCGCGACGGCCGACGGCGCGCCGGGCGCCGACGCGGGTCGAACCGCGACGGTCCGTCGGGACGGTCCCGGCCCGCGGACCGCCGTCGCGTTCGAGTTCGTCCGCGCCCTGGTCGCGCTCGCGCTCGTGCCGTTCCACCTCGCGGTGCACCTCGTGCGCGCCGGCGCGCGGACGCGCGAGGTGGCACGCGACCTCGGGTCGAGCGCCGAGCCGACCGAGGTCCCCGAGGTCGAAGCGCCCCGCTCGCCCCACGTGTTCGTCTCCTGCGCGGAGCCCTCCGGCGAGATCCACGCGACGAACCTCGTGCGGGCCCTCTCGCGTCTCACCGAGGGACGCGCGACGTTCTCGGGGCTCGGGAGCGAAGCGCTCGAAGGACTCGGCGTCGCGCGCGTCGGCGACCCCGTCTCGAAGGCGCGCATGGGCTTCGGCGTCGTCGCGGCGCTGCCCTTCTACCTGCGCCTCCTCACCGACGTCGCGCGCGAGCTCCGCGAGACGCGCCCCGACGTGTGCGTCATGGTCGACTCGCCCGCGCTGCACGTCCCGATCGGTCGCATCGCGCGACGCTACGGCGTCCCGGTCGTCCACTTCGTCACGCCGCAGTACTGGGGCTGGGCGCCGTGGCGCGTCGGCGGCTACCGACGCGCCGTCGACCTCGCCCTCACGATCCTCCCGTTCGAGGTGCCGTGGTTCGCATCGCGGCGCGTCCCCTGCGCCCACGTCGGGCACCCCATCGTCGACCGGCTGGCGACGATCGCAGCGCGCGACGAGCCGCGCGACGACGGTCCGATCGCGGTGCTGCCCGGGAGTCGCGCGAGCGTCGTCGGCCGCAACCTGCCCTTCATGCTCGAGGTCTTGCGCGGCATGGACGGTGAGAAGGCACTCGTCCCCGTCGGCCGTCCGGACCTCGCGGAACTCGTGCGCGCCGAGGTCGAGGCCGCCGGGATGACCGACCGCGTCGACGTCGCGGTCGGCGACCTGCACGAGGTCCTCCCGCGCTGCCGCGCGGCGCTCTCCGTGTCGGGTACGGTCCTGCTCGACCTCCTGCACCACCGCCTCCCGTGCGCCGTGGTCTACCGACTGTCGAACGCGCTCGAACCCGCGCTCGCCCCCCACCTCCTCACGGTGCCGCACTTCGCCTCGATCAACCTGCTCGCCGCGCGAGCCGTGGTGCCGGAGTTCTGCTTCGCGGGAGACGGTCCGGTCGAGGAGGTGCGCTCGGCGCTCGCCGCCCTGGCGCGCCGCGGTCCGGAGCGCGAGCGCTGCATCGCCGGGCTCGCGGAGGCGCGCCTCGCCCTCGGCGGTCCCGGAGCCGTCGAACGAGCCGCGCGTTGGACGCTCGCCGCCGCGTCCGGTCGTCCCCTCCCGATTCGCGTGAAGACCGCGACGGCATCGGCGTAGGAGGGCTGCTCCGATGCGAGGACCCCACCGAAGCACCCTGACCGAGGACGCCGCGCCGGCGACCCCGCCGAGCACCGAGGTCGAGCTCTCCGCCGAGACCACGCGGCTCATGGCGATGGTCAAGCGGGGCGACCGCGGCGCCTTCGACCACCTCGTCCGGCTCGTGCGCGGTCGCGCGTTCCGCGTCGCCGCCGGCCTCGTCGGCTCGCGCGACGACGCGATCGAGCTGTGCCAGGAGTCCTTCCTCAAGGTCTACCGGGCGCGCGAGACCTTCCGCGACGGCGAACCGTTCCTGCCGTGGTTCCACCGCATCGTGCGCAACACCTGCTTCAGCTTCCTGCGTCGGGAGAAGCGCATCAAGAACGTCAGCATCGATGCGGAGTACGACGACGACGGCGGCGGGCGCGAGCTCGAGTCCGACCCACCCCCCGGCGAACCCACCCCAGAGATCGGCGAACTGCGCGACCGCTTCGGCGCGGCCTTCGAACGGCTCGGCGCGCGCGACCGCGAGATCCTCGTGCTGCGCCACTTCGACGAACTCAGCTACCGCGACATCGCGCGCGCGCTCGGCATCCCCGAGGGCACGGTCATGTCGCGCCTCTTCCACGCCAGACGACGACTGCGCGACGCCCTCGGTGAGCGCTTCGCCGAGGAGATGGGCGCCGAACTCGGCGCCGCGGACTGACCCATGGAACAGGGGACGAACAGACCGAGCCGCGACGAGCTCCTCGCGATGGCCTACGTCGACGGCGAGCTCCCGGACGCCGAGCGCGCCGCCTTCGAGCTGCGACTCGTCGACGAGCCCGGTCTCGCTCGCGAGGTGCGCGACCTGCGCGCGCTGACGGTGCTGGCGCGATCGGCGGCCCCGAGCGAACCGCAGGACGCCGAGTGGGACCGCCTCGAGCGCGACCTCCTCCAGCGCCTGCTCTCGCGCGGAGGGTTCACGCTCTTCGGGCTCGGCGCGATCGCGGCGGTCGTCGACCTGCTCGGCGCGTCCTTCCGCTCGGACACCGTCGTCTCGGCGGCCACGCCGATCTGTACGGTCTGCATCGTGGCGGGCGGCGTCGCCCTCCTCGCCGCCGCACTGCGCTGGCGCGCACGCACGCAGCCGCACGATCCCTACCTCGACGTCAAGCGTTGAGCCCGACGATGGTCAAGAGCGTCATCCTCTGCACGAGCGACGAGGTCCCCGGTCGGCGCATCGTGGAGTGCTTCGGTCTCGTGCGCGGCAGCACGGTGCGCGGACGACACGTCGGTCGCGACATCTGGGCCTGGCTCAAGAACCTCGTCGGCGGCGAGATCGACGACTACACGAAGCTGCTCGCCGAGGCGCGCGAGCAGGCTCTCGACCGACTGGTCGCCGAGGCCCGCGTGCTCGGCGCGGACGCCGTGGTCGGCCTGCGCGTCGCGACGAGCCAGATCGCGGCGGGCGCGGCCGAGATCCTCGCCTACGGCACCGCGGTCAAGCTGGATCCGCGCGAGTAGCGGCACGCGCGGCGCGCCTCACACCGCGCCGCGGGAGCCGTATCGGGGGGCGAACCCGGCGACGGACCGGGTCGGGCGCGGCCCGGCCGTGCGATCCTCGGTCCGACGGTTGCCCCCGGCGCGCGGTGAACCGGATGATGTCCCGTCCGTTCGCGCGGATCGCGCGACTCGCGCTGGACCCGCCCGCCGACACCCCACTCGAACGATGCTCCACACGCTCCTCGCGGCCGCCATCCTCGCGGCCGGCTCGCCCGCTCCGACACTCGAACCCGCCGCGACCGCGCTCGTCGCGGAGACGCCGATCGCCGCCGCACAGGACGGCCCGTCGTCGGGGGACGTCAAGGACTTCGTCGACGTCGTCGTGCGCTGGGTGCGCCTGCGCCAGGACGAGAACGGCGGCTACGGCGACCTCGCCGAGACGGCGGGCGCGCTCCAGGCCTTCGCCCTCGGACCGCGCGCGTACACCACGGCGGACGGGCCCTTCATGACGAAGGCCGTCGACCGCCTCGTCTCGTGGCAGCGCGAGGACGGCGCGATCTGCGCCGCGGACGCGTCGCCGACCGAGGCCATCGAGCAGACGCTGCTCGCCGCGCGGACGCTCGCGCTCTTCGACGGCCCCGTCGCCGGCGGAGCGCTGCAGCGCGCCGAGGCCTTCCTGCGCGTGCCGGCGGTCGAGCCGGTGTCGCTCCGCAGCCTCGACGTCGACGCCGCCCGCGCACTCGCCAGCGGGATGATGGAGCGCGCGGCCGACGACGGTCACTTCGACGGTCCCGACGGCGCGATGCGCGCGACGACCGACGCGATCCTCGCGCTCGCCGCAGCGGGTCGCGCCATCGCGAGCAGCGAGACCAAGGGCAAGCGCTCGACCAGCGCACTCCCCGCCATCGCGGCCGCCGATCGTGCGGCGGCGGACACCTCGCTCATGCGCGGCGCCGACTTCCTCGCCTCCTCCGCGGGCGGCGACCTCGGCGTCTGGGGCTCCGGCGGTCACCCCGACCCGGGCATCACGGCGCTCGTCGTCGGCGCGCTCGAGACCGTCCCGGCGGAGCGCCGCACGGACGCGCAGAAGAAGGCCATCGCCACGGGCCTCGCGTGGTTGCGCACGCTGCAGAACGAGGACGGCTCGATCTGCATCAACGGTCAGCTCGAGAGCTACGTCACGAGCGCCGCGATCATGGCGCTCGAGAAGTCCGGCGATCCCGCGGACGCCGCGCGCGTCGCCGACGCCGTGGCGTACCTGAAGCGCCTCCAGGCCGACGAGGGCGAGGGCTACGGTCCGAGCCACAAGTACTACGGCGGCATCGGCTACGGCGACGACGAGCGCCCCGACCTCTCGAACGTGTGGATGGCCGCGAACGCGCTGAAGGAAGCCGGCATCGAGGCCGACGACGAGGCGCTGCAGAAGATGGTCGCGTTCCTCCAGCGCGCGCAGAACCGCAGCGAGAGCAACGACCTCGTGATCGTGAAGGACGGCGAGACGATCCGTCCCGGCAACGACGGCGGCGGCACCTACGCGCCGGGCGAGTCGAAGGCGGGCTACGTCACGCTGCCCGACGGGACGAAGTCGCCGCGCTCCTACGGCTCGATGAGCTACGCGCTCCTCGGCTGCTACATGTTCTGCGGTCTCGAGCGCACCGACCCGCGCGTGCAGGCCGTGTGGAAGTGGATCTCGAACAACTACACGCTCGACGTGAACCCGGGCTTCGAGTTCCTCGACGACCCCGCGGCGCCCTACCAGGGCCTGTTCTACTACTTCCACTCCATGGCGCGCGCGCTCGACGCCTACGGCAGCGAGACCGTGACCGACGCCGACGGTGTCGCGCACGAGTGGCGCAAGGAGCTCGCGGGCCGACTCATCGCGCTGCAGCGCCCCGACGGCTCGTGGATCAACGAGAACAGCCCGCGCTGGTGGGAGGGCAACCCGGTCCTCGCCACGGCCTACGCGATGGTCTCGATCGATCTCGCCATGCCGCAGCGCGTGACGGCGGCGGGCGCGCCGCGCTGAGGCGCGCGACGACGCGCGATCGACGGGCCCCGCGGCGAACGCTCGCCGCGGGGCCCGCGTCGTTCAGGGCACGTGGATCTCGATGTCGAAGGTGCCGCCGAACGCCGCCGGGCTCTGGATCCGCTCGCCGAGCGGTCCGAAGGTCACCGTCACGTACTCGCCGTCGCGCAGGACGAGGAACTCGACCTCGGACTTCACCGAGCGGCTCGTCAGGTCCATGAAGAGCGCGTCGAGACCGACGTCGCCCGCGTCCCTCCGCCCCACCACGAGATCCTCGTCGCGGAAGCCCGCGGCACCGAGCACTCCGCCGTCGCCGGGGAACACCGTGATGCGCAGCGCGTTGGGCGTGCGCGCGTCGTAGAGCACCTCGCCGCAGGGCACGACGATGCGCAGGGGCTCGGGGCTGTCACCGACGTTCACCCGTGCGCTGACGACGTACTCGCCCGGTGCGAGGTCCGTGAACGTCGCGCGGTGCTCGTCGTCGACCTTCGCGGAGGCGTGGCGTCCGTCGGTGACGTAGCGAGCGAAGGGGCTCCCTTCGTCGACCGGTCCACCGAGGGGGTCACCACTCCCGTCCTCCGGCCGCGGCGGAGAGACCGAGATCGACGTCCCCGGTGCCAGGTACGGCGCGTGCACCACGAGATCGTGGCGCGCCTCCGGGACGAACTCGATCGCGTTCGGCCCGCTCGCGAGCTCGACGTTCGCGGTCCCGCGCAGTTGCCCGCCGACGCGCAGCTGCACGCAGTAGCGACCGGTCGGAAGGTTCTCGTAGCGGACGTGCCCCTCGGCGTCCACCGAGGGCGAGCGCCAATCCGCTCGCCAACTGGGGCGTACGCCGTCCTCGTCGGCGACGGCCTCGAGCGTCACGCTGGACAGCTTGGGATCGAGCGTGTTCCAACCGACGACGGTGACGTCGAGGAAGGCGACCGGTTCGAGCAGGATGTCGAGCTCCGTCGTCGAGTGGTCGAACTGCACGACGCACTCACCGAACCCGGAGCGCCTCACCTCGAGTGTGTGCCGCACGACCGGATCGCCCGCGGTGAACTCGGGCAGACCGTCGAGTACGAGGAGGTAGCTCCCGTCGCGTTGCAGCTCGTACGCGACCGCGCCGTTCCACGTAGAGCTGGCGAGTCGAAGCTTCCCTTCGAACGAGACGGAGTCCAGCGCAGCCCCGTCCGGGCCGTGGACGCGGGCGAGGATGAGATGCGGTTCGCTCCGTTCCACCACGAACTCGACGGTGCGCAACTCGCCGGCCGCGAGCTCGACGACCTGCTCCGGGAGCGACACCTTGTTGTCGAGTCGCGCCCGGACGACGTACGTGCCGGGCTCGATCCCGTAGAAGCGCGCACCTCCTCGGGTGTAGCTGTGCGCGACGACGTCGATCTGCGTCCTCCCTCCCCTCGTCTCTGTGTGCATGACGTCGAACACCACGCTGTCGTCGACGGGGGAACCGTCATTGGATACGAGCCGCACGACGACCCCGGTGCCGGCAGCGAGCGGCAGGTCGACGTGCTCGACGCCCGCCCATGTGTCGACGGTCACGGTCTCGCTCCGCAAGCCCGCCTCGACGGTCCACCCGCTCCCGCCGTTCAGCTCCATGACGTCGCCGTAGGCCGTCAACTCGTGCTCGGTGTCGAGGAGTTCCAGCACTCGATCCGTCGGCGTCCAGGACCGGAGCCGGCGCGACGCGCCGCTACCCATCTGGAGGATCGCCGACTCGGCCACGCTGCCGTCCTCGTTCCGCACGAGCACCTCGACGCTCCGGATCGGTCGCCCGACGAGGTTCACGACGTCGCCGGCCTGGAACGAGCGGCGCGTCGACGCCTCCTCGAGCACGTGCGTGTCGCACATCCCGCTCACGCGGTAGCTGACGCCGAACGCGAGCCCCTCCGCGCGGTAGTGCCCGTTCGCGTCGGTGACGACGGTGGCCGTGCGCCCCGCTTCGTCCGCCCAGTCCGCGCCCTCGCGTTCGAGGCGCTGTTCGAGCGAGAGGAACGGGTTCGCGCTGTCGCGCCGCACGTCGGCGCGCGGATCCCCGCGACGGATCTCGCGCCGCACCGCGACGCGCGCGCCGACGATCGGTCGACCCACTTCGTCCCACACGTCGCCCTCGATGACGCCGTCGCCCGCGGCGGGCGAGGCGACGGAACGCCGCGCGTCGCGCGCGGCGGCGTCGATCGCGGCGCGCGGGACCTCGAGGGCGGAAGCGCCGCCGTCGCTCGAGCTCGAGGAGTGCGCGCCCTCCGCGAGTCGAGGCTCGCTCGATGACGAAGGCTTCGACGCAGCGTGTTGGTTCGCGGAGTGCTCGAGACCGGCAGATCCCCCGTCGCGCGGCAGCGCGAACCAGGTGAGCATCGCGCCGAACACGATGCCGGCGAGGACGAGGAGAAGGTCGCGGGGGCGCATGTCGGGGGGCTCCGGGGGGAAAGTGCGCGAGGGCGAGCGACTCACGGCTCGCGCTTCGCGTTCATGAAGATGCCGCCGGCCTTGGCGTACCAATTGGTCGCCTCGAAGACGCCGGTGAGGTCGACCGTGACGGGCTCGCCGTCGCGCAGCACGTCGAGCGACACGGGCGCGCTCTTCGACGCCTCCTGCGCGGTCGTCCAGTCCTGCAGGGTCACGAACGGCACGCCGCGCACGCCGACGATCAGGTCGCCGTCGCGCAGCCCGCACGCGTGGATCGTCCCGCTGTTCGACTGCACGGTCACGCGGATCGCGTTCCATGGGTGGAGTTCGATCGTCCGATCGGCGCACGGGACGGTGACGTCGAACGTCTCGTCGGACGCGTAGGTCCCGAAGACGTAGTCGCCCGCGGGGACGTCCGAGAACGCGGCGACGCCGTCCTCGTCCATCTCGATCCAGACGCGCCGCTGCGACCAACCCTGCTCGCGGTCGTCGGCCGGATCGAGCCACGCGTTCAGACCGGGCGCGGCCGGAACGACGAAGAGGCGCACGTCGCAGAGTTCCGGCAGCTCGAACGTGAAGCGGTTCTCGCCCGGCACGATCTCCACCAGCTCCTCGAACACCGTCGAGTTCCGCCCGTCGCCGCGGAGCGTCCCGGCGAGGGTGGCCCAGCCCGTCGGGTGTCGGTCGATCGACCAGTGGCCCGGTTCGATCGGGGGCTTCGTGCCGTTCGAGGTCCAACCGCTCGGGGTCTCGTCGCGGTCGGGATCGAAGCCGGGGTGCCTCCGGATCTCGAGCTTGAAGCGCGTCTCGAGCGGCGTCCCCGCGAGTCCGTCCACGAAGACCTCGAGGTGCGCGGAGTCCTCGAGCACGATCTCGACGCGTTGCGCGCGCAACGGCACGTCCACCCTGCCCGAGCGACCGTCATCCGCGTCGGCCGTCACGGTCATGCCCTCGAGCTCGGTCCAGGGATCGTCCGCGTCGGAGAACGTGGAGATGGCGATGGTCACCTCGCCGTTCGTATCGGGGTCGCGTCGGATCCCATGCGTGCGCGTCCCCTCGTCCATCGCGAACTGGAGTCCGTACTCGCGACAGGGCAGTCCGTCCGCGCCGACGACGCGCACGACGAGGGACTTCGTGGGATCGGGCGGCGGGACCTCGACGACGACCTCGTTCGTCCCTGCGACGACCTCGACCGTCCGGTGCGCGATCAGCCCGGCGTCCCAGCTCGAGATCCCGATCTCGTACGTCCCGGGCGTGACGTCGTGCAGGGCGAAGGCGCGCCCGTCCACGTTCGTGTTGGTCGGTGCGGAGCGCAGCACGTCGTCGGGCGGGACGCCGTCCGCGCCGTGCGCGACGATCGCCGCACGCAGGCCGCGGTCGGCCATGCCCCGCGGCATCACGACCGTGCCGAGGATCCGCGTCCGCGGCTCGAGCACGAGCCGCACGACCTCCCCCGCCGAGGTGTCGACCTCGACGCGCGGGCTGCGCGCGGTCGAGTCGATCCGGTCGCTCGAGAGCCGTCGCGGATCGGCGTGCCCGCGCACGTGGATCGTCCGCTCGAGGACCGTGATCGCGTCGTCCTCGCGGCTCCACGCGTAGAACGTCGTGCTCGTACCCTCCTCCACCTCGACGGCGCCGTTCTCGAGCAGCTCGCCGCCGGGACCGATGAGCTCGAACCGGACCGGAGTCCCGCGTCGCGCGATGAAGTCGATGCGATCGCCGGGTCGGAGACGACCGTTGTCCCCGAGCGGATCGACGTCGAAGCCGGCGAGCCCGGCGGTCACCGCGGTCCCCGCGTCGCCGCCGACGGCGTCGACCTCGAATTGCCCGTCGCTCCCGCTCGTCGCGCGCACCTCGTCGGAACGTGAACGCGCCCAGCGCTCCGCCGCCGACTCGAGGGCCTCCTCGAGCGTCGGACTCTCGGCGAGGCCGCTCACGTTGCTCGTGGGAGCGGCGAGCTCGTAGACGCGCGGGGGAATCGCGATCGCGCGGATGACGACACCGGCGACCGGCGCGCCGCTCGCGTCGGCGACGCGCCCCGTGATCGAGCCATGGGAGACCTTCGCCGAGGGCCTGGGTGCGGCGGCAGCCGCGCGCTCGATCGCCCCCGTCGTCGCGAGCCGCGGCGCCTCGTCGACCTCCGTCGCCCGCCGTTCCGTCGACACGGCTCCAAAGGACGCGGCGAGTTCGACGGCGCTCCCCGCCGCGTCGCGCGACTCACTCTCCGCGAGCGTCCGATGGACGTCCGTCGCGGCGTCGCTCGACACGGGGGACGTGAACAGGGCGCCGGCGGCGAAACCGACGGCGAGCGCGACGAGTGCGACGATCAGGGTGCGAGCGTTCATGTGGTCCCGCGCGGGCGGGCGCGAGCGTCCTCGGTGGACGACCCGGACTCAGACGTCCTCGAGCAACGTCTCGACGGCGCGATCGAGCTGGCGGTCGATCCCGGCCTCCTCGTCGCCCGGCAGACGCGGGACGAGTACGTCGGGCTGCGCGCCGTGGCTCTCCATGTCGGTGCCGTCGGGCAGGTACCAGCCGCGGAACGGCATGCGCACGCGCGAGCCGTCGATCAGCGAGTAGCTGCCGGTCGAGATGACGCCGCCGAAGGTCGGCTCGCCGACGAGCTTGCCGCGCGCGATCGTCTTGATGGCGTGCGCGAAGATCTCGGCGTTCGAGAAGCTGTTCTCGTTGATGAGCACGACGATCGGACGCGAGTAGCCGTAGATGAGGCGGCGGTCGCGCGGGTACGCGTCGTGCGGCACCTCGGCCGGGTCGGCGCCGCGCGGGATCGTGTACGCGTGGTTCGGCGCGGTGAGCGACGCGAGCAGGATGTCGCACGTCGAGCCGCCGCCGTTGTCGCGCACGTCGATCACGAGACCGTCCTTGCCGTGCGCGGCCGCGTAGAGGTCGCGCTCGAAGTCGAGCACCGACGGCATGCTCATGCCGCGGATGTGCAGGTAGCCGAGGCGCCCCTCCGAGAGCTCCTCCACGCGCGCGCGGCGCCGCCGGATCTCGTCGTCGTAGCGGAGGTTCGTCCACGTGCCGTAGGACACGGGCCGCAGGACGAGTCGCTCCGCCGTACCTTCCGCGCGGAGCACGTCGAACAGGGTCTCCTCGCCGGCACGCGACGCCATGAATGCGCGCCAGTCGCGCGTCGGCAGCGCGCCCTCCTCGGCCGTCGGCTCGCCCGCGACCGCGGTCACGCGGTCGCCGACGCGCAGCGCACGCGTTCCCAGCGCCGCCGGCGAGTCCGGTACGACGTAGGTCACCTCGTAGCCGCCGACCGCGGGCGCGAACTCGGCGCCGAGGTACCCCGTGCGCTCGCCCGGACCGTCGAAGTCGCGCCCGCCGAACATGCCCATGTGCGAGCCGTCGAGCTCGCCCAGCATGAGGTTGAACAGGCGGTTGAAGGCCTGGCTCGTGCGCGTCGTGCGCGCGATCGTCGCGTAGCGCGCCGCGATGCCGTCCCAGTCGAGGCCCTTCAGCGTCGGGTGGTAGAAGCCGATGCCGATGGCGCGCGCGGCGTCGCGGAACTTCTGCGCCTGCTCGTCGGCGACGACGACGTCGAAGCTCGCGTCGATCCCGACGGTCTCGACCTTGCCGCCGCTCGCGGCGACGTGCTTGGCCTGTCCGCCCTGCACGAACGTGAAGCGCTTGCCGTCGGCCGACAGGCGCAGGTCGGAGAGGCTCCCCGAGACGATCGACTTGCGGTCCTTGCCGTCGTGGTCGACGGACCACAGGCCGCTGTCCTCGCCGACGGAGCCGGTGAAGTAGATGCGGTCGCCGGACGCCGAGATGCGCGTGCTCTGCTCCGATCCGGGCAGCGACGTGATGCGGCGCGCGCGCAACCAGCTCTCGGTGAGATCGGGTTCGAAGGGTTCGACCTCGTCGTCGGGACCCGGCCACTTCACGTCCTTGGCCGCCGCCTCGAAGTGTTCGGCGAGCTCCCAGGGCTGCATCGCGTCGAGCTCGCGGTCGAGCACGAGGACGTGCACGTCGTACGAGAAGTTCTCGCCCGCCCGGTCCGACAACCACGCCAGCACCTTGCCGTCCGCCGACAGCGCCGGCTCGTGGTCGAGGTCCGGGTGCCGCGTGATGTTGACGAGCTCCGGCGACTCTGCGTCCGCGTCGAGCCAGTAGAGGTCGAGGTTGAAGTCGAGGTCGTTCTTCGCGACGACGAGGTGCCGCGAGTCCGCCGCCCAGATCACGTCGGACGTGTCCCAGTGGCGGAAGAGCGTGCGCGCCGTGCCGTCCGCGAGGTCGACGAGGACGAGGTCGCCGCGCTCCTGCTGCACCGCGACGCGCTTCCCGTCCGGCGAGATCCGCGGCGCGGTGAACGCGGTCGAACAGGAGTGGACGGCTTCGACCGCCGTCTCGAGCACGCCCTCCCAGCGGGCGCCGTGGTCGATCTTCTCCTCCTTCTCGTCCTTCTCGTCCCCGTCGTCGTCGTCGTCGTCCGCGGCGTCGTCGTCGGCCACGGGGTCGCCGCCGTCCTCCGCGGCTGCCTCGTCCTCCACCTCGCCGGCAGGCTCCGACGCCTCGTCGCCGGACTCCTCCGTCGGCGCGGCCTCGTCCTCGGGCTCGGTCTCCTCCTCCTTCGGGAGGATGTCCTCGCGCGTCGTGACGACGGTCGCGCGCCACAGCGTCGCGCCGTCCTCCGTGTCCGAGACGAAGTAGAGCGCCGAGCCGTCGGGCGCCCACTGCAGTCCGCTCTCGCGCGCGTCGGTCGCCGTGATGCGGTGCGTCGGTCGGCCCTCCGCGACGGGACGCACGAAGACCTCGCCGCGCGCGACGACGGCCATCGACTTGCCGTCCGGGCTGAGCGCGGCCTCGCTCACGTCGCGCGCGACGTCGACGCGGAACACGGGATCGCGCTCGAGCGCGCCGTAGGCGTCGATCGCGAGCGTGCGCACGCGCCGCGACGGCAGGTCGACGAGCACGACGTCGTCCCACAGGCACGCCGCCGCGGTGCGTCCGTCGGCGCTGACCGTGAGGTCGCGCAGACCGTGCGCGAGCGTGAGTGCGTCGCCCTCGGCGCGCGGTGCGTAGACGAGCTGGAGGTCGCCCTCGCGGGACGTCATCCACAGGTCGTTCTGCCCGCCGCGCGTCGAGAGGAACACCAGCGCGCCGTCGGGCGTGGCGAAGGCCGAACCGTCGCTCCCGACGGACGGCACCATCGGCCAGAACTCGTCGGTGCGCGCGTCGTAGCGCCAGATCGAGCTCGTCCCCGAGCCGCGGTACTGCGGTCGCTCCGACGTGCCGCGACCGCGCGTGAACACGTAGCCCGAACCGTCGGGCAGTGCGTGCGCGTCCATGCCGTACGCGTCGAACAGGGGCTCGATGGGTCCGCCCTCGACCGGGACGCGGTAGACGTTCGCGCCGCGGTAGGCGTCGGGCTCGTGCGTCGAGGTGAACAGCAGGTGGCTGCCGTCCGCCGAGAAGCCGCTGAGCTGCTTCGACCGGTCGCCGTCGGTGACGCGCCGCGGCTCGCCGAGGATCACGCGTCCGTCGCGACGCACGACGTCCGAGACGAACAGGTTGGTCGTGCCCGTGCGGTTCGACTCGAAGGCGAGGAGCTTTCCGTCGGGGGAGAAGGCGCTCGAGAGCTCGAGCGCGGGGTGGACGGTGAGGCGCCAGGCCGCCCCGCCGGTCGTCGGGACCGCCCAGAGGTCGCCGGCCGAGGAGAACACGCAGACCGAACCGTCGGGCGACAGGCTGGGGTACTGCGGGAAGGGCGGGCGGAGGGACTCCTGGAGCGGTGCCGCGGCGAGCGCGGCGAGGACGAGCGAGAGCATGCGGCGTGGCGTGGGACTTACGGGCGTTCGCGCCCTTCCGATCGAACGGGGACCTGCGATCATAGCGGGCCCGCGAGGTCGCACGGACCTCGCCGTGATCCCGCGTCCCCACGTGCCCATGTTCCTCGTCCCGACCGCCCTCCTCCTCCTCGCGCACCCGCAGGACGAGGCCCCCGCCAAGCAACAGCGTCCCGACGCGTTCCGTCAGCTCGAGGAGATCCTGCCGACGCCGACCGAGTCGCGTCTGGCCTCGGGCGCACCCGGGCCGCAGTACTGGCAGCAGCGCGCGGACTACGTCATCGACGTCGCGATCGACGAGAGCACGCGGCGCGTCACCGGGCGCGAACGCATCGACTACCACAATCTCTCGCCCCACACGCTCACCTACCTGTGGGTGCAGATCGACAACAACATCTTCTCGAACCACTCGGACTCGGTGCTCGTCCAGGGCGCGCCGGGGTTCGAGGAGATGTCGTTCACCGGTCTCCGTCGCCTGCTCGTGCGCCGTTCGTTCGACGGCGGTGTGGACGTGCGCGCGGTGACGGACGCGAGCGGAGCGGCGCTCCCCCACACGATCGTCGATACGATGATGCGCGTCGACCTGCCCCGCCCACTCGGTCCGGGCGAGTCCTTCGAGTTCGGGGTCGAGTGGAGCTACGTCATGAACCGCTCCGACGAGGTCGGCGGTCGGACGGCGGCGGAGTACTTCGAGGAGGACGACAACTGGATCTTCGAGCTCGCCCACTGGTACCCGCGGATGGCGGCGTACACCGACGTGAACGGCTGGCAGCACAAGCAGTTCCTCGGGAGCGGCGAGTTCACGCTCGAGTTCGGTGACTTCGACGTCTCGATCACGGTCCCGAGCGACCACGTCGTCGCCGCGACCGGCGAGCTCGCGAACCCCGAGGAGGTCCTCTCGCCGGAGCAGCGCGAGCGTTTCGCCCGCGCGCGGACGGCCGAGCGTCCGATCTACGTCGTGACGCCCGACGAGGCGGAGGCGAACCAGCGCGAGAAGGCGCAGGGCACGCGCACCTGGCGCTTCTCCGCGAAGAACGTGCGCGACTTCGCCTGGGCCACCTCGCGCAAGTTCATCTGGGACGCCTGGGGCGTCCCCGTCGGCGACCGCACGGTGATGGCGATGTCGTACTGGCCGATCGAGGGCGAACCGCTGTGGAGCCAGTACTCGACCCAGGCCGTCGCGCACACGCTCGAGGTCTACTCCAAGTTCACCTTCGACTACCCCTACCCGGTCGCGAGCAGCGTCAACGGGCCGGTCGGCGGCATGGAGTACCCGATGATCTGCTTCAACGGTCCGCGACCGGAGGAGGACGGGACCTACTCCGCCCGGACGAAGTACGGCCTGATCTCGGTCGTCATCCACGAGGTCGGGCACAACTGGTTCCCGATGATCGTGAACTCGGACGAGCGCCAGTGGACCTGGATGGACGAGGGGCTCAACACGTTCTGCCAGTACCTGGCCGAACAGGAGTGGTCGGACGACTACCCGAGCCGCCGCGGCGAGCCGCGCAACATCACGCGCTTCATGAGCAGCGCCGAGCAGGTCCCGATCATGACCAACTCGGAGTCGCTGCTGCAGTTCGGCAACAACGCCTACGCGAAGCCGGCGACCGCGCTCAACGTGCTCCGCGAGACCGTGCTCGGACGCGAGCTGTTCGACTTCGCGTTCAAGACCTACGCGCGGCGCTGGATGTTCAAGCGCCCCGAGCCGTCCGACCTGTTCCGCACGCTCGAGGACGCGACAGCGCGCGACCTCGATTGGTTCTGGCGCGGCTGGTTCTACACGACCGACCACGTCGACGTGGCGATCGAGGGCGTCGAGGTGTTCCAGCTGGAGTCGTCGGACCCCGAGATCGCGAAGGCGAACGAGCGCGCCGACGAGGAGGCGCGGCCCACCACGCTCAGCGAGTCGCGCAACGCGCCGCTCACCAAGCGCACCGCCACGTACCCCGAGCTGCTCGACTTCTACGACCGCTTCGACGAGTACGCCGTGACGCCCGCCGACCGCGAGCGCTTCGAGCGGATGCTCGCGAGCCTCGACGACGACGAGAAGCCCATGCTCGACGTCACCGACGCCTTCACGGTCGTCGCGCTCCGGAACCTGGGCGGCCTCGTGTCGCCGGTGGTCCTGCGCCTCGAACTCGCGGACGGGACCAGCGAGGAGCTGCGCATCCCCGCCGAGATCTGGCGCCGCAACTCCGAGGAGGTCACGACCCTGGCCGTGACGCCGTCGCCCGTCGTGCGCGTCGTCCTCGACCCGCACGAGGAGACCGCGGACTGCGACACGTCGAACAACGAGTGGCCGCCGCGCGTCAAGGAGTCGCGCTTCCAGCTCTTCAAGCGCGAACGCGAGGAGCGCAACGAGATGCAGCGCCAGCGCGACGAAGCCGCGCGGTCGAGCGAAGCCGACGCACCGACGGGTGGTTGAGCGTCGCACCGCGTTCGCGGCGGCGCTCGCCGTCGCCGCGCTCCTCGGGCCCGCTCGAGCCGTCGAGCTGCACCCCGCCGACGAGGCCTACGCCGAGGTGGAGTACGTGCCCGAGCGCGGTCTGCTCGAGTGCGCGGTCAGCTTCGACGGACTGACGCTCGACCGCGCGCTCTCCGCGTTCGTCGGGCGCGACGTGCGACTCGAGGACCCCAAGGGCGAGGTCGCGGCCGCGGCCTACCTCGACCTCGGACTGCGCTTCGAGTACCGCGCGGCGCGCTGCGCCGACGACGAGTGGATCCCCTGCGAGCAGGTCTTCGTCGGCTCCGAGATCGACGGCCCCGTCTCCTGGCTCTACGCCGAGGTCCCGGTCCCCGGCGAGCCCGTCGACCTGCGCGCGACGTTCGAGGTGCTCTTCGACCTCACGACCGCGCAGCGCAACGTGATGCTCACGACCTCGCCCTCGGGACGCCGCGGGCACCGCTTCGTCTGGTCGAGCGGCTACGCCGACGTGTCCTACCTCGCGCGTCCGCCGGCGGCGGGCTCGTGAGCCCGCCCTACGCTCACTCCTTCCGGAGTCGCAGGGCGTCGAGCACCGCGTCCACGTCCTCCGTCGGAGCGCGGCACGCGAAGTCGCTGCAGAGGAAGATCGCGGGCGCGGCTCCCTCCGCACGCATCTCGGCGGAGTACGGGACGGCGCGCGCGACCTCGTCGCCGAGCGGTCCGCGCGGGCGCGCCACGAGCACGGCGTGCGGGCGGTAGGCGGCGCGCAGCCGCGCGAGCGCGTCCTCGTACGCCGCCCGATCCGTGCCCTCGGCGACGACGATCTCGAAGGTCGGACCGGCGGCGAAGCGCGTCGCGAGCAGGAAGCGGCTGTGCCCGGCCGGGAACCGTTCCACCAGCCCGGCGAGCGCCGCGAGGAGGTCGCGCGCACGGTCCTCGTAGCGCGACTCGCCCGTGATGCGCGCGAGCCGCAGCAGCACGTCGGCCATGACCGAGTTGCCGGAGGGCAGCGCGCCGTCGTGCACCTCCTTGCTCGCGAAGACGAGGTGCTTCGTGCCCTTCGGCGCGGTCGTGAAGCCGCCCTGCTCGTCGTCCCAGAAACGTACGAGCGCACGATCGACGACGTCCCCCGCCGCGACGAGCCGCACGGAGTCCCCCGTCGCCTCGTAGAGCTCGAGGAGACCGGAGGCGAGGAACGCGTGGTCCTCGAGCAGGCCGTCGACGCCCGCCTCGCCGGCGCGCCAGCGGTGCAGCAGGCGCCCGTCGCTCGGGTCGCGCAATTCGCGCAGCGCGAAGTCGGCCGCGCGCGACGCGGCGTCGACGAGCCGCGGGTCGCCGAACGCCGCGCCGGCCCTCGCGAACGCCGCGATCGCGAGCCCGTTCCAGTCGAGCAGGACCTTGTCGTCGAGGAGCGGGTGCACGCGCCGCTCGCGCGCCTCGAACAACTCCGCGCGCCACGTCGGCCAGCGCTCCGCGACGAAGGGATCGAGGTCGTGCTCGAGGTACAGCACGCTCTCGCCGGTGCGCCGCCCCGTCGACTCCTCGAAGAAGTTGCCGCCCTCCTCGACACCGAACCACGAACACACGCGCGCACCGACCTCGTCGCCGAGCACGGCGCGCACCTCCTCGGGGCGCCACAGGTAGAACAGCCCCTCCTCGCCCTCGGAGTCCGCGTCCTCCGCGCTGGTGAAGCCGCCCTCGGGCGTCCCGAGGTCGCGCGCGACGTATTCGAGCACCTCGAGCGCCGTCTCGCGGAACGACGCGTCGCCGAGCACCTGCCAGCCCTCGGTGTACGCCGTCGCGAGGAGCGCCTGGTCGTAGAGCATCTTCTCGAAGTGCGGCAGGAACCAGCGCTCGTCCGTCGAGTAGCGGTGGAAGCCGAAGCCGACGTGGTCGTACACGCCGCCGCGCCGCATCGCGACGAGCGTCGTCCGCACCGCGTCGAGCAAGGACTCGTCGTCGCGCTCGACGCCGCGCTGGAGCAGGAGGCTCAGGTTGTGCGGCACCGGGAACTTCGGCGCGTCGCCGAACCCGCCGTTGCGCGGGTCGTACATCTCCATGAGTTGTGCGACGCCCTTCTCGACGAGCGCGAGGTCGGCGACGCCGGGCAGCGACGCCGAGGCGGACGCGCGCATGCGCTCGACGAGCTTGCCCGCGCCGTCCGCGATCGCCGCGCGATTCGTGCGCCAGGCCTCGGGCACGCGCTGCGCGAGCTCCGTGACGCCGAGCCGCCCCTGCCGCGAGTCGCGCGGCAGGTAGGTGTCGGCGAAGAACGGCTCGAGGTCCGGCGTCAGCACGATCGTCATCGGCCATCCGCCGCGACCCGTGACGGCCTGCAGGACCGTCATGTAGGTCTGGTCGACGTCGGGGCGCTCCTCGCGGTCGACCTTGACGCACACGAAGGCTTCGTTCAGGAGCTTCGCGACCTCCTCGTCCTCGAAGCTCTCGTGCTCCATCACGTGGCACCAGTGGCACGTCGCGTAGCCGATCGAGAGGAAGATCGGCTTGTCCTCGCGCCGCGCGCGTTCGAACGCCTCGTCGCCCCAGGGGTACCAGTCGACGGGGTTGCGCGCGTGCTGAAGGAGGTACGGACTGTGCGAGAAGACGAGTCGATTGAACTCCGGTCCGCCGTCCGCGGGGAGCGCGGCGATCTCGGCGGGGCTCGGCAGGATGGGTCCGGGGCGGTCGTGCTGCATGGTGACTTCCTGCGCCGGGCGTGCCGGACCGCCGCGACAGCTCGCGACGAGGAGGACGGCGATCAGCGCTGAGCGTTGCATGGCGCGGTGCTCGGTCCGTCGCGCGGTCGGGCGACGCGCCGCCGGGCTCAGCGCGCTGCGCCCGCCGTCTCGATCTCGAACCGGAGCAGCTCGATCGTGCACGGGCCGTCCGCGGGATCCAGACGGAAGAGCAGGATCCGTCGCCGACCCTCGTCCGCGAAGCGATCCGCGAGCTCGATCCGGTACTCCCTGACCTCGGGCGAGTTCGCGACCGTGAAGAGGCGGCTGCGGTCCTCGCCCAGGTCGTCGTCGTCCTCGAACAGCCAGAAGACCTGCGCCGTCCCCTCCGCGACCGTCGCGTCCGGAGCGTGCACGCGCATCGCGACGCGCACCGCGACGACGTCGCGAGCGGAGACGCCGACGACGGGCGAGACGAGCCACGGATCGCCGTTCGTCGCGACGAACGCGTAGCCGCCGTCGCGGGCCTCGCCCGGCGCGAGGCTCGGCGCGGTGAGCCAGCCGCGGCGCTGGTCGACGTCGCGCAGGTCGAAGCTCCGCACGCCGTCGAAGCTCGGACCGACGAGGTCGCGACGCAGCGCAACGAGCCGCTCGACCTCGGCGGCGTCGCGCTCGCCCCGGACGCGCTCGCGCAGGTCGTCGTCGGTCGGGTCGGGGTGCGCGAGGTCGTACAGGATCGGCACGCCGCCGCGCACCTCGTAGCTGCGGCCGCACGCCGCGACGAGGCGTTCGCCGTCCTCGCGCAGTTCGTCGCGGTCGATCGGGCAGATCATGCGACGCAGCAGCGACGCGGGCACGGCGCGCGGACGCGGCGGGACGACACCGTCGGGCTCGACCGCCGAGTCGTCGAGCAGCACGCGCGCGAGCTCGTCGTCGCTGCGCCGCCGCTCGCGCGTCGACGGCACCTTCTCGAGCACGCACAGCACGCCGGCTCCGTCGTCGAGCAGTCTGCCGTGCGCCGTCGCCTGCGCGATCCACGCCGCCGTCTCGTCGCGCGACCTGCCGTCGGCGGGAACGGGGTGGCGCAGCTCCGACAGCAGGCGGACGTCGCGCCCGAGCACGAGCTCGAGGTCCTCCGGCAGGAACAGGTTCTGCTCGAAGTGCGGGTAGCGGCAGCGCTGGAAGCGGTGCCTCGCGACGGCCTCGCGGTCGCGCTCGAACTCGAGCGTCGTCACGATCACCGCGCGGCGCGCGACGCGCACGAGCTCGAGCAGCGCCTCGACCGGGAACTCGAGGTGCTCGATCACCTCGCTGCACACCACGACGTCGAAGGACCCGTCGCGGAAGGGCAACCGCGTCGCGTCGGCCGCGACGCCGTCGATCCCGAAGAACTGGTGCGCGCGCAGTACCGACTCGACGGACAGGTCGAGAACGGCGACGTCCGCGCCGAAGGCTCCGCGCACGAGGTGCGGCAGGAAGCCCTCGCCGCCGCCGACGGCGAGCAGGTCGTCGAACTCGAGCGTGTCGAGCGTCCGCAGCAGTCGGTACGAGATCCCGAAGCGGACCATGTGCCCGGCCTCGCTCGCGGGGTGGCCGAGTCCGTAGATCGGCATGTGCGCCTCGTACACGCCGTCCGGCGAGACGCGTGCATAGCGCCGGTCGAGCCAGCGCGCGGTGTCCTGCGTGTACGTGCCCATGTCGCTCCCGGGGGACGGCGCAGGATGACGTGGAACCGCGCCGAGGAGAAGCGCGCACCGCGCGAGCCGCGTCGCGGACCCCGGTCCGCGACACGCCGTCGGATCGCCGGACGCACGGGTACGATGGGCGGACTCGGCGCCGCCGCGCGTGCGCCGCACGTCCCCCGCCGTGGCCAGCGCTCCTCCTCTCACGCGACTCCTCGTCCTCCTCGTCGTGCTCCCCGTCGCCGTCGCGTCAGGGGCCGGAGTCGGCGCCGCGCAGGAGGGGCCGCCCGCGCAGGACGAGGGCACCGCGACGATCGACGCCGGACTCCGAGCGGCGCGCGCGCGGTTCGAGCGGGGCGAGCGCCGCGAGGCCATCGCCGACCTCGAGGTGTTGCTCGCGCGCGAGCCCGCGAGGCTCGACGTGCGCGCGCAGCTCGTCCGTTACGACTTCGCCGTGCACCGCTACGAGGCGGCGCTCGAGGCGGCGGACGGCCTCGGCCCCGAGTTCGACCCGCTCCGAGGCGAGGCGCTCTACCTGCTGACGCGCTACGAGGAGGCGCTCGCGCTGCTCGACCCCGCCGTCCCGGAGCACGCCGTCCTGCGCGTCGACGCGCTCGAGGCGTTGGGACGGCTCGAGGAGGCCGCGCGCGAGCTCGAACGTGCCTTCGCCGTCGTCGGTCCGGACGACGTCCGCCTGCTCGGCATCCGCGGACGAGCCCTCGCCCGCGCGGGCGAGCACGCCGAGGCGATCGCCGTGTTCGGGCGCGCGCTCGAGGTGGATCCGCTCGACCTGCGCTCGCTGTACGGGCTCGGACGTTCGCTGCTCGCGGTCGGCGAGCGCGAGGACGGACTCGCGGTCCTCGAGCGCCATCGAGCGCTCGTCCCGCTCGTCGACCAGCTCGACTTCGCGCGCAAGAGCCTCGACCTCGAGCCGCTGCACGCGCCCAACCACGCGGCGGTCGGCGACGCGCTGCGCGCGCTCGGTCGGACCGCCGACGCGCGCGCGGAGTACGAGGCGGCGACGCGCCTCGCGCAGGACGACGAGGTCGTCCCGATCGCGCTGCGACTCGCGCGCCTCCTGCACGAGGACGAGCGCGACACGGACGCCGCGCTGGGCGTGCTCGCCGAGGCCTTCGAACGCGTGAACGACGTGCGACTGCTCGTGCGCGCCGGGGACGTCTGCCTGCGCGAGGACCGACGCGCCGAGGCCGCCGCGTGGTTCCGGCGCGCGCTCCAGCTCGCGCCGGGCGAGCCGGCCGTCGAACAGCGGCTCCGCGAAGCGGAGGGCGGATCGTGACGGCGCGCGCTGCCTTCCTCTCCGCTCTCGTCGTCGCGTCGCTCGCGTCGTGCGATGGGCGCGAGGCCGCGCCCCCCGGCACGGCGGACGCCACCGGCGTCTCGTCCGCCGCCGCACCCGAGCCGTCGGGCGGTTGGTTCACCGACGTGACGGAGCCGAGCGGCGTCGACTTCGTGCACGTCGCGGGCTTCACCGCGGAACGCCACCTGCCGGAGACGATGGGCGGCGGCGGCGCGTTGTTCGACGTCGAGAACGACGGCGACCTCGACCTCTACCTGGTGCAGAGTGGACCGCTGCCGATCCCCGAGACCGCACCGCGTCCTCAGGACGCACCGCCGAACCGACTGTTCCTCGGCGACGGTCGCGGTCGCTTCGAGGACGCGACGGCGCGCAGCGGCGCGGCGGCGCACACCGGCTACGGCCAGGGCGTCGCGGTCGGCGACGTCGACGGCGACGGACTCCAGGACCTCTACGTCACGAACTTCGGTCCCGACGCGCTGCTCCGCAACGCGGGCGACGCGCGCTTCGTCGACGCGACGCGCGAAGCGGGACTCGGCGACCCGCGCTGGACCGTCGGCGCGACGTTCTTCGACGCGGACCTCGACGGCGACCTCGACCTGTACGTCACGGGATACGTCGCGATCGACGTGCTGCACCCCGAGTGGTGCGGAGACCGGCGCGACGGCTGGCGTTCGTACTGCCACCCCGACCGCTACCCCGGGCTCCCCGACGTCTTCTACCTGAACGACGGACGCGGACACTTCGAGATCGCGAACGAGAAGTCGGGTCTCGCGGACACCGCGGGCAAGGGACTCGGCGCGTTGCCCGTCGACTACGACCAGGACGGCGACCTCGACCTCTACGTCGCCAACGACTCCGTCGAGAACCGGCTGTGGCGCAACCGCGGTGACGCGACGTTCGAGGACGCGACGCTCGAGAGCGGGACCGGCGTCGACGTCGACGGTATGACGGAGGCCGGTATGGGGCTCGCGTGCGGCGACGTCGACGGCGACCTCGACGTCGACCTGTTCGTGACCAACTACGACGGCGAGTCGAACACGCTCTACCTCGGCGGGAAGGACGGCTCCTTCACCGACGGGACGGTGCGCGCGGGGATGGAGGCGGCCTCGCGGCTGCCGGTCGGCTTCGGCACCGTGATGTGCGACTTCGACCTCGACGGCGACCTCGACGTCGCCGTCGCGAACGGGCACATCATCCACAACATCCAGCTCTACGAGGACGGCAAGACCTGGGCGCAGCCCCCCGCGCTCTTCGTCAACCGCGGCGACGGGCGCTTCGACCTCGCGCAGGACGAACTCGGAGCGCTGGGCGCGCGCGACGAGGTGGGCCGGGCGCTCCTCGCCGGCGACCTCGACGGCGACGGGGACGAGGACCTCGTCCTCGTGACGTGCGGCGGTCGCGCGCGGGTCCTTCGCAACGACGCGGGCGACGGGCGCGCGGCGCTCGTCGTCCGCGACGTGCCGCCGCACGCCGCCGTGCGCGTCCTCTTCGACGACGGCGGCGAGCGCCTCCTCGTGGCCGGTCCGCAGCCGAGCTACGCGGGCTCGAGCGCCCCGGACGTGATCACCGGCCTCCTCGATCGACGCGTCACCTCGGTCCGGGTCGTCGGCGATCCGCGCGACCTTCCTCCCGGGAGCGAGTTCCGCTCCGAACGTCGTCGTACGTCGCGGGACCCGCTCGGCCGGGCCGCGGTGAGTCGACGCGGCGCTCCGTCGCGGACCTCTGCGCGGGTCGCCGGGAGCGACTTCCCCGCGGCGCGGGGCCGGGTTCGAGCGGCGCGCTGCGTACAATCCGCGCTCCGTCGGTCGTCGAGAACCACGTGCTGCCCCACCCCCGAAACTCGATCCGCCTGAGCGGCGTCGTCGTCTGCCAGGACAACGCCGACACGATCGAGCAGGTCGTGGCCAACCTCGCGCGCCACTGCGACGAGGTCGTCGTCGTCGACGGCGGAAGCACCGACGGGACGGCCGAGCTCGCCGCACGTCATCCGCGCGCACGTGTCTTCGAACACACCTTCGACGGCAACATCTCGCGACAGAAGAACTTCGCGTTCGACCGGGCCCGCGGCTCCTGGATCCTGCTGGTCGACACCGACGAGCTCATCGGGACGCGCGGAGCGGGTCGATTGCGCCTGCTGACCTATGCGCCGCTCGTGCAGTGGTACTCGATCCCGCGGATCTGGCTGGTGCACGACGAGGGGCGGATCCGCTTCCTCTCGCGGCCGCCCTACTTCCGCGACCGCCAGGTCCGGCTCTTCCGCAACAACGCGGCGCACCGCTACTGCGAGGTCGGCACCCCCATCCACCACAGCTTCGTCGGCGATCCCGGCCCCGGCCGCCCGTTGCGTTCGCCGTGCCTGTTCCACTACCAGTTCGTCCTGATGTCGCGCGCCGAACGCGAGCGGAAGGTCGCGCGCTACCTGGAGGTCGATCCCGGGAGCGCCGACCTCAACACCATGTACCTCTACGAGGACCGCCCCGCGGAGATCTCGGACCTCACCGAGCCCCTCCCCGGCGTGCTCGTCGGGCCGAACGGCTTCGATGCACGAGGCGACTCCGTCGAGGGAATCGGAGGAACCATCTGACATGCGCATCCTCTTCTCGAACCCGCCCTGGTGGGAGGGCCGCGAGCACCACCGCGGTCTGCGCTGGCGTTGGCGCGGCGGAGTCCGCGCAGGTTCGCGCTGGCCCTTCACGCTGCTCCAGAGATCCGCTCCGGACCGCTACGTCTTCGGCGACTACTGCCCGTACCCGTTCTTCCTGGGCTACGCCGCGACGTACGTCCGCGAACGCACCGGGGCCGACGTCCACTTCCGCGACTCGATCGCCCTGAAGGAGTCGTACGACTCGTTCTACGCGTACGTCGAGGGACTGCGCCCCGAGATGATCGTCGTGGAGTCCGCGACCCCGAGCTGGGAGCACGACGCGAAGGTGCTGGCCGAGGTCCGTCGACGCCTTCCGGGCGTCAAGGTCGTCGTCACCGGACCGATCACCACGACGCGCGGCGGCGAGATCCTCGAGAGCGAGGTCGCGGTCGCCTGCGTCCAGGGCGAGTACGAGAAGGGTGTGACGCGCGTCGTGCAGGGCGAGACCGGATTGCTCGCGCCCGACCTCCTCACGCGCGAGGAGATGAACGCCGCGCCGTTCCCCTGGTACGACGAACTCCACGCGCACCGCTACAGCGACGGCGCGCCGAAGGGCCAGGTCTTCCCGCACGCCCAGGTGTGGTCGAGCCGCGGTTGTCCGTTCAAGTGCATCTTCTGCGTCTGGCCGGCGACGATGACCGGCAACGACCCCGACGGTTCGCGCGTCCGGACGGTGCGCCACTACACGCCGGAGTACATGGAGGCGTTCCTGACCGAGATCGTCGGACGCCACGGCTACCGCTCGATCTACTTCGACGACGACACCTTCAACCTCGGTTCGAAGCACGTCACCGGGATGTGCGGCGTGATGAGTCGCATCGGCCTGCCCTGGTCGGCCATGTGTCGCGCGGACACGTCGAGCCTCGAGTCCTGGAAGCAGATGGCCGATTCCGGCTGTTTCGGTGTGAAGCTCGGCTTCGAGAGCGGCGACCAGTACGTCGTCGACAAGATCGTCAACAAGCATCTCGACCTCGAACGCGCCAAGGAGGTCGTCCACGAGATCAAGCGACTCGGGATGACGGTCCACGGCACGTTCACGTACGGCCTGCCGGGCGAGACGCACGCGCAGATGCTCACGACGAAGCGCTTCATCGCTTCGCTGCCCTTCGACACCGTCCAGGAGTCGGGCACGGCCGAGATCGAGGGCACGCCGCTCCACACGCTGCGTGTCGAGGGCAAGCTCGACGAGTACGCCGGCGCCGCCGTCGACGCCGACTACCGGCGCGAGACCGACGGCAGCAAGAAGTTCCAGTCGCTCGCGAAGAGCCTGCGCGAGTCGTGAACGCCGCGACTCCGAGCGCCGCGTACTCGCGGATCGTCGTCACGGGGGGCGCCGGCTTCGTCGGTTCGCACCTCGCGCTCGCGCTGGCCGACGCCTACCCCGGCGCCGAGGTCGTCGCGGCGGACAACCTCGTGCGCCGCGGCTCCGAGCTCGCGCTCGAACGGCTCGCCGACCGCGGCGTGCGCTTCGTGCACGCCGACGTCCGCGACGCGGCGGACGTGGCGGCCCTCGGCGCGTGCGACCTCGTCGTCGACTGCGCCGCCGAACCGTCGGTGCTCGCGGGGCGCGGCGACGGCAGCGAGCACGTCGTCCGCACGAACCTCGTCGGCACGCTCAACACGCTCGAACTCGCCCGCCGCGCGGAGGCGGCGTTCCTGTTCGTCTCGACGAGCCGCGTCTACCCGCACCGCGCGATCGAGAACCTGCCGCTGCGCGCGGAGGGCACGCGCTACGTGTACGACGCGACGCGGCCGGTCCGCGGCGCGGGCCCCGAGGGGATCTCCGAGGACTTCGCGCTCGACGGTCCGCGCACGCTCTACGGCGCGACCAAGCTCGCGTCGGAACTCCTCGTCACGGAATACGCCGACCAGAACGGCATGCGCGTGCTCGTCGACCGCTGCGGCGTGATCGCGGGTCCCGGCCAGATGGGCAAGCAGGACCAGGGCTTCCTCGTGCACTGGATCGCGCGGCACCTGTTCGGCGGCGAACTCGCGTACATCGGCTACGACGGACTCGGGCTCCAGGTGCGCGACGTGCTGCACGTCGACGACCTCGCCCGACTCGTCGTGCGCCAGGTCGCCGACATCGAGCGTGTCTCGGGCGGGGTCTACAACGTCGGCGGCGGAGCGGCGAACTCGGTCTCGCTGCGGGAACTGACGGAGATGTGCAGCGCGGCGACCGGGCGCACGCTCGACGTCGGATCCGACCCGCGGACGCGCCCCGGCGACGTGCGCTGGTACGTGACGGACGCGCGACGCGCGTGTGCCGAGTTCGACTGGCGGCCGGAGATCGGCATGGAGGAACTGGTGGAGACGACGACGCGTTGGATCCGGGACGGCGGCGAGCGCCTGCGCCGCGTGCTGATCGGCGACGGAGCGAGGGAGGTGGCGCGATGACGGTCGCGATCGTCACGGGGTCGTGCGGACTGATCGGCTCCGAGGCCGTGCGCTTCCTCGCGCGGCGCGGGCTCGACGTCGTCGGCGTCGACAACGACATGCGCAGGACGTTCTTCGGCGACGAGGCCTCGACCTCGTGGAACCGACGCCGCCTCGAGCACGACGTCCCGAACTACCGCCACGTCGACGCCGACATCCGCGACGAGTCGCGGATCGACGCGCTGTTCCGCGAGTTCGGGCGCGACGTGGAGTTCGTCGTCCACTGCGCCGCTCAGCCCTCGCACGACTGGGCCGCTCGCGACCCGCGCACGGACTTCACGGTCAACGCGCTCGGGACGCTCGTGCTGCTCGAGGCCGCGCGGAAGCACTGCCCCACCGCGCCCTTCGCGTTCACGTCGACGAACAAGGTCTACGGCGACGCGCCGAACCACCTCCCGCTCGTGGAGCACGAGACGCGCTTCGAACTCGACCCGTCGCACCCCTACGCGGAGCACGGCATCGACGAGTCGCTCAGCATCGACCAGTCCGTCCACAGCGTGTTCGGCGCCTCGAAGGTGGCGGCGGACGTCATGGTGCAGGAGTACGGCAGGAACTTCGGGATGCCGACGGCCTGCTTCCGCGGAGGCTGCCTCACGGGTCCGGCGCACTCCGGCGCCGAACTCCACGGCTTCCTCGCCTACCTCATGTGGGCGACGCTCACCGGGCGCCCGTACACGATCCACGGACACCGCGCGAAGCAGGTCCGCGACAACATCCACGCGCACGACCTCGTGTCGATGCTCTGGCACTTCAAACTCGACCCGCACCCCGGCGAGGTCTACAACGTCGGCGGCGGACGGCACTCCAACTGCTCGATGCTGGAGGCCATCTCGCTGTGCGAGCAGATCTCGGGTCGCACGCTCGACTGGACGTACTCGGAGAAGGCCAGGACGGGCGACCACGTCTGGTGGATCTCCGACGTCTCGCGCTTCCGCAGCCACTATCCCGCGTGGCGCTGGGAGCACGACCTGCGCTCGACGCTGGTCGAGATCCACGAGGCCCAGTCGCGCCGGTTGCGCGAGGCCGCTCCGTCCTCCCACTGACCTCTCCGCGACGACGATGACCGCGCTCCGACCGAACGACGTCGACGACCAGCCGGCCGGCGTGACCGTCTACGTGCCGTGCTACGACGTCGCACGCTTCCTCCCCGAGGTCCTGCCGGCGCTGTTCGCCCAGACGCAACCGATCGCGGAGCTGCTCGTCGTCGACGACGGTTCTCGAGACGACACGGCGGCCGTGGCGGAACGCCTCCTGCGCGACGCGCCCTTCCCGGCGCGCATCGTCCGGCACGACGGGAACAAGGGCCTCGGGGCGGCGCGGAACACCGCGGTACGCGCGGCGCGCACCGCGCTCGTCGCGTCGATCGACGCCGACGTGGTGGTCGAGCCGAACTGGCTGGCCGAGCTCGTCGCCGAGCTCGAGGACCCCGAGGTGGCCGGCGTCGGCGGCAACCTGCTCGAGCGCAACCGCGAGCGCATCGCCGACCGCTGGCGCGACCACCACATGCGCCAGAGCTGGGGCGACGAACGCATCGTCGAACCACGCTTCCTCTACGGCTCCAACAACGTCTTCAGGCGCGCCGCGCTGGTCGAGGCCGGGCTCTACGACGAACGTTGTCGGACGAACGGCGAGGACTACGCGGTCTCGGTCGCCGTGCGCGCGAACGGCGGTCGCATGGTCTACACGCCCGCCGCACGCTGCCACCACCTGCGCACCGACACCGTCGCCTCGATCGTCCGGACGTACTGGCGCTGGAACTACTTCGGCAACTGGAAGGAGGTCACCTTCCGCCGCACCTTCAGCTCGCTGTCGCGGAACTTCCGCCACGTCTGGCGCACCTTCCTCGCGAAGGACCTGCGCCGCGGTGACCTTCGTGACGCCTCGATCGACGTCGCGCTGGCCTTCGCCTCGGGCTGGTACGACCTGCGGGAGCACTTCCGTCGCCGCCGGGCCGAGCGCGAACGACAGCGCGAGCAGGAGGCCGAACGCGCTCGCATCGAGGCGGTCTGCAAGGGCTGGTCGAACGAGCGCCAGTGGCGCGCATTCGAACGCATCCTCGACGGCAATCCGAACATCGAGCGGATCTGCGTGCTCGGCGTCTACCTCGGTCGCGACATCGCCTACATCCAGACTCTCCTCAGGAAGAGGGGTCGCTCGGCGCGCATCGTCGGCGTCGATCGGTTCGCCGACGTCCCCGGCGAGGACTGGCCCGAGGACAAGCGCCACCTCTCGTGGGACGAAGCGGGATTCGGAACGCCGCCCGCGCTCGAGCACGCCGGCGAGAACCTCGACCGCCTCGGCCTGCGCGAGGGCGTCGAGCTGCGACAGGGCGAGATGGCGGACTTCCTGGCCGAGGCCGAGGAGGACTTCGACTGGATCTACGTCGACGTCGCGCACGACTACGAGACGACGCTGCGCGCGATCGAACTCGCGCGACCGCGACTGCGTCCCGGCGGCATCCTCGGCGGCGACGACTACTCGGACGAGGGCACGTGGGGCGTGGCGCGAGCCGTGCGCGAGCGTTGTCCCGACCACGAGGTGCTCGAGGACTGGATCTGGGTCGCGCGTCCGACGGCGAACGAGACGCGCCCCGTGTCGACGAAATGACGCGCGGTCCGCGTCGCAACGCTGCGCCATGGATCCCATCGTTCGCGACGCGCGGCGTCGCCTCGTCGAGACGCTGCGCGACGCGTTCGAGCGCGACGAACGCGTTCGCGCCCTGTGGGAGGCGGGCTCGGCCGCCTTCGATCGCGAGGACGAGTGGTCGGACGTCGACCTCTACGCCTTGGTCCGCGACGGCGAGCTCTCCGACGTGCTCGACCTCGCCGAGGAGGCGCTCCGCACGCTCGGACCGATCGACCTGCGCTGGGAGCCCGCGGGCGGCGCGTTCGCTCGCACCGCCCAGCGCTTCCTGCGCGTCGCGACGTTCCGCCCCACGCTCTTCGTCGACCTCCTGACGGTGGAGTCCGGGGGCCTTGCGCCGCTGCTCGAACGCGAGCTCCACGGCGAGCCGCGGGTGCTGTTCGACCGCGACGGCGTCGTCGTCGCCGCGTCGTGCGACGCCGAAGCAGTGGCGCGGAACGCCGAGAGGATGCGTCGCGACCTCGACGCGGCCTGGCCGCTCTTCCTCGTCCTGGTCGAGAAGGAACTGGGTCGTGGCAACCTGCTCGGAGCCCTCGGCTTCTGGCACGGCGCCGTGCTCCCGCGCCTGCACCGCCGACTGCGACTCGAGCGCTGCCCCGCGCGGGCGACGTTCGGCGCGCACTACGCGCGCGTCGACCTCGGCGACGAGCTCGCGGACGAGCTCGAGGCCCTCGCCCTCGTGGCGTCGGCCGACGACCTCCGCGCCAGGATCGCGCGCGCCGACGCGTTGCACCGTCGAGCGAGCGGCGCCGCCTGATGCGCGGCGCGTGGCGCAGGCGCCTTCGGCGCCGAGGGTGACGTACCTTTCACAGGAGGCACAGAGGCGCACACCAGACCACGCGGCGCCGCCCAGGGCGGCGCGGAAACCTCGAAACCGACGCGTCCTTCGTCGTCATCGACCCGCGGTCCATCCTTCGTGGCCTCTGTGTCCTCTGTGTCTCCCCTGTGAATCTTCCGCGCGGCCGGCAGGCCGCGCCGCGCCTCGAGGACGAAAGCACGAGTCGCAGCGCGATGCGTCGCGCGGCACGCGCCGCCGTCAGTCGTCGTCGGTCCCCGCCGCCCACTCCGGGTAGGGCTCGCCGGTGCCGCGCATCGCGCGCCACAGGATGCGATTCAAGAGGTCCTCGGGCGCGCGGTCGACCTCGGCGAGGTCGAGGGCGGCCGAGGCGAGCGCGTCGTCGCGCAGGACCGGATCCGCGATCGCCGACGGGTCGGGGTTCACCTCGTCGATCGACACGTTCATCGGCAGCGCCGTGTACGGTTCGACGTCGGGCTCGTCCGTGAAGCAGTCGAACATCGGCGTCGCGCTCGCGTCGAAGGCGTTCATCGGCGGCAACCCGAGGATCTGCTCGATCGTGCGTAGCACGCTCGTCGTGTTGTACTGCGTCGACACGACGGCGCCGCGGCGAGCCCACGGGCTCGCGACGAAGGCCGTCGTGCGGTACCCGCTGACGTGGTCCCAGCCGGCCTGCGGATCGTCCTCGATCACGAACACCGCGGTCTCCGGCCAGAACGACGAGCGCGACAGCCCCTCGACGATCCTCCCCAGAGCGAGGTCGTTGTCGGCGACGTGCGCGGCCGGCGTCGGCGCGCCCGCGCCGGTCCCGCTCGTGTGGTCGTTCGGGAGGCACACGATCACGAGCGCGGGGTACTCGCCGCGCCGCTCGTACTCCGCGAGTTCGCGCAGGAAGAAGTCCGCGCGGAACTGGTCCGGCACCTCCATGCTCCACCCGACGTAGCCGCTCGGCGTGAAGTCGCGGATCGACTCGATCGACGGTTCGCTCTCGAACACGACGTCGCCCCCGCCGTCGAGCGCTCCGGCGCGCCACGCCGCGAGACAGTCGGCGTGCGACGGTCGGCCGCCGCGTGTCGCATCCTTCCAGCGCACCTTCGGCCCCGTGAACTCGCCGTAGTTGCGGATCGAGAGACCCGCTCGGCGCGCCGCGTCCCACAGGAACCCCGAGGGCGCGTAGGCGAGGGCGTCCGCCTCGTCCTCCCCCATGCCGTCGGGATAGCTGCGCGGGAAGCCCGCGAAGCTCTTCTCCATGTAGTCCGTCGCGAACGCCGTCGTGCTCCACTGGTGTCCGTCGGCGGAGAGGATGCCGGCGCAGTACGTGTTGTCGAGCAGGACGTAGCGCCGCGCGAGCGCGTGCAGGTTCGGGGTGATCCGTTCGCCGAACACGCACAGGCGCGGGTCGCCGTTCCCCTCCGGCAGGTCGCCGAGCACCTGGTCGTAGGTGCGGTTCTCCTTGATGACGTAGACGACGTGACGGATCACGCTCGGCTCGCCGATGCGTTCCGGTACCGGACGCGGAGCGACGCCGGGACGCGGCGGGAGCAGAGCGTGCTCGATCGCCGGTCGGCGCAGGTTCGCGTCGACGACCGCGGAGTGTTCGTCGAGCCGTTCGAGCTCGTCGAGCGGCACGAGCGACACCGACCCGTGGTACTGGTGCGTGTTGAACTCGCGCCCGCCGTCCTTCCGTTCGCGCCCCGGGCCGAGTCCCTTGAGGTTCGCCACCGCGAGCACGCCGCGCTCTTCGTCGAGCGCCAGCGCGCTCGGGAACCAGCCCACGGGCAGGAGTCCCTCGAGCTCGAACTCGCCCTCCTCGGGCTCGAACTCGACCACGCCGACCGCGTTCTGCGTACCGATCGCGACGAACAGCGTCCCACCGTCGGCGGAGAACGCGAGCGCGTTCGGCGAGGCCTGGAGCAGCTCCGCCGGCGTCGCGCGCACCGAGATCGTCGCGACGACCTCGAGCGAGTCCGCCGCGATGACGGACAGGGTGTCGCTCGCGGCGTTCGCGCACACCACCCACTCGCGATCGGGCGAGACGGCGAGTGCGCTCGCGTGCAGGCCCGTCTCGACCTCGCGGACGTCGCCGCTCGCGAGGTCGACGACCGAGACCGAGCCCTCGTCGGCGACGAACGTCTCGGGGTCGACGCGCACGACCGTGCCGCGCCCCGCCGGTCCGACGACGTCCCCTTCCTCCGGGCGACCTCCGCCCCAGTTGCTGACGAACGCGCGCCCGCCGACGAGCACGACGTCGTAGGGCGCGACGCCGACGTCGAAGGTGCGCAGCGTCCTTCCGCTCGCGAGGTCGATCTCGATCAAGCGGTTCGAGAGGTTGCCGCACACGTAGAGCCGCGCTCCGTCGTCCGACACCGCGAGCCCGCTCGGGACTTCCGCGCCGCGCCTCGGCGCGTTCGCGCGCGGCAGCGCGACGACGTGCGACGGCCGGATCGAACCGTCCGCGCGCACTTCGAACACCTTGATCGATCCGTCGACGTTCGACAGCAGCAGCTGCGAACCGTCGGGCGTGAACACGAGCCCCGTGCAGCTCGCCTGCCCCGACGTGTCGGGCTCGAGCTCCTGGGCCGAGACCGCCTCCTTGCTCGGGTCGCGGCGCGCGTCGTTCGGGAGCGGGACGCGCTCCGTGACCTCGCCGGTCGCGGGGTCGATCACGACGAGGTCGTGCGACTTGCCCGACGTGACGAGGGAACGGCCGTCCGGCGTGTACGCGAGCACCGTCGGCCGCGATCCCGGGAGCTCGACGAGCCGCCCGAGCGGCGTCAGCACCTGGTTGACCGGCGTCGCGAACGCGCCGCCCCCCTGGGCTCCGACGCGGTCGCTCGTCGGTTCGGGGAGCGACGGTTCGTCGCGCTCCGTCGACGCGCACGCACCGAGGACGGCGAGGACTGCGAGCGTCGCGAGGACGTCGAACCTCATGCCCGCGCCCCCCCGCCGCCGGGCCGGCGGTCGCCGGGCGAGTACTCGACGCCGGGTTGGCGCCGCGTGGGTTGCGGATAGTGACTCATGAGCGTGTACACGTTCTCGGGGACGTCGGAGCGGACCGCGAGACCGAGCTCGCGCGCCTCGTCGTACGAGATCGGGTGGTCGTGCGTCCAGGTCCCCTGGGTCAGGATCGCGGCGAGGTCCTTCGCCTTCTCGGCGAGTTCGTGCTCGGCGAGCAGCGCCTCCACGCTCGCCCGCACCTGAGCGAGCGCCTTCTCCGCCTGGTCGGCGCGGATGATGGTCTCGTCGTCGATCTCCGCGACGGGTTTCCTGCACATCACGTCGAGGATCGAAGCCGCGGGGTACTCGCCGATCTGGGGGTCGACGGGGCCGAGCACCGCGTCCTCGGCCATCACGATGGAGTCGGCGGCGAGCGCGATCAGCGTCCCGCCGGACATGGCGTAGTGAGGGACGAAGGCGGTGACGCGACCCCGGTGCCGACGCAGCGCGCGCGCGATCTGGAGCGACGGGAGCACGAGGCCTCCCGGTGTGTGCAGCACGACGTCGATCGGGACGTCGGGAGGCGTCAGGTGGATCGCGCGCAGCACCTCCTCGGCGTCGTTGACGTCGATGTAGCGCAGCATCGGGAAGCCCAGGAAGCCCATCGTCTCCTGACGGTGGACGAGCAGGATGACGCGCGAACCGCGCTCCTTCTCGATCCGCGAGAGCAGACGTTGGCGCGTCACCTCGAGCAGCTTGCGCTGCAGCGCGGGCTGCAGCGCGACGAGCGCGAAGAAGATCCAGAGGATTTCCATGGGTGTCGATCGGCCTCCGGGCTCTCAGTGGCCGCGGTAGTGGCGAGCGCCGTAGTCCGGCGGCGGCGCCCAGTGTCGCGGAGGGGAGAGGAAGGGTCGCAGCACGAGGATGCCGCCGACGAAGCCGCCGACGTGCGCCCACCACGCCACGCCGCCCACCTGCTCGCCGGCGACGAGCGAGAAGCCGCCCGAGACGACCTGCAGCGCGAACCACAGGAGGAGGTACGTCGCCGCGGGCCAGTCGAAGAACAGCGGGTAGAACAGGATCGGCACGACGAACAGGATCCGCGCGGTCGGGTAGAGCACGAGGTAGGCCCCCATGACGCCGCTGATCGCGCCGGACGCGCCGATCGCCGGGATCGTCGTCGCGCCGTTCGTCGACACGTGCACCGCCGCCGAGATGGTCCCCGCGACGAGGTAGTAGAGGACGAAGCGGATCGGTCCGGTGCGCTCCTCCACGTTGGGTCCGAAGATCCACAGCGTCCACATGTTCGCGAACAGGTGGAGGAAGCCCGCGTGCAGGAACATGCCGCTGAACACGGTGCCGAGGGCGGCGGCGTCGACGCGGTCCGGTGCGAAGTGTGCGGGCACGACGCCGAGTCGGTCGAACACCTGCGCGAGCTCCGGGTCGGGCAGCCGCGACGTCGCGGCGTACACCAGCACGTTCGCGGCGATCAGGAGGATCGTCGCGATCGGCGTGACGCGGTTCGGGACGGAGTCCTGGAGCGGGAACACGGTCGGTCATCGTAGGCGCGGTGCACGCGGCGCGGGCCGACGGGCACCCGACGCGTCCCCTCCGGGGAGGTGGTGCGGCCCGCTCGACGAAACCGCGCGCGGCACCTGGGAAGCGGGCGGCGCGCGCCCCACCATGCACCCATGTCGGGAAACGCCGCGAACCAGGAGCCCGTGCGCTTCGCCCCCAAGGACCGTCCCCTTCGCGAGGACGTCGGTCGGCTCGGCGAACTGCTCGGCGACCTCCTGCGGGAACTCGCGCCGAAAGGTGTGTACGAGACGGTCGAGCGCGTGCGGCTCGCCTCGCGGCGTCGACGCCGCGGCGACGCGGCGGGCGGCGACGAGATGACCGAGATGCTGCGCGGGCTCGAGCCCGGCGACGCCTTCGAGGTGGTCCGCGCGTTCAGCGCCTACTTCGGCGTCGTCAACACCGCCGAGCAGGTGCACCGACTGCGGCGTCGCATCGACTACCTGCGCGCGGGGTCGCGCAGCCCGGCAGCCTCCGCGCGACGGCCGCCGAACTCGCGCGCCGCGGAACGACCGCGTCCGAGGTCGCGCAGGCGCTCGCGCGCGTCACGGTCGAGCCGGTCTTCACGGCCCACCCCACCGAGGCCGTGCGGCGCACGCTGCTCAAGAGACCAGCGCCTCTCGAAGGCGCTCGTCGAGCGCTTCCTCGCCGACGCGCAGGGCCGGGCCCTCGCCCGTATCGACGAGCGCATCGCGCTCGAGATCGCGTCGGCCTGGCAGACCGACGAGCAGCTCGAGGGCCGCCCCACCGTGTCGGACGAGGTCGAGCACGTGCTCTTCTTCCTGTCCGAGGTGCTCTACCGCGTCGTCCCCGCGCTGCACGAGGAGCTCGAGCAGGCGCTCGAACTGGCGTACGGCACGCGGATCCCGGTCGAACGCCCCGTCGTGCACTTCGCGTCGTGGGTCGGCGGCGACATGGACGGCAACCCGAACGTCGGCGCCGACACGATCCGCGCGACGCTCTCGCGGCACGTCGCGATGGCGCTGCGGCGCTACCGCGAGGAGCTCAAGGGACTGCACGAGCACCTCTCGCAGTCGGTCTCGCGCACCGGCTTCTCGAGCGCGCTGTTCGAGCGCATCCGTGAGTACGAGCGCCTCGTGCCCGACGCCTTCGAGCGCGTGCCGTCGCGCTACGACGAGATGCCCTACCGCCGCCTGCTGTGGGCGATGGACGCGCGACTCGCGAAGAAGGCCGCGGGCGAGCAGGGAGCGTACGGTCCGCCCGAGGAGTTCGAGCGCGACCTCGCGATCCTCGCGGAGAGCCTGTCGTCGCACGCCGGTAGCCGCGCTGGTCTCGCACTCGTGAGGCGCGCGCAGCGACGCGCCGCCGTGTTCGGCTTCCACCTCGCGTCGCTCGACGTACGCCAGGACGCCGAGGTGCACCGACGCGTCGTCGGACGGATGCTCGCTCGTGACGACTTCGGGTCGACGAGTTCGAGCGAACGCGCCGCGGCGATCTCGGCGGTGATCGCGTCGAAGGACGTGCCGCCGATCCCGCCGGGCGACGAGGAGACGCTGCGTACGATCGAGGTCTTCCGCGCGATCGCGGACAGCAGGCCGAGCACGGGGCGCGCGCGTTCGGACCCTTCGTCGTGTCGATGGCGCAGGGACCCGACGACGCGCTCGCGGTCCTCCTGCTGGCGCGAGCGGGCGGGCTCGTCGACGCGGAGGGCGCCGTGCCGATGGACGTGGCGCCGCTGTTCGAGACGGTCGACGACCTCGAGGCGGGGCCGCGCGTGCTGCGCGAGCTCTTGGACGACGAGGTCTACGCGGCGCACCTGCGCACGCGCGGACGGCGGCAGGTCGTCATGCTCGGCTACTCCGACAGCAACAAGGACGGCGGCATCGCCGCGTCGCGCGTCGGCCTCATCCGCGCGCAGGAGAAGCTCGTCGCGGTCGCCCGCGAGCTCGACGTCGACCTCGTCTTCTTCCACGGCCGCGGCGGCTCGATCAGCCGCGGCGGGTCGAAACCGCGCGACGGCATCCTCGCCGAGCCGCCGAGAGCCCTCGGCGGCGTCGCGCGCTCGACCGAGCAGGGCGAGATCGTCGGCGCGAAGTTCGGCGTGCGCGGGATCGCGGTGCGCTCGCTCGAGCTGACGCTCGGCGCTCTGCTCGAGCGCACGGCCGGCGGCGACCCGGCGCGGCCCGGGACGGACGAGCAGCACGCGGTCGCGGACACGCTCGCGCGTTCGAGCCGCGCGGCCTACCGCGCGCTCGTGCACGACGACGCCGACTTCCCGGCGCTGTTCACGGGCATGACGCCGATCGACGTGATCGAGCGGCTCGAGATCGGCTCGCGGCCCGCGCGGCGGCGCGAGATGCGCGGCGTGCAGGACCTCCGCGCGATCCCGTGGGTGTTCGCGTGGACGCAGTGTCGCGCCGTGCTGCCCGGTTGGTTCGGCGTCGGCAGCGGACTCGTCGCGGCGATCGAGGAGCACGGCCTCGAGCGCGTCCGCGCGGCGGTGCGCGACTGGCGCTTCCTCGCCACGTTCGTGGCCGACGTCGAGATGGTGCTCGCGAAGAGCGATCTCGACATCGCGCGGCGCTACGCCGCCCTCGCCGGCGACGTCGGTGCGCGCCTGTTCCCCGTCGTCGAGGCCGAGCACGCGCGTTCCATCGAGGCGGTCCTCGCCGTCACGGGCTCGCACGCGCTGCTCGACCGCGACCCGACGCTCCAGCGCTCGATCCGACTGCGTAATCCCTACGTCGACCCCATGAGCTTCGTGCAGGTCGACCTCCTGCGCCGCTGGCGCGAGGGTGGTCGCAAAGACCTCGAGCTCGAACGCGTCCTGGTGCAGACCGTGCGAGGCATCGCGCGTGGGTTGCGGAACACCGGCTGATCCCGACGTGCCGGAACATTTCCACGACTACCTCCTGCTCATCGGGGGCGCCTTCGTCGCCGTCTCCGTCCCGATCGCCGCGGTGCGCCGTCGTCGCACGGTCGGACGACGCACCGCATCCGTGATCGGGCGCGTCGTCGCGTGCGAGCCTGCCGGGTGGAATGGCCCGATAGCGCCGGGGAGGCGGTACGTGGCGACGGTCGAGTACGAGGTCGACGGCCGCCTCTACGTCCTGAGGAAGAGGTGCCGCACCGGGTGGAGGCCGATCGTGGGTGCCGCGCCTATCGTTCATCACGCATCCGAGAACCCGAGGGACGCCGGAATCGAGAGCGTGCGAACCTCGGCGGGCCACGACGCGACCCTCGCCGTCGCGCTCGCCCTCCTCGGTCTCGCCGCCGTCGCCGTGGGTCTCGTCGGAACGGGACCCTGATTCGCGATCGTGCGGTGCCTACGGCGCCGGACCATGCAGTCTCGGTACCGCGAAGACGCGAGTTCGCGAAGGTGACGACTGCGGCGAAACTGAGACCCGTGAGCGGTGTTGGTTCCTCGTGGCCCGAGGCGTGGGCGCGGCCTGCCGGCCGCGCGGCGAACACAGCGTGCCGCTTCGCGCCGCGGGGGAAACACGAAGCCCACGAAGTTCACGAAGGGGTCGACCGCGATCGAGCATGTCCTTGCGCACACCGCCGTGTGCGTCGACGCTCGACGTCCGTCGACTCACACCGCGAGTGCGAGCTCCGCCTCCCGACCCCTTCGTGTTTCTTCGTGCTCTTCGTGTTTCAGCGGCCCAAGGGGCCGCTGCGTCCCCGGCGCCGGAGGCGCCGTTCGGACCTACGCACGTGCATGCTCGAGCGATCCGTGCTGGGCATCGCACGAGGTCCGTGGACACGTGTCGAGACTCGACGTCCACACTCCCGACGAGCGTCGACGCCCATGAATCTCGGAGCGATCGTCTTCGCCGCACTCGCCCGGTTCCTGGGGGTCGTTGTTCCGATCGCCCACGTCCGCAGGCGTCGTGCGAGGGCGCGGCGAACCGCGTTCGTCGACGGCGTCGTCGGGGCCGACGTCTGAGCGGCGCGCGGCCCAACGGCCGCGCGACCCACGCGAATCGAAACACGAAGAACGCGAAGAACCGAAGCGCCGCCTCCGGCGGCGGAACGCGCGGAAGGGACGCAGGGACCCGCGGGGCGCGTCGCGCTCCGCGGGCCCCTGCGTCCGCGCCAGCGGCACCTTCGTGTTCTTCGCGTCCTTCCTGCCGTTCCTTCGTGTCGAAACGGCGTGGTCTTCGGCGCCGAAGGCGCCGAGCGCAGCGCCTCGTGCACATCTCGAGGCGCGGCGCGGCGCTGCCGGCCGCGCGGTGAACACAGCGCGCCGCTTCGCGCCGCGCGGGGGATTCACAGGGAGCCACAGAGGGCACAGAGACCACGATGAACAGCGCTCGGTCGGAGAACCGCGGCGCCTGCGTCCCGTCCCAGCTCTCCGCGCCGCCTTGTGCGGCGCCGCGTGGTCTCTGTGTTCTCTGTGCCTCCCTGTGAACTTCGTGTTCCTCGGCGCCGAAGGCGCCGAGCGCAGCACCTCGCGTCGTTCTCGAGGCCCCACGCGAGGCCTCCCGCCCCGCGCGGCGGATCCACGGACGCTTCGGTAGCACGTTCTCCCCCGGTTCCGCTGGAGTTCGACCCGGGCCCGGTCCGATCGCAGCGGTTCCGGGCCATGACGGACCTCACGAACGGCGAGATCGCCCTCCTGCTCTTCGGTACGCTCGTCGCCGTGACGGCGCCCGTCCAGTACCTGCGGATCAGGAGCCGTCGCGCGCGACGCACGGCGAGCGTGCTCGGCACCGTGGTCGGGACGTCGTACGTCGAGCGGACGAGCGGCTTCGACGACGACGGCAGCGTCGTCCCCGTCGCCCGCGTCGCGTACGAGGTGGCGGGCCGCACGTTCGAGGTCGACTCGGAGTTCGGGAGCACGCTGCGCCGCCCCGTTCGCGGCGCACGGCTGCGCGTCGCCTACGCGCCGTGGAACCCGAAGGACGCCGAGGTGCTCCCGACCGAGGGGCAGCGGTCGCTCGAGGCGACGGCACTCATCGGATTCGGCCTGCTCGGCGTCGGGATGCTCGTCGCGTTCGCGTGGCGCCGACTCGGCTGAGCGCGACGCGCGGTGGTCACGCCACCTCGATGCCGACGCGCCGGATGCGCGGGTCGGTGCGCAGCCGCTCGACGAGCACGTCGACGTCCGAGTTGCGACGGCTGACGAGGTAGCTCAGCACGACCGTCCCCTCCGTGCGGTCGACCTGGAAGCTCTGCGAGACGCGGCGCGGCGGGAGCCCGAGGCTCTCGAGCTCGCCCTCGTCGAGGCGGAGGTCCGTCTCGACGGTGAGCTTCCGCTGGTGCGCACCGATCCAGAGGTTCTCCAGCCAGCGGTCGATCGCGACCACGATCCAGATCGCGGAGTAGAGGAGCCCGGCGAACAGGTACTCGCCGACGCCGAGCGTCAGGCCGAGCACGGCGAAGACCCAGATCGTGGCGGCGGACGTGAAGCCGACCACGCGGTCACCGGTCTTCAGGATCGCGCCGGCTCCGAGGAAGCCGATGCCGGTGACGATCGCCGACAGCAGCGGCAGCGGGTTCTCGACCTGGAGCGACAGCGCGGTCAGCGCGAGCGCGCACGAACCGAGCGCCAGGAACGTGAAGGTGCCGAAGCCGATCGGCTTGCCGCGCGTCTGGCGGAAGATGCCGAAGACGAGCGAGCCGACGAGCGCGAGCCCGAAACGCAGGAGGACGGTCTCGAGTGTCACCGTTCGCCGCTCCTCTCAGTGCCAGACACCCGGCGCCTCGTGGCCCGTGCGGTCCACCCACTCCTCGTAGGTGCCGCCGAACACGAGCGGCCTCGGCGCCGTCCCCTCACCGCCGCCCGACAGGTCGAGCACGCGGTTCGCCATGCCGCGCAGGAACGTCCGGTCGTGCGACACGAACAGCATCGTCCCGTCGAAGCCGGCCAGCGTCTTGACGAGCATCTCCTTCGTGACGAGGTCGAGGTGGTTCGTCGGCTCGTCGAGCACGAGGAAGTTCGGCGGGTCGAACAGCATCTGCGCGAGCACGAGCCGCGAGCGCTCGCCGCCCGACAACACGCGGATCGGCTTGTCGATCTCGTCGCCGGGGAAGTCGAAGCTGCCGAGCAGGTTGCGCTTCGCCGCGGTCGACGCGACGGGGAACGCGCGGTCGATCTGCTCCCACACCGTCACGGTCGGGTCGAGGATCTCGAGCGCGGACTGCGCGAAGTAGCCGAGCTTGAGGCTCGCGCCGAGCTTGACCTCGCCCTGGTCGGGCTGGATCACGCCGGCGACCAGTTTGAGCAGCGTCGACTTGCCCGCGCCGTTGACGCCCATGACGCACCAGCGCTCGCCCCGCTTGATCTCGAGGTCGAGCCCGGCGTGGATCGTGCGTTCGCCGTAGGACTTCGACACGCCCTTCAGCGTCGCGACGTCGTTGCCCGAGCGCGGCGGCTGACGGAACTCGAAGGGCACGAGGATGCGCTTCTTGGGCGGCTCGAGCTTCTCGATCTTCTCGAGCTTCTTGACGCGGGACTGCACCTGCGCGGCCTTCGCGGCGTGCTTCTCGAAGCGCTCGATGAAGCGCTCCTCCTTCTTGAGCATCGCCTGCTGGCGCGCGTACGCCGCCTCGTTCTGCGCGGCGCGGACGGCCTTCGCGCGCTCGTAGTCGGCGTAGCTGCCGGTGTGGCTCACGAGTTCGCCCGCATCGATCTCGACGATGCGCGAGACGATGCGGTCCATGAAGTCGCGGTCGTGCGACGTCATCAGGATCGCCGCCGGAGTCGCCTTCAGGTACTCCTCGAGCCACAGGATCGACTCGATGTCGAGGTGGTTCGTGGGCTCGTCGAGCAGCAGCACGTCGGGCGAACCGATCAGCACCTGGGCGATCGAGACGCGCATGCGCCAACCGCCGGAGAGCTCGGCCATCGTCCCGTCCATGCGCGCGTCGTCGAATCCGAGTCCGTGCAGGACCTCGCGCGTGCGCGCCTCGAGCTCGTACCCCCCCATCTGCTGGTACTCGCCCTGGACCTCGCCGAAGCGTTCGAGCGTCGCGTCGAGCTCGTCCATCTTCTCGGGGTCCGAGATGGCCGCCTCGAGTTCGGCGAGTTCGCGGTGCAGGTCGCCGAGCCGACCGCAGCCCGAGATCGCCGCGTCGACGACGGAGAGTTCGCTGCCCTCGCCGGCGTCCTGGCGGAAGTAGCCCAGAGCGACGCGCTTCGGGACCTGTACCTCGCCGCCGTCGGGCTCCTCCTCGCCCGTGACGAGTCGGAAGATCGTCGACTTGCCGGCGCCGTTCGGACCGACGAGTCCGATCTTCTCGCCCGGGTTGATCTGGAGCGACGCGTCGGTGAGGACGGCCTGCCGGCCGAAGTGCTTGGAGACGGACTGGAGCGCGATCATCGGTACCCCCGCGGGACCCCGGCCGGGGGCAGCCGCGGCTTCGAGGGGCGAAGATGCTACCCGGCGGCCCGTCCGACGCGCTCCTGGGAAGCCACGGGGACCGCGGCTCCAGATCCCGCTCCCGAGGGAGCGATGAACTCGACCGAGCGCCCCTCCCTCCCGAACACCCGCCGCCGTGACCGACCGCCACCCCCTCCACGTCTTCGTCCGCCTCGCCGGCCAGCTCTACGCACTGCCCGTCGACCGGGTGTCCGAGATGGTGCGGTTGCCCGAGCTCACGCCGGTCCCGAACGCGTCGGACGACGTGCGCGGACTCATGCACCTGCGCGGCGCGTCGGTGCCGGTCCACGACATGCGCACGCTTCTCGGCGTTCCGCCGCTCGCCGCCGAGATCGACGCACTCGTCGAGATGCTCGACCAGCGCGAGCGCGACCACCGGAACTGGTTGGCCGAGCTCGAGCGCACGGTCGAGGAGGGCCGTCCGTTCACGCTCGCGACCGACCCGCACAAGTGCGCGTTCGGACGCTGGTACGACACGTTCGAGCCGACGAACCTCGTGCTGCAGAACCTCCTGCCGCGCTTCGACGGGCCGCACAAGCGCATCCACGCCCTCGCCATCGAAGTGGATCGGCTCGTCCGGGACGGCGAGAAGGAGCGGGCCATGCGTCGCATCGAGGCGACGCGCGGACGCGAGCTCGCCGAGATGATCACGCTCTTCGCGAACATGCGCGAGGTGCTCCGGAACGACACGCGCGAGGTCGCGGTCGTCCTGGAGCCGCCGAGCGGGACCGCGCTGGCCTACTCCGTCGACCTGGTGGAGTCCGTGGCGCCGGTGCGCTTCGTCGAACGCGACGACGCGTCGGACGGGCTCGCCGCGACGCCCGAACTGCCCACGGCGAACTGTCGCTTCGCTCTCTACGGCCAGAAGGACGAGGTCGCGATCGTGATCGACGACCGCCAGCTCCTGGTCGGCGCGCGCGGGCCCGCCGCGGCCTGAGCCGTCTCAGCGGCGCGCGGACGTCGAGCCGCGCCGCGGTCGCGTCACCTGCGTCCCCGTGACGAGCTCCACGAGCTGACGCACGGTCCGGTGCGACTCGAGCGGGTGCCGCAGCGGATGGTCGAGGTCGAGCACGTAGCGGTTGTTGCGGCCCTCGCGCTCGCGCACGACGATGCCCTCGTCCTCGAGGTCCGCGAGGATCTTCTGGACGGCGCGCTCCGTGATGCCGACCTGCGCCGCGACGTCGCGGAGCCTGAGGTCGGGCTCGACCGCGAGCGCGACGAGGACGTGCGCGTGGTTCGAGAGGAACGTCCAGCCGCGCGAGGACGGATCGGCGGACGAGGAGGCCGTGGGCGTTGACATGTGAACTGCGATTCCCGTATTCCTCTTCCACTGTAGCGCGGAACGCGCGCCGCCGAGTCCCCTGCTCCCACGAGGCCGAAGAGTCGTGAATCCGTCCCCCACCCCGTTGGTCGGCATCGTCATGGGCAGCGCGTCCGACTGGCCGACCCTGAAGCACGCCGCCGACCTGCTCGCCTCGTTCGGCGTCGCGCACGAGGCGCGCGTCGTCTCCGCGCACCGCACGCCCGACCGCATGGTCGACTACGCGCGCTCGGCCGCGGACCGCGGGCTGCGCGCGATCGTCGCGGGAGCCGGCGGCGCCGCGCACCTGCCCGGGATGATCGCGGCCTGGACCGACGTGCCCGTGCTCGGCGTCCCGGTCGAGAGCCGCGTGCTGCGCGGCGTCGACTCGCTCCTCTCCATCGTGCAGATGCCCGCGGGCGTCCCGGTCGCGACGCTGGCGATCGGCGAGGCCGGCGCGAAGAACGCCGCGCTGTTCGCGATCCGCATGCTCGCCTGCGACGACCCGGTGCTGCGCGAGAAGCTCGCGGCGTTCCGCGCCGAGCAGTCGCGCCGCGTCGAGGAGTCGGTGCTCGCATGAACCGACCGATCCTTCCCGGCTCCGTGCTCGGCGTCCTCGGCGGCGGCCAGCTCGGGCGCATGTTCACGCTCGCCGCGCGGAGGATGGGCTACCGCATCGTCGTGCTCGCACCGGAGGACGACACGCCCGCAGGGCAGATCGCCTACCGCGAGATCCGCGCTCCCTACGACGACCTCGACGCGGTCGAACGCTTCGCCGCCGACGTCGACGTCGTCACTTTCGAGTTCGAGAACGTGCCCGCGGCGACGATCGACGCGGCAGCGCGACACGCGCCCGTGCGACCGGCCGGCTCCGTGCTGGCGACGACCCAGGACCGCGCGGTCGAGAAGCACGCGCTCGCGTTGCGCGGCATCCCCGTCGTCACGCACGCCGTCGTCGAGTCCGCGACCGACCTCGACGCCGCGCTGCGGAAGGTCGGCACCGAGGGCGTCCTCAAGACCTCGGCCTGGGGCTACGACGGACACGGTCAGCGGCGGGTCGGCGCCGAACGCGACCTCGCGGCGGCGTTCGACGAGCTGGGGCGCGTGCCGTGCGTCTTCGAGCGCTTCGTGCCCTTCGCCTGCGAGATCTCCGTCGTCGGCGTCCGCGGCGTCGACGGCGAGGTGGCGCTCTACGAGCCCTTCCTGAACCACCACGCCGACCACGTCCTCGACGTGTCGATCTGCCCCGCGCCGCTCGCGACCCGCGTGCGGGACGACGCCCTCGCGATCGCGCGCCGGGTGCTGGAGGAGCTCGACGTCGTCGGCGTGCTGTGCGTCGAGTTCTTCCTCCTCGAGGACGGCGGGCTGCTCGTCAACGAGCTCGCACCGCGTCCGCACAACTCCGGCCACGCGACGATCGACGCGCACCACGTCTGCCAGTTCGAACAGCAGGTGCGCGCGGTCTGCGGTCTCCCGCTCGGCTCGACCCGACGCAAGGTGCCGGCCGCTGCGATGGCGAACCTGCTCGGCGACCTGTGGAGCGACGGCGAGCCCGACTGGGCCGCGTTGCTCGCCGACCCCGACGCGAAGCTGCACCTCTACGGCAAGGTCGACGCGCGCCCCGGTCGCAAGATGGGTCACGTCACCATCGCGGCCGACGATCCCGCGCAGGCCGAGCGCCGCGTCCGCTCCGCGCGTGCCGCGCTCGTACGTCGAACCGCCGCGGCGACACGGAACGGCGACCGCTAGCGCAGCGATCGCGGGACCGAACGACGCGCGCGGCGCTCCCCGAGGGGGAACGCCGCGCGCGTCCTTCGGAACCTCGGTTCCTTCGCGTCACGGAGCGCCCGAGACGGCGTTCGTCGCCGCGAGCCACTCCGGCGCTCCCGTGTCGAGCACCCAGGCCTGCACGACGATCCGGAAGTTCTGCGCCATCGGTACGCCCGTCGTGAAGCCGACGCTCGCGGCGCCGCTCGCGTCCGTCGCCCCGGGGACGACGAAGATGGGTTCCGGGACGAGCAGGCCGCTCGCGAACGGCAGGTTCCACTCGTTGACGCCGGCCGCGAACCAGATCGGAGCGCCCGGCGCGGCGCCGCTCACGTCGAACGACACGTGCGTCCCGGGAGTCAGCGGGCCCGAGCCGGTCAGTCTCGGCTCACCGCCCGCCCCGGCCAGTCCGGCGCCGAGGTCGGTCCAGCGCGAGAGCAGCGAGAACGTGAGGTCGTGCGGCCAGTTCTGGAACATGCTGATCCCGGTCGTGAACTTGAAGTGGCTGCCCGGGTTCGACGAGGTCGCCATGCCCCAGTCGGGGTAGCCGGGCTGCGCGCCGAGGATGCGGATCCAGTACTTCACGCCGCCCTGGAGCGTCACCGGCGTCGGGAGCACGTAGCGGTACTCGTACATCGTCTTCCCGCCGAACGTCCCCACCGGCGTCTCGCCGGCGTTGTTGTTCGTGTGGAAGGTCTTGATGACCGTCTCCTGGCTCTCGTGCTCGGGGAGTGCGGTGATGAGCGGCTGCGAGCCGCCGGGGATCGACTCGAAGAAGGAGACGCGGAAGTCGGTGACCTTGCCGTACTGCGCGTTCAGCGAGTAGCCGCCGCGCCAACGCACCTCGGTGATCGTCTGGGTGTGCTCGAGCGTGAAGTCGTCCCACGCGTAGCGGTCGCTGTCCGAGCCGTCGGGCGACATCCAGGCGGAGGCCTCGATGCCGCCGGTCGGAGCGGGCGCCTTGGCGAAGACGACGTCCGCGCGGGCGCTGCCCGCGGCGACGATCGTGACGAGGAGGGACAGGGCGCTGAGTCGGATCGTGTTCATGGTTGGTGGCGACGACCGTCGGTCGACGATCGATGTCGCGCATCCATGCTCGCTCCGAAAACACAGGGCGCCCGTGACGTCCCCGTCATGCGTCCCTTGCTCCCGCGACCTGCGTACCAGTGCGAAGTCGCGACGCGGGCGCGCGGTCAGAACAGCGGTCCGAGGAACACGAACACCGAGTGCTCGCCGCCCTCCGCTGCACCGACACCGACGAACACGGGGCCGAACAGCGTGTCGAGACCGAGGTAGATCGATCCAGCGAGCAGGAGATCGTCGGAACCGAGCGCGTCGCGCTCCTGCCACACGCCGCCGTACTCGATCGTCGCGCCGAGGTACTTCGCGAGCCCGAAGGCGCCCGAGGTCTCACCGAGTCGGACGTAGGGCTCGATCGTCGCGATCGCGAAGTGGTTGCCGGAGAGGCCGTTCGGCGAGACGCCGCTCAGGCGCCGGAAGCCTCCGAGCGTGAACGACGATCCGAGCTCCTCGGCGTTGCGCACCGTGACGCCGCCCGCGAGCGACGTGCGCAGCGTGAGTCGCCTCCACGTGACCGGCAGGCCGAACGACGCCTGCACCGTCTCGGTGCGGTCGTCGTCGACGACGGACGAACCGCGCGACGTGAACTCGACGGCGCACGCGAACCCGCTGCGCGGGAAGGTCACGGAGTCGAGCGTGTCGGCGGTGAGCGCGGCGGAGAAGACGGCCGATCTCACGTCGACCTTCGCGGGCAGCAGCCCGGGGAGCACGATCGACGGTCGGATCGTGCCGTACTCGTAGCCGTACGACGTCCGCAGCTCGCCCCAGTCGCCGAGGTTCCGCCCGACGGCGAGCTCCGCCGTCGCGACGTCGGCGTCCACCGCGGCCACCTGTTTGCCGTCGATCGTGACCAGCAACTCGGTCTGGCCGAAGGTGAGCGACGGCGCGACGAACCAGCGCAGCCCGGCGTCGAGCGGTTGGTAGAACTCCGTGCCGATGCGCGTGGCCGTGCCGAGCAGCACCTCGTTGCGCCACTCGCCGCCGTAGGCGTTGACCGGCGTGCTCGTGTGCTGCACACCGGCGACGAAGTCTCCGCCGCCGGTGAGGTCGGAGCTCACGCCGAGCGCGAAGCGCAGGTAGTTCGGACCCCAGGGCTTCTCGACGGGTCGCACGACGACGTCGAGCTCGCCCGGCGCCTCGGCCGACGGCAGGAGGTCCACGTCGACGCCCGAGAAGATGCCGAGCCCCGCGAGCCGCTCGCGCGTCTCGGCGAGGTCGGCGCCGTCGAGCGGCCGGCCCTCGCGCACGACGACGCGCCGGCGCAGGACGCTCGCCGCCAGCCGCGTCCGCTCGTCGACGACGACGGAGTGGACGCGCGGCGCGGGTGCCTCCGGTCGCCGCTGTCGCGCGAGGAAGGCGTCGAACGCGGCGCCGTCGCTCGCGTACGCCGAGAGTTCCTCCGCGAGCGCCTCGGCCGCCGCGCGGCCGATGTCGATCGCCTCGCCCGAGCGCTCGAACGCGAGCACCGAGATCGTCCCGAGCTCCGGCACGATCGCGACGTCGCCCTCGGTGACGAGCGCCATCGAGCGCGTCCGGTTCTGCTGCATCAGGATCCCGACGACCTGGTTCGAGATGCCGAAGGGCGACGCGAGCCGCGAGATCTCGCCGAGCGGCGTCGAGATGTCGACGACGATCACGACGTCCGCACCCAGGTCGCGCGCGACGTCGATCGGAACGTTGTCGACGGCGCCGCCGTCGACCAGCAGCCGACCCTCGTGCTCGACCGGCGCGAAGATGCCGGGCAGCGACATGCTGGCGCGGATCGCGCGCGCGAGGCTTCCGTCGCCGAGGACGACGGCGCTGCCGTCACCCAGGTCGGTCGCGACGCACCGGAACGGGATGCGGAGCGCGTCGAAGTCGCGGACGCCCGCGACGGGCAGCGTGAGTTGCTCGAGGTACGACTCGACGTTGCGCCCCTGCACGAGTCCCGGCGGGAACACCGGACCGCCGTCCTTCCAACCGAGCTGCACGTCGACCTGGAACTCGCGGTCGTCCTGCCTGCGCCGGAACCACAACTGGTCGCGCGGCGGCACGTCGGAGAAGAGCTGCGCCCAGTCCGCGCTCTCGACGATCTCGCGCATCTCCTCCGGCGAGTAGCCCGAGGCGTAGAGGCCGCCGACGATCGACCCCATGCTCGTGCCGACGACGAGGTCGACCGGCACGTGGAGCCGCTCGAGGACCTCGATCACGCCGACGTGCGCGGCGCCGCGCGCGCCGCCTCCGCTCAGGACCAGGCCGACGCGCGGTCGAGCGTGCGGCTCCTCCTGCCGGGCCGCATGCACGTCGCCCGCGTTCGCGAGGACGAGCGCCGCGAACAGCGCGAACGGGCGGATCGCACGGTGCGGCCCGCGCGCGGTGCTTCGGTCAGAGCACATGGATGACCGAGTCGAGCCCGTGGAGCTGGTTCCAGACGAAGTCGCGCTCCGCGCTCCCGCCGACCTCGAGCTCGACCATGAGCGAGAGGTACTTGCCCCCGCTGCTCCGCCGCGAGAAGTCGAGCGTGAAGCGCCGCCCGGCGAGAACCCGCTCGACGTCGGCGCGCATGGCGTCCTCGTCGCTGCCGAACAGCGTGAATTGCCACGACCTGGGATAGTCGATGTGCGGTTCGCTCGCCGTCATGGCGAGAGTGTCACGAGGTCCGCGGGCGAGTTGAAGGGGCCACCTCGCACTTCGTCGTAGAGCGGGTCCGCGGCGCCCACGATGGCTCCGGGATAGACTCGCGAGCGTCTCCCTCGCCCCGTCCCGAAGTCCCGCCCGATGCGTCAACGCCCCTTCCGTCCGGGTTTCGACCACACGGTGGACGCGCCGCCGCGCGAGGTCGGCGGCGCGGTCGCTCGGCTCGTCGACGCCGGCGCGCCGTTCACGGGCCGCGCCCTCGACGGGCACGTGATGCTCACCGTGCTGCCCGGCGAGCGCCACCTCTGGTCGCCGTACCTCCACCTGAAATTCGAGCCGCACCGGAGCGAGGAGTCCGCGCCGGAACCGCGCCGCACGTACGTCCGCGGCTTCTTCACGCCGCACCCCAGCCTGTGGTCGGCGTTCGTGTTCACGTACCTCGCACTCGGCACGATCCTGGCGTTCGCGTCGATCTGGGCGTTCGTCGAGTTCACGCTCGACGAAGAGCCCGTCGCAGCGTGGGTCTGCGGCGCAGCGGTGCTGGCCGCCCTCGCGCTCCATCTCTTCTCGCGCGCAGGACGGACGCTCGCGGCGGAACAGATGGACCGCATCCACGCCGAGGTCGAGCGCGCGCTCGCGGGGACCGGGCGCGTCTCGCCGGGCGCCGGCTGAGCGCTGCGTCACGGAAGGTCTCCCTCGTCGCGCTCGATCCCGGCCGCGCGGAGAACCTGGATCGCGGCCGCCGGTGCGCGCGCGAACACGGTGCGCCGCACGGTCGGCAGCGGCACCTCGATCCCGAAGGGCAGGCGCAGGGTCCGCTCCTCCTTCGACTGCGCGACGAAGGTCCCGACGAGCTCGAACGCGTCGCGCGAACGATCCCACACGAAGACGCCGCCGCCCGAACCGCCCGCGAGGGCGGCGTCGCGCCCCGTGCCGAGGAACTCGCCTCGCTCCCCGCGCACCTCGAGGACGCGGATCACGGGCGCGATCCGACGGGGATCGACGCGGTGGTCCTCGAAGAACGGTCCGGCGTAGCTCGCGATCCACAGCTCGCGGCCGGGGTGCACCTCGTCGCGCTCCGCTCCCGCCGCGACCGTCGCGACGTCACCGGCACTCCACGTCGGCGCGTCGACGCGGACGAGCGCCCAGTCCGCGTCCGCGTCGGAGGCCACCACCGTGCCGTGGACGAGCTTCCACCCCGAGCGGAAGGCCAGGTCACCGGACTCGTCCTTCAGCGACTCCGCGACGTGCCAGGCGGTCAGCAGCAGGTCGTCGCCGACCGCGACGCCGGAGCCGTAGCCCTGGACGCGATCGAAGAGCGCGACCACGCAGCGCAGCCGGTCGGGAGCGAGGTCGAGCGGTCGCTCGTCGCGATCGACCCCGGGTGTGGAGCAACTCGCGAGCAGGGCCGCCGCGGCGAGCGACGGGAGCAGGACACGGGAACCCACGACCGGGAGACGATAGCGCGGCGGTGCCGTCGGAACCCTGCGGGGGTCGCGCGAGCGATCGGGCCGGTGCACGATGTCCGCACGCGCCCCGGGACCGACGACCGGAGGAAGCATGCCGCGCACGTACCCGTCCGCCCACCGCCCCATCGCGTCCACCTTCCTCCTCGCCGCGCTCGTCGCGACGGGCTGCGCCGGGCCGACACCGACTCCGCGCGTCGACGCGTTCGCGACGGACTTCGACGGCGCGCCGCGCTCGTTCCCTGCGGGTTGGCGGACGGCGACGTCGAACCGGCTCGGCGCGATGGTCGACGGCACGTGGGAGCTCCGCGCGGACGCGAGCTCGCCCTCGCCCCCCACCTGCTTCGCGCTCGCGGATCCCGACGGCCACTTCGCCGAGGTCTTCAACCTCTGCTGGCGACCCGACGTCTCGGTCGCGGACGTGGACGTCGTCGTCGCGCTGCGCGCCGACGCCGGCGAGGAGGACCGCGGCGGCGGACCGGCGTGGCGCGTCGTGGGCGAGAACGACTACTACCTCGTGCGCTGGAACCCGCTCGAGGACAACTTCCGCGTCTACTCCGTCGTGGGCGGCGACCGCGTCCAGCTCGACAGCGTGCGACTCGTCGCCGATCGCGAGGCGTGGCACACGATCCGGGCGCGAATGGTCGGCGACCGCATCACGTGCTGGTTCGACGGCGAGGAACTCCTCCACGCGCGCGACGCGAAGCTCACCTCGGCCGGCGGCGTCGGCCTGTGGACCAAGGCCGATGCGGCGACGTCGTTCGACGACTTCGCGGCGGTGCCTGCGGCGACTCCTCGAGCCGAGGCGAGCGCTGTCGAGGCGCCGCGATGACCGAGCACAACGCCGCGGGGTGGCTGCTCGATCGCCACGTCGACGCAGGGCGCGGCGCCCGCGTCGCGCTGCGTGCGAACGGCGTGTCGACGACGTACGAGGAGCTCCTCGTCGCAGCGCGCCGCGCGCAGGCCGCGCTCGCCGAGCTCGGACTCGCGCGCGGCGACCGTTGCGCCATGGTGGTCGACGACGAGCCCGCCTTCGTCGCGTGGTTCCTCGGCGCGATGCGCGGCGGCTACGTGCCGATCCCGCTCTCCACCATGCTCACCGCCGAGGAGCTGGCCTTCGTCGTGGCGGACTCGGAGGCGCGCGCGGTGCTGGTGTCGGCGCCGTACATCCCTCACCTCGCGACGTTCGACGAACGCTGCGAGTCGCTGCGGCACGCGATCGTCGTGGGAGCGCGGCCCGACCTCGCGCACGCTCGCCTCGCGGTCCACGGCACCGACGCGTTCGGCCCGGCAACGCCCGATGCGCTCGTGACCGACGGATCGGACCAGGCGTTCTGGCTCTACAGCTCGGGCACGACGGGGCGACCGAAAGGCGTGATCCACGCGCACCGCGATCTGCGCGCGACGGCCGAGACGTATGCCGCCAAGGTCCTCCGCACGACGGAGGACGACCGCTTCTTCTCGATCGCGAGGCTCTTCTTCGCCTACGGCCTCGGCAACGCGTTGACGTTTCCGCTGGCCGTCGGCGCGACGGCGATCCTCGACGCGCGCGTCGACCCACGCCGGCGACCGCGGTCGAGACGATCCTGGCGGAGCGCCCCACGCTGTTCTTCGCGAGCCCCGGCTTCGTCGCCGCCCTGCTCGACGCGGCACCCGACCCCGCCGTGTTCGCGTCGGTGCGCGCCGCCGTCACGGCGGGCGAGGCGCTGCCGGGCGAGCTCCAGAAGCGCTACGCCGAGCGCTTCGGGCACCCCGTCCTCGACGGCATCGGTTCGACGGAAGCGCTGCACATCTTCATCTCGAACACGCTCGAGCGACAGCGGCCCGGGACCTCCGGCCGGCCGGTACCGGGCTACGAACTCGAGCTGCGCGGCGAGGACGACGCGGCGATCGACGCGCCGCACACTCCCGGAGCCCTCTGGGTGCGCGGACCGTCGCTCGCGACCGGTACTGGCGTCGCCCCGAGGCGACAGAGGCCGCGTTCCGCGGGGCTGGCTGCGCACGGGCGACGTCTACACGTTCGACGAGGACGGCGCGTGGACGTGCCTCGGTCGCAACTCGGACATGATCAAGACCGGCGGGATCTGGGTCTCGCCGTCCGAGGTGGAGGCGGTGCTCGTCGAACACGTCGACGTGCTCGAAGCGGCGGTCGTCGGCGCGCGGACCGAGGCGGGGCTCGAGACCACGGTCGCGTTCGTCGTCGCGGCGTCGGGTCGTTCGATCGACCCGGACGCGCTCGACCGCCACCGCCGCGAACGCATGGCCGCGTTCAAGCGCCCCCGCCGGGTCGTCGTCGTCGCGGAGCTGCCGAAGACGGCGACCGGCAAGATCAAGCGCTTCGAGCTGCGGGCGCGGCTCGACGGCGAGCGGGTGGAGGCGGCCGACGTTGCTCACGCACCATCGGGAACGAGGGATGGTGCTCACGCACCATCTGGGACCGAGGGATGGTGCTCACGCACCATCCGGGAACGCAGGACCGGTGCTCACGCACCGTCGGGGAATCCCAGGATGGTGCTCACGCACCATCCGGGGAACGCAGGACGGTGCTCACGCACCGTCGGGAACACAGGATGGTGCTCACGCACCATCCGGGATCCGGCTCGACGAGTTTCGCGAGGAGTTCGAGCGACTCCGCCAGCCGGCGTAGCAGAACTCGACGGGGATCATGGGCGGTGGCAGGTTCCTCTTGCGTGATGCGCAGGTCGGTGCCGCACGCGACCGGGCGCAGCTCGATCGTCACGGCCATCTCGCCCTCGAGGTTCGGGTCGTCGAAGCGGTCGGTGTAGCGGATGCGCTCGCCGGGCACGAGTTCGACGTAGGTCCCGCCGAAGCTGTGCGCGGAGCCCGTCCCGAAGTTCCGGAACGACATCCTGTGGCGACCGCCGACGCGCGCGTCCATCTCGTGCACCTCGCCGACGAAACCGTGCGGCGGCAGCCACTTCACCATGGCGGCGGGTTCGAGGAAGGCGCGGTAGATGCGCTCCGCCGGCGCGCGCAGCACGCGGTGGAGTCGGACGGTGTGGGGTTCGTGCGTGGTCATGGGGCGGGGATTGCACCACACGGATCGACCGTGCGACATCCTCCGCGTCGCGGACCCGTCGACGCGATCGCGCGCGCGTCGCACGACGCGGACGAGAACGGTCCGAAGGAGACCCTGCGCGTGCCGCGCCGCCGGCTCGATCGCGAGCGTTCCCGACCGACGGCCCGGCGCCGCGTTCGGCGCGCCGGGACGCGACGCGAGGGACGCGCGGGAGCGTACGCTCTCGCGCCATGGAGGAGCCCGACGACACCGAAGCGCACCCGACCGCGCCCTCGCGCGGGTGGACCGCGCTGCTCGTCCTCCTCGCGCTCGTCTGCGTGTGGTTCGCGGTGCGCGGCTGGTTCAAGGCGACGCGCCCCATCGGCTCGGACTTCACGATCTACTGGGACACGGGACGCGCGCTGCTCGAGGGTCGCGACCCGTACACCGTCGCGGGCAACCTCTACCCGCCCTCGTTCGCGGTGCTCGTGCTGCCCTTCTCGCTGGCGCCGTACCCCGTCGCCGTCGCGCTCTGGCAGGTCGCCTCGCTCCTCGCGATCGCGGGCTGCGTGTGGTTGTCCGCGACGCTGTGCGCAACCCGGGGCGAGCGCCCGCACCCCGCGCTCCTCGCCGTGCCGCTGCTCGTCGCGCTGCGCGTCGTCGACTCGCACCTCGCGTACGGTCAGGTCAACGCGTTCACGCTGTTCATGTGTCTCGCCGGCGTGCACGCGGCGCGACGCGGACTCGAGGGTCGCTCGGGAGCGTGGATCGCGCTCGGCGCGGCGACGAAGGTGCTGCCCGCGATCCTCGTGCTGCCCGCGCTCTTGCGTCGGCGCGGGAAGGTGCTCGCGGGCTTCGCCGTCGCGATCGTGCTGCTCTCGGCGACACCGATTCCGTTCCTCGGCGTCGGGGGCGAACTCCAGGCGCTCCGGAGCTGGCGCACCCAGGTGATCGAACCGCGCGTCTCGGCGCCGACCGAGCGCGACACGTCGCCCGCGCCCGGACAGAGCCTCAAGGCCGCGGTGCATCGCCTCCTCACCGACACGCCGGCGACGTCGCAGCCCGGCGAGGACGCGCGCGCCAACGTCGCGAGCCTCTCGCCGGAGACGGCGGAGTGGATCGTTCGCGCGCTGAACGCGCTGATCCTCGCGGTCGTCGTCGCCACGCTGCTGCGACGGCCCGCGCCCGCGGACGGACCGCTCGGCGCGCGCGAGGCGGCGTTGCTCCTGCTGACGCCGCTCCTCGTCGCACCCGAGATCCACCGCGCACACACCATCTGGATGCTGCCCGCCCTGGCGTTCGCGACGAGCAGCGTCGGGCGCTGGCGACGCGGAGCCGGCGGGCGCGTCCGCCTCGCACTCGTCGCGCTCGGCGCGCTGTGCGTCGGCGGATCGACCCCCGCACTCGTCGGGCGCGGGAGCGCGACGGTGCTCCTCACGCAGAACGTGATCTTCCTCGGCGTGTTCGCGCTGTGGCTGGCGCTCGTGCTCGAGGCGTGGGCGCGCGCGACGGACGGCCGCGCCGCCCCGAGCCCCGCGACGAACGGCTGAGAGCCCGGGAACGCGCGGCGCACTCGCTTCCGGGGCCCGCGCCCCCGCGCGCCGCTCCGTGCCCCGCTCCGATTGCCGCCCCGGAGCCTGGACTTTGCACCACAAAGTGCTTGACGCATTCGAGCCCGGGCGCTGACGATCGAGGCATGGAGATCCTCCGACCCGTCCCGCCCGACCTCCGCCTTCGCTCGGCGACCGCGCGGCGGCCGACCTCTCGACCATCCGACGCACGCTCGAACGCTCGGGTCGATTCACCGCCGTCCCCGGTTCGGGCGGCGTCGTCATGGGCGTGATCGGCTTCGTCGCGGCACTGGCGTCGCCGGCCGCCGGCGGCGATTGGCCCTTCGTCTGGCTCGCCGCCGCCGCGCTCGCGGCACCGTGCAACGTGTGGCTCCTCGCGCGCAAGGCACGGCACGAGGGACTGTCGCTCCTCTCCGGTCGAGGGCGCGTGTTCGTGCTCGCCATCCTTCCTCCGGTCGTCGCCGGCGCGGTGCTCACCGCCGTTCTCCTCGCGGGCGGCCACCCCGAACTCCTGCCCTGCGTCTGGCTGCTCCTCTACGGCGCGGGCATCACCACGGGCGGCGCCGCGTCGATCGCGGCCGTGCCCCTCATGGGCACGCTCTTCATGGCGCTCGGGATCGTCGCGGCGTTCGCGCCCGCGACCTACGGCGTCCCGCTGCTCGCCGTCGGGTTCGGCGGCCTGCACGTTGGCTTCGGCTTCTGGATCGGGGTGCGCCATGGGGGCTGAGCGCGAACCCGAGAGCGACGGCGGCCTGCGGCACGTGCCCGGTCTCTCCGCCGACGGAGCTCCCTTCGACAGGCTCATCCACGAGCAGCTGCGACTCGCCATCGTCAGCGCGCTCGCCGTCAACGACAAGCTCACCTTCGTCGAGCTCAAGTCGATGCTCGGTGCCACCGACGGCAACCTCTCGGTGCACGCGCGCAAGCTCGAGGAAGCGGGCTACGTCGGCTGCAAGAAGCGCTTCGAGGGCCGCACGCCGCGCACGGAGTACCGCCTCACGGCCAAGGGACGTCGCGCGCTGACGCAGTACCTCGACCACATGGAAGCGATCATCCGCGCGGCGCGCGGGAGCGAGGACGAGCGTTGAAGCGATTCGCGGCGACCGTCGACGACCTCCTGCGCGGACGACTCACGCGGCGCGAGGACCTCGCGGCCGGCAGGATCGAGGTGCCGGTGCGCACGCTGGTCCTCGCCGGTGTCTTCCTGGGCGGGCTGTACGGGGCCGCGATGGGGCTCTTCGCCGCCGTGCGGCCCGAGGGCACGAACGTGGCGCAGCTCTTCGCCTCGGCGATCAAGGTGCCGCTGCTGTTCCTCCTCACCCTCGTCGTCACCTACCCGTCGCTCTACGTCGTGTCCGCGCTGTTCGACTCGCGCCTGCGGCACCGCGAGACGCTGCGCCTCCTGCTCGCGGCGATGGCGGCGAACCTGGCGCTGCTCGCGAGCCTCGGACCGATCACGGCGTTCTTCACGCTGTGCACCGAGAGCTACGCGTTCATGGTCGTCCTCAACGTCGTGTTCTTCGCGCTCGCGGGGCTCGTCGGTCTCGCGTTCCTCCGGCGCGCGGTCCTCGCCGTGTTCGACGTCGGGGCACCGGTCGCTGTGCCCGACGACGACGACGGACCGCCGCCGCTGGACGGACCGCCTCGGACGATGCGCGCGACGACTCCCGTCAGTCTGCGCGTCTTCTCGATCTGGCTGCTGATCTACGGCGTCGTCGGCGCGCAGATGGGCTGGATCCTGCGTCCGTTCGTCGGCGCGCCGCGACTGCCCTTCGAGTTCTTCCGCTCGGAGCGCGACTCGAACTTCTTCGAGGCGGTGGCGAAGGCGCTCGGGAAGCTCTTCGCGTGATCACCGCCGTCGACGGACTCCTGCGCGGCGAGGGTCGGTTCGCCGTCGGCGGTGGACGCGTCCCCGCCGCGCGACTCGCCGCCATCCTCGGTGCCTGCGGGTTCGCGTACGGACTCGCGATGGGTGCGTACGCCGGCCGCCCCGAGCAGTCGCTCTACTCGGGCCTCAAGGTCCCGCTCCTGCTCGCCGCGGCGACGCTCGTCTGCGTCCCGAGCTTCTACGTGCTGAACGCCCTGCTCGGGTTGCGCGACGACTTCGCCGCGGCGCTGCGCGGGATCCTCGCGGCGCAGGCCACCGTGGCGGTCGCGCTCGCCGCGCTCCTCCCGCTCGTGCTCGTCGCCTACGCGTCGCACGTCGACTACCGCTCGGCAGTCCTCGCGAACGGCGCGATGTTCGCGTTCGCGACCCTGGCGGGACAACGTACGCTCGACCGCCACTACCGTCCGCTGGTCCGCGCCGATCGCCGGCATGCGCTCGCACGGCGCCTGTGGGTGCTCCTCTACGTGTTCGTCGCGGTCCAGCTCGCGTGGGTGCTGCGTCCCTTCATCGGCGATCCGCACCGCGAGCCGTCGTTCCTCCGCGACGACGCCTGGAGCAACGCCTACGTCGTCGTGCTGCGCGACGTGCTCGGCGCCTGGAACTGAGCGGAGCCCCACATCGTCGCGCGTGCTTGCGGGCGCCGGCGCACCGCGCTATCACGGTCGTCGTCCCGGAGCCACGAGGAGGCTCGCCATGTTGAAGGTCGTCGAGAACGCGCACGCGGACGTCGTCGAGATCGAGGCGCGCGGCGTGGTGACCGCCGCGGACTACCGCGACGTGTTCGCCCCCGCCGTCGAGCGCGTGCTCGAGTCCGGCGGGAAGCCGCGCGTGCTCTACGCGCTCGGTCCCGAGTTCGAGCGCTTCGAACTCGGCGCACTCGTCGCGGACGCGCGCCTCGGGCTCGGACACCTCGCGGACTTCGACCGCTTCGCCGTCGCGACGGACCACGAGTGGGTCGCGCGTACGACCGGCGCGCTCGGCGTGTTCCTGCCCTGCCCGCTGCGCGTGTTCCCGTACGGCGAACGCGACGCGGCTCGCACGTGGCTGTCCGAACCCGGCGGCGACGCGTTCGGCCTGACGGTCGAGGTCGCGAGGTCGGTGGCGCGCGTGCACGTCCGCCTGCGCGGCGCGCTCGACCACGACGCGGAGGAACAGCTCACCGCCGCCGCGCTCGAGGGCGTGGGCGACGCCGAGGAGGTGCGCGTGCTCCTCGAGGCCGAGGAGTTCCACGGCTGGCGCGACCTCCGCGCGCTGTGGCGGCACGTGCGCTTCGTCGCGGGACTGCGCAGCCGCCTCGAGCGCGTCGCCATCGTCGGCGAGGCGAAGTGGCAGCGGCGACTGGTCGGCACGGCCAAGCACGTCCTGCGCGTCGACGCGCGCTTCTTCGAGACCGCGAAGATCGCGGTGGCCAAGGCCTGGATCGACGCGTAGTGCACGGCACCGCCCCGTCCCCCACCGACACCATGACGACCGCGAAGGGCGCCATCTCGAACCGCGTCGAGCGCATCCGCGCCGGCGAGGACCCCGAACTCCTGCTCGAATTGCCCTCGGGCTACGCGATCCTCGGCAAGTACCAACCGCCGCCGATCCGCGGGTGCTGCATGCTCCTGCCGCGCGACGTCGTCGCCTCGCCGAACGACCTCGCGCCAGCGGAACGCGCGGCGTTCTTCGGCGACCTCGTGCTGCTCGGCGACGCGATCCTCGAGGTGACTCGCGCGGAGCGCATCAACTACCTCGTGCTCTGCAACCAGGTGCCCGAGCTGCACGGCCACTGCGTGCCGCGCTTCGCGAGCGAGGACCCGGCGTCGCGCCTGCTCGGCCCGTTCGCGGCCTACGACTTCGGTTCGGCGCCGGTCGCCGACGCGCGCGGTGCGGACCGCGAGCTGCACGGGGCGCTGCGCGAGGCGCTCCGGCGACTCGCACGCGATCGCGGCTGAGGTGCGCCGCGCTCCGGGGCTCCTCCGCTACTTCTTCGCGATGACCCAGATCGCGTGGACGATACCGGGGATGTAGCCGAGCAGCGTGAACAGGATGTTGAGCCAGAAGTGGCCGCCGATCCCGACCTGGAGGAAGACGCCGAGCGGTGGGAGCAGGATCGCGAAGATGATGCGGATGAGGTCCATGCGCGGCGGTGCGCAAGCGCCGTGCCGAGCGTCGAGCGCGCCGCGTGGAGCGCCTCCCCCGCGAACTCCGTCGGTCACGTGTAGAAACGAAACACGTCGGTGCGCATCCTTCCGCGGCTCGCTACTTCCCGCTCGCCGCGGGCGCCGCGACCTCCACGCCCATGTGCCGCGCGAGCGTCAGGAGCAACTCGTTGCCCTCGAACGGCGACCAACCGTGGCCGCCGCGCGGGCCGTACTGGAACTCGCCGGCGTAGTACGGCTCCTTCGTCGACTCGAGGAACTCCTCGAGGTGGTACACGCCGCCGTCGAGGTAGTAGTCGTCCATGCGTCCGACGAAGACGTGCAGCTTGCCGACGAGCTTCGGACCGAGCGTCGCCCAGTCGCGCTCGAGGACGTAGCGGATGTCGTACCGCTCGCGCGCCTGCTCCGCGACGGCGTGGTCGATCGCACCGGTGAGCGGGTCCCACAGCGGCATCGGATACCCGTCCGCCGCGACCGGCGCGAAGACCGCGTTCCACGCCGCCCACTGCCCGCCGGAGCGGTAGCGCGTGCCGATCACCTCCTCGTAGAGGTTCTCCTGCTCCATGGAGTACTCCACGTTGCCGGAGGTGTCGCGCTTGCCGGGCCGCGCGACGCGCGTCCACTCGTGTTCGAGGTAGTACGCGTTCGTGTCGCGGAGCACGTTCACGATCTGGTAGCTCCTGAAGTCGAGCTGGTCGGGGTAAAAGCTCCAGCAGCCGCCGAAGAAGTCGGGGTGGAAGACCTGCATCGCGACGGAGATCCAACCGCCCGTCGAGCCGCCGGTGAGCGTACGCGCCTCCGACTCGCCGATCGCGCGGAAGCGCCGCTCGACCTCGGGAATCAGCTCGGTGACGAGCGCGTCGCCGTACGGCCCCATGTTCGCGGAGTTCACGCCGTAGCTGTCGTCGTAGTACGGCGTCGCGTGCTGGAACGTCACGAGCAGCATCTTCGGGGCCTCGGTCCTCCACCACTCGTCGAACGAGCGGCCGCGCCCGCGTCCCGCGCCGAATCCCATCGGCGGACGCGACGAGAAGTGCCCCTGCATGTAGACGACGGGGTAGCGCGCGTCGGGTTCCTCGGCGAACCCGCGCGGCAGGAGCACCGTCGCGCCGATCGTCATCGGGCGACCCCAGAAGTCCGAGAGGAGCTTGCTCTCGATGCGCACGTGCTTGACCCAGTCGGTGTCCGTCGGCGGCTCGATGGGCGGAACGACCTGATCGAGCACGATCTCGATCGGCGCCGCGTCGCCGTGGTCGAGGTGCACGATCTTCGCTGTGGAGAAGAGGTTGCCGGGCGCGCGCCGCCAGCTCTGCCCTTCCCCGCGATCCATGGGCAGCTTCACGACGTGACCGTCCGCGCGGTGGAACGTGGTGTAGACGTGGAGGTAGGCCTGCACGTGGTAGTCGCCGGCGGGGATGTCCGCCAAGCTGCGCACGGGATGGCCGAGCGCGCTCGCGCCCAGGACCACGCTCCCCTCGGCCGTGAGTCCGTCCGCGTCGACGCCGAAGATCGGCGTGCCGGTCTCGCCCGGGTCGAAGCGTTCGATGCGCGAGAGCATCACGAGCACGCGCCCGTCGAGCGGCTCCGGCGCCAGGTCGGGCGCCACGCGCACGGAGAAGGACTGGGCGTGCGCGTCGAGTCCGAGGACCGAGGCGACGAGGACGAGCAGGCGGAGCACGTTCTTCATGGTCGATCGCGGTGGATCGTCTCCGCCGCGCGCGCAGCATCGCGCGGCGCGCCGCCTTCCGCCAGCGTCGGACCTCCGGCCGTGATCAGCGCGGCTCTCGCGCTCGCTCGTACCGCAGCGCCACGATCCCCGACGGGAGCTCGCGGACACCGGCGAGTCGGAGGTCGAGGTGTCTCGAGAACCCGCCGAACAGCGTCGGCCCGTGCCCGGCGATGCGGGGGTGCACGAGGAACTCGTACTCGTCGATCAGGTCCAGCTCGGCGAGCGACTGCGCGAGTGCGACGCCGCCGAGCATGAGTCCGCGACCCGGCCGGCGCACGAGTTCCGAGATCGCCGTGCGCAGGTCGCCCTGGACGAGCTCCGCGTTCCAGTCGACGCGCTCGAGCGTCGTCGAGACGACGTACTTCTTCGCCGCGTCGATGGTGCGCGCGAACGGCAGCATCCACGGCTCCATCCACTCCGCCGGGACACCGGTGCGTCCGGGTTCGCGCCAGGCGGACTCCATCATCTCGTAGGTGACGCGTCCGAGGATCAGGGCGTCGGCTTCCGCGATGCGGCGCGCGGCGTCCTCGTGCAGGTCGATCGAGGGGATGCCGGCGAGGTGGTCGGTGCAGCCGTCGAGGGTGGTGTTGACGGAGAAGCGGAGGGGGCGCGCCACGACGTGGGGGTGGGTGCGAGGGGGTGGGTGCGAGCGGTGGATCGGGGGGCTTCGAGGGGGGGCCGGGGTCCACGCGGGTTGCGACGCATCGGGGGGCGTGACGCTGCGGGGGGCGTCACGGTGCTGAGGACGTCACGGTGCTGAGAGCGCGACGGTCCCACACGGGCAGGATTCCGGT
>JAWKUH010000027.1:0-75500 GCA_041398665.1 Planctomycetota bacterium | reverse complement strand
AAGGACTTCAAGGAGAAGTCCTACAAGGAGGACCGCAAGCCCAAGCCGCCGCGCTTCGACGCCGACGGTGAGGTGCTCGGCGCGGTCGCCGACGGCGAGATGCCGCTCGTCGTCGAGCTGCACCGCGTGCCCGAACTGCGCCAGTTCCTCGCGCGCCTGCCCGAGTTCGGGCGCGTCCGCCCGATCCTCGCGGGCTGCTCCGACGCGCGCTTCGTCGCGGATCGCATCGCGGAAGCGGGCCTCGCCGTCATCGTCAACCCGGTCGAACAGGGTCGCGGCGGCACCTACGGCGCCGACGAGCTCGAGCTCGCCGCCGACCTCAACGAGGCCGGTGTCGAGGTGATCCTCGGGAGCGGTGGTGTCGACCCGAACGCGACCGCCGCGCTCCCGCTGCTCGCCGCGCGCGCGGTCGGACACGGTCTCCCGCACGACGTCGCCCTCGCCGCCATCACGACGGCGCCGGCGCGCGCACTCGACCTCGCCGACACGATCGGGACGGTCGAGCCGGGCAAGCAGGCCGACCTCCTGCTGCTCTCCGGTGACCCCTTCGCCTCGGCCACGCACGTCGAACACGTCGTCGTCGCCGGAGAGGTGATCGAACCCTGATGCGGACGCCGATCCGACGGGGTTCCGCGCGCCGCGTCCACCGCGCGCCGGTGCTCCCGCGTCGGAACGAACGCGCCGTGCGACGCTCCTCGAACAAGACGCCCGACCACAACGCCAGCGAGTAGACACGCATGTTGTCCCACCTCCTGCCCGCGACGATCGTCGTCGCGGCGATCGGCGCGACCCTCGGGGTCGCCGACCCAGGTGCCGCGATCGGAACGAGCCCCGAGCTCGGGTCGAACGAGACCGCCGAGACGACCGCGGTCGCCGACGTCCTCGCGGTCCGAGCGAAGTTCCTCCACCTCGGCGACGGCAAGGTGGTCGAGGACGGCGTGCTCGTCGTCACCGACGGCGTCGTGACCGGCGCGGGCAAGATCGACGTCCCGAACGGAGCGCGCGTCGTCGAGCACGCGGGACACGTCAGCCCCGGTCTCGTCGCGGCTCGTTCCTACGGCTACCAGCCTTGGCAGGAGACGAACGAGGACGCGCGCGCCTTCGTCCCCGAGTTCCGCGTCGCCTACGGCTTCGATCCGGAGTTCCCGCGACTCGAGGACGCGCTCGCGGCGGGCGTCACGACCGTCGTGCTCGCACCGGACGAACGCCAGGTCGTCGGCGGCCGTTCGGCCGTCGTCAAGACGTACGGCGGTCGCGTCCTCACGCCGAACGCGCACCTGTGCATCTCGATGAACGGGCAGGCCGCGAACACGCAGCGCTTCCCCACGAGCTACGCCGGCATCGTCTCCTCGCTCGACGAACTCTTCACCTCGCCGAAGGGCGTCTACGCCGAGGCCGTGTCGGGCAACCTCGGGCTGTACGTGCGCGTCGGCCCGCGCCACGAGATCGACCGCGCGCTCCGCTTCGGGAAGTCGCACGGCGTGACGGGCACGCTGGTGGGTGCACAGCTCGCCGGTCAGCTCGCCGACCGCATCGAGGCCGGACGCTTCTCGGTCGTCCTGCCCGAGACCGGCATGGCGCCCAACGAACTCGAGCAGGAGTCGATGAAGGAGCTCGCCGACGCGAACGTCCCGTTCGCCTTCGAGCTGCGCGACGCCAACTCGTTCCGCGCGAGCGCCGCCGTCGCGCGACGCTGCGGCGCGAGCGAGGCGGAAGCCCTCGGATCGATCACCTCGACCGCCGCGGACATCGCGCGCGTCGGCACGTCCGTCGGTCGCCTCGCGCGCGGCTTCGACGGCGACTTCGTGCTCTGGAGCGGCGACCCGCTCGACCTGACCAGCCGCGTCGAAGCGGTGTACGTGAACGGCAAGCTCGCCCACGGAGGAGACCAGTGATCGCGTTCCTGTCCGCTCTCGCCCTCGCGTCGTTCCAGCCGGTCGCTCTCCCGGCCACCGTCCCGCAGGACGGCTCCGGCGAGAAGAACCGTCCGCGACGGAGCTGGACGATCTCGGCCGACAAGATCTACACCGCCGACGGCAACGTCGTGGAGAACGGCTTCGTCCGCGTCGAGGACGGCAAGATCCGCGCGATCGGCAAGGGCGCGGGCGACGCGGAACTCCACGTCGCCGCCATCACGCCCGGTCTCGTCGAAGCGGCCTCGCAGATCTCGCTCGGACCCGGATCGGTCGAGCAGGACCGCGAGGTCACGCCCGAGTTCGGTGCCGAGGAGGGCATCGACCTCTTCAGCACGGACTGGACGCGCCAGCTGAAGGACGGCGTGACGACGACCGTCGCGATCCCCGACGACTACAACGTCGTCGGAGGCCAGCCCGTCGTCATCAAGACCGGCGGCGGCGAGCCCACGTTCGAGGACCGCGTGGTCGGGACCGGGACGCTGCTGCGCGGCTGCTTCGGTCAGTCGCCGTCGTACAACAACTCGCCGTTCTCCGGCCGTCCGTTCGGCATCTTCAACCGCCGTCCGACGACGCGCATGGGTGTCGAGTGGGAGATCCGCGACGCCTTCTACAAGGCCGTTCGCTCCCGTCGCGACGCGAGCTTCACCTACCCCGGCGCGGACGTGCTCCTGCGCGTGCTCGACGGCGACCTGCCGATCATGATCCACGCGTCGGCGTCGCTGGACATCCGCACGGCGATGCTCTTCAAGGAGGAGTTCGCCATCCCGCACCTCGTCATCGAGGGCGCGGCGGAGGCGATGCACGAGCCCGAGATGCTCGTGCGCTGCGGCGCGTCGGTCGTCCTCCCGCCGTTCTCGTTCAGCGGGAACACGGGGACCGACGGCGCCTACATGCCCTGGAACACCGCGGAGAAGCTCCGCGAGCTCGGCGTCACGTTCGCGCTGTCCGGCACCGGGTCGAGCGACCCGGACCAGGCGCTCGCCCTCCAACCCGCGCACGCCATGCGCGGCGGTCTGCCGTTCGACGCCGCGCTCGAAGCGGTGACGATCGTCCCGGCCCGGATGCTCGGCGTCGACGACCGCGTCGGTTCGATCGCGACCGGCAAGGACGCCGACCTGCTCCTCTGGAGCGGCAAGCCCTTCGAGTACACGTCGCGCATCGTCGGCGTGCTCGTCTCGGGCGAACTCGCCGTCGATCCGCGCATCGGACAGGAACTCTGAATCGCGCCCGCGGCGCCTCCCTCACGCGCGCCGCCGGCCCACCGTCGCACAACCCGTCTCCACCCACTCTCGACCCGTCCCAGCCATGCTCGGCAACCACAGCACGTCGCGCACCTCGACCCTCGCTCGCACCGTCGATCGCTCCCGCGGTGCGGCCCTCCTGGGCGCCGCCGTCCTCTCCGCGTCCCTCGCCGGCCACGCCGCCGCGTCGCCGTTCCAGGCGGACGACACCGTCGTCATCGAGGCGGGCAAGGTCGTGGTCGATCCCTCGAAGACCGACGGCAGCGGCGTCATCGAGGACGGTGTCGTCGTCGTCGAGGGCGGCCGCGTCACGAAGGTCGGCAAGCGCGGCGAGGTCGAGGTCCCCTGGGAGGCCGAGGTCGTCGGCGGGCCGGAGTACACCGCGTTCCCGGGCTTCGTCGAGGCCTACTCGTCGCGCGGGATGGACCGCGCCAACGAGGGCATCGACGTCGCGCCCTTCCTCGACGTGCGCGACTCGGTCGACCCGATCAACGTCTACTTCCAGGACTGCCTGCGCTGGGGCATCACGACGGTCAACGTCCAGCAGGGTTCGGACTGCGTCGTCGGCGGCAAGGGCCGCGTGCTGAAGCCGGTCGGCATCACCGTCGACCAGATGACCGTGCGCCCGACCTACGGCCTCGTGCTCTCGGCCTCGCCGAAGCGCGGCAAGTCGCGCGCGACGCAGGCCCAGGCGCTGCGCGACGCGTTCGGCGACCTGCATCGCTACCTCGACGAGATCGTCGCGGACGCGAAGGACGGCAACGACCGCGCGAAGCGCGAGGCACTCTTCCAGGGCCGCGACCTCGAGGGCGAGAACGGCAAGGGCCGCGCGATGAAGAGCGAGGCCGACTGGAAGGTCGACGGGCTCGAGCTGATCCCGCGCGGCGCGATCGACGAGAAGCAGGCTCCGCTGCTCGACCTCGTCGAGGGCCGCGTCCCGGCCTTCTTCCACTGCGGTTCGCCGCAGGACGTCCACCTCGCGCTCCGGGTCGCGAAGGACAACGGCTTCCTCGGCCGCACCACGCTCGTCCTCGACGACTCCTGCTGGAAGGCGGCCGACGTGATCAAGACGGCCGGCGTCCCCGTGATCCTGACCGGTCCGCTGATGCACACCGAGACCGACCCGGTCACCGGTGAGGAGACCGAGACCTTCGTCGCCGGCGTCTTCCGCGACGCGGGCGTGCCCTTCGCGCTCTCGAGCCAGGACTCGAGCACCGCGTCGCTCTGGTACCAGGCGGCTCGCGCCACGGGCCTGGGACTGACGCGCGAACAGGCGCTCGCCGCGGTCACCTCGGTGCCCGCGAACGTGCTCGGACTCGACGCCGACGTCGGAACGCTCTCGACGGGTCGCCTCGGCAACGTGCTGCTGCTCTCCGGCGACCCGCTCGCGTCGACCACCTGGGTCGAGCACGTGTTCGTCGAGGGCCACCACGTCTACGACCGCAGCAAGGACCCGCGGAACAAGATCCTCATCGAGGGCGACGACCCGCTCGACTACCTGTCGCCCGCGAAGTGACGCACGCGCCGAACGAGGCCGCGCCCGCCGACCGAGGCGGGCCGAGTGCACCGACGAGTCCACCCGAAGCACGCACCGAAGAGTCCGCGTCTCGACCCCACCGATCCCCATGATCAGCTTCGCCCTCGCCCTGTTCGCCGCCCCGGCCGCCCCGTTCCAGGGTGCCGCCGCGGACGCCGCTGCGAACGAATGGGTCGCCGTCCGCGCCGGGACGATCCACCTCGTGGACGCCGGCAAGGTCGTCACCAACGGCACGATGCTCGTGCACGACGGCGTGATCGTCGCGATCGGGACCGACGTGCAGGTGCCCTCCACCGCGCGCGTCGTCGACTACGGTTCGGCCGCGACCATCGTGCCCGGCTTCATCGCTCCCGACACGCGCCTCGCCGACGGCGCGGCGCCCGAGCGGACGGCGAACCCCGAGCTGCGCGCGTCCGACGGCTACGACGCCTACGGCAACTACGCGCGCGTCCTCGCCGGCGGTGTGACGAGCGCCTACGTCACCCCGGCGCGCGCGCGCCTGATCGGCGGCCAGGCCGCGATCGTCAAGCTCGCCGGCGACGACCCGCTCGCGCGCCTCGTCTCCGAGCCCGTCGCCATCCACGGTTCGATCGACGCGGACGCGCGCAACGTGCCGGGCTACTGGCGCGTGCCGATCCCCGCGACCGTCGACGTCGGCATCGGGCGCCCGCTCGAGCAACTCCCGCGCACCACGGGCGGCGCGATCCTCGCGCTCGAGGAACTGCTCGACGGCGTGCGCGCCGGCGTGGAGCTCGAGCCCTACGGCCCGACGACGATCGGCCAGCTCACGCCGCTCGTCCAGGCCAAGCTGCCCTGGTGCATGTCGGCGAACGACACCTACGAGATCCGCGCGCTGCTCGACCTCGCGAAGCGCCGCGGCATGAAGCTCGTCCTCGACGGTGCGGCGGGCGCCGCGCCGCTCGCGAAGGAGCTCGCCGAGGCCAAGGTCGGCGTCGTGTGGGAGGTCCCGTTCGCGCCGAACCGCGCCGGGCAGGACCGCGGCAAGGGCGCGGACGCGGAGTGGCCGGACTACACCGTCGCGAGCACGCTCGTCGAAGCGGGCGTCCCGGTCGCGGTGTCGTGCAACGCGCTCACGCCGCTCTCCGATCTGCGCTTCGCCGCGGTGCTCGCGCGACGCGGCGGCATGTCGGCGGCGGAAGCGCTGCGCGCCATCACGCTGACGCCGGCCGAACTCTTCGGTGTCGCCGACCGCGTGGGCAGTCTGAAGGCCGGCAAGGACGCCGACTTCGTCGTGATGTCGGGCGAGCCGATGGAGTTCGGCAGCACGGTCGTTGCGACCTGGGTCGGCGGCGAGCTGGCGTACGACGCCGCCGCCGCCGCGGCCGCGAAGCCCGGCGCGAAGAAGTCGCGCAACGCCGCCGTCGTCGTCCGCGCCGACGAGATCCACGTCGGCGACGGGACGATCGTCGCCCCCGGCGAGGTGCTCGCGGTGGACGGCCGCATCGTCGAGGTCGGCGCGCGCGTCGCGCGCCCCGCGGGTGCGGTGGTCGTCGACGTCCCGGCGCTCATGCCGGGCATCGTCGACCCGATGGGACGCCTCGGCCTCGACGGTCGTCGCGGCACGCCCGACCCCGAGTTCGACCTGACGCTCCTGCTCGAGCCCGGCGACGAGACCGACGTGCGCGTCGCTCGCGCCGGCGTCACGACCGTCGTCCTCGACTCGCCGGGGATGAGCGGTGCCGGCGCACCGATGATCGCGTACCACCCGTCGTCGCAGGACCTCGACGAGATGGTCGTCGACCCGATGGCCGCCATCCGCCTGTCGTGGCCGGACAACGACCGCCGCCGGTCGGGCCGCATGGTGAAGGCGCTCCTCGAGAAGGCGGTGGAGTACCGCGAGAAGACCGCGGAGTACGAACAGAAGCTCGCGGAGTGGACGCCGGAACCGGCGCGCCCCGAGTTCCGTCTGCCGTCGACCGAGGAGGACAAGTCCTCCGACGAGTCGTCCGAGGAGGGCGACGAGAAGGACGACGACAAGAAGGACAAGAAGAAGAAGAAGGACAAGGAGAACGACCCCGACCCGATCACCGGCATCTGGGTCGGCGAGGTCGTGCTCGCCGAAGCGGCCGAGGAGGGCGGCACCGCCGTGACGGAGCGCCTCCGCCTGCAGGTGCGTCTCGACGACGGCGCGCTCGAGGGCTGGCTCCGTTGCGCGAGCGTCTCCGACCGACTCGTCGAGGTCGCGGGCGACTACACCGTCGACTCCGGCGAGTTCACGCTCACGGGTCTCGGCTCGATCGGTTCCTTCACGCTCAGCGGGAAGATCGGCGACATCTCGAAGGAGCCCGAGGGTCCGGTCGCCTTCGAGGGCCGGCTCGTCGGCGGCTCGCTCGACGTCGCGGCGAAGGCCGAGCGCACGTCGCGCGAGTACCCCGTCGCCAAGCGCCCCGCGCACGACGACGAGGAGGCCGCGGCTCCCGAGGAGCCGAAGGGCAAGCCGCGTCCGCCGCGCTACGACGGCAACCTCGAGCAGTACCTGCGCGCCATGCGCGGTGAGGTCGCGGTGCTCTGCGCCGTCGACCGTGCGGACGAGATCCTCGACTGCGTCGACGCCTTCGAGCAGGCCGGCATCCGCCCGGTCCTGGTCGGTGCCGAAGAGGCGCTGTCGGTGGCCGGTCGTCTCCAGGGTCGCATCGCCGGCGTGCTGCTCTCGCACCAGATCGTGACCGGCGGGACCGTCGACTCCATCGCGAACCGCTACGCCCAGTTCCAGGCCGCCGGCATCCCGGTCGCCTTCTACAGCGAGGCCGAGGAAGGTGCGGTCGACCTGCCGTTCGTCGCGGCCTACGCCGTCGACAAGGGCATGAGCCCGACGGGCGCGCTGCGCGCGCTCACCTCCGACGCGGCGCGCATCATGGCGATCGACGACCGCGTGGGTCGCATCGCACCGGGCCTGTCCGCCGACCTCGTCGCGCTGACCGGCAGTCCCTTCGAACCGACCTCCACCGTCGTCCGCGTCTGGGTCGCGGGGAACGAGGTCCGCTGACACGTACCGACGGGCGGTCGCCGCGACGGGGGTCGTGCGCGGCGCGCGCCCGAACGCCGAGAAGAACCATGATCGGAAGCATCCTCCTCGCCTCGATGGCCGGCGCCTGCGCGACGCCCGTCGACGTGCGATTCGACATCGCGGCGCCGAAGTCCGAACCGGCGCCGGCACGCTTCAACTCCGACACGACGGCGAGCCCGGTGACGGCCGGCGCCGAGGGCGGCCCGGGTCTCGCGATCCGCGCGGCGAAGATCCTCACGTGCGAGCTGGAGGGCCGCGGCTGGATCGACAACGGCGTCCTCCTCGCGAAGGACGGCAAGGTCGTCGCGGTGGGGCGCGCCTCGGAGGTCGAGATCCCCGACGGCTACGAGGTCGTCGACGTCGGTCGCAACTGGATCATGCCGGGCATGATCGACCTGCACGCCCACGTCGGCGGCACGTTCGACATCAACGACATGGTCTACCAGGCGAACCCGGGCTGCCGGGCGTCGACCGCGGTGATCCCGGCCAACGAGCAGCTCCGGCGCTCCATCGCCGGCGGCATCACGACCGTGCTCTTCATCCCCGGCTCCGGCACGAACGTCGGCGGTCAGGGGATCCTCATGAAGACCGGACCCAAGTCCTACGACCAGGCGGTCGTGCGCGACCCCGGTTCGCTCAAGGTCGCGCAGTGGGGCAACCCCGAGCGCTGGGGCATCGGCGTGGGCAAGTCGCACCACGGCTTCACCATCCGCAACACCCTGCGCCGCGGCAAGGGCTACTGGCAGGCGTGGAAGCGCTTCGCCGCCGGTCAGGGCGACGAGCCCTTCGTCGACCCGCAGTGGGAGGCGTTCCGTCAGCTCTGCGAGGGCGAGGCCCAGATCTCCGTGCACACGCAGGTCGAGCAGGTCGTCATGTCGACCGTCGACATCATCAAGCGCGAGCTCGGCTACGACGTGTTCGTCGACCACGGCACCTTCGACAGCTGGCGCGCCGCTCCCGAGCTGGTGAAGAACGGCGTCAAGGCGATCGTCGGTCCGCGCAACGTGTCGATGCCGGAGCGCAACATGATCAACTGGACCGGCGACAACCCGGAGCGCGTCCAGGGCTGCGCCCAGGGCTACTGGGAGGCCGCGCACATGTTGGTCGGCTTCAACACGGACTCGCCGGTCATCCCGCAGGAGGAGCAACCGCTCCAGGCGGCGATCGCGGTGCGGCACGGCTACCCCGACGACCAGCTGCAGGCCGTGAAGGGCCTGACGATCATCCCGGCGACCACGATCGGCATGGCCGACCGTCTGGGCAGCCTCGAGGTCGGCAAGGACGCCGACATCGTCGTCATCACGGGCCACCCCGCCGACCCGAGGTCGTCGGTCGAGGCCGTCTACGTCTACGGCGAGCGCATGTACGACGCGGGCGACAAGCGCGTCTGGTGATCGACGCGTCGCCCTCGACCGCACACCCGAAGGAGCTGGCCCCATGCTGAACCTCGCCGCACCGGTCCTCGCGACCCTCGCCGCGTTCGCCGCGGACGACGGGTTCATCCGTCCGTCGACCGAGTGCGGCGCGCTCGAGGCTTCGGCCTCGGGCGGCGCGCTCTCCGTCGAGTTCGCGCGACTCGCGTGGCAGGAGGGCCTGGCCGAGCTCGACGACGCCGCGCGCCGCACGCCGGATGCGGGTGCGCCGGGCGGACCCGGGCTCGCGCTCTTCGCGTCGAAGGTCCTGACGTGCGAACTCGAGGGGGCGGGCTACGTCGACAACGGCGTCGTGCTCGTCGAGGACGGGAAGATCGTCGCGACCGGGCGGCGCGCCGACGTCGAGGTGCCCGAGGACTACGTGCGGGTGGAGTGCGGTCGCAACTGGCTCATGCCGGGCATGGTCGACCTGCACTCGCACTCGACCGGCGAGCGCGGCTTCAACGACGCCGTGCTGCTCGCGAACCCGGGCCTGCGCATCTCCGCCACGATCCTTCCGGGCAACCCGGACATGCGCGCGGCGCTGTGCTGCGGCGTCACGACCGTGCTCTTCATCCCCGGCTCGGGCACGACCATCGGCGGCCAGGGCGCGCTGGTGAAGACGGCGCCCGGTCCGTTCGAGGAGCGCGTCCTGCGCGATCCCGCGTCGCTCAAGGTCGCGCAGTACGGCAACCCCGATCGCTGGGGTCCGGGGCAGGGCAAGACCGTCCTCAACTACACGCTGCGCGCGGCGCTCGACCGCGGGCGCGGCTACTGGAAGGCGTGGAAGGCGTTCGAGGAGGGCACCGGCCCGGAGCCGTCCGTCGATCCCTCGCTCGAGGTCTACCGCAAGCTCTTCGAGGGCGAGATCCCGGCGTCGGTGCACACCCAGTGGCTGCAGGTCGTCGTCGCGACGATCGACATCCTGAAGCGCCAGTACCACCTCGACGTCTTCATCGACCACGGCACGTTCGACTCGTGGATCGCCGCGGCCTACGCCTTCGAGAACGGCGTGAACGCGATCATCGGTCCGCGCAACGTGTCCTACCCCGATCGACCGATGATCGACTGGTCCGGTGACAACCCGGAGAGCGTGAAGGGCAGCGCGGCGGGCTTCTGGGAGGGCGGCCACCGCATGATCGGCTTCAACACCGACTCGCCCTTCGCGGTCCCGCTCCAGGACCTCTTCCTCCAGGCGGCGATCGCGGTGCGTCACGGCTTCCCGGACGACCGCATGCAGACGGTCCGCGGCCTCACGATCATCCCTGCGATGACGATCGGCTTCGGCGACCGCGTCGGCAGCCTCGAGCCCGGCAAGGACGCGGACATCGTCCTCGTCTCCGGCCACCCCGCCGACCCGCGCAGCAAGGTGCGCGGCGTGTGGGTCGACGGCGTCAAGCAGTACGACGAGAAGGAAGAGTCGAAGAAGCGCAAGCTCGAGCGCACGGACGAGCTCTGATCCGCTGGGCCGCGCACGACGCGGCCCCGCACCCCGCCCCGCACGAACACTCGAAGGCACGACCGGCGCGACGAGCCCGGTCCCACGAACCCCCAAGCCATGTTGCTCACCTCATTCGCCCTCGGAGCGGTCGCCGCGTTCACGTCCCCGAGCGACGGCGCGTCGACCCCGAGCCTGTTCGCGCTGAAGGTCGGGAGCGCCGAGACCGTCGCCGAGGGAACCGTCCCCAACGCGGTGATCCTCGTCGAGAACGGCAAGATCGTCATGGTCGGCGAGGACCTCCCCGTCGAGCGCGGCATCCCGGTGCTGTCCTACCCCGACGCCGTGCTCGCGCCCGGCATCGTCGGCGCGCGCAGCCGCATCGGCCTGACGAACCGCGCCGGCACGGACGTGACGCCCGAGGTCAGCGCGGCCTACGAGCTCGAGCCGGGGACCAAGGCCTACGAGGAGCTGCTCGAGCTCGGCGTGACGACGCTGGGCCTGTACCCCCCGGGCGGCGGCGTCGTCGGCACCGGCATCGCGATCCGCACGAAGGGTGCGTCCAGGTCGGAGATGATCCTCTCCGACATGACCAACCTGACGATGTACATCGCGTCCAACGAGGGCGCGAAGAAGTTGCTCGGGAAGGCGTTCGAGCTCCTCGACAAGTACCTGGAGAAGGTCGACAAGGAGCGCGAGAAGTTCGAGAAGGACAAGGAGAAGGAGAAGGACAAGAAGAAGCAGGAGGAGATGGTCTTCGAGCCGCCCGTGCCCGACGAGACCGTCCTCCCCATGCTCCGACTCGTCACCGGCGACCTGCGCGCCGTGATCGGCATCCGCAAGGCGTCCGACTACCTCCACCTGCTCGACGTCCTCGGTGACCGCGAGTTCGACTGGGACGTCCAGTTCTCCGTGCAGGACGACTCCGACGTCTTCTACATCGCCGACCGGCTCGGCGAGGTCGGCCGACGCTGCATCGTGAACCCGCTCGTGACGATGCACCCCGGCACCCGCCGCGAGCGCAACCTCCCGAAGGAGCTGCTCGACGCGGGCGCGAAGGTCGCGTTCGTCCCCAACTCGGACTCCGTCCGCGGCTTCGAGGACTTCCGGCGCGACGTCGCGATCCTCGTCTCCTACGGCTTCGACCGGCAGGCGGCACTGCGCGCGATGACGCTCGAGCCGGCGGCCTCGCTCGGCGTCGACGGCCGCGTCGGCAGCATCTCCGTCGGCAAGGACGCGAACTTCGTGCTGTACGACGGCGACCCGCTGGAACCCGCGACCAAGATCATCGGTGTGATGCTCGAAGGCGACTTCGTCGCGGGCGAGCTGGCCAAGTGAAGACGACGAAGACCCAGGCGACCACCGCGTTCGACGTGAAGAACGACAAACCGAACCTCCTGACCGTCGGCGCAGCGACCTGCGCCGTCGCCGCGTTCCTCGCGACCCCGCTCCACGCGACGCCCCACTTCGGTGGGCCGTTCGTCCAGGACGAGGAGGGCGACGACGCCGCCGAGAGTTCCGAGCCCGAGCACGAGTGGCTCGTCGTCGAGAACGGCGACGTCTACACCGGCACCGGAGCGGTTCTCCGCGGCGCGTCGATCCTTGTCGAGGACGGCAAGATCAAGGAGATCGGCTACGACCTCTTCGTCCCGGACGAAGCGCGACACATCGACGTCCGCGGCTTGCGCGTGTACCCGGGTCTCGTCGCGCTCGGCGCGACGTCGCGCGTCACGATCGGGCGCTTCGCCGCGCAGGACCCGACCTGGGCGGTGGACACGGACGTCGACCCCGACGCCTGGATGGATCGCTTCGACGATCTCGACGACACGGTGATCGACCGCGAGGGCTTCAAGAGCCGTTTCGTCGACAGCTACGACCCGTTCAGTCCGTACATGACGCTCGCACTCGCGAACGGCATCACGACCGTCGAGCAGAGCGGCGCGGCCTTCAAGCTGAAGCGCGACACGATCGACGGCGTCGTCATGAGCGAGGACGTCACGGTCTCCTACAACATGCGCAACGGCTCGTCGCGGGCCTCGACGCGCGACGCCTTCGCCAAGGCGTCGAAGTACCTCCGCGACGTCGCGACCTGGGAGCGCCTCGGCAAGCCCAAGGACGCCGAACCCGACAAGCGCGGGATCGACGGCAACGCGCTCCGCGTCCTCCGCAACGAGGTGCGCGCGGTGTTCAGCTCGGACGACCGTTCCGAACTGCTCGCGATCGCCCAGCTCGGCCAGGAATTCGGCATCCGCCCGATCATCAACGGGTGCCGCGAGGGCTGGATCGTCGCGAGCGAACTCGGCCGCGCCGGCGCCACGTGCGTCATCGATCCGCGCGACCGCCGTTGGAACGACCCGGAGTCGCTCTACGACTCGGGCTCGAGCATCGAGAACGCCGCGATCCTCACGCGCGCCGGCTGCCAGGTCGCCATCACGACGCCGTCGTCGTCGATCGACACGGGCGGCATCGCCGGTCGCGACCTCCTGTCGCTCTCGCTGCAGGCGGGCTACGCCATCCGAGGCGGCATGTCGGAGGCCGACGCGCTCGCCGCGATCACGATCGTCCCCGCGCGCATCCTCGGCGTCGACCACCGCGTCGGCACGATCGAGATCGGCAAGGACGCCGACCTGTTGATCACGCAGTCCGACATCCTCGGCTACGAGACGCTCGTCGACCTCGCGATCGTCGGGGGCCACGTCGCCTACGACAAGACGAAGGAGCTCTACTACGCCCACATCCGTCCGCACGAGATCCTCTCGGACCTCGAGGCCGACGCCGCCGCCGAGGAAGCGGCGGAAGAGGCGAGCTCGGGCGACGAGTCGAAGGAGGACGAGCCGAAGGAGGGCGAGTCGAAGGGCGACGACGAGGGTGAGCGGGGGCGACGAGCCGCCCGCGCCCGCTCCCGAACCGGAGCCGGTCCCCGACGGTTCGACCGAGGGCTGATCGAAGGACCCCACGGGCGAGGCGCGACGCCTCGACCCGGCAGCGGCGCCCGCGCACCGGATCGACCCGGTGCGCGGGCGCTCGCCGTTCCGGTGGGGCTGGCGACGCGTCGCCCTCGCCCCCGACCCGCGGGCTCGCAGCGCCGCCGCGGGCGTCCTCCACGGGCTCGCGCGCACGAGGAGGGCGCCCGCACTGCTGGCAGCCCGGCGCGGCCGGGCTACCCTGTCCGTTCCCCCATGATCCTGACGCACTTGTTGCGCGTCCTGGGCACCGGTGCGCGCGGAGGTCGGAACCTCACGACGGACGAGGCCTACGACGCCTTCGCTTCGATCCTCGACGGGCGCGAGAGCGAGATCCAGGTCGGCGCGTTCCTGGTCGCCCTGCGCTGCAAGGGAGTGACGTGCGAAGAGCTCGTCGGCTTCGCCCGCGCCGCACGCGATCGCGCCAAGGTTCCGTGCGAAGGCATGGAAGGCGTCGTCGCGGTGTCGTCCCCCATGGAGGGGTACGAGTCGACGCCGCCGCTCGAGGTCGCTGCCGGGTTCGTCGCCGCGGCGGCCGGGGCGCGCGTCCTGCTCATCACCGATCGCGGCGTCCCGCCGAAGCGCGGACTCACGGCCGGCAGCGTCCTGCACCACCTCGGTGCCGGGATGACGTGGGACGCGAAGGAGGCCGAGGCGCGCGTCGCGGCGAAGGGCTTCGCCGGCGTCGCGAGCGTCGGGATGCTGCCCGCGCTGCTCGGGCTGCGCAGGATCCGGCGCGACGTGGCGGTGCGCACGCCGCTCGCGACGATCGAGAAGCTCCTCGCGCCGAAGTCCGCGGCGGTGGTGCTCGGAGCTCAGGCCGGTCCGGTGCTCGGCACCGCGGTCGAGGTCACGCAGGCGCTCGGTCACGGTTCGGCGCTCACGATCCAGGGCCTCGAGGGCGGCGTCATCCCGCCGCTCGGCAAGCGCACGCGCGGCATCCACCTCGACGGCTCGCACCAGGTGCCGATGACGCTCGACCCCGGCGACTTCGGGTTCGGCGCCTCGCGCGAGCCGGAACTGCCGATGTACGGTCCGCCCGAGGACGGGCAGGGCACCGGCGACAACCCGATGCTCGTCCAGGCGGCGGCCGACCAGACACTCGCGGTGCTCGCGGGCGAGATCGGGTCGGTGCGCTCGGCGACGCTGCTCACCGCGGCCGTGATGCTGCGAGCCGCGCGCATCGTCCGCACCTTCGCGGAGGGCGTCGACCGAGCTTCCGAAGCCCTCGAGTCGGGCGCGGCGAGCGCGGTGCTCGCGAAGGCGCGCGAGAAGTAGGTCGAGGACGACGGCGCAGCGAGGCGACGTCCTGCGCCGCGCTCTACGGCGCGTCGTGCTCCTCCGCCTCGCCGCCGAACACGTCGCCGATGCGGTGGCGCAGTCGCTCGAGCGCGTTCGACAGGCGCAGTCGCACGGTGCGCGGCGCGATCCGCAGCCGACGCGCGCACTCCTCGGTGGCGACGCCCGAGTAGAAGCGCAGGATCACGACGGAGCGCTCGTGGTAGGGGAGCGAGAGCACGGCCCCCGCGAGGAACTCGCGCAGGTCCTGCCGCGCCGCCTCCGCCGCCGACGACTCCTGCGAGTCCTCGTGCTGGGCGTTCGCCGTCTCGTGCTTCTCGCGACTCTTGCGCGAGCGGTGCGTCGAGAACGCGTGGTGCTTCAGCACCTGGGCCAGCCACTGGCGCAGGTTCTCGTCCGAGGCGGGCGGGCGGCTCAGGGCCTTCACCCACACGTCCTGGACCAGGTCCTCCGCCGCCGCGCTGTCGGCCGCGAGACGTCCCGCGAGCCTCGCCAGGAACTCGCGGTGCTCGAGGAGCTGCTCGATCGAGACGTTGGGTTCCTGGGTCATGCCGGTCGCTTTCGCGCGGGCGGAAGTGTATCGGTTGCCCGCGATCCCCGGCCGAGGTCCGATCCGAGATGTCCGACGCACCGATCCCGCCGCGCGAAGCGGAAGCGATCGTCTTCCTCCAGACCCTGGGGAAGGCCTTGCACCGCTACGGTGCACCGGCGAACCGCCTCGAGGAGGTGCTCCGGGTCGTCGCGATCGACCTCGGGATCCAGGGCAGCTACTTCAGCACCCCGACCGCGATCTTCTACGCCTTCGAACTGCCGGGGAAGGTCGAGTTCGTCCGGTTGCAGCGCGTCCACGGGCACGACCTCGACCTCTCGAAACTCGCGCGGCTCGACCGGCTGTTCAACCGCGTGGCGTCGGGCGAACTCGCGCCGGGTCCCGGGATCGACGAGGTGAACGCGATCGTCGAGGACACGCCGCCCTACGGACCCGTCCTCACCCTCGTGTCGTTCGCGCTGGCGTCGGCGGCGGCCGCGCCCTTCTTCGGCGGCGGACCGATCGAGTCCGCGCTCTCCGGTGCGTGCGGACTCGCGCTCGGCGTCACGTACTTCCTGACGCGCGGGCACGAGAACCTGCGTCGGTTGTTCGAGCTGTCCGGAGCCCTGGTCGTGAGCCTCGTCGGGCTGTTCCTCGCGGGCACGTTCGGAGCGTCGGCGAGCACGGCGACGCTCGCCGGCCTGATCGTGCTCGTCCCCGGCTTCAGTCTCACGATCGGCGCGACGGAGCCTCGCGATGAACCACCCGGCGTCGGGGACGGCGCGACTCGCGGGCGCGATGACGACGCTGCTCATGCTGACGATGGGCGTGATCCTCGGAACGCAGATCGGGACCGCGATCCTGGGTTTCGACCCACCCGACGTCGTGAGCGTGGCGATGCCCGCCTGGTTCGTGCCGGTGTCGCTGTTGGTCGCCGGACTCTCGCTCGGCGTCCTCTTCAGGACGGCGCCGCGCGACCTGCCGTGGTCCGTCGTCGCGGTCGGTCTGCCGTGGATCGCGTTCAAGGTGGGGCTCGGCGAGATCGGTCGCGAGGCGAGCATCTTCGTCGGCGCGATCATCGCCGGCGTCTTCGCGAACCTCTTCGCGCGCATGTTCGACCGCCCGTCGATGATCGTGCGCCTGCCCGGGATCCTGATCCTCGTGCCGGGTTCGGCGAGCCTCTCGCTCGACGCCGTCGCGCACGGCAACGCGCAGCTCGGTGTGGAGACGCCTTCCGCGTGGGGATGACCGCCACCGCGCTCGTCGCCGGCTTCTTCGCGTCGAACGTCGTGCTGCCGCCGAGGAAGGTGCTCTGACCTGACCGGCGCCTGCGGCGCCGGTCCCAATTCACAGCGGGGAGGACGGGAGACCACAATTGCTGTTGCTGTGTGGTCTCCCGTCTCCCCGGGCTCCTGTGAAACCTGTGGTCCTGCGCGGCCGGCAGGCCGCGGCACGGCGTGGCGCGCGGTGTTCCCCGCGCGCACGCTTCGGCGCTGCGCCTCGCCCTCGCCTCAGTAGTTCTTCGCGAACAGCACGCGCTGCGCCGAGGGTTCCTGGTCTTCACGCACGTCCCGGGCTCGGCGGCGGGGCCGTCCTCGGCGTAGGGGAGACAGCGGATCGTGGCCTTCGTCGCTTCCTTGATCGCGAGCTCGGTCTCGGTCGTCCCGTCCCAGTGCGCGTAGACGAAGCGACTGTTCTGGTCGGCGAAGACGTCGGTGAAGTCCTTCCACGTGTCGACGTGCACGGTGGACTCGCGCAGGTCCTGCGACGCGCGGTCGAAGAGCATCGTCTGGAACTCGTCGAGCACCTTGCCGAGCGAGACGCCGAGGTCCTTCATCGGCAGCTTCTCCTTCACCGGCTTGCCCTTCTCGTCGACCTCGGACACGCGGCGCTTGATCATCACCGCGTTCTCGTCGAGGTCGCGCGGGCCGATCTCGACGCGGACGGGCACGCCCTTGCGCTCCCACTCGTAGTACTTCGCTCCGGGCTTGAGCCCTTCGCGGTCGTCGACCTTCACGGTCAGGCCGTCGTCACGGAGCTCCGCGGCGATGCGGTTCGCCGCCTCGAGCACCGACGCGCGTTCCTCGTCCTTGCGGTAGATCGGCACGATCGCGACGTGGATCGGCGCGAGCTTCGGGGGCAGCACCAGACCGTCGTCGTCGGAGTGCGTCATGATCAGCGCACCGACGAGACGCGTCGACACGCCCCACGACGTCTGCCAGACGTGCTCGCGCTCGCCCTGGTCGTTCTGGAACGTGACGTTGAAGGCCTTGCCGAAGTTCTGGCCGAGGTCGTGGCTCGTGCCGGCCTGCAGCGCCTTCCCGTCCTGCATCAGCGCCTCGATGCAGCGCGTCTCGATCGCGCCCGCGAAGCGCTCGTTCACCGTCTTCGTGCCGCGGACCACGGGCATCGCCATGATCTCGTGCGCGAAGTCGCGGTAGACGTCGAGCATCCGCGCCATCTCCTCGTGCGCCTCGGCGTGCGTGGCGTGCGCGGTGTGACCCTCCTGCCAGAGGAACTCGCCGGTGCGCAGGAAGATGCGCGTGCGCAGTTCCCAGCGCATGACGTTGCACCACTGGTTGATCAGCAGCGGGAGGTCGCGGTGGCTGTCGACCCACTTCGAGAAGAAGTGGCCGATGATCGTTTCCGACGTCGGACGGATGACGTACTGCTCCTCGAGCTCCTTGCCCCCGGCGTGCGTCACGACCGCGAGTTCGGGCGCGAACCCCTCGACGTGCTCCGCCTCCTTCTGGATGAAGGACATGGGGATGAGCAGCGGGAAGCTCGCGTTCTGGTGCCCCGTGGCCTTGAAGCGCCGGTCGAGGTCGGCCTGCATCTTCTCCCAGATGGCGAACCCGTGCGGGCGGATCACCATGCAGCCCTTCACGACGCCCGCCGGTTCGGCGAGCTGGGCCTCGGAGATGACGTCCTGGTACCACTGCGAGTAGTCGCTCGCGCGGGGTGTGATGCGTTGCTCGGACATGGATCGGTTCGGCTTCCACCGGGGTGCGGGCGGAAGAAGGTAGCGGTGCCGGCGCGCTCCCGCCGCCCGCGCGCCCGAAAAGCGAGTCCGAAGGTCCCATGGACGTCGCTCCCTCCGGTCTCGCCGAACCTCGAGCGTCCGGGGGGAAGACCGCTCCGGTCGATAGAATCGGAGCTGCCCGGTATCCCGCGCGCTCTCCCGACGGAACCCGCTCTCCACCCGGAACCCACCGGCGATGCGACGACCGAGCCCGCGGCAGATCCCACTTCGGCGCCGACGCGCCGCCACCGAGTCCCCACGACCCGATCGATCCACGTGAGCACGACCACCATCTCGCCCGACATGACCATGGCGGAGATCCTCGACCGGATCCCGTCGGCCCAGCGCGCGCTCTTCCAGCGGTACCACGTCGGCGGTTGTTCGTCCTGCGCCTTCCAGCCCACCGACACGCTGGCGCAGGTCTGCAAGGACCACAACATCCTCGACGTCAACGAGGTCGTCCAGTACCTCGAGCGAGCCGGCGAGGTCGACGCGAAGATGATGCTCGACCCCAAGCTCGTGAAGTCGTGGATCGACGCCGGCGAGTCGTTCCGCTTCATCGACGTGCGCGAACCGCACGAGATCGAGCTCGCGCGCGTGAAGGAGGCCGAGGCGCTCGACTACACGCACTCGCAGCAGTACATGGAGCTGCCGAAGGACACGAAGATCGTGTTCATCTGCAAGAACGGTGCGCGCAGCCTGGACGTCGGCGCCTACTTCGTCGGACACAAGTTCGAGAACGTCTTCGCGGTCCGCGGCGGCGTCGACGCGTGGCGCGAGGACGTGGATCCGAGCCTGCCCGTCTACGAGGTCGAGGGCTGACTCGGAGGCGGCGGAGCTCCTGGGCTCCGCCGCAGCCGCACCGATCCGTCGACGGCGTCGCAGCGACGCCGTGCCGGCGACACCGCGAACGCCGCACCCGAGTTCGGCGCGCGACGCGCGTCCTTCGGCTCGCACACCGCCGTCGCGCGCACGCAGGAAGGGGAACGATCGTCCCGCTCGCGCACTTCGCGTCGGAGCGGTGCACGTCGAACCCGCTTCTCCGCACCTCCACGCGTGCTCGACGTGGGACGCACGCGTTTTTCAGGTGCGTCGAACCTGGGCCCCTTGCGCGGTCCTCCGTGGGTGGTAGCATTCGAGAGCACCCGCGGTAGCCCATCGCGGGTGAAGGGCCGGCAGCCCCTCAGACCCCCTTCTTTGCCGGTCCTGCTCCGAGGACGTCGGTCCCCCCCGACCCGAGGAGCGCCTGGAGGCGCCCCCTGCCTCAGTCTCCAGGCCGCCGGCGGGGTCACCCCAATCCTGCTGGCCCGCCGACCCTCCCCAGGGAAGGCGAAGAAACCGCGCGGAGTCGTCCCTTCGACCCTAGGGACGACTCCCTTTCTTTTCTCGTCCCGTTCCTGCGCGTCGATCGACGTCGCACGGTGACGCGAAACCGAGCCGTGCATCGGCGCACGTTCGGTGCGTCGCCTCGTTGCGTCCGTCGGTGACGTGCGCGAACTCGCCGCGCGACGTTCGCTCCGAAATGGAGCGAGGCCCGGCAGTGCCGGGCCTCGCTGGTGGTTCCGACCGCACGCGGTCCGTGGTCTCCGTGGCGGGGTTCCAACGAGGAACCCCCTCGTTCCTTGTCCTTGCCCCGAAGTGCGCCTCGACCGCATCACAGCGGAACCGTTCTGTCTCGGGTGCCAGCACGAGCGATCCTCCGCATCGCGCCGGCGCGCCGCGCGGCGCACCGTTCTCGGTCGCCGCTCCGGCCTGCCCGTCTCGCTCCTCGACCTCCTGCCCCGTCGGGCCCCTCGTCCTCCGTAGTCCAGGTCACGGCCCGGGTTGCGTTCGCGACCGCGGACGTGTCCTCGAAGCCTAGCGTCTCCGTCGAGCGGGGCGCCTGCCTGGTCGCACCGCTCGCGAAGAGCATCGAACGCTCACCCGTCCGTCCGGACCGGGACTCGCGATCAACTTGTCTCGGACCCTCCGTTCCGAGCGTTGGTTCCCGGGGGGTGGGAAACGAACCGCATTCGACACCGCTTGTGACCCACGACGGAGACCGCGGGTTCCCGAAGACCGTCGCCGCTCCGCGCGGCGCCCCGCGTCACTCCGCGCCGCCGGTGCCTTCGCGCTGTGCGTGGACGACCGGCATTCCGGCACCTGGACCCAATCCGACACCAAGTTCTTGGGTCGATATGGTCCCGTTGTCCGAGTCGACGCGGATCTCGCGACGATCGTCCCCGAAACGCAGGACGATGCGCCCACCGCTGGCGATCTCGCCCCGCGCGTCGAACAGGATGCCGTCGAGGGCTTCCGTCTCGACGAGCTCGATCGAGACGCCCTCGAAGACCGCGTCGCGCCCGTAGTCGCGCGCGAAGTCCAGTCCGGTGCGCGGATGGATCAAGGCGGTGCGGTGCGAGTCGACCGCCCAGTAGCGGTTGCCCTCGAACAGGACGAGCGTGGCGTCGCCGTGCACGAGCGCGCGGCTCTGGGCCGCGTGGAGGTCCTCGACGAGGAGCCGCTCCGCGCTCTCGAGCGTCACCTCGGACCGACCGAAGTGGCCGAGGATCCACACCCCGAAGACGACCCCGAGGAGCAGGAGCGAGAGGAAGACCTCGAGGAGGGAGATGCCGCGGCGTTCGGCCATGCTTCGGGCGGCGCCCCGGGGGCGCTGGGGGAGGATCGGCGCGGGGAGGGTCGGCCCCTTAGCGGACCTGTCCCCACTCGCTGGTGATGGCCTTCGCCGCTCCCGGGGTCGCGGGGCTCACTCGCCGAACGAACGCCCGGAGGTTCGTCGTCGGGTTTCGGGGGCTCGCCGTGCGGGAACCCGCCTCCTTGGCCGGCGGGCGGCCGTTCCGGTCCGAAGAGATCACCAGCGAGCGGGGACAGTACCGGAGCTTGGTTCCTCCCCGACGTCTTCGGACAGTACCCCCGATGCCCCACTACGACGTCGTCCGCCAGTCCCTCCTCAGCCGCAACCGCGACATCCGCTTCGAGGGTGCGACCGTCGCCCGACTCGAGTACGCGTTCCTCTCCTCGCGCGCCCGGCTCCACGTCGGCGGCGTGGCGTTCGCGATCGATCGCAGCGGCTTCTTCCGCGTCCGCTACGCCCTGCGCTCCGGCGCGCAGACGCTCCTCGTCGTGGCTCGCGGGGTCGAGCGCCGAGCGTCGTGGGTGGCGGTGGAGCCCGCGGGGCTCGACTTCGCGATCCACTCGTTCCGCGGCCAGGGCGGACGCTTCACGGTCCTGCAGGACGGGGAAGCCGTCGGGACGGTGCATCCTCCCAAGGCCTTCTCGAGCGTGGTCCGCGCCGAGCTCCCGGACGAGATGCCGCTCTCCATGGTGGGCTTCGTCGTCGCCCTGTGCATCGCGTCGATCGACGCCAGGAACGCCGCGGCGGCGAGCTGACGGGCGACCATGCAGGGCCCTCCGGGCTGCGCCGAGCGGCGGGTCTCCGGGAGGGGGCCGACGGACGCCGGCGGGGGGCGGCCGAAGTGCGAACGGCAGGGCTTTTCGAAGACTCCGGGTCTTCCGGCCCGCGCACGACCGGGGCCATCGCCTATGCTCCTCCCCGACGGGGTCGAGGGCTCGCGTCCGCGAGCAGGGACTGGCCGCGGCGGGGGACTTCGGGTCGCGGATCGGCGGTGCCGATCGATGGTGCGACCGGTCCCGTCGAAGACGCGATCCACGCGCAGGGCGAAGGCCGGGCGCAACCGCACCATCATGACGACTGCACTGGCCGAGCCTCGCGGGGCTCGCGCGACCGAGGAGATCTCGCTCGCGACGGCTCTCTCCACGCGTCCGCGTCGGAGTTGGACCAACATCCTGTTCATCGCGGCCGCACACCTCGCGGCGGCGTACGCGATCGTCCACATCTGCGTCTTCCACGTCTCGTGGTGGACGGTCGGACTCGCGGTCCTGTGGTACGCCCTCTGCGGCTTCGCGATCACGGGCGGCTACCACCGGCTCTTCTCGCACCGGTCGCACTCCGCCCACTTCCTCGTGCGCCTCTTCCACCTGCTGTTCGGCGCGGCGTCGGTCCAGAACTCGGCGCTCAAGTGGTCCTCGGACCACCGCGTCCACCACTCGAAGACGGACGAGGACGAGGATCCCTACAGCGTGATGCACGGGTTCTGGTGGGCCCACATCGGCTGGATCTTCTTCACCGACTCGAGGGCGCGTCGCGACAACGTCAAGGACCTGCAGCGCGACCCGCTCGTGCGTTTCCAGGACCGCTTCTACATCCCGCTCGCGATCCTCTTCGGAGTCGTCGTGCCGACCGCGATCGGCTTCGCCTGGGGCGACCCGCTCGGTGCACTGCTCGTCGCGGGCTTCCTGCGACTCGTCGTGCAGTGGCACGCGACGTTCTCCGTGAACTCGGTCGCGCACACCATCGGATCGCGGCCCTACAGCACCGACATCTCGGCGCGCGACAGCTTCTGGACCGCGCTCATCACGATGGGCGAGGGCTACCACAACTTCCACCACCGCTTCCAGGCGGACTATCGCAACGGCATCCGTTGGTGGCAGTTCGACCCGACGAAGTGGGCGATCCGCAGCCTGTCGTTCGTCGGTCTCACCCGAGATCTGAGGCGCACGCCGAAGGCGGCGATCGGGCGGGCTCGAGCCTCGGTCGCCGCGATCCGCTGACGCACCGCGTCGCGCGTTCCGCGACGAAGGAGGACGCGAGGACCCCTGGGTCCTCGCGTCCTCGCGTTCCGGACGACCTCGCGCGCGTACGATCGGCCCCGTGGGAGTCCGGACCGCCGCCCTCGTCCTCGTGCCGACGCTCGCGCTCGCGGCGTTCGTGGACGCCGATCGCGACGCGACGGGGCGCGACGACGGACAGGAGCGCGAGCGGGCCACCGACGCGACGCCTGCCCTGCGCTTCCCCGAGCTCCCTCGCGGCGACGGTCTCGCCGCCGGCTTCCCGGCGGATCGCGCGATCGCGACGCACGACGACGTGCTGTTCGCCGAGGACTTCGAGTGCGAGCTCGACGAGCTCCGATCGCGCTGGACCGACGCGTCCGACGCCTCGCGCGGCGTGATGCAACTCGTCGACGGCGGTCCCGTCGACCTGCCGGGCGGTCGCGCGCTCCGCATCACCGCGTCGCCGCCGCGCACGACGGGCGGCTCGCTCTACCGCTCGTTCGAGCGCGGCGAACGGCGCCTCCACGCGCGCTTCTACGTGCGCTTCCCCGCCGACGCCGCGGGCTATGTGCACCACTTCGTCCACCTCGGCGGCTACGAGCCCGCGACACCGTGGCCGCAGGGCAACGCGGGCGTCCGCCCGAACGGCGACGATCGCGTCACCGTCGGCATCGAACCGTACGCCGATCGCGGCCGCGCACCCGTGCCGGGGAACTGGGGCTTCTATCTCTACTGGCCGGAGATGAAGGTCTCCGCCGACGGGAAGTTCTGGGGCGGCGGCATCGCACCGAGCGAACCGCTCGTCGCACCGCTCGATCGCTGGCAATGCGTCGAGGTGATGCTCGACCTCGGAACGCCGAACGAACACGACGGCGAGCTCGCGCTGTGGATCGACGGCGAACCGCGCATGCACGTCCTGCGCGGCACGCCGCGCGGACCGTGGACCGGACTCGGCTTCGAACTGCCGAGCGAGGGCGGCGAGCCCTTCGAAGGCTTCCTCTTCCGGACCAGCGAGTCGCTCGAGCTGAACTTCTTCTGGCTGCTCCACTACGTGACGCCCGAGGCGCTGCGGCGGGCGGGCGTCACCGACGTCGAGCGCGACGTCGCCGTCGAGTTCGACCACGTCGTCGTGGCCCGGGCCTACGTCGGACCGATCCGCGTCGACGCGCACCGAGAACGCTGAGCCCGCGGCTCCGGCGCGGACCCGCTCCGCCTACCATCGCCGGCCCGCTCCGACGGAAGCCGACCACCGACCGCACCATGCACCTCCCCCGCACGTTCGCCCTCCTCCTCGCCGCCGCGGCGCTCGCCGCCTGCCAGAACCCCGCGCACCGCTCCGGCGCCGCCGCGACGGCGATCCCCGAGCCCGTCGCCGACGTTCGACCGACGAAGCTCGAGAAGCACGGCCACGTCCGCGTCGACGACTACTACTGGCTGCGCGACCGCGAGGATCCCGAGGTCATCGCGTACCTCGAGGCGGAGAACGCCTACACCGACGCGGTGATGGCGGACACCGAGGAGCTCCAGCAGGAGCTCTACGACGAGATGATCGCGCGACTCGTGCAGGACGACGCGTCCGTCCCGTACGAGGAGGACGGTTGGTGGTACTACACGCGCTTCGTCGAGGGTGGTGAGTACCCGCTCTACTGCCGCAAGCCGAGCTACGACAGCGACGAGGAGATGGTGCTCCTCGACGGCAACGCGCTGGCTCAGGGGCATACGTACTTCGCGATCGACGAGACGCAGGTGTCGCCGGACGACCGCCTCCTCGCGTACTCCGTCGACACCGTCGGTCGGCGCAAGTACGACATCCACTTCCGCGCGATCCGCACGCGCCAGCTCGTCCCCGACGTCATCCCCGAGACGACGGGCAACATGGTCTGGGGCGACGAGGGGCGCACGCTCTACTACTCGAAGCAGGATCCCGACACGCTGCGCGCCTACCAGATCTGGAAGCACGTGATGGGGACCGACGTCGCGAAGGACGAGCTCGTCTTCCAGGAGGACGACGACACGTTCCGCTGTTTCGTCACGAAGACGAAGAGCAAGCGCTTCATCCTGATCGTGAGCTCGCACTCGACGACGACCGAGTGGCGGTTCCTCGACACGCAGGCTCCCGAGGAGGGCTTCCACGTGCTGTGGCCGCGCCGCAAGGGCCTCCGCTACGGCGTCGAGCACTTCGGCGACCACTTCTACGTCTGGAGCAACGACGGCGCGCCGAACGGCAAGCTCGTCCGCGTGCCGATCGACTCCTACGCGACGGCGAAGCCCGAGGTCGTCGTCGCCCACCGCGACGACGCGCTCCTCGAGGACTTCGAGGTGTTCGAGAAGTACCTCGTCCTCAGCGAGCGCGTCGACGGCCTCCAGGGCGTCCGCATCGTGCCGTGGGACGGTTCGCCCGAGCACTCCATCACGTTCGACGAGCCCACGTACTCCGTCAACACGACGGACAACCACAGCTTCGCCACGACGACGCTGCGCTTCGTCTACACGTCGTTGACGACGCCGCGCTCGACGTACGACTACGACATGGCCTCGCACGAGCGCGTCCTGCGCAAGCAGGACGAGGTGCTCGGCGGCTTCGACCCGGCGAACTACGCGTCGGAGCGCCGCTGGGCGGTCGCCCGCGACGGCACGCGCGTCCCGATCTCGATCGTGTACCGGAAGGGGCTCGTCCGCGACGGCAGCGCGCCGCTGTTGCTGTACGCGTACGGGTCGTACGGATCGAGCACGGACGCGTACTTCAGCTCCGCGCGCCTCAGCCTGCTCGACCGCGGCTTCGTCTACGCCATCGCGCACGTGCGCGGCGGCCGCGAGATGGGCGAGCGCTGGTACGACCAGGGCAAACTCTTCCACAAGAAGAACACCTTCACCGACTTCGTGGACTGCGCGGAGTTCCTCGTGTCGGAGCGCTTCACGTCGCCCGAGCACCTCTACGCGCTCGGCGGCAGCGCGGGCGGTCTGCTCATGGGCGCGATCCTCAACATGCGCCCCGACCTGTTCAACGGCGTCATCGCCGCGGTCCCGTTCGTCGACGTCGTCACGACGATGCTCGACGACACGATCCCGCTCACGACGTTCGAGTACGACGAGTGGGGGAACCCGAACGAGCCCGCCTACTACGACTACATGCTCTCGTACTCGCCCTACGACCAGGTCGAGGCCAAGGCGTACCCGAACCTGCTCGTCACGACGGGTCTGCACGACAGCCAGGTGCAGTACTGGGAGCCCGCGAAGTGGGTCGCGAAGCTGCGCGCCAAGCGCACGAACGACGCCGAACTCCTGCTCGAGACCAACATGGACGCCGGTCACGGCGGCGCGTCGGGGCGCTTCCAGCGCTACCAGGAGGTCGCGCTCGAGTACGCGTTCCTCCTCGACCTCGAGGGGATCGAGAAGTGAGGCGCGTCGCGGTCCTCGTTCTCGTGGCTGCGGCGTCGTGCCGGGCCGTCGACGATCCCGGGGAGGGCACCGCCGGTCGCTTCCTCGTCGATCCCGCGCACACGACGTTCGAGCTCCACGACGTCGGCCACGCCGGCGGCTTCGCGTTCGACGAGGCCGCGACCGGTCGCCGACTCGACGTCGCCTACGTGGTCACGGGAACCGACGTCACGCTGTCGTTCCCGATCGAAGGTTCGTCCGAGGGCGCGAGCGTGACCGCCGGCTTCGACACGTCGGGACGTGCGCGCCTGATCTTCGGGAGCGCGCTCGTCGTGGACGCGACCTTCCTCCGCGACGGCGCCGGCGTCGTCGATGCGACGTTCGAAGTCGTCGCGCACTGACCGCCGAGGAACTTCCGTGGGACGACACCACCCGCTCGCTCTCCTCACCGCTCCGCACCGCCCCACGGAGCGGGGATGGATCGCCCACCGCGCGCGCGGCCCGGCGCGCTGAACGACTCCCCCCATGGACCGCACGGGATACCGCGACGAGGTCGAGTACTGGGAGCGCGAGTTCGCGCTCGAAGGCGCGCACGCGGAGTTCATGCGGCGCAGGCTCACGCCCGAAGGGCGGCGCAAGGAACGACCGGTGTGGCTCGACGAGGTCGTCGACGACCTCCGGTCGCGCGTCGTCGGTCGTCGCCCGCGGGCGATCGACCTCGGGAGCGGTCCCGTCGGGACGCTCGCCTCGGCGCACGAGCGCACGTTGCTCGACGTGATCGGTGTGGACCCGCTCGCGGACGACTACGTCGTGCTCCGTGAGCGCTTCGGCGTCGCGTTCCCGACCCCCGTCGTCGCCGGGACGGGGGAGCGGTTGCTCGACGTCGTCGAACGCGCGAGCGTCGACCTCGTCTACGCGCGCAACTCGCTCGACCACGCGGAGGACGTGCAGCGCTGCTTCGCGTCGATCGCGGCGGCGCTCCGCGACGGCGGCGTGTTCGCGCTCGAGGTCTTCGCCTTCGAGGGCGAGCGCGAGGACTACGAGGGGCTCCACCACTTCGACTTCCGCGTCGAGGGCGGAGCGCTGCACTGTGCCGACCGCGGTGGTGCCGAACGACTCGACCTCCGAGGGCTGGGCCTCCGTCTGGTCCACCTCTCGCCGTTCGACACGCCGCGGCCGAACCGCGTCCACGACGAACCGATCACGATCCGCGCGGTCTTCGTGAAATCCGACGAGCCCGGTCTCGCACGCCGCGTCGCCGAGGTCGTGCGCGCCTCCGAGGCGCGAGCCGTCGCGACCACGATCTTCGCTCGCGACGGCGTCTTCCGGCCGGCGCTCGAGGCGGGCGTCGACGTCGTACGCGCGCGGGCGCTCCATCCGGACTGGATCGAGACGCTGCTCCCGCGCGAGTTCCTCGTCGGTCGGAGGACGCCCGTCCGCGCGCTCGAACTCGACGCCGGTCCCGTGCCGAGCCTCACCTTCGCGCACCTCTTCGCGAACGTCGACGTCTCTGCCGTCGATCCGGGCGCCGCGTCGTACCTCGCGGCGTTCGAGCGGGAGGGCCTCCCGCTGCCGCCGGTCGTCGCGAGCGAGGGTTCGATCGACGGCGCGTTCGTGCAGCGCCCCGACGCGTCGCTCGACCTCGTGTTCGCGGGAGACGCGTTGGCGCGGGTCGACGACGCCGCCGCGTTCCTCGCGGACGCCGCGCGCGTCCTCGCGCCGGACGGGGCGCTCGTCTCGGAGTTCCCGCTGCGTCGTGCAGCGGCGGACGCGAGCCGCGTCCCCGTCGGTCCGCGCTTCTTCGCCGAGGGCGGTCGTCTCGCGGTCGTCGCGGACGACCCCGGAGCGTTCGAGCTCGCGCGCCACGGCTTCCGCGAGTACGCGACGGCGGCCGGTGTGCGCGACGACCCGCTCCTGGACGCCCGACGTCGTGCGCACCGTCTTCGTGCGGGTCGCGGGCTGACGCGGAGCGCGCGCGGCGTGCCGTCCTCTCCCTCGAGGCGTGGCGCGGCCTTCCGGCCGCGCAGGGGGAACACAGCGCGCCGCTCCGCGCCGCGCGGGGGAACGCAGCGCGCCGCTTCGCGCCGCGCGGGGGAACGCAGCGCGCCGCTTCGCGCCGCGCGGATGATTCACAGGGAGCCACAGAGGACACAGAGACCACGTCGGACCATGCTCGATCCGAGATCACGGAGAACGCGTTCCGTTCTGACTTCTCCGCGCCGCCTCCGGCGGCGTCGCGTGGTCTCTGTGTCCTCTGTGCCTCCCTGTGAACCTTGTGTTCCTCGGCACCGAAGGCGCCGCACTCAGTCACCACCGTCGTCGGGATCGACGACGGGCACGTCGGCCGGGGTGGGACGGGGCGGCGCGAGCTGGAAGGGTGCTTCGCCCTCCTGCACCGGCGTCGTGTGGAAGATGTCGCGCGCGATCAGCCAGCGGCCGCCGTGCCGACGCCACACCTCGACGTACACGCCCTCGTCGACGACCGGCTCGGGCTCGCCCTCGACGGCCATCGCGAAGCGGTAGCGGCCGACGACGTAGGCCAGCGACCCGTGACCGTTGATCTCGAGCACGCGCAGCTTGACGTTCTTCACGTCGGGCATCCCCGCGAAGAACGCGCCGATCGCGTCCGTGCCGATCAGCGGTTGGCGCCCTTCCGGCATGACGACCGCTTCGGGTTCGTAGATCGCGAGCAACGCATCGGGGTCGCCGGCCACGACGGCGTCGGCCCAGGCCTTGGCCTGACCCTCGATCGTCGAGCGGTCGCCCGCGGTGAAGCCGGACGGCAGGTGGCAGGCGCCGAGCACGGCGGCGGCGAGCGCGACGACGAACGAGCGCGCGATTCCTCGGGGCATCAGCATGCCGCGAGGGTAGCGACCGCGCGGCCCTCCTACGATCCCGCGGCGAGACGGACGAGCTCGGCGACGACCTCCTCCATCCCGTCGGTCTGCTCGGGGTGCGGACTGCTGCACACCACGCGACCCTCGCCGAAGCGACCCACGACCATCGCCGGCGTGTCCGGCATGACGCCGCCGGGGACGCCGGTGCGCAGGACCTCGCCGCGGAACCACGCGAGCACCCGGTAGTTCGGGATCTCGCGGTCGCGCGAGCGCGCGAAGATCGGGCCGTTCGCGTAGTGGATCTCGGCCTCGCGCGTGCCGGTCGAGAGCGTCGTCGCGCCGAGCCCCGAGAACTCGATCGCCACGTCGCCGGTGCCGCGCGCCCAGTGCTCGCGGTCGACCACGTCCGCGTCGAGGATCCCGAGCGACCACTCGTAGTTGTTCGCCGCGAGGTACGCGCCGGCGCAGATGCCGAGGTAGCCGCCGCCCGACTCGACGAACTCGCGCACGGCTTCGCGGCCGTCCTCGCGGATCGACGCGGCCTGCGAACTCGCGCTCCCGCCCGGGAAGATCACGACGTCGAACTGTTCGAGCACGCCGGCGCGGAGGTCGCTGGCGCACACGCGCCGCACCACGAAGTCTCCGTACGACTCGAGCAGCTCCTCGATGCGGTCGGGGCCGCTCCCGCCGACGCCCGCCGAGACGTACATCGCGACCTTGACGTCGTCCGCGTCGGCGGCGGTGCCGACCAGCACGTCGGGGCCGTGGTCGAGCATGTCGAGCCCCGTCAGGAACGTCGCGACGAGGATGCGGTGCTGCCGCGCTCGGAAGGCCTCCGCCTGCCCCTTGGTCGTGGTCTCGACGATCATCGACGGGATGCCGAGCACGTCGTGGGCGGCTCGCGCGAGGCTGCCCGACACTGCGACCTGCTTGACGACGAACTGCTTCTTCTCGTCGGCGATCGTCGAGTTGAGGGTCGCAACCATCGCGGCGGCGCGCGCGAGCGAGGCGGGCGTCGCGTCACTGATGATCGAGCTGCCGACGCTCTTCGGCTCGACCTGCGTGAAGTCGTAGCCCTCGTGCAGGTCGACCAGGTAGTCCGGCCGGATCTCGCGCACGAGCTCCCAGATCGCCGCGGAGAGTGCGCCCTCGGGTTCGTCGCCCTCGTGCGTCGGGAACGTGCGGTTGAGGTCGCGTTCGCCGTCGACCGCCCCCTTCGCGTCGCGATGGGTCGGGACGAGCCGCGATCCCGCGGCGAGCGCGAGCTCGTTCGTGCGCGGCACGACCACGAGCCTGCCGCGCGTCGGGCGCCAGCCCGCGATCTCCTCCGCGGCGAGCGCGCCCGCCGGCTCGTCGCCGTGCACGCCGCCGACGACGAGGACCGTGGGTCCCGGGAGACCGCTGTCGACGTGGACGACCTCGGTGTTCCACGCGGTGCCGGGCGCGACCTCGGCGCGTTCGACGAATTGCGGCGTCGGCTCGAGCCGCGGGGCCGGGACTGCCAGGACGGCCAGGAGCAGGACGGATTCGAGCATGGTTCGATGCTAGACGCGGATCGCGATCGGTGCCGGGAGGACCTCCGTCGCCGCGCTCTCTTCCCCCGTGGAGCACGGATGCGGCTAGACTTCTCGATCGTCTCGGCCGCCCGCGCGCTCCGCGCGCCTCGGATCGGCCGAACGCGCCCCGGTGTCCACGATCCGGGCGAACCGAAGCTGAACGGAGGCACGACGATGCAGATCACGAAGACCGTCGCCGCTGCCTCCGCCCGCGCCTGAGTCACGGGGTCCCGCGAGAACGGGACGGCGTGCGAGGGCGAGCGGGCGGAGAGCCGCTCCCACCACCGCGTGCGCGCACGGACGACCGTTGCGCGACGCGGCGCGCACGCTTCGGGCGTTCGAGCGCGACGGTCCACCCGCGTCGGGAGGAGCGCGTTCGGCGCAGCGATCCACTCCGTCGGGGTGTGCGCGTCCCAACGTCCTCGACAGCGGAGGCACGACGTGGATCGCGACCGAGACGAACAGGTCCGGCGCTACCTGAAGGGCGCCAAGAAGAACAGGTCGCTCGAAGAGCGCAAACGACTGCAGAAGGAATCGCGCGCTCGGAAGGTCGAGCGCGGGCACGACACGAGCGTCCGGCGCAGGTTCTCCGCGCGCGACGTGGACGCGATCGTCGACGACGACCTCGCGACGGAGGAGTCCATGGGTTCGCCGCGGAGCGAGCGGCGTGCGACGCGCGCGGTGGCGGAGCACAGCGCTCCGACGTCGGAGCCGGTCGACGCGACGACGAGCGGACTCGTCGTCGGCGTCGCACCGGGACGCGCGCGGGTGCGCCTCCTGGACGGCGGCGTCGTGGAGGCTCGCTCGACGAGGAACTCGCGAGCACGCAGCGGACGAGCGTCGCCGTCGGCGACTCCGCGTTCCTGCGCGAGCTCGCGCGACGCCTGGCGCGTCGTCGCGATCGGCGAGCGGCGGAGCGTCCTCTCGCGCCCGACCCCGGACGCCCCGACCTCGAACGCGTCGTCGCCGCCAACGTCGACGCGGCGATCGTCGTCGCGTCGGTGCGGCAGCCGGCGTTCCGGCCGGGCATCCTCGACCGCTACCTGGTCGCGCTCGAGCGCGGCGGCATCGCGCCGATCGTGTGCGCGAGCAAGGCCGACCTCCTCGTGGACGAGGCGGACCGCACCGAGAAACTGGAGGTCCTGCGGGACCTGCGGTCGTTCGGAGCCGCGGCGTTGCTCGTCTCGGCGGACGGCGGAGAGGGCCTGGACGAGCTCCGCGAGCTCGTCCGCGGGCGCACCGTCGTGCTCGTGGGGCAGAGCGGCGTCGGCAAGAGTTCGCTCGCCAACGCGCTCTTCCCCCGGCTCGCCGCCGCCACCGGCCGCGTCCGCGAGGGCGACGGCAAGGGGCGGCACACGACGACGCGCTCCGAGCTGTTCGAGGTCGACGACGTCGGGACGAAGTTGATCGACACGCCCGGCGTCCGAGCCTTCGGACTCGCCGACGTGACGCGCGCGGACCTCGCGGCGTACTTCAAGGACTTCGAGCCGTTCGTCGCAGACTGTCGCTTCTCGGACTGCCGTCACGTGCACGAGCCGGACTGCGGCGTACGCACGGCGGCGGAGAGCGGCGAGCTCGCGCGGCGGAGGTTCGACGCCTACCTGCGGATCCTGGCGTCGCTGCCGGAGTGACCCCGAACCGTGCGGCGCGGCGGCGCGGCGGCACGGAGGCGTCGGCTAGGCTCTCGCCATGCCCTCGACTCCGTCGCCGCTGCGTCGCCGTCTCGCGCTCGCACTCGGGCCCGCGCTCTTCGTGCTCGTCGAGCTGTTCTTCCGCCCCGTCCTGCCCGACGGCGCGCTCGACTCGAACCCCGCGGCGTCGGCCGAACTCGTGCGGCACGCGCTCGCCGCGACGCTGTGGATCGCGGCGTGGTGGTTCACCGAGGCCGTCCCGATCCCGGCGACGTCGCTGCTGCCGATCGTGCTGTTCCCGTTGCTCGGGCTCGGGAGCGCGACCGAGGTCACGAAGAACTACGCGCACGAGATCGTGTTCCTGTTCCTCGGCGGGCTGCTGCTCGCGCTCGCTATGGAGCGGACCGGGCTGCACGAGCGCGTCGCCATCCGCATCATCCGGCTGTTCGGCAGCGGGCGGCGCGCGCTCGTCCTGGGCTTCATGGTCGCGACCGCGACCATGAGCATGTGGATCTCGAACACCGCGACGACGGTGATGCTGCTGCCCGTCGCCCTGGCCGTCCTCGGCACGGTCGAGCGCGAGAAGGGCGACGCCGTGCGCGCGGTCGACGCCGCCTTCCCGACTGCGCTGCTCCTCGGGATCGCCTACGCCGCGAACATCGGCGGGCTCGGGACGCCCATCGGGTCGCCGCCGAACATCATCTTCCAGAACGTCTATCGAGCGAAGACCGGCGTCGAGATCGGCTTCGGCGAGTGGATGCTGTACGGCGTCCCCGTCGTCGTCGTGCTGTTGCCGCTCGCCTGGTGGTTGCTCGTGCGGAAGGTCGAGCCGCGGCGCTCGGGCGAGGCCGCCGTCGAGCTCCCGCGCTTCGGGCCGATGACCGCGCCGCAGCGCTGGGTCTTCCTGACGTTCATGACGACCGCGACGCTGTGGATCACGCGCGGCGACTTCGGCGACGTCGCGGGTTGGGGCTCGCGGCTGGCCGAGCACGGCGTCGTCGTGCGCGACTCGACCGTCGCGATCGCGTCGGCGCTCGTGCTCTTCGTCGCGCCCGCGGGCCGGGACGGAGGGCGAGTCCTCGACTGGAGCGTCGCGCCGAAGCTGCCCTGGGGCGTCCTGCTCCTCATGGGAGCGGGGTTCGCGATCTCGCAGGCCTTCGACACGAGCGGCCTCACGCTCTGGGTCGGCGGTCGGATCGAGGCCTTCGGCTCGCTCGAGCTCGGTGCGACCGCGCTCTTCCTCGTGCTGCTCGTCGCCGTCGTCGCGGTCTCGATCGTCGTCACGGAGTTCGCGAGCAACACGGCCAGCGCGAACATCCTCCTGCCCGTGATCTTCGGCGTGTCCGCGGCGCTCGGTCCCGACCGCTTCCCGCCCGACCTCTTGATGGTGTCGTGCGCGCTCGCCTGTACCCTGGGCTTCGCCGTCCCCGCCGGCACGCCGCCGAACGCGCTCGTGTTCTCGACGGAGAGGATCTCGATCGGTCGCTTCGTCCGCACCGGTGCGCTCGTCGACGTCCTCGGTCTGGTGCTGATCGTCGTGCTCGTGGGCGGACGGATCCTGTTCCGTTGAGGAACGCCGGGAGAGCGTTCCGGAGAGTCACGGCTCGCCCATGGAAAGCAATCCGTACGAGACACCGCGCACCGAGGAACTCGTCCGTGTCGACGACCGCCGCGCGAGGACGGGAGGTACCGGAGACTTCGACGTCGGAGTCTGCCTGAGCGAGGGCTGGGAGGCGACGAAGCGCAACCTCGGGGTGCTCGCCGCCGCGTGCGTCCTGTTCCCGGTCCTGTCGCTCGTCTGCTACTTCACCGTCCTGGGCTTCTTCTTCGTCCTTCCGGTGCTGTGGTGGGGAGCCGTGCGGCTCTGCGTCCAAGCACACGACGATCGTGCCGAGCTCGGCACTCTGTTCTCGGGCTTCTCGAACTACGGCGACGCGCTCGCTCGCATGTTCGGGGTCGGATTCCTGTCGTTCGTCGTGGGGCTGCCGGGCTCCGTGGTCATGTTCTACGGCGCGTTCCGCGATGAACTCCCCGTCTACCGGATCGGCGTCCTGATCTCGTTCGTCTGGTCGATGGTCGTCGGGATCCGCTTCCACTTCGCGTGGTTGTTCGCGGTGGACGACGACCGTCCCGCGGTCCAGGCGATGGGGATGTCGTGGGTCGTCACGGGCAGGGTGTGGCTGAAGCTCGTGCTCCTCCTGTTCGTCGTCTTCGCGGTGAACTGCCTCGCGATGCTCACGCTAGGACTCGGATTCCTCGTCACGGTGCCGCTCACGGCGATGATGTTCGTCTCGGCCTACCGTCAGATGGTCGGCCGGCCGCAGCCGGTCGAACCGGCCTGAACTCGCTCTTCGAACCATCACTTGGACCACAACCTGTACGAGCCGCCGGGCGCCGAGCGGCCGCCCGCGGCGGAACCCGTCCGCATGGTTGGCGCGACCGGCGGACTCTCGATCGACCGAGCGCTGCGCGAGGCCTGGCCGGCGACGAAGCGCAACCTCGCCGTGCTCGCCGGCGCGGCGCTGATCTACGTCCTCGCATCGGTCGCCCTCGCGCTCGCCGAAGCGAAGTACGGATTCGTCGCCCAGCTCGCGCTCCTCGTCGTCGCGCCGCCCTTCGCGTGGGGCGTCGCGCGCGTCTCGCTCGACGCACTCGACGGCCGGGCGAGGTTCGCCTCGCTGTTCTCCGCGTTCGAACGACCGGAGTACGTGCTGCCGCGCATGTTCGTGCTCTTCGTCCTGCAGAAGCTGGTCGCGCTGCCGGGTGCGGTGGTCGTGTACTACGGTCGCGCCACCGACGCCCCGATGATCGTCGTCGCAGGGATGTTCGTGAGCCTGCTCTGGACCGTCGTCGTCGGCGTCCGCCTCCGGTTCTCGACCTACGGCGTCGTCGAACGCGGACTGTCGCCGCTCGAAGCGATCGCGCAGTCGTGGCGGACGACCGGGACCGTCTGGGGACCGATCGTCGCGCTCGAACTCCTCGCCCTGGTCATCGGCCTCCTCGGCCTCCCCATCCTCCTCGTCGGGGTCATCGTGTCGCTCCCGTTCTCCCACCTCCTCTTCACGTCGGCGTACCGCCAGCTCCACGGTCGACCCGCAGACGACGCGTCGGTCGACGGACTCCGGCCCGAAGTGCTCGGCGGATCTAGACCTCCGGCGAACAGCGAAGGAACGTGATCGCCCGAGGCGCAATTCGGCGCCTCCCCGAGGAAAGTACGCGCCATGCCGGCCACGCTCCGACCCACCTCCGTCCGTCGCTCCAGGTCCCGCACTTCACCCTCGGCTGTCGGCGTCGTCGCCGCATTCGTCCTCGCGTCGTGCGGCGGTGGTGGAGGCGGTGGAGGACACGACCTCGGCTCCACCTTCAACCACGCCGACGGGTTCTCGGGCAGGGTCGACGCGCTCGCGACCGATCCGTCGGGGCGCCTCTGGATCGGCGGATCGTTCAGCTCGGTCGGAGCGGTCGCCGCGCCGAACATCACGCGCTTCCTCGCGAACGGCGGCATCGACCCGAGCTTCGATCCGGGACTCGGCGCGAACCAGGCGGTCTGGGCGATCGCACCGTTCGCCGATGCGACGGGACGTGCGTTCGTCGGCGGCAACTTCACGACGTTCGGCGGTGCGAACGATCGCTACCTGACGCTCGTCGACGAGGACGGCGCGCTCGATCCGTCGTTCGATCCCGGCGCCGGTCCGGACGGACCCGTCCTCGCCATCGAGCTCGCGGACGACGGCAGCGGCGACGCGTGGATCTGCGGTTCGTTCTCGCACTACGACGGTGCGAACTCCGTGGGTCTCGCGCGGATCGCGCAGGACGGAGCGCTCGTCCTCGCGGTGCCGGGCAGCGGCATCGACGGTGTGCCCCTCGTGCTGTCGTCGACCGGCGACGGATCGGGCGACGTCTACGTCGGCGGCATCTTCGAGGACTTCTCCGGCACGTCGATCGGTTGTCTCGCGCGCGTGTCGGGAACGACGGGAGCCCTCGCGCCGGCCTTCGCGATCGGCAGCGGCTTCACGTGGTCGTCCTTCGGCGGCGCGCGCGTCGACGACATCGCGCTCGCCGAGGACTCGAGCGGCGACCTCTTCGTCGGCGGACGCTTCGACGCGTGCAATGGTTCGCCGATCACCCATCTCGCGCGCATCCGCTCGAACGGCACGCTCGTCGCCGGCTTCCCGGCGGCCGGCGCGCCGAGTGCACCCGTCGAGGCGCTCGTCGCCGCTCGCGACGGCTCGGGCGACGTGTGGATCGCCGGCGGTTTCGGCGCGATCGGTGCGACGGGCGTCACGCGCATCGCGCGACTCGCTCCCGACGGCACGCCCGATCTCTCGTACGCGCCGCCCTCCGGCGGCATCGCCTACCAGCCGGAAGTCATGGCGATCGCGGGCGACGGATCGAACGACCTGTGTCTCGGCGGAGGGTTCACGGCCTACGGCGGCGAGCCGTACCAGGGCTTCGTGCGCGTCGACGCGTCCGGTGCCGTGGACGCGAGTTCGCCGCGCGGGGGCGGCATCGGCGGGAACACGTACGCCGTGCTCCCGCTCGAGGACGGCGACGTGCTCGTCGGCGGCGTGCTCGAGACGTACGACGGAACCGCGGTGCAGCAGCTGATCCGGCTCGGTCCCGACGGCTCCTTCGTCGAGAACGTGTCGACGGTGATCGGCATCCCGTACGACCTCTGCCGCGACGCGATCGATCCCGATGCAATCTACATGGTCGGGACGTTCACGCACGTCGACGGGCTCGCTGCGAAGAACATCACGCGCTTCCTGCTCTCGACGGGTGACGCCGATCCGAACTTCATCGCGGGGATCTTCCCCGGCACCGGTCCGAACGTGCAGGTCGTTGCCGCTCAGCCGTTCCCGACGGGGGGTGTTCTCGTCAACGGTCCGTACAGCACGTGGGACGGCAACTTCTGCCGCAACCTCGTCGTCGTCGACGCGCTCGGCATCGACTACCTGAACAACGGCTTCTTCGACGGCGGCGTCTCGGGCTACGCCTACGCGGACGACGGTTCCGATCGGCTCTGGGTGTGCGGCAACTTCTCCGCGTGGAACTCGGGCATCGCCGTCCACGCCGGCATCGGGCTCCTCGAGCCCGCCGGCAACTTCTTCTCGCCGGACGCGGGCTTCGACGGCGGCACCGGCTTCTCCGGTATCGCGCGCGCCGTCGCCGTGCGGCCCGGTACGGGTGCCGCGTGGTTCGGCGGCGCGTTCTCGTCCTACGACGGGACGAGCGCGGGGAACATCGTGTGCGTGCTGCCGGACGGCTCCGTCGATCCGACGTTCCACTCGGGCACGGGCTTCGACGGCGAGGTGAAGTTCGTCGTCGCGGCGGCGGACGGAACGGGCGACGTCTACGTCGCGGGCGACTTCACGCACTACGACGGCGCCGCGGTGTCGAAGTTCGTGCGCCTCGATCCGGACGGTTCACTCGACGCGGCGTTCGACACGGGGAGCGGGTTCGATGGCGCGATCCAGCACATCGTCCCCGTCGGCGGCGGAAGTCGCGAGCTCTACGTGTGCGGCCAGTTCCGCTCGTACGACGGCGTCACGACGGGAAGTCTCGTGCGGCTCAACGCGGACGGCTCGCTCGACTGACGCGCGGAACTCGATCCAGTGCTTCGATCGGCAGCGCGCCGCGCCCGGGCCTCTCGACCCGAGCGCGGCGCGCTCTCCTTCACGGTGTTCGACTCCGCGTCAGCGGTCGAGCCTCTCGCGGTGCGCGGCCTCGAGCGCGAGCGCGCACATCGCGGTCATGCCGACCTCGCTCCCCTCGTCGTGCCAGGCGTCGACGGCGACCCACCACGCGCGGCCCTCGTCGTCGGACTCCGCGTGCTCGACGAGCGCGCGTTCGACGGCCGCGTTCCAGCGCGCGGTGAGGACGCCGCCCATGGGCTGCATGGCGCGCGTCCCGAAGGCCCAGTAGTAGCTGTCGATGGTGCCCTTGCCGCGACTCCAGTCGGGCAGCTTCGTCGCGAGGAGCGTCGCCGACGCGAGCAGCTCGTCCGACTCCATCGGCGACGCACCGAGCGCGAGCTCCGCGCACATCGCGACCGCCGTGGGGAACTCGACGAGGTCGCCCGGGAAGTCCTCGGCCTTCGTCGCGAGGCGCGACGTCGGCTGGCCCTTCGCCGAGTAGCCGTAGCGACCCGTCGTGGGGTCGAACACTTCTTCGAGGATCGCCGCGCCTCCGTCGAAGGCCGCGTCGTCGACCTCGAGGCCATTGCGGCGGGCCGATGCGAGCGCGTCGAGCATCCAACCCGTGATCACGGTGTCGTTGTCTCCGGAGGGGACGACGCTGTAGCGCCACCCCAGGTACGGGTTGCGCGCGCTCTCGGCGAACGCGACACCGGCGGTCGCGGCGGGCCTCCAGTCGAGCGCGAACTCGCCGGCGTGCGCGGCGTTGAGTTCGATCCACGCGCGCAGCGCGAGTGCGTGCGAGGGGACGGCGACCATGTTCCTCGAGGTCGACGTGAAGCAACCCGTCTCCTTCTCCTGGTGCGCCGCGAGATAGCGCAGGCCGCGGAGCATGGCGTCCTTCCTCCCCGCGATCGCTGCGTCCTTCGGCGCGCCCTCGAGAGCGAGGAGCACGGACGCCGTCGTGCCGACGTCGTCGAGCTCGCCCGCCCACTCGACGTGCGCGCGCGTCGACGCGCGCCAGCCGCCGTCCTCCTGCTGTTGCGCGACCAGCCACGTCAGCGCACCCGTGAGCACGGACTCGCTCGTGCGCGCGCGCTCCTGCGGCGGCGCAACTTCGGCGACGGTCGGCGGAGCCGTGGGCTCGAACGCGTCGTAGCGCAGGACGTCCGGCGCACTCTCGTTCGGTGCGCCCGGGAGCGAGAAGGCGGCGGCGGCGAGCACGGCGACCGCGGCGAACGGCGAGAGCCCGCGGAGCGCGGGGCGGGTGGGCTTCATGAGTTGCATGACGCGTTCCTCTTCGAGCGACCTGGGGTGGGTGAGCGGGACCGAGCCCGCACCGAGTGCGGGGCGACGGCGCCCGTGTTCGATGACGTGGAGCAGTGCGCGGGCCGCACCGAGCGCGTCGCTGCCGCGCGCGACGGCGGCCTCGTCGCAGGCGAGCTCGCGCGCGCGAGCCGCATGGAGCGGGGCGATCCACACGCTCGGGTGGAAGAACCACACGGCCCGGACGACGCGCACCAGGGCGTCGACGAGCACGTCGCGCCGACGCGCGTGCGCGAGCTCGTGGCGCAGGGCGAACTCGAGCTCCTGCGGCGCGAGCTCGGCGAGCACCTCCGGCGAGACGAGAACCGCGGGTCGCAGCAGACCCGCGGTCGCCGGCGACGCCAGGTCCGGCGCGAGCAGCAGTCGCGTCGTGCGCGGCGCGCGCTGCTCGCGGACGAGCAGCGCGAAGCGGCGGCGAAGGGCCACGTCCTCGCAGGGCTTCGCGCGGCGCACGACGCGGTGCGTGCGGACGATGCGCAGGAGCGTCACGGCGAGCAGGGCGACGGCGACGACGAACCATGCGAGGCCGAGCGCTCGCGCGAGCGACAGCGCATCTCCCTCGGGCTCGTCGGGCGCGACGGACCCCCGTGCGACCGACGCTGTCGCTCCGACCGGGAAGGGAGCGCGCTCCGGCGCCGCCGAATCCGTCGCTCCGACGCGCGACGGATCGCCCGGGACGTCGACGGTCGAACGCACGTCCTCACGCACGCTCGGCGACGGTGCGTGCGGCCCCGCGGAGGTCCGCACCTCGGCGCCGACCGTGACGAACGCCGGCGCAGCAGGCATCGGCGGCCGCACGAGTCCCGGCGCGAACGGCAGTGCGAGCGGGACCAGCGGCACGAGCCACAACCAGCTCGCGGTGTGCGCCGAGACGCGGCGCCGGATCAGCGGCTTCGCGATCAGCAGGACCGCGAGCGCGGCGAGCGAGGCCAGCCCCGCGCGCCACGCCCACGCCGCCCACTCACCGATCGCGGCCTGGATGTCGACGAGCGCCATCACTTCGACCTCCGCTTCTCCTCGTCCTCGACGAGGCGGCGCAATTCCGCCAGTTGCTCGCTCGTGAGTTCGCTCTGCTTCACGAGGTGTGCGAGCAACGGCGCGACGGTGTCCTCGCGTGCGCGGCCCAGCAGCTCCTCGGCGGCGTCGAACAGAGCGCGCTTCGGCGAGCGCTTCGGCGCGTAGACCAGCGAGCCCACCTCGCCCTTCGTCGCGAGGTGGCCCTTCTGCACGAGTCGCCGCAACAGCGTCTTCGCGGTGCTCGGCGCCCAGCCCTCGGCCTCGCCGAACGCGTCGGTGACGTCGCGCGCGCTCACCGATCCGCGCTCCCAGACGAAGCGCAGGACCTTCCACTCGGAGGGGCTGGGTTCGGACTTGTTCGCTCGTGCCATGGTTCGATCCTTCGGGCTCCGGGGGCGCTCTACCCCCGGCGCGGGTCGGGTTACATCTGTCGACAGACTACATCTGTAACTCAAGGGCGCAAGCCCTCGCGGAGCCGATTCCCGGCGCGACGACCCCCCCGGATCGAAGGCGGGCCCCCGGAACGAACGCGGGCGCCCCGTCCGAGGACGGAGCGCCCGCTCCACCAGGTCCACGACCTCGTCACCCCGCGAAACGCGGGGAGCCGTCCTTCGGGACGATCTCGCGCATGCTCGTCCGCACGAGGAGGACGTGCTCGCGGTGGACCCAGAACTCGCGCCGTTCGCCGGCCTCGTTCTCGGTCTCGAGCAGGATCACCTCGTCGGTCTCGCAGGTGCGCTCGCACCCGAAGTAGAGGCGAGAGTCGGTGCCGTCGGGCAGGAGCTCGCAGCTCCGCTCCGACGTCACGACGTCGTCGTCGAGCCACATGCGGTCGACGCGCAGAGTGTGCGGCGCCTTCCAGAAGGCGTGGCGTCCCGCGCCGACGATCGAGTGGAGCGCCTCGTCGACCCAGACCACGGCGCGTTCGTCGTGGTCGAGTTCGAACGCGAGGATCCGCTCGCGGAGGAACGGGTCCTCGACGAGACGTTCGAGCAGCGGGTGCTCGAGGCGGACCTCGGTCGTGTCGAGGACCTCGAGACGATCGCCCTTCGAGCTGTCGAGGTCGAGCTGGTGCCGCCCCGGACCGAGCACGCGCACGAGTTCGTCGCCGCGCAGGACGAGGCCGACTTCGTGGCGTTGCACGCGGGTGCGGAAGATCACGGATCACCCCCTTGGTGGTTCGCGAGAGACTCGCTGATGTCGATGTGGATCGCACCCGGACGTTCCGGGTGCGTGGATGAACGGGAGCTCCGCCGCGCCGTGCGACGGAGCTCCCTCGCGCGGACCCACGCGGGTCCCCCTTCGATCGGTCGTCCCGTCCTCCGGGCGACCGACCTCTCCCTCGGTGCGTCCCTTCACCTGCCGCAGCAGGTCGGCGTTGCCGAACACGAGGGTCGCGTTCGTCCTCGCGAGGATCTCCTGCGGGGACTCGAGCTCCTCGAGGCGCGGCTGCACCGGGCTCTGCTCGTCGCGACGCGCCGTATCGGCCTCGGCGAGCCGGTCCGGCGTCGCTCGCGGAGGTGACGGAACGCTCGGCGTCCGCCGCGCGGTCGCTCGCGGCGAGCTCGACTCACACGGTCACGCGGTCCTTCGTCACGATCCCACGCCCCGCGACGTCGTGGATCTGCTCCCCCGCGGACACGCGGATCGCGCGGAAGAACTTCGGAGCGTCCTCGTGACGCAGGATGGCGTCGAGCTTCGGGTGCTCGAACGGGACCGTCGCGGTCACGTCGACCACCTCGACCTCCACGCGGTACGGGCGGTTCCAGAACGCGTGGCGTCCGGGACCGACGATCGCGAACAGGCGTCCGTCCTTCCAGACGAACGCGCGTTGGTGGTCGAGCAGGTCGACCACCACGAGTTGCTCGCGCAGCGCGGTCTCCTCGAGCAACACGTCGAGCAGCGGGTGCTCGAAGCGCGTCACGAGGACGTCGACCACCTCGACCTCGTCGGGGCCGAACGGACGCTTCCGCGTCCGGTGCCGACCCGGTGCGAGCACGCGGTGGAGGTCGCCGTGTCGGAACACGAGACCGACTTCGTTCTTCCGCACGCGGGTACGGAACGTCATGGCCTTTCCTCCTCTGGACGGGGGCCGGTTCGGGTTGGGAAGGAACGAGCACCGCGCGCCGTGGGCGCGAGGCGTCGACGGACGCTCCGCGCGACGCGGAGCGTTGGACGTGCGAGTCGATCGGGACCGGGGAGCTGGTCCGTGCCGGGCGTCGGCGGGGCGCGTCCGCGACGCGGCGGTCCCGACGGGATTCGAACCCGCACGTCCCGCTCGACGGCCGGGCGTCACGGCCCTCGGACCACGGGGCCTCGTCGTCGCGACGTCGATGCCCGGCGCCGGAGTTCGGCGACGGGTGGGTGGTGGGGGTGGAGGGATTCGAACCCCCGTCTCCGGCTCTTCACGACCGGCGCCTCACCGTCTCGGCCACTGCCCCACGAAGCGTCGACGGCGTGGTCGCGAACACGTGGGCTCGAGCGGACCGGCGCGTCGACGCTGGACGAGCTCGCCGCGACGCGATCGACGGATGCGCGCGGCGAGCTTCGATGTCGAAGTCGTACGAGTTGTCAAAGAAGCCGCGCGTCGGAGCGCGCTGTGGGCAGTCCTCCCACCTGCACGGACTTCGAATCCGCTCCGGTGGAGTCGTCCCGACACGACGAGGCCCGGGGAACCTGTGTCCCCGGGCCTCGGACGGCGCACGCCGTGGCGTGCGCGGTGTTCGCGGTGGGGTGCTAGGTGCGCGAGTCCTCGCTCGCGCCCTGTTCGAGGATCGAGCAGGGGCGCGGATCGAGCGCGCGTGCGTACGTGGAGGTGTTCTTCATCGTTCTTCCAGGTGTGTTCGTCGTGGCGTCGGCCGGGAGGAGGTCGCCCGGAACGCGAAGAGCCCGGGTCCTGCGGATCCCGGGCTCTTCGTCCGGCGCGCCCCGATGGAGGAGCGCGCGTCGAATGGGCGTGGGATCAGGTGCCCGGAGGCTCCTCCGAGCAGGAATCCAGCTGATCGGCGTAGGGCGCGAACAGCGCGAGAACGGCCGCGTTCGGCCGAATGGCGCCGGAGGCACCGCGGGTGCTGTTCGTGTGTTGCTTCATCGCGTCGCGTAGATCTAACGGACGTTTCGCGTCCTGTGCTCACTGAATTCCAGACTTTTTTCGTATGGAGTCTCGGGAACGATGAGGGTCGCCTCGATTCACGCCGCTTCGAGCAGCCCCTCGCGCCGCGCGAAACGCGCGAACAGCACCTTGGCGACCACGTCGTAGGAGGCGTGGACGACCATCGCGACGACGAGCGTGTGGGTCGCGTCGACGAGGAGCTGCAGGACGAGCGCGATCACGAGGATCGTCACCATGGTGCGGACGCCCTGGACGGCGTGGGCCGCCGCGAACGCGACGGCCGAGAGGAGCGCAGCCCCGAGGTGCCCGGTCCGAGGCTCCAACACGTGGACGAGCACACCGCGGTACGCGAGCTCCTCCGAGAAGCCGGCGAGGACGCACACGAAGATCGCGATCGCCCACTCCGTGCCGTTGCGCGGGACCGCGATCAGGAGCGGTGAGCGGCGGCGCACCTCGCTCCGGACGGTGCGGACGTGGACCGCGCGGGCGCCGAGGCAGGTCGCGAGCGCCGCCGCCCCCAGGCCGATCTCGCGCGCCGAGGGCTTCGATCGCGAACGGATCGAACCAGGTGCGGTCCGCGACCACCCAGGCGAAGACGGCCACGACGGCGAGGTTGAGGAGCGTCCCCACGACGATCTGACGCCGCAACGGGCCCGCCGGGGACGGGGCGCTCCCGGGCTCCCCTCGCCGCCGCAGTCGTCGGCTCGACGTGACTGCGGCCATCGGCAGGAGCACGAGGAGGTACGCGGTGAAGCTCGCGACCAACGCGGCCGAGGCGGAGTGGGCGAAGTCTGGTCGGAGCACGGGGAGCGCGGCGAACATGCGCGGAGCCTACCCGGGCCCCGCGATGGGTGCGTGCCTGGCGCCTGCTCGAGATCGTCGAGCTCGGGACGGATGCGCGCGAGGTCGGGAGGCGAGCGTGCGGACGGCGCCGTCGCCGCACGTCGTGCTCCGGTACCCTGCACGCAGCGGGTTCGTGTGGCGAGGCGTGGCGCTCGCGCCCCTCCGACCGATCGGCGAAGCGGCCCGACATCGTCCATGACAGCGATCCTCGTCGTCGCGGGAGCCACGCTCCTCGCATCGTTCTTCTGCTCGCTCTTCGAGGCCGCGCTCTACTCGGTCTCACCGGCTCGCGTCGCGCTGCTCGCGCAGGGCGGCGGTGCCGCCGCGACTCGTCTCGCGCGCATGCGCGAGGACGTCGAGGCACCCATCGCCGCGATCCTCACGGTCAACACCATCGCGCACACCGTCGGTTCCGCGTGGTGCGGAGCGATGGTCGGAGCCGAGTACGGGGACGCGGCGCTCGGTGTCTTCGCGTCGGTGTTCACGTTTCTCGTCCTCGCGCTCACGGAGATCGTCCCGAAGAGCCTCGGCGTGCGCTACGCGGACCGGCTGGCGATCCCCGTCGTGTGGCCGATCCAGGTCATGATCGTCGCGGTCTGGCCGATCGTCTGGATCGCGCGGCGCGCGATGCACACCCTCACCGGACCGCTGGCCGCGCGCGGACCGAGCGAGGACGAGATCGTCGTGTTCACGAAGCTCGCCGCGCGCGGAGGCAGCGTTCGCCGTCAGGAACGGCGTTGGGTCGAGAACGCGCTCAAGCTCGACCGCAGCACGGCCGGCGAACTGCGCACGCCGCGCACCGTCGTCGAGACGCTCGATGCCGACCTCCCGGTCGCGAAAGTCGTCGACCGGCTCGAGCGCTGGGTCCACAGTCGCGTCCCGATCGTCGAGGGCGGGGACAGCGACCGCGTCGTCGGCATCGTTCACCGCCGCGAGGTGGTGGACGTCGCACTGCGCCGGCCGGACGGTGAACTCCTGCTCCGCGACCTCGCGCGACCCGTCCGCTTCGTGCCGGAGTCGATGCCGGCGCACGAGCTTCTCGACCTGTTCCTCGCGGAGAAGATGCACATCTGCGCCGTCGCGGACGAGTACGGCGGCTTCGAGGGCGTCGTCACGCTCGAGGACGTGCTCGAGAAGCTGCTCGGCACCGAGATCGTCGACGAGCACGACCCGGTCGAGGACATGCAGAAGTACGCACTCGAGCGCGCCCGCCTCCGCCGCCTCGGCTCGGGCAGCGAGGGTGACACGGAGTAGGTCGAGTCCTTCGTAGGAAGGCGTCGCCCCGGCGGACCGCGTGGCCGGCCGGGGCGACGTCGTCTCAGCGCCCGTCCGCCTTCGCGAACGCCGCCAGCGCGGCCTCGAGGCGACCGAGTTCGTCGTCGGTGAGGCGCGTGCGCGTGCGACGCAGCATCTCGACGAACCAGGCGCGTTCGGCCGGCGTCATCGGGCAACCGATGTTGCCGTCGGGTCCGTCGCTCGAGACGAGCGCCTTGCCGTCGGCGTCCGTGACGAGCGTCCAGGGGATGCCGCCGGCGTCACTGCCGCGCAGCCGCTTCGCGACCTCCTCGCCGTGGAGGTGTCGCTCGGTGTCGATCTTGAGGAGGACGTAGTCGCTCTCGATCAGGGGTGCCACGTCGTCGCGCCCGAGGAACTCCTCGAGCTTCCAGCACCATCCTCACCACGGTGCACCGAGGTGCACCATCACCCGCTTGTTCTCGCGCGTCGCGCGTTCGAGCGCCTGGGTCCACAGCACCTCCGCGTCCTTGCGCGGGAGCTGGTGGCGTTCGAGGAAGCGCTTCAGGCCCGCCGCGTCGAGACCGCGTGCCGCGACGCTGCCGAGCAGCACGCCGTCCTCGTCGAGCGCGGCGACGAACGCGCCGGTCGACGCTTCGAGTTCGCCGCGGAGTCGCGCCGCGAGTTCGGGGTTCGCGGCCGCGTCGACCTTCGCCACCGCGTACTCGTTGCGCACGAGTTGGGCGAAGTCGCGGTCGCCGCGCCCGAGCGCACCCAGCGCGTCGATCGCGGCGCCGTCGCCGACGAAGGCGAGGATGCGCGTCTCCTTGAACGAGGCCGTCGCGGCGGCGTCGGCGAGGGCCGCCTCGATCGGCGGCGGCTCGGCGAGGAGGACGCCGAGCGCGCGCTCGAGGTCGCCGTTCGCGAGGTCCGCCACGCGCAGGTTGCCCGCGCGGTCGATCAGGTAGTAGTCGGGGTAGCTGTCGACCGCGAACGCACCCGTCGTGGCGTTCGCGACGTCGATCGCCACGGGATAGTCGATGCCCTGTTCACGGACGAAGTCGGCCATCTTCTCGCCGCTGTTCGTCGTGTGCACGCCGATGACGACCAGACCCTGGTCGCCGAGGCGGTCCTGCAGCTCGATGAGCTTCGGGACCGCCGCGCGGCACGGTCCTCACCAGGTGCCCCAGAAGTCGAGCAGCACCACCTTGCCGCGCAGGTCGGAGAGCGCGAGGGCGTCGCCCTCGACGTTCATCCAGTTCTCGACGCGCAGCGCGGGCGGCGCCTTGCCCTCGAGCGGGTCCTTGTTCGTGCGGTCGCCCTCGCGGGCGAAGTCGTCGCCGCTCGCTGCGACCGCGGGCAGGGCCGCCGCGGCCGCGAACACGAGCGCCATGGTCGTCGTTCGCATGTCGTTCTCCTCGGTACGGCGCACCGCTCCGGACGTCGGCGGGGTGCGCGGGACAGGTCGAAGCTAACCAACCGGAGCGCGGCCGTGGTGCGCGACCGGCCGCTCCGTCCCGCTCACTCCTCGCGGTCGCTGGCGAGGACGATCAGTTCGTCCTCCGCGTCGAGCTGGAACGACGTCGCGCGGTCGGGGTCGAGTTCGAACGACTGGCGCGAGGTCCCGGGCGCGCGGACGAAACCGAGCGCGATCTCGCCTCGGCGGACCGCTTCGCGCTGCACCTCGTCGAACACGACGGGGCGGCCCGCCACGCCGAACGCGGCCGCGCGCCGGAGCACGAGTTCGACGCCGCCGGCGACGAACAGCTCGGAGTAGACGCCGTTCAGCTCGGGGCGCAGGCACACGTGCGCGAGCATGTGGCTCAGCACGCGCGGACTCACGAGCATGACGTCGCGCGTCCCCGTGAAGAGCTTCGAGTTCGTCGGGTCGAGCAGCTCGACGATCACCTCCGGCGGGTCCTCGAGCTCGGCCAGCATCGAGCGCACGAGCGCGTAGCCGAGGATCGTCCGCGCGTCCGACTGCTCGCTCGTCGCCATGGACGCGCTGGCGAGGAACGCGATGCTGTCGAACCGAGCCGGTTCGAGCGATTCGAGCACGGCCAGGTTCGAGTAGTCCGCGACGACGTGCCGCACCGTGACGCGGCGCTCGTCGATGACCGTCCCGGTGAGCTGGATCTGTCGCTCGCCGACCTCGGTGCGCGACACGATCGTCACGTCGAACGGGCCGGCGCCCGAACAGCCCAGCTCGGCCAGGATCGAGTCGACCTTGTAGCTCCAGCCCAGGATCAGCACGCGGTGGAGCGAACCTTCCGCGCTCGTCCCGGCGGCCGACTCCACCTGCTTCGGCAGCTCGAGCGTGCACGCCTCGAGCGGCTCGCAGTCCTTGTACTCGCGTGCGAGGAACACGAGCAGGTCGTCCTCGCGCAGCGCGAAGTCACGCGGCGGGCACAGGTAGGTGCGGTTGCGCGCTCCCTCCCTGCGGACGGCGCCGAGCACGATCGCGCGCGGGAAGCGCGACAGCAGCGCGAGCGGGTTCGCGCCCGCGAGATCCGTGAAGCGCCGCACGTAGAGCGAGTGTCCCTGGCGGTGCGAGAGCAGCTCGAAGATGACGCGCGAGAGTCGGTGGTGACGCACGCTCTGCGCGATGATGCGGCTGATCACGACCTCACTGGCGACGACCTCGAGTCCGGGTCCGAAGGCCGTCTCCGCGATGTTCGCGTTGTTCGGCTCGAGCACCTCGGCGACGACGAGCGGACGGTCGCCCTCGGGCACGGTCTCGAGCAGCCTGCGCAGCGTCAGCAGCGTCTTCACGACGCGCGTGTCCGTGAGTTCGGCGCCGCCGAGCTCGAAGTCGGACGCAGGCACGACGATCGCGGACGCGCGGCGGACGTCGAGTCGCTCGAGGTCCTCCTCCTCGAGCGACGAGCCCGAGCGCAGGTGCACCTGCGAGTCGTTCCAGAGCGGCCCGACGGCTTCCGCGAGTTCGAGTCGGCGCGCGGCGTCGACGGGCTCGGCGAGGACGACGACCTGCAGCTTCCGGAGCCCGCGTTCGTCCAGGAAGCGGCGCAGGCGTCCCTGTGCCCCGAGCAGCTTCGCGATCGTCTCCGGCGTGCGGTTCGTCCAACCGAGCACGACGACGTGCCCCTTCATCGAGATCGGCGTCAGGCCGCTCTCGAGTCGACGCAGCGTCTGGGTCAGCCAGCTCGTCATGATCGCGACGAGCGAACCCATGAAGAGCACGTACCCGCACAGCGTGATCGCCGTCGAGATCGTGCGCAGCACGGCGCCCTCGTCGTCCCCGAGGTAGCCCGGGTCGGTGAGCCGCAGGAACGACCACCAGATCGCGTCGAACGGACCGGCGAACTCGTCCGACAGGAGCCACGCGAACAGCCCGCCGGTGATCGCGACGCCCGCGATCAACGTCGCCGCGAAGAGGATCTGGTTCAGTGCGCCGCCCTGGATCCAGCGCTCGAGCCGGAAGCGGATCGCGCGGCGCAGCGGGCCGACCTCGTGTGCGGGGGTGACCACGCCCTCACTCCTCCGAGCGCGGGACGGCGAACGCGTTCGCCTCGCTCTCGAGGCGCGCGGGGACGGGGAGGTCGCGGCTCGCGTACTGCGTCGTGAACGAGACGAGCAGCCAGCGCTCGCCGCTGCGCGCCCACTCGATCGAGTCGACGCCGCGCGTGCGCATGCGTGCGGCGGCGTCCGGCCCGCCCGCCGCGTCGACGCCGCTCTCCGGTACGACGCCGTCGAACACCACGAAGGTGTGCGCGACGGTGCCGAAGAGTTCGACGTCGACGTGCGTCACGATCTCGTGGAAGCCGGTGCGACCGACGCGCGACGAACGGATCCAGTCCTGGAAGTCGCCGACGAACGCGTCGGCGTCGACGGCGCGCGGGACCTGCCCGCGTCCGAGCGGCGCGACGAAGGCCGCGCCGTCGCAGAACAGGGCGCGCATCGCGTCCCAGTCGGCCTCGCCGCCGGGTTCGAAGCAGAACGCGCGATAGAGCTCGTCCACGGCGGCGAGCACGCCCGCGCTCTCCGCCGCGCTCGGTCCGTCCGCGTGCTCCTCGACCTCCACCTCGGTCGCGCGACAACCGCCGAGGCCCGCCGCGAACGGCAGGGCGAAGCACGCGACGATCGCCGTCGGACGTACGAGCATCGGGACAGTATGCAGCGGGCGCGCGCGGCCGCGAGGTCCCGCTCCGTCGTCGGAGCCCGTCCCGGGAGGGGCGCTCCTGCGGATCGGAGCGCTCTCGCTCGGCGGCGCGCGCAACCTCCGACGCGCGCGTCCTCGTCGCCGATCGCGCGTCGCTCCGCCGAAACCGGGGCGTGCCCCCGGGGTACCGATCGGTCGTGACGAATGGTCGACGACGCACCGCGCCGCTCTCGGCGCAGCGAGCTCCCCTCGCGGCGGCGCTCCTCGCCCTCGCGACGACGGCGTGCGGGCCGAGCGCGTCCACCGAGTGGCCGGGAGGCGCCGGTGCGTCGGACACGAGCGCATCGGACACGAGTGCATCGAGCACGGTCGATCCGATCGAGCGCGACGGTGACCAACGGCGCGTGCGCAACGTGCTCCTCGTCGTCGTCGACACGCTGCGCGCGGACCGGCTGGGCTGCTACGGGTACGGGCGCGCGACGCCGAACGTGGACGGACTCGCGGCGCGCGGCACGCTCTTCCTCGAGAACCGGGCGCAGGGCTCGTGGACGCGACCCTCGATGCTCTCGTTGATGACCGGGACGTACGTCGACGACAGCTACGTCCGCCCGTCGGCGACGGCGGCGTTGCTCGCGCCGGTGCTCGCCGAGCGCGGCCTCGAGACCGCGGCTTTCGTCGCGAACGGCGTGCTCGGGCGCCACTCCGGACTCGACCGCGGCTTCGAGACCTACGACGTGCGACCGGACGTCGGCTACCGCGGCGACCAGCTCGCGAGACGCTTCGAGCAATGGCTCGCGAGGACCGATCGAGGGCGCGGGTGGTTCGCGTGGGTGCACTTCATGGACCCGCACCATCCCTACGACCCGCTCCCCGACGACGACGTCTTCACGGCGTCGGGGACGCGGCCGTACCTGGACGAGATCGCACCGCGCTGGCGCGAGGCGTGGGGGCGGATCGCGCGTCGCAACCCCGCCTACGACGTCGACGTGCTCGAGACCGCCGTGACCGGGATGATCGCCGACTCGAACCGCTACGACGGCGAGGTGCGTGCGGTGGACCGCGCGATCGGCTCGCTCGTGCGCGAGCTCGAGGTCCGCGGCGTCGCGGACGAGACGTTGATCGTGCTCGCGTCCGACCACGGCGAGCTGCTGTACGAGTACGACGACTACCCCGTGCGCATGTCGAGCGTCGGGCGGAAGCTCGGCCCCGAGGCCGACAGGTTCCGCGAGCGCTTCACCATCGGTCACACCGGTTGGCAGTACCGCGAGATCCTGCACACGCCGCTCGTCGTCGTCGGACCCGGCTTCGACGCGGGCGCGCGCGTGGAGGAACGGACCGAGAACGTCGACGTCTACCCGACGATCCTCGCCGCACTCGGCGTCGAGCCGCCGGCGCCGCTCGACGGTCGCGCGTTGCAGGAACGCGGCGGTGAACCGCGCGACTACACGTACGCCTACGGCCGCGGCGCTGCGTCGATCGAGGCGCCCGACGGCTGGAAGCTCGTGTCGCACCCGATCGGTCGCTACGGAGAGGACGAGCCGACGCTCGAACTCCTCGCCGGGCAGGTCGGTGCCGCGGCGCCGGTCGATCTCGCCGCGCAGCACCCCGACCGGGTCGCGGAGCTCGAGCGCCGCCTCGACGCGTGGCGCGCGCGCGTCGAGTTCCCCGGCGAACTGGGCGAGTCCGACGTCGACCGCGAGGTGCTCGAGCAGCTCGGCTACGTGCCCACGGACGACGAGTTCGCGGGGCCGGGCGACGGCGCGGACGGGGACTGACCCGCCGGGCCCGCGCTCGGGCCGTGTCGCGGAGCGCGGCGCCCAGGGGCGGACCGGGTACCGCGTCGCGCGACCCGAGCCGCGCTATCCTCGACCGCGCTCGACATCCGTCGAACGCCACCACACCGAGGAGGTGCCACCGTGTTCGCGACCGTCCTTCCGACCCGTCTCGCCCTCGCTCTCGTCGCGCCGCTCGCGCTCGTCGCCGCGACCGCATCCGCCGCTCACGCTCCGTCGGCCGCTTCGTCCTTCGTCGCCGCGCCCCCCGGCATCGGCGTCACGTCGACGAGCGTCGCGCTGCCGTCCGTCGCCGTCCCCGTCGGACCGATCGTGCAGAGCGGTCGGATCGGCGGAGCGTTCGGACCGACGCTCCAGGAGTTGCTCGAGGGCGAGGTCGTCGTCGAGACGCAGGCGGAGATGAAGCTCGTGTGGCGCGTGCTCTTCGGCACGCCCTACGACCCGACACTGTTCGACTTCGCCAACGACGCGGTCGTGCTGATGGGCGGCGGAGCGATGGTGCTCGGCAGCTTCGACATCTCCGCGGTCGAGCGCGTCGACGCCGAGTGGTCGTCGTTCGGCTTCGGGCCGGGCACCGAGGTCGACGCGTTCCTCGCCGTCACCGCGACGACGGTCTTCCCGGGCATCCTGCCGATCAACCCGCCGCCGCCGACGTGGCGCGTGTCCGCGGTGCGCGTCGCGAAGAGCGACCTCGACGACGTCGTCTTCCACCGCACGTCGATCTTCGCGCCGTGAGTCGGTAGGGGCGCCGGGCCGACGCATCGTCGCGCGTCAGCGCGCGCCCGCCGCGCGCACGGGGATCTGCACCTCGCCGTACTTGTTCGCGTTCGGTATTGACGGACCGTTGTAGCCGAGCATCCGCGGCGGGCCGTCGGCGACCCATTGGTCCGCGTGGTCGGCGAGCCACGCCTCGAGCGTCTCCACGCCGCGCCGCAACGCCGCGCGCGTGTACGCGCCGCGCACGCCGAGGCTCACGAACGTCGCGGCGTCCACGTCGCGCACCTCGACGATCCCGTCCGGACCGACCGTGCCGACGTCCGAGCCCTGGTAGAGGAAGCCCATCGCGACGAGGCGCGCCGAGCCTTCGGGGTCGGCGTAGGTCATCTCGACCGGCGCCGTCATCGGGATGTCGTGGCGCGAGATGTGGAGGAAGAGCGGCCAGAACATGCCGTTCTGCGATCCGTTCCCGCCCTGCGACTCGACGTAGGCGCCGCGCACCGTCGGATAGCGGCGGACGCGGACCTCGCCGACGGGCGTCAGCTCCGGCCAGCCCACGGGCGTCGGCGACTCGCGCACGACCCAGCTCAGGTCGGGCTCCTCGACGGTGTCCGCCGACGTGTCGTTCGCGTCGTCGGTCGCGTCCTCCGTCACGCTCTCCTCCACGTCCGTGTCGAGCACCGTCGCACCCACGGCGGGACCGTCGTCCGCAGCGCTCCCCGTCGCGCACGACGTCGAGAGAGCGAGGACGACGAGGAGCGAGCCTCGGGCGCGGCGAGGCGACGGCGGGGGATCGGTCGGTTCCACGCGCAGCGTTCGCGCGGTTCCGCGCGCCGGATGCGCTCAGCCCGCGAGGACCTCGACGAGCAGCGTGGCGCCGAGACCGACGAGGATCGCGCCGAGGATCGCGTCGACGACGGCGCCGTGTCGCGCGAGCCGCGTCGCCGCTCCGCTCGCCGCGAGCGCGACGGCCACGATCAGGTACCACAGGCCGTCGATCGTCATGGCCAGCGCGGCGACGCCGGTGCGCTCCGCGAGCCCGGCCTCGGCCGGGACCTGGCCGCCGAGCAGCGCGAGGAAGAACACGGCGATCTTCGGGTTGAGGAACGCGATCAGGAAGCCCTCGGCGAAGCCGCTCCTCCCGCGCACGCCGTGTTCGCGCGGCGCCTCCGGCTGCTCGCCGCGCCGTCGCGCGCGAGCCGCCCGCACGAGACCGACGAGGATGCGCCCACCCATCCACACGAGGTAGAGCGCGCCGAGCGTCGTCACGACGTCGCCGTAGCGACCGACGACCGCGTGCAGCCCCGCGACCGCCGTGAAGGCGTAGATCCCGACGCCGAGTCCGTGCCCGAGCGCGCACGCGACCCCTCGACCGCGACCGCCGGCGACCGTGTTCTTCACGACGACGGCGAGGCTCGGTCCCGGCGACATCGCCCCGACCGAGCACACCGTCGCGACCGTCATCCACGCGCCGAGCTCCACGGGCGGAGAGTCTGGCAGGTCGCTGGTCGAGACCCCAGGGTGGAGCGGAAGTGGGTGTGCGCGAGGCGCTGCGCTCGGCGCCTTCGCTCGGCGCCTGCGGCGCCGAAGCCCACGCAGTTCACAGGGAGCCGGGGAGTACGGGGAGATCACCTGCAGGTGGAACGCGACGGGCAGGAGGGATGCAACGGTGCGCCCCGAAAGACGGTTCTGTTCCCACGTCCTTCTCCCCGTCCTCCCCGGCTCCTGTGAACCTGTGTTCCGGCGCGGCGCGAAGCGGCGCGCTTGTTCCTCCGCGCGGCCGTTGGGCCGCGCCGCCCTCGAGAGGAGCGCGAGTGCTGCGCTCGGCGCCTGCGGCGCCGAAGCCCACGCAGTTCACAGGGAGCCGGGGAGTACGGGGAGACCACCTGCAGGTGGAACGCGACGGGCAGGAGGGATGCAACGGTGCGCCCTGAAGGACGGTTCTGTTCACACGTCCTCTCCCCGTCCTCCCCGGCTCCTGTGAACCTGTGTTCCCGCGCGGCGCGAAGCGGCGCGCCTGTTCCTCCGCGCGGCCGGCAGGCCGCGCCGCCCTCGAGAAGAGCGCGAGGTGCTGCGCTCGGCGCCTTCGGCGCCGAAGCCCACGCAATTTCGACACGAAGGGAACGACAGGAAGGACCACGAAGAACACGAAGGCGCCGCTGCGCGGCGCGGACGCAGGGACCCGCGGAGCGCATCGCGCCCCGCGGGTCCCTGCGTCCTTCCGTGTGGTCCGCCGCCGAAGGCGGCGCCTTCCGGTTCTTCGCCTTCTTCGTGTTTCGATTCTGCGCGGCCGTTGGGCCGCGCCACGCCTCGCGGCACGCGCCTCCACGAAGATCCGCCCCCCGGGCTCGAACCGCGGCGCCTCTCGGTCCACGGATGTCGGAGGGCCGCCGCACGGGCGGCCCGCTCCCGTTCCAGCCCGCACCTCGTCATGTCCGAGCCGTCCGCGTCCACCGCCCAGTTCCCCGCCGAGCAGAGCCGATCCGGCGACTTCGTCCGCCAGGAGAGTGCGTTCCGCCACCGGGTGGTCCGCGGCGACCCCCGGTTCCCCGTGGAGACCGGGCGCTACCACCTCTACGTGTCGCTCGCCTGCCCCTGGGCGCACCGGACCGTGATCGCGCGCCGGCTGCTCGGCCTCGAGGACGCGATCGGGGTCACCGTCGTCGACCCGCTGCGCGACGAGCGCGGCTGGGCCTTCCGCGAGGGACGCGGCCACTCCGAGGACGACCTCAACGGCTTCCGCTTCCTGTCCGAGGCCTACCGCGCGACCGACCCGGACTTCGAGAGCCGCGTGACCGTCCCGGTCCTGTGGGACCGCCAGTCGTCCGAGATCGTCAACAACGAGTCGTCCGAGATCCTCCGCATGCTCTCGCAGGAGTTCACGGAGCTCGCGCGCACCCCGCTCGACCTCTACCCGCAGGCGCACCGCGCCGAGATCGACGAGGTGAACGAGGTCGTCTACGGGACCGTCAACAACGGCGTCTACCGCGCGGGTTTCGCCACCTCGCAGGCCGCCTACGACCGAGCGGTGCGCGCGCTCTTCCACACGCTCGACCGGCTCGACGCGCGACTCGCGGAGCGCCGCTACCTCGTCGGTCCCACGCTGACGGAGGCGGACATTCGCCTCTACACGACGCTCGTGCGCTTCGACCACGTCTACCACGGTCACTTCAAGTGCAACCTGCGGCGCATCGTCGACCTGCCGAACCTCTCGGGCTACCTGCGCGACCTGTTCCAGACGAAGGGCTTCGGCGACACCACCGACTTCGACCACATCGTGCGCCACTACTACCTCACGCACGAGCGCCTGAACCCGAGCGGCATCGTGCCCATCGGTCCGCAGCTCGACCTCACGGCACCGCACGGGCGCGAGGCGCTCGGCGGCTGACGCGCTCGCACGAGAGCCGCGGCACCCAGATCGCGGCGAAGTCGTCGCCGAACGGCTCGGCGTCGCCGTCGACGAACGCCGCCGCGGCGTAGGCGCACACCCGCGCGTCGAGCGCGTCCTCCCAGCGCTTCAACTCGGCGAGCGTCCGCACGTCCTCCGCGCGCGGCAGCTCGAGCGGCGCGTCGCCGACGTGCGGACGGAGCGCGTCGACGATGCGGCGGAACGGCTCGAGCAGCCGCTCGACGCGCTCCGCGACGCTCGTCCCGGGCCAGAGCTTCGAGCTGCGCGACACCTTGTACGGCAGGCGTTCGTCCGCGTCGCACGGACCGAGCAGTGCGGCGTGCGGGTAGACCTCGAGCAGCGCGCGAGCGCCGCACCCGACCTCCCACGTCGTCGTCGCGAGCAGGTAGCCGCGCTCCTCCGCCGCCTCGCGCACCGCGTCGGCGAGCGCGCCGGGCCGACCGGGCAGCGGCGAGTGCGTCGCGCACTTCGCTCGACCGAACGCGCGGCTCACCGCGTCGTCCGCGGCGCGGCGCGACGCGAACGGTCCGCGCGCCAGCGGCATGTCGACGCCGATCGCGTCCGGAGGGGCGCCGGCGAGTTCCGCCGCCGCGTCGACCAGCGCGCCGAGGTCGAGCGCGCCACACTCCGGCCGCTGCGACCGTTCCGCGCTCTCGCCCCGCGCGAGCGCGACGAACGCCGCCTCGCACGGCGCGCAGGCGAGCGTGCGCCGGCGCGCGCCCTCGCGGACGACGAGCGCGACGCCCGACGGCCGACGCACCGTCCACGCCGCGTCGATGCCGAGGACGACGATTCTTTCCGGACTCCCCACCGACGCAACATGCGCGCTCCCCGCGGCGTTCCGAAGGGCGACGGACGGCGGGTTCCTCCCTCGCGCCCGCGGCGACGCGCACCGCGGCTACGCTCTTCCACCTCTCGGCGCCGTGCGACGCGCCGCTCGCACCGACGATGGAACGCGCCCTCGAACGCTTCGACCCCGCCACGCGCGCCTGGTTCGAGGCGGCGTTCGAACGCGCGACCGACGTACAGACGCGCGGCTGGGACGCGATCGGTCGCGGCGCGAACGTGGTGCTCGTGGCGCCGACGGGATCGGGCAAGACGCTCGCGGCGTTCCTCTCCGAGATCGACCGCATCGCGCGGTTGCCGTCGGACGCCGAGCCGGGCGTGCGCTGCGTCTACGTCTCGCCGCTCAAGGCGCTCGTCGCCGACGTCGAGCGCAACCTGCGCGCGCCGCTCGCCGGCATCCGCGCCGCCGCCGCGCGCGACGGCCGCGAGCTGCGACCGATCCGCGTCGACGTCCGCACCGGCGACACGCCGCAGCGCGAACGGCAGCGCCAGTCGAGGGACCCCGGCGAGATCCTCGTCACGACGCCGGAGTCGCTGTTCCTCGTGCTCGGTTCGAAGCAGCGCGAGACGCTGCGCACCGTCACGACCGTGATCGTCGACGAGATCCACGCGCTCGCGCCGACGAAGCGCGGCGTCCACCTCGCGCTCTCGCTCGAGCGACTCTCCGAGCTCACCGAGCGCGACCCGCAGCGCATCGGGCTCTCCGCGACCGTCCGACCGGTCGAACGCGTCGCGGCGTTCCTCGCCGGCGACCGACCGTTCGACGTCGTCGACGCATCGGCGCGTCCGAACGTCGAACTCGTGGTGCGCGTGCCCGTCGACGACATGGAGAACGCGCCGACCGCGCCCGCCGAGCGCGAGCCCGGCGGCTCGGTCCTCGGCCAGGTCGCGAAGCAGCGCCGCGCCGCCGCACTGACGCGGTTCGGTGCGCCGACGCAGGAGCGCGGGCTGTGGGCGTCGATCCACGCCGAACTGCTCGACGCGATCCGCGCGCACCGCTCCACGATCGTGTTCGTCAACAGCCGCGGGCTGTGCGAGCGGTTGACGCAGCGCCTGAACGAGCTCGCGGGCGAGGACCTCGTGCTCGCGCACCACGGCAGCGTCAGCCACGAGAAGCGTGCGGCGATCGAGGACGCGCTGAAGCGCGGCGACGTCCGCGCGATCGTCGCGACGAGTTCGCTCGAGCTCGGCATCGACATGGGCGCCGTCGACCAGGTCCTGCTCGTCGAGTCGCCGGGCTCCGTCGCGCGCGGCCTCCAGCGTGTCGGGCGCGCGGGCCACGGCGTCGGCGAGACGAGCCGCGGCGCGATCTTCCCGAAGTTCCGCGTCGACCTGCTCGAGTCCGCCGTCGTCGCGAAGCGCATGCTCGCGGGCGAGATCGAAGCCGTCGAGACGCCCGCGAACTGTCTCGACGTGCTCGCGCAACAGTTCGTCGCGGCGTGCTGCGACGCGCCGCGGTCGCCCGCCGACCTCGGTCGCCTCGCGCGCCGCAGCGCGCCGTACCGCGAACTGCCCGAGAGCTCGCTCGTCGCCGTGCTCGAGATGCTCTCGGGACGCTATCCGAGCGGCGAACTCGCGGACCTGCGCCCGCGGCTGCGCTGGGACCGCGGCGCCGATCTGCTCTCCGCGCGACCCGGCGCGGCGTTCGCGGTGCGCTCGAACGCGGGCACGATCCCCGACCGCGGCACGTTCTCGGTGCACGTCGTCGGAGCGGGTCGCGACGGCTCGCCCGGTCCGCGCATCGGCGAGCTCGACGAGGAGATGGTGTTCGAGACGCGCGACGGCGACGCGATCCTGCTCGGCGCGACGACGTGGCGCGTCGAGTCGATCGACGCGCAACGTGTGCTCGTGTCGCCGGCTCCCGGCGAGCCGGGCCGACTGCCGTTCTGGAAGGGTGACGGTCCGGGGCGACCGATCGAGCTGGGGCGCGCGGTCGGCGCGTTCGTGCGCGAGTACGGGCGCGGATCGCGCGACGAGATCTCGGCGCGGCTCCTCGCCGACCTGCCGCTCGACGCGCGAGCGGCGGCGAACCTCGCCGCATTGCTCCACGACCAGCGCGAGCACACCGGCGCGCTGCCGACGGACCGCGCGATCACGGTCGAGCGCTTCCGCGACGAGCTCGGCGACTGGCGCGTCTGCATCCTCACGCCGTTCGGCGCGCGCGTGCACGCGCCCTGGGCGATGGCGCTCGAGCGCGTGCTGTCGGAGCGCGCGGGTTTCGAGGTCTCGGCGCTCGCGTGCGACGACGGCATCGTGCTGCGCCTCGCGGACGCCGACGAGCTGCCGCCGTCCTCCGCGTTCTTCCCCGATCCGGAGGAGCTCGACGAGTTGCTGACCGACCAACTCGGTTCGACGTCGCTGTTCGCCTCGCTCTTCCGCGAGAACGCCGTGCGCGCGCTGCTCGTGACGCGCGACCGACCGGGTCGGCGCAGTCCGCTGTGGCTGCAGCGCCTGCGCGCCAAGGAACTGCTCGCGGTCGCGAAGCGTTTCCCGAGCTTCCCGATCGTCATCGAGACCTACCGACAGGCGCTGCGAGACGTGTTCGACCTCGACGGTCTGCGCGAGCTGCTCGGCGGCGTCCGCGACCGGCGCGTGCGCGTCGACGACATCGAGACGACGCGTCCCTCGCCGTTCGCGCGCCAGGTCGTCTTCGCGTACGTCGCGGAGTACCTCTACGACGGCGACTCGCCCGTCGCGGAGCGCAAGGCGCAGGCGTTGACGCTCGATCGCGAGATGCTGCGCGAGCTGCTCGGCGAGGGCGAGCTGCGCGAACTCCTCGACCGCGACGTGCTCGACGAGTTCGAGGCCGAGCTCGCGGGACTCGCCGACGGTCGTCGCGCACGCGACCGCGACGAGGTGCACGACCTCCTGCGGCGCGTCGGCGACCTCACCGAGCGCGAACTCGCGGTCCGCGTCGAGAGCCCGCAGATGCTGTCGACGTGGCTGCGCGAGCTCGTGGACGAGCGCCGCGCGATCCGCCTGCGCGTCGCCGACGAGGAGCGCTTCGTCGCGGCCGAGGACGCCGGGCGCTTCCGCGACGCGTTGGGCTGCGCGCCGCCCGCCGGTCTGCCCGACGACTTCCTCGCGAGCGAACGCGATCCGCTCGGCGCGCTCGTGCGGCGCTTCGCACGCGCACGCGGCCCGTTCGTCGCGCAGCACGTGGCGGCGCGCTACGGCCTCACCGTCGCGCAGGTCGAGCCGACGCTGCGCGAGCTCGAGCGCGAGGGCGCGCTCGTGCACGGCGAGCTGCGGCCCGGCGGCGCGTCGCTCGAGTGGTGCGACGCCGAGGTGCTGCGCGCGCTCAAGCGGCGCACGATCGCGCGGCTCCGTCGCGAGGTCGCACCCGTCGACGGTGCGACGTTCGCACGCTTCCTCGCGTCGTGGCAGGGCGTCGCGCGCGGCGACGACGCGGCGCGTCCGCGGACGTCCGTCGGCGTGCGACTCGAGGAGGTCGTCGCGCAGCTCGAGGGCCTGCCGATCGGTTGGGAGGAACTCGCGACGCGCGTCCTGCCGGAGCGCGTCCCGGGCTTCCGCCTCGACGAACTCGACCTCCTCGCGGCGCAGGGTCGCGCGGTGTGGATCGGTCGCGGAGCGCTCGGTCCGCACGACGGTCGCATCGCGCTGTTCCGACGGGAGCGCGTCGCGCTCGCGCACGAGGCGGACGGCGGGGAGGACGAAGGATCCGCGCTCGAGCGCACGCCGCTCCACGACGCGATCCTCGCGCACCTGCGCGCGCGCGGCGCTTCGTTCGTCACCGAGATCGAGCGCGCGCTGTTCCCGTCGTCGACCGAGGCGCGCGGCGACCTCGGCGGCGCCGAACGGCGCGACCTCGAGCCCGCGCTGTGGGACCTGGCCTGGGCGGGCCTCCTCACGAACGACACGTTCCAACCGCTGCGCTCGCTCGCACGGACGCGGAGTTCGTCGAGGCGCGCGGCAGCGTCGAGCGCGCTCGGCGGCGGGCGCTGGTCGCTCGTCGAGAGCCTCGTCGGCGACGCGCCGAGCGGGACGGAGCGCGCGATCGCGCGCGCGACGGCGCTGCTCGAACGCTACGGCGTCGTGAGTCGCGAGGCCGCGAACTCGGACGAGGTGCCCGGCGGCTGGTCGCCGCTCTACCGCGTGCTGCGGCACATGGAGGAGTCGGGTCGCGTGCGACGCGGTCACTTCGTCGAGGGACTCACGGGCGCGCAGTTCGCGTCGCCCGGAGCCGCCGACCGGTTGCGAGCGCAGCGGCTCGAGCCCGACGTCTCGCGCGCGGCGCGCATCACGTCGATCGGAGCCTGCGACCCCGCGAACCCGTGGGGCGCGCTCCTGCCCTGGCCCGAGCATCGCGACGGCGCGAGCCCGCCGCGTCGCGTGCGCGGGGCGCGCGTCGTGCTCGCGGACGGCGAACCGATCCTCTTCGCGTCGCCGGGCGGGCGGCGCGTGTCGACGGTCGCGCGCGGCGACGCGCACGACGAGCTGTTCGAGCGCGCCTTCGCCGAGCTCGGCGAGAAGCCGCGCGCCCTCGGCCGCAAGTGGCTCGTCGTCGAGTCGATCGACGGCGGCAGCGCGCTCGCGTCGCCGTTCGCGCCCGTGCTCGAGCGCGTCGGCTTCGTGCGCGAGCCGAAGGGCTACGCCGCCGATCCCGCCGCCGCGCGCGCGGCGCTCGAGCGCCGGAGCGGGAGCGACCGTGCCCGAGGGTGACACGATCGCGACGATCGCGACCGCGATCGCGCCGCACCTCGAGGGTCGCGAGCTCGTGCGCTTCGTCCTGCGAGGCGATCCGACGCTCGACCTCGCGGGGCGCCGCGTCGAGCGCGTGGAGGCGCGCGGCAAGCACCTGCTCGTCGGCGTCGAGGGCGGGCTGCTCGTGCGTACGCACCTCGGGATGCACGGCTCCTGGCACCGCTACGCGCCCGGCGAGTCGTGGAAGAAGCCGGAGCGCCGAGCGAGCCTCGTCCTCACGACGTCGGACGACGTGTTCGTGTGCTTCGACGCGATGGAGGCCGAGCTCGTGCGCGAGGGCGGCGCGCGCGTGGAGCGCTCGCTCGGCCGCCTCGGTCCCGACCTCACGGCCGACGCCGAGCCCGACCTCGACGCGGTCGTCGCGCGAGCGCGCGCGCTGCACCCCGGTGACGCACCCCTCGTCGACGTCCTGCTCGACCAACGCACGGCCTGCGGCGTCGGCAACGTCTACAAGTCGGAGCTCCTGTTCCTGGCAGGGCTGCACCCGCTCCGCGAGCTCGGGTCGGTCGAGGACGACGTGCTCCGGTCGACGTGGCGCGAGGCGCGCACACTGCTCCGCGCGAACCTCACCGGCGGTCCGCGGACGACGCGCGACGCCGCCGACGGCCGCGGACGCACCTGGGTCTACGGTCGCGCGGGGCGAGCGTGCTTCCGCTGCGGCGCGACCGTCGTGACCGAGCGCCTCGGCCGACACCGCCGCGACACCTTCTGGTGCGCGGTGTGTCAACGCTGACGCGCTCTCGCGCGCGACCGCAGGTCATCTCGCGCGACCGCAGGTCCCCGGGGACCCGCAGTCGTGCGACCTCGTCGGCCTCGGTATGGTGCACCACCCGCGGGTGACACCGATCCCGCCGAGCCCCCGCACGAGGACGCCGCCATGGCCAAGGTCGAGGTCTACGCCAACGATCACATCAAAGAGGTCCTCAAGCTCTACAAGCCCTTCGCCGTCGAGCTGAAGGCGGCGAAGCTGGTCGTCGAGGCCGAGGTCGACGACAAGGCGTTCGCCGAAGCGCTTCGGAAGGACGCGCTGCTGATCCAGCAGTTCCACGACCAGATCAAGAAGCAGAAGCTGGTCGAGACCTTCGTCAAGGACTGCGCCGCGGCCGTCAAGGAAGCCGACCTCGACGCGATGGACGGGCTGCCCGCGAAGGCGAAGAGCCTCGACAAGGCGGTCGAGGGTCTGGCGAAGCTCTACGGCAAGATGGCCGAGAAGGCCTTCGACGATGCCGTCGCCGCGTGGCAGAAGAAGAAGGGCGAGGTCACGCGCTTCAAGGTCAAGGTCGCCGTCCGCATCGGGACGAGTTCGGTCTTCCTCGCGGGCGCCGTGGCCGGACTCGCCGCCTCGGCGACGCCCGCGGCCGCGGGGACACTGGTCCCCGCCATCCTCACGATCCTCCGCAGCACCGCCAAGATCGGCGGCGAGGTCATGACGCTGCGGATGGAGGCCGAGAAGCTCGACGCGAAGATCCGGTCCGACCTCGAGAAGTACAAGAAGTACACCGGGGTGAAGATCGTCGACCAGGAGAAGGGCGTCGAGCTCGACGCCTCGGCGGCGGCGAAGTGCAAGTCCGCGGCGCTCGAGGTCGGCGGAACAGGTCCTCGCGGACTGGGCCGGCGACTTCGCGAAGCTCGGACTCCCCAGCGTCAGCGGAATCTCGAAGGACAACGCCGCTCTCAAGGCGAAGGCCGCCGGCTTCGAGAAGAAGGCGCACGAACTCGCGACGAAGCTCAACGAGGTCCTCGACAAGTCGGGCAAGCTCGAGAAGGACCTCGCCCAGGCCGACAAGGACTGGGCAACGAGCTGCACAAGAAGGACGCAGCTCCTGAAGGAGGCCGTCGAGAAGAAGCTCGGCGCCTACAAGAAGAAGGTCGCGGCCGTCGGTCAGGCGACCAAGGCCGTCGAGGACCTCGAGAAGGCGGTCGAGGCCATGATCAAGGAGGTCGAGAAGACCGCGAAGCGAGCCGCGACCTTCGACGACCGAGCGAAGGTGTACGGCGACGCTCTCTCGAAGCTCTCCTCCGTCACGAACGCCGGCTTCTGGGCGCGCGTGGGCGACGCGACGACGCTCGCGATCAACCTCGGCATGGCGCAGACCGGCGGATGGGAAGCCGACAAGGCCGTGAACACCGCGCTCAAGTCGTTCCAGCAGATCGAGAAGGGCGCCATCGCCGAGCTCGAGCGCAAGGTCTGACGCCGGCGACGCGAGCGGTCGCCGTCCTACTCGACCCGTACGCGCCGCATCACGGCGCGCTGCGCGACGCTCGGGACGATGCTCGTCACCGTGCCGTCCGCTCCGGTCCGAACGGCGTTCGATGGCGGGGCGCTGATCAGTCTGAACATGATCGCCGCGTCGTCGGTCCCGGCGCGCACCAGCTCCTCGCGCACGAGCAGCCGTCGTTCCCGCGTCGGTCTCGATCTCGAACCATGGTGGTGAGCACGCCGCCGAGCAAGCGTCGCCCGAGCACGATCCCGTTCCCCGTCGATCGCGCATGCTGCGGGACGCGTCGCGGACGACGAGCTCGTAGTACGTCGCGGAACGCCGTCGTCACCGGTGCCGTAGGTCGTGCGCCACGTGTAGCGCGGGGTCGTCGGTGCGCGCGACCTCGACTCCATGTCGAAGCCCGGCCGCGGAGCTTCGCGCGCGACCTCGACCTCGCCGCGCCACGTCCCGAGCCAAACGGGCGGGGAAGGAGCCGATCGCCGGCCGCCGCCCGCTCCGCGTCGCCCGTACCGTCGCGACCCGTCGCGCACGACGCGAGCAGCGCGAGCCCAGCGCCGAGCAGCGCGTGACGCCTGGCCGAACGTCGAGCCATGGCGCGAGCCTACCGCCCGTTCGCGAGCACGAGCGCCCGCGAGCGGCCCCGGTGATCGCATGCGTCCGCTGGCACCCGTCGGCCGCGCCGGAAGGATGGACTGGCTGCCCCCACGGGGGGCGATCCTTCGACTATCTTTCCCCTAACGCGCGACCAAGCTTCGCCCACCTCTCCCCCACACCATGAGAATCCTCCACGTCACTGTCGCGTCCACGCTCGCCTTCCGTCCTCGCCTCGTGCCCGGGCGGCGGCGGCGGAGGGCGCCTGCCTGGCTCCGGGCGCGAGCGTACCGGGATCTCGTCGGGTCCATCGCCCGCGCCCACCACCGATGGCATCGGCTTTCCTCGGGCGCTGACGCGTCGGCGGCCGCGCCAGCGCCGCCGGAGGCTACGGCCCGCGCGGCCTGAGCGACGCGTCCGCGTCCGAGTTCGACACCTGACGGCACGCCCGACGCTCGCGCAACTCGGGCTTTGCTGTCGCGCTTCGACCCGCTGGCCGGCTCCGCCCGTCCGCTCGGTCCGATCGCCAAGGGCCTCTCCGGAATGGCTCGCAACACCGTCTTCGGCCTGACCGGGTGGTCGGATCGTCGCCGAGCGGCGAGTACTTCGGCCTTCGCCATCGACGAGGCGGCCGGGACCGGTGCGTTGGCGTGGTGGCGAGACGTTGGCGACGCCGCAGTCGTTCGAGTCGCTCGCGTTCGACGGAGCCAACACCTTCGGGGTCAGCATCGACGTCGGACTACGTGTTCATCCTCCAGACCTCCTTCTCGCTCTCGGCACCACGACGTTCGGCTCGTTCTCGTTCTTGCCGCTGCCGAGCGACGAGGTCCGCGGTCTCGCGCGGTACCTGCCCACCAACACGTTCCTCGGAGTCGACGACGCGACCGACACGCTCGTCGTCGTCAACCTCTTCGGGCTCCACGACGACGGTCGGGAGCGCGAGCGATGGGCCTCGGCCGCTGGGAGTCGCTCGCCTACGACTCGGCGGTGGTGGACGGCCGGGTTGTACGCGGTCGACGCGGACGGCGAGTTCCTGGTCGAGGTCGATCCGATCGCGGGGACCACGACGCCTGTCGCCATGCTGGGCGGCGCGGACGCGGTACATCGCCTGGGACGACCTCGCCCGCCGGCTCGGGTCGCCTTCGCGGAGGATGCTGGTCTGGTCGAACTCGACACGCAGACCGGGTCGGCCTCCGCCGCTCGGCGCCTTCGCCCACCTCGTGGACGTCACCGGTATCGCCCACGATCCGCTGTCCGACACGATCTACGCTGCACGCTTGGCAGGTCTCGACAGCTTCGTGAGCGTCGTCGATCCGGTGACCAATCAGCCCGGGGCCTGTTCCTGATCGGAGGCGGTCCTCGGCCGCTGCAGATCGCCGACATCGCCTTCGACCCGACGAGCGGGTCGGGGTCCTCTACGCCGTCCAGGTCGCGACCCAGAACCTGCTGCGAATCGACCTGCGGCGTCCTCGACCTCGATCGTCGGCAACATCGGCTTCTTCGACGTCGAGGACTCGCGGTCGATCCTCGGGCGGGGGCGTCCTCTACGGCTACGACGAGGACACCGACCAGCTCCTGACGATCGACCGGACGAGCGGCGCCGGCACGTCCGTCGGGCGCGTCGGGATCGGCGCACCGCTCGTCGCCCCGACCTTCGATCCGACCGACGGGACGCTCTACGGACGACGGTCGACGACCGGCGGCTTGCTCGTGCGCGTCGACACGGCGACGGGCGTGCCGGGACGGCCGTCGGTTGCGCCGGCTACCGGAATCGTCGAGGCCCTCGCCCACGATCCTGCGGCGGACGTCGTCTACGGCGGACGCGTTGCTGAACTACCTGGTCCGGTTCGACGCGGCCACGGGCGAGGGGACCTTCGTCGCGGAGCTGTCCGACACCGTGAACTGCCTCGACTTCCGCGTTCGACTCGAGCACCTCGACCCTCTACGGCGTCGACGGCACCGCGAGCCCGACACCCCGATCACGATCGACACGACCGACGGTTCCGGTGACCTCGCGGGCGGGACGGGTTCGCTGCTCGTCGACACCGTCCGCGGTCTCGCCTACGACCTGTCGGCCGACGTCCTCTACGGCGTGGACGGAGTCGACTTCAAGAGCATCGACCGCACGACGGGGCAGTGACGGACATCGGCGAGGTGTACTCGCAGGCGGGGCGAGCTCCAGGGTCTCGCCGACCGCGCTCGCGGCGTCCTCTCGCGACCGTCGTCTCCGACGCCGACGACTTCTCGGGCAACCTCCTCTCTCGAGGTGGATCCCGCGACCAGCTGCGACGGTCGTGGGCGAGACACAGTGGCGGACCTACGGACTCGCTTCCGGCGCTGACCTGAGGCGCGCGGGGCCGCCGGCGATCCCGGCCGCCCCGCCGCCAGCGGGTTCGCGAGTCCGCTCCGTCGATGGAGGAGCGTGCACGAACTGCTCGCCCGACACTACGATCCTCGCGATGCAGTCCGGTGCTCCCCTCCCAATCCTCGGGGAACGCGCGGGCGACGTGATCGACCGCTACACGCTGGTCGCGCCGCTCGGCGAGGGCGGCATGGGCACGGTCTGGCGCGCGACGGCAGGTGCCGGTGAAGCGCGAGGTGGCGCTGAAGATCGTCAAGCTCGATGGACACGCGCGAGGTGGTTCAGCGCTTCGAGGCGGAGCGGCAGGCGCTGGCGCTCATGGACCATCCGGGTATCGCGAAGGTGCTCGACGGCGGCGCGACGAACACGGGACGCCCGTACTTCAGATGGAGTCGTCCAGGCGCGCCGATCACGAAGTTCTGCGACGAGCAGCGGCTCGGACTGCGCGAGCGCCTCGAGCTGTTCGGGCCGAGGCCTCGCGACGCTGTCCAGCACGCGCACCACAAGGGCGTGATCCACCGCGACCTCGGGCCATCGAACGTCTTGGTCGCGATGGGCGAGCATCGGCCCGCGCCGAAGGTCATCGACTTCGGCATCGCCAAGGCGACGAGCGCAGCGCTCATCGAGGCCACGATGCGGACCGAGCTCGGTCAGATCGTCGGCACGCCGGCGAGCGGCGCGCCCGAGCAGTCGCTCGGCGACGGGACCGACGTGGACACGCGCGCCGACGTACTCGCTCGGCGTGATGCTCTACGAGCTGCTGACCGGCACGAAGACGTTCGACGTGAAGCGTGCGCTCGCGACCGGCTTCGACGAACTGCTGCGCCAGATCCGCGAGGTCGATCCTGCGCTGCCGTCGACGCGCGTCTCGAGCCTCGGCGACACCGCGACGACCGTCGCGTCGTCGCGCGGCTCGGACGCAACGACGCTGAGCAAGCGCCTGAAGGGCGACCTGGACCGTCGTCATGCGCGCGCTCGAGAAGGACCGCGAGCGGCGCTACGACACGCCCGCCGCGCCGCCGAGGACGTGCAACGCTTCCTCGCGAACGAGCCCGTCGAGGCCGCACCCCGAGCGCTGCCTACCGCCTGCGGAAGTTCGTCGTGCGGCGCAAGAAGACCGTCGCGGCGGTCGCTGTCATCGTGCTGCTCCTCGTCGGCGGGGTGATAGGCACGAGCTCCGGCCTGGTCTGGGCGCTCTCCGAGAACGAGCGCGCCAACCAGGCCGCCGACGACGCGATCGCGGCCGCGGCGAAGGAGTTGGAGGCGCGCAGTCGCTCGGAGTCGATCCTCCAGTTCGTCGTCGAGACGCTGGGGAGCGCCAACGTCCTCCGCGAAGGCGGCCGGCAGGGGAAGACCGTCCTCGAGGCGATGGAGGAAGCGCTCGTCGAGATCGACGGCGGACGCTTCTCCGACGATCCCGAGGTCGAGGCCGAGCTCCTGAGCACGATCGCCAACATCTTCACGGCGAACGGGCGCGCTCCCGAAGCGGAGTCGCTCCACGAGCGAGCGCTCTCCATCCTGAGGAGGTTCCACGCCGGCAAGGACGCCGTGCAGACCGCTGGGGCACTCACCAACTACGCGAACACGCTCAACGAGCTGGGTCGCTGGAAGGAGGCGGAGACTCTGCTCCGAGAGGCGATCGGCATGAACGAGCGCCTCGATCGCCCCGATTCCGAGCGCGTCGTCGCGATGGAACACCTGGCGTCCGCGATCGGGAGCCAGGGGCGCTACGAGGAGGCCGAGGAACTCCAGCGGCACGTGCTGGAGCTTCTCCGCGCGACGGAGGGCGCACGTTCCACGGCGCTCTCGGTGCCGATGATGAACCACGGTGTCGCACTCCTTCGCCTCGGCAAGTACGACGCCGCTGCGTCGGAGCTCGAGTCGGCGCTCGAGCTGCTGCGATCGAGCGTCGAGGGCGACGACGTGCGGACCGCGCTCGTCCTGAGCTCGCTCGGATCGGCCTACTCGGGGCTGGGCCGCGAGGAGGACGCGCTCCTGCGCTTCCGCGAGTCGCTCGAGATGCAGCAGCGTCTCTTCGAGGGCGACCACCCCTTCGTCGCGCTCGCGCACACGAACTACGGCAACTCGCTGTGCCGGCTGCAGAGGTTCGAGGAGGCCGAGGCCGAGCTGCTCGCGGGACTCGCGATGTTCCGCGCGGTCTACGCCGACGAGCACCTCGACGTCGCTCGAGGGCATGCGTTCCTGGCGAAACTCTACGTGCGGACGAATCGACTCGACGAGTCCGAGGAGCACGCGCGTCGCTCCGTGGAGCTGTACCGCGAGCTCGGGAGCGACGACAACGAGAGCTACGCGAGCGCGCTCTTCAACCTCGGCGCGGCGCAGCAGGCACGGGGCGACGACGAGGTCGGAGGGCCGTTGCTCGACGAGTCGCTCGACATGTACCGGAGGCTCGGTCTGCTCGAGGGGGGAGATGGCGGCGAGTGCATGAACCAGGTCGCGATCGCCGCGTGGCGGCGAGGCGATTCCGAGCTCGCGATCTCGCTCTTCGAGGAGCTCCTCGAGATCCGCGTCCGCATCCTCGGCCGCGAACACGAACTCACCCAGCAGACCGTGCTCAACCTCGGCATCAACTACCGCGACGGCGGCCGCGCTGCGGAAGCGGTCCCGCTGATCGAAGAGGCGCGGGCGTTCCACGAGGGGACCGAGATGGCGGCCACGCTCGACCTCACCTTGATGGAGACCTACGGCCTCGCACACGAGGCCGACAAGGCGCGAGCGTTCGCGGTCGAGTTCGTCGACGACGCACGAGCCAGGTTTCCGGAGGGGACGCCGAACCGCGCCATGTTCGAGTGGAAGGCCGGCGAAGCGCTGCTTCGCGCGGGGGTGCCGGAGGAGTCCGAGCCGCTCCTCGAGTCCGCTCTCGAGCCGTTCGCGACGAACGCGCCGGCGTCGTGGACCGCGCTCGTCATCCGGGCGGAACTCGGTCGGTGCCGCGTCGAACTCGGTCGCGTCGACGAGGGCGTCCGCGAGGTCCTCGAGGTCGAGCCGGCGATGCGCGCCCTCCTCGACAGGGTTCCGGCCGCCTTGTGCCTGCCGTACCGCGAGAGTCTCGAGTTCCTCGTCGCGCACTTCGACGCGTCGGACGACGAGTCCGCGGCACGGCACTGGCGCGACGAGCTCGCCGCGTACGACACGGCGCGTTGACGTAGACGCACGACCGCGGGTCCGGCGGGACCTGCGGTCGCGCCCATCTCCGTACACTCCTGCGATGGACGGTGACGCTCCTCCGCTCCGCGACGTCCCCGGCGAGCGCGCGGGCGACGTGATCGACCGCTACACGTTGGTCGAGCCGCTCGGCGAAGGCGGCATGGGCACGGTCTGGCGCGCGATGCAGAGCGTGCCGGTGAAGCGCGAGGTCGCGCTCAAGATCGTCAAGCTCGGCATGGACACGCGCGAGGTGGTCCAGCGCTTCGAGGCGGAGCGGCAGGCGCTCGCTGCGCTCATGGACCATCCGGTATCGCGAAGGTGTCGATGGAGCGACGAGCTCCGCCGCCCGTACTTCGTGATGGAGTCGTCCAGGGCGCGCCGACCACGAAGTTCGCGACGAGCGCGGCTGGGTCTGCGCGAGCGCCTCGGAGCTGTTCGCGAAGGTCTGCGACGCCGTGCAGCACGCTCACCACAAGGCGATCCACCGGCGACCTGCCGTCGAACGTCTTGGTCGCGATGGCGAGCACGGCCCTGCGCCCAAGGGTCGACTTCGGCATCGGTGAAGGCCACGAGCGCGCAGCTTCACCGCCACGATGCAGACCGAGCTGGTCAGATCGTCGGCACGCCGGAGCATATGGCGTCGGAGCAGTCGCCGGGCGACGGCACGGACGTGGACACGCGCGCCGACGTCTATTCGCTCGGCGTGATGCTCTACGAGCTGCTGACGGGCACGAAGACCTTCGGACGTGAAGCGCGCGCTCGCGACCGCTCTGACGAGCCCTGCGCCAGATCCGCGAGGTCGATCCCGGGCGCTGCCGTCGACGCGCGTCTCGAGCCTCGGCGACACCGCGACGACCGTCGCGTCGTCGCGCGGGTCCGACGCCACGAGACGTTGAGCAAGCGCCTGGAAGGGCGACCTCGATTCGGGTCGTGATGCGCGCGCTCGAGAAGGACCGCGAGCGGCGCTGTCGACACGCCGGCGGCACTCGCCGACGACGTCCAGCGCTACCCTCGCGAACCACCGGTCGAGGCCGCGCCGCCCAGCGCGGCCTATCGCTTCCACGTTCGTCGTGCGCCGCAAGAAGACGGTCGCGGCGGTCGCCGCGATCGCGCTGCTCCTGGTCGGCGGACTCGTCGGCACGGGGTGGGGTCTGTCCAAGGCGCTCCGTGCCGAAGCCGACGCCAAGCGCGACCTCGCGCGCGCCAACGAGGTGACGCGCGTCGTGAAGAGCATGATCGAGGGCGCGCAACCGGAGGTCGCACTCGGCCGCGACGCGTCGATCCTGCGCGGCATCGCCGACGACACGGCGGAGCGCATCGCGAAGGGCGAGATCGAGGATCCCTTCGTCGCCGCCGAGCTCGACGAGATCCTCGGCCTCACCTACATCAGCCTCTCGGAGTTCGACGCGTCGCACTTCCACTACGCGCGCGCCGAGGCGTTCTACGAGAGCGAGTTCGGGCTCGACGACCGTCGCACGCTGGGCATGAGGCGTTGCCTCGTGAGCCTGCTCGCGGCGACGAACCAGTACGAGAAGCTGCTCGACGTCGCAGCCGTCCTGCTCGACGACGTGCGCCGCACCCTGGGCGACGAGACGAACGACGTCGCCATGATCGAGATGATGATGGGGCAGGCGGCGGCCGGTCTGGGGCGCTTCGAACTCGCCGACCGGTTCATCGAGGACGCGATCGCCATCTCGTCGAGGGTGAACGGCGACGACGCGCTCGAGACCTCGGAGGTGCGCCGACACCTGAGTTGGCTTCAGGCGGAGCCAGTCGCGCTTCGAGGAGTCGCTCGCGATCACGGACGACCTGCTCGCGCGGAGGAGCGACGCGGAACCGATCCGAACGATCCCACGTGGATCAACCTGAAGGGCGACAAGCTCGTGACCCTGTCCCTCATGGGACGCGTCGGCGAGGCCGCGGATCTCGCGAACGAGGTCTACGAGGCGAGCTCCCGCATCCTCGGACCGGAGCACGAGAAGACGATACAAGCGCGCGCCGACCTGGTCATCGCGCTGCGGGAGGCGGGTCGGATCGACGAAGCGCTCGAGCTGGCTCGGGAGAACTTCGACTGGTACACGCGGACCGTGGGAGCCGAGGACCCGAAGACGCTCTCCGCTCGCTTCTCGCTCGCCATGACGAAGTCCATGGCCGGCGATCGGGCGGGCGCGCGAGCCGACGTCGACGAGATCCTGCCGCTCGCTCGCGAGCACGGCATGGGTTCCGAGGTCGGGCAGATGCCCAAGTTCCTCAACTTCGCGGCCATCGTCGTGCGCCAGACCGGCGACGGCGAACGGTCCGAGGAGCTGCAGCTCGAAGCCATCGATCGCATGGTCGACCTGTGGGGGATCGAGTCGCGCGACACGCTCGGCGCGATCACGAACCTGGGCTGGCTCTACCTCCAGACGGGACGTCCGAGCGAGGCGCTCGAGCAGTTCGAGCGCAGCCTGCCGGTGAAGCGCCGGGTGCTCGGCCCGACGCACCCGTTCACGCGCGCGGCGCTCGCCGGAGTCGCCAACGCGAAGCGTGCGCTCGGCGATCGCGACGGTGCGCTCGACGCGGCGCGCGAGCTCCGCGAGGCGCACCTGCAGCTCGCCGAAGAGGATCCGCGCGACCTCCAGTCGCTGCACGAACTCCTGCGCTCGCTCCTCTTCGACCCGCTCGTCGAGATGCGCGACGCGGAGCTCGCGGTGCGCTACTCCGAACGGGCCGTGCAGGTCACCGAGCGCGCCGACACCGACTCGCTCGGATACCTCGCGACCGCGTACTTCGCCGCCGGGAGGCCGCGCGAGGCGCTCGCCACGGCGAACGAGCTGCTCGAGAAGCTCGAGCCGGGGACGGACTACTACCGCCAGGTCGAGCGAACGCGCGAACAGTACGCGTACGAGGTCGAGCTCCTCGACGCGGCCGAGGGCGACGACGGGGACGAGACGGAGAACTCGGGCGGGTCGTCCGACGGCGGCTGATCCGCGTCGCCGCCCGCGCTCACAGCAGCCGCTCGGCGGTCAACACCCCGAGGAAGGTCCCGAGCGCAGTGCCGAGCGAACCCACGAGGATCGCCGGCAGCACGAGGTCGGGGCGACCGAGGCTGCGCGCGAGCGCGAGCGCCGTCGTGCCGCCGCCGATGTTGGCCTGCGACGCGACCGACGCTGCGTCGAGGTCGAGGCGCAGCAGCGCGGCGACGCCGAACACGAGGAGGCCGTGCACCGCGAAGACCACGCACACGAGCAGCGTGATCCACAGACCGAGCTCGCCGCTCTGGCGCAGTGCGCCGACGTCGCACAGCGCGCCGATGACGGCGAGGAACAGGTACACGCCGAACATCCCGAGCGTGCGCGTCCCGCGCAACCCGCGCGCGAGCGGCGTCTGCGCGAGGACGAGCGCGAACACCGTCAGCACGATCACCATCGGGACGTCGAGCAACCAGGTGCGCGAGAGCGCCGCGGCGACCTCCTTCGACGCGAACAGGCCGAGGCTCGCGAGCGCGAGGCACCACGCGAGGTCGATGGGGTGGAGCTTCTCGGTGTCGACGGCGACGCCGCCGTGGTCGGCGAGGGGCGCGGCGCTCGACGGCGGCGTGCGCGAGCCCGTGCGCTCGACCGCGACGGGCTCTGCCCGCACCGCCCGGCGCCCGCGACCGAGCGCGCGACGCAGCAATCGCGGCACCGCGATCCCGAGCACCATCCACACCGTCGTCATGCCGGAGTCGACGGCGTTCGCGGCGGCGAGGAGGACGGGCTCGCGTTCCACGCCGTACTGCAGCGCGATGGTGTTGAAGTTGAGCGACCCGCCGACGTACGTGCCGACGAACATCCCGCCGAACGCTCGGTGCAACTCGCCGAAGCGAAGAGCTCCGTCGACGACGTGCATCCCGACGACGACGCCCGCCAGCGTCCCGAGCGAGCCGACGAGGAACAGCGCGATCATCGTCCCGCCGGCGCGCCAGACCGCGGCGAGGTCGACCTGCAGCAGCAACAGGAAGATCGCGAGGTAGGCGACCGGGTCGAACACCGCGTCGTAGACCGGGCTGCCCTGCGTCACGGTCGGGATCAGACCGACGTTCGCGCACGCCGCCGTGGTGACGATCACGAGCAGCGCCGTGCCGAGGTGCCGCAGCGGTGTGTGCCGGGCGAGGAGCTCCGCGACGGCGACGTTCAGCGCGAGGATCGCGAGGACGGCGAGGGGGGCGGTCATGGGGGCGCGGCGGTCGGCGAGCGCGGGCTCGGTGCGGAGCACGTTCTGGCACAGGGTGCTGCGCCGAGACGATCGCACGACGAAGCGTAGCCGCGCGGCCGCCCTCACCGCGTCGATCGCGCCGCGCTCGTCCGCGAAGCGTCCCGCTCCGATCGCGGCGGTACCCTCTCGCTCCGCCGTCGAGTCGGCGCGCGCGACCCCGGCCGTCCGCCGCGTCGCACTCGCGAACCCTCACCCGCGCCATGCCCACGACCGACCACCCGATCGAGCGCTTCGACGCGCCGCGCGCGATCACCGCCGGGCAGCCCTTGGCCGACCTCTTCGACCGCCGCCTCGCGCGGCTGATCGGCGAGTCGTTCCACGCGGTCGACGCGGGCTTCGACGCCGCCCGCTTCGCTCGCCGCGCGAGCCGCGACCTCGACGGCCTCTCGATGTCGGAGCGCAACGCGCGCTTCGCCGACGCGCTCGCCGAGCAGCTGCCCGACGACTTCGCGGCGGCGAGCCGCCTCCTCGTCGCCGCGCTCGGCCCCGAGCGCCCGCTCGACGACGACCGCGGCCTGCGCTGCTTCTTCTACATGCCGCACGCGACCTTCGTCGCGACGCGCGGCGCGGACCCGGTGACCGGTGACTTCGACGCCGGCATGGCGGCGAACCTTGAGATCACGAAGCGCTTCACGGCGGAGTTCAGCGTGCGGCCGTTCCTCGAACGCCACCAACGCCGTGCGCTCGCCCTGCTGAAGAAGTGGACGCGCGACTCCGACGCTCACGTGCGGCGCCTGTGCAGCGAGGGCACGCGACCGCGGCTGCCCTGGGCGTCGCGACTCTCCGCGCTGCAGGCCGATCCGGAACTCGCCGCGCCGCTCTTGCACGCCCTGCGCGACGACCCCGAGCTCTACGTGCGCCGCTCCGTCGCGAACCACCTCGGCGACGTGTGCAAGGACCACCCCGAGTGGGTCTACGCGCTGTGTCGCGCATGGCTCGAGGAGGTGGACGGCGGCGACGCGGAGCGTGCGAAGAACCGTCGGTGGATGGTGCGCCACGCCGTGCGGCACCCCGCGAAGAAGGGAACGGCGGCGGCGCTGGAGCTGCGGCGGCTCGCGAAGTAGGCGCCGCGGCCGCCGGGTCGCGATCCGGTGCTAGGCTCGCCCCTCGACCATGGACGACACCACACCGGAGGACGGCGCTCCCGCGCCGGCGGCACAGGTCCCCGCGGGGCCGGGTCCGACCGGCGAACGCGCGGGCGACGTGATCGACAGATACACGTTGGTCGAGCCCTTGGGCGAGGGCGGGATGGGCACGGTCTGGCGCGCGACGCAGAGCGTGCCGGTCAAGCGCGAGGTCGCGCTCAAGATCGTCAAGCTCGGGATGGACACGCGCGAGGTGGTCCAGCGCTTCGAGGCGGAGCGGCAGGCGCTCGCGCTCATGGACCATCCGGGTATCGCGAAGGTGCTCGACGGCGGCGCGACCTCGAGCGGCCGCCCGTACTTCGTGATGGAGCTCGTCGCGGGCGCGCCGATCACGAAGTTCTGCGACGAGCAGCGGCTCGCTCTGCGCGAGCGCCTCGAGCTGTTCGCCGAGGTCTGCGACGCGGTCCAGCACGCGCACCACAAGGGCGTGATCCACCGCGACCTCAAGCCGTCGAACGTGCTGGTCGCGCAAGGCGAGCACGGCCCCGCGCCGAAAGTCATCGACTTCGGCATCGCCAAGGCGACGAGCGCGCAGCTCACCGAAGCCACGATGCAGACCGAGCTCGGTCAGATCGTCGGC
>JAWKUH010000026.1:0-78730 GCA_041398665.1 Planctomycetota bacterium | reverse complement strand
GTCGTCGGCGGCGTAGAGCTTGAGTCGGTCGGCGACCTGCTCGATGTCGTCCGACGTGTACTCCGTGATGCCGACCTTGATGCGGAACTTGCGCGTGTCGTCGTACACGAAGCGCTTGTGCGTCCCGGGGACGTACGCGCTCGTTCCGTCGGGCGAACGCTTCTGACCCTCCTCGATCACGTCGAGGCGGATGTCGAGCTTCTCGACGGGGTCGACGATCGCGTTGTTGAGCCCCATGTCCTTCGGCAGGTAGGACGCGAGCTTGCCCTCGAGCTTCTTGAACTTGATCGTGCACATGAAGAAGATCAACAGGAGGAAGGTGACGTCGATCATCGGCGTCATCTCCATGTCGGCCTTCTGGTTGGCGATCTCGTCGAGGTTGGACTTTCGTTTGCGGCGTGCCATCGTGTCGTCCTCCGGTGGGGCGTCTCGTCGTGCGGTCGTGGAGCTCGAGGTTTCGAGTCGCAACTCGGCGCGGTCCGAACGGCGGACCGCACCGGCGCGCTCACGGAGCGGGTTGGTCCTTGCTCGGGACCTTGACCGCGAGTTCGAGCTTCCAGATGCGGATGTTCTTGTCCGCGCACATCTGCATGATCTTCTGGACCTCGCGGAAGGGCGTGAACTCGTCCGCGCGGATCAGGATGGGGTCCTTCGGGAGGTTGTCCTCGTCGCGTTCCATCCGGTCGGCCATGGACTGCAGGTAGACCTGCACCCGCGAGCGGTCGACGTTGCCCTCGGCCGGGTCGAACAGCGTGTCGCGGCGCACGACGATCGAGCCGTCCTGCAGAACGTTGAGGATCGGGCGCTGCGCGTTCGGGTCCGGCTTGTCCTCCTGGGCCTTGATCGCGAGCGGGAGCTCGAGCTCCTCGAGTTCCTGCTGGCTGAGGTCCGTGATGATCATGAAGAAGATGATGAGGAGGAAAACGACGTCGATCATCGGCGTCATGTTCATCTCCATATCCGTCTCCGGATCGTGCTTGCTGATGTTCACGGTCGGCTCGTTCGCTGGGGACTGTGTGCGCTGGGGACCGGGCGCTGGGAACGGTGCGCTGCACCGGGTGCGGCGCTGGAGCAGCTCCTGACGGCGCTCCTGGAGGTCGGACACTCACGCGGCGGGGGACGAGAAGGCGGACGAGCGGCGGCGGCCCCGCGCCGCCGCCGCTCGTGCGTCCGGATCAGCCGGCCTTGGCCGCGCCCGGACGGAAGCGCTCGAACAGGTCCTCGACGATCGCACCGACCTCGATGACGGAGCGGACGAGGTTGTTGCGCAGGTACGCGAAGGCGGCCGTCGTCGGGATGGCGACGATCAGACCGAACAGCGTCGTGAGGAGCGCCTGGGAGATACCGACGGCCAGCTCGGCCGGCGACGCCTGGCCCTGACTCGCGGCGATCGTCTTGAACGCGATGATCATCCCGAACACCGTTCCGAGCAGACCGAGCATCGGACCGACGTTCGCGATCAGCGCGAGCCAACCGATCTTCTGGTGGAGGCGGATCGACTGTTCGTCGCCCATCTCCTCGATCGACTTCTCCATGACGTCGAAGTCGTGGCCGATCTTGGCGATGCCCGCGCCGCAGACCTTGGTGAAGAAGGTCGGCTGGTCCTCGCAGAGCTCCATCGCTTCCTGGAACTGCTCTTCGTCGAAGAGGGCCTGGACCTCGTCGATCAGTTCCGGCGGTGCCAGCTTCTCGCGCTTCAGCGAGACGAAGGCCTCGATGACGAGCGTCAGCGAGAGGATCGAGAGCGCGATCAGGATCCAGCCGAAGATGCCGGAGTCGACGACCAGTTCGCCGACGTTGAGGCTCACGTCCTGCTTCTTGGCGCCCTGGGCCAAGGCGGTGCCGGCGAGTGCGATGAAGGAAAGGGCGCTCGCAGCGCTCTTCGTGAAGGGGATCATCCGCGGGGAACTCCTTGTGGAACCCGTGGGAACGACGAACGAGCGCCACCCTCGCGGTGGGACCCGGAACGCGTGCACGGGATGGGGTCGCTGTTGGGGACTGGGATCCGGGGCCGAGGGGCGCCGGAGGATCTGGACCAGACTGGGGGCCGCATCGACCGGCGCACGCCGGACGAGGCGGGGGGCCGGGCCGCGGGCGCGACCGGCCGGGACGAGAGGGAAGATGGTAGGGACCGGCCCGCTCCGCGGGAACCGCCTGCCGTCGATACCGTGGCTCCGCGTCGCTCCCGGATGGGGGGAGCGGGGGATGCGGGCCGGGGACCGTCAGCGCAGCTTCTCGAGTTCGGCGCGCGCCGTCCGAGCCGCGGGAGTGTCCGGGTAGCGCTCGGCGACCTCGGTCAGCCACGTGGTCGCCTGCGCCCGAGCGTCCGTATCCCCGAGGGCCAGGGAAGTTGCGGACAGACCCACGAGAGCTCGCGCGACCAGGTCGCGGTCGCCGTAGGCCGCCGCGGACACCATGGCGTACTGGACCTGCGCCTCGCGCAGTTCCTTGCCGGCCTCGAGGCTCTTGGCGTAGCCGATGCGGGCCTCGAAGCGCGCCTGGTCGGTCTTGAGCTGGTCGCCCTCGACGCGGCTCTTGAAGAAGCCGCGCGCCTGGGTGCCCTTGTTGCCGGAGAGCAGGATCCAGCCTTCGCCGAGCTGCGCGCGCTCGCGCAGCGCCTCGGCGTGGACCGCGCGGGGATCGGTGGCATCGAGGCTCGCGGCGTAGGCCGTCGACGCCTGCTCGAGGCTCGCGAACAGGTCGCGGGCGCGCGACGTGTCGCCGCCGTCGAGAGCGGCGTGCGCACCCTGGAGTCCGGCTTCGAGGCACAGCAGCGGGTCGTACCCGACGGTGGCCTTGCTCCCGTCGAACTCCTTCGCGAGGGCGGCGTAGCCCTCGACCGCGGCCGCGGTGTCGCCGGCGACGTGCGCGAGACGCGCCGACCAGCGCCGCGCCTCGGGCAGGTCGCGGCTCTGCGGGAAGTCCTTGAGGAAGCGCGCGGCGAGTTCACGCGCGCGACCGACGGCCGCGGCGTCCTTGCCGCTCTGCGCGACCTCGGCCGCGATGGCTTCGAGCAGCGCCGCGGCGCGGACCGGCTCGCGCTGCTTGCTGTCGGACGCCGTCTTGCCGAAGGCCGCGGCGGCCTCCGCGAAGCGGCGCGCCGCCATGTGCTTGCGGCCGTCCGAGAAGGACTCCGGCACCTGGTTGAGCTGGATGCGCACGACGCGGTCCGGCTTGTACGTGAGCTCCTCGCCGTCGACCGAGATGCGCACCTCGTCGAGATGCGCCTGGAGCAGCGTGCCCGTGACCGACGTCTCGGAACCGCGGCGCCCCGTGACGACGACCAGGTCGGGGCGACCCTGCTGCGACTCCGAGACGGATTCGAGCGCGCTCGCGGTGGGGACGACGACCGCGGCGATCGGGTTCGCGACGGCGCTGCCGCTCGCGAGGGTCGCAGCGACGAGGAGGGTGGAGAAGCGACGGGTGAGGTTCATCGCGGTGGAGGAGGGAGCGGTGTTCGGTGCGGGAATGCGGGCCGCGCGCGCGTGCGCCGCGCGGCCCGCTCTCGGTTCGCGGTGCGTCAACCGTTGGCGAGGCGGTCGAGCCAGCGGTAGCGCGCGGCCAGGTCGGGCGAGGCGTTGAGCTCCTTCGTGAGCTTCGAGAAGTCGCTCGTCAGGTCGAGCTTCAGCGATCCGAGGATCGACTTGAGGCTGTCCATCTTGCTCGAGTCCACCTTGCCCCACTGGTAGAGGACCCACAGCTCGACGAAGCGCGCTTCGAACCAGGGCGCGGTGTACTTGCCCGGTCCGCTGTTGCCCTCGAGCCCGCGCGTGAGCTTCGTCGCCCACACGTAGGCCTTCTCGAGCTCCTCGGCTCCGCCGACGCCCGCCATCACGGTGGGCTTCGTCGGGTCGCCCTTCATCCAGCCCGCGACCGACTTGACGTAGCCGTCGACGACGTCCGTCGCGGGGCGCGACGCCTGGTCGTCGTTCGGGTCGGGCACGAGCGGCGCGAGGATCTTGTGCGCCTCGGGCAGGCGGTCGAGGCTGATGTAGGTGATGCCGAGGTCGGGCTTCACGAACTGCTCGAGCTTCTTCGCCATCTCCGCGTCGTTCGCGAAGGTCGTGTTGATGCGCTCGAGCGCGGTCAGCGCCTCGTCCCACATCTTCCGTTCGATCCACAGGCGCGACTCGAGGCGCATGAGGTCGAAGTTCGGCGTGGTGGAGAGCTTGTTGCGCAGCACCGTGATCTCGGTCAGCGGTCCGAGCACGGCCTTGTGGTCGGCACCCTCGGGGTCCGAGTCCTTCCAGATGTCGTAGAGCGGCTTGAACACCGAACCCGCGGCGCGCAGCGTCTGCGAGGAGTTCGGGAAGTCCTTCGCGAGGCGCTGCGTGAGTTCGAGCGCCTTGTTCGTCTGACCCGTCGCGACCGCGGCCTCGACGGCGTTGGCGAGCGCGACGTCGTGCTTGTCCGTCTCGTCCGGGAACTGCGTGGGGTACTGCGAGAAGATCTCGAACGCCGTCGCCCAGTCCTTCGTGTCGAGCGCGACCTGGCCCTGGAAGAAGCGCACGAGCTTGAGCGCACCGTCGAGTCGGGCGCGGACGTCCTTGTCCGTCGTCGTGGTGCGCTCGCTCTCGAACTCGTCGAACGCCTCACCGGCGTCGCGCACCTTGCCGGCGCGGTAGAGGCTGATGCCGATGCGCGCGCGCGCCAGGCCGTAGTTCGGCGACGTCGGCGGGACGACGCGGAAGAGCTCGGCGGCCTCCTCGAACTTCTTCGCGGCGGAGTCCTCGCGCTTCTCCTCGATGGCGGACTCGAACTTGCGCTTCGCCTGCTCGTAGTCGAAGTCGCCGCCGAGGTCGAGCGCCTTGCTCCAGGCGCCGAACTGGTCGCGCAGCTCGACGAGCGTGCGCGCCTCGGGGTCGAGCTTCACGACGCGACCGGCCGTCTGGTAGCCCGCCTGCACGTTGCGTGCGTCGTACTCGGGGTCGCCCTTCCACTTCTCGTAGCCGCGCAGGTAGGCCATCGTGGCCTCGAGGTCGCGGCCCTGGCGCTTGTAGCACTCGCCGATGTAGTAGAAGACCTTCGGGCTCCAGGTCTTGGCCTCGAGCGGATCGGCCTGCACCGACGCGAGCACGCGGCGGAAGGCCGAGATCGCGGCGCCGTACTCGCGCGCGTCGTACGCACCCTTCGCGGCCTGGAACAGCACCTCGGGTCCGAACGTGAGACCCGGGCTCTCGATCAGGTCGGCGATCAGCGCCTTCGCGCGGTCCGCCGCGATGCCGCGGCCCGACTCGGACATGTCGAGCGCGAGCTGCAGCGAGAGCTCGAGCGCCGAGCGCAGGTTGCGCGTGCCGAAGCCGGCCTGCTCCGCCTCCTCGGCGGTCTGGAACCACGTGTAGTCGCCGCTCGACTTCGAACCGCCGACCGAGCCTCCCGACTCGAACAGGCAGCGCGCCGTCGCGACGGCGGCGAGGTCGCCGCGCGGCGAGTACTCGAAGTTCTCGAGGTTGTGCATGTTGAGCAGGTGGAGGCCCGCGTCGGCGGCGGACTTCGTGCGACCCGCCTGCATGTACGCCTCGATGATCGAGGGCGTCACCTCCTCGAGGTAGAGCCAGCGGAACGCCATCTGCGGGTCGCTCAGGTAGCTCTTGAGGTCGTCCCACGTGGCGCGATCCTGCGGGATCGACTCCTCGGCGACGTACTGGAAGGTGTCCGCAGCGTCGCTGATCTGACCGAGCGCGAGGTAGACCTCGCCGAGCACCATGAAGGCCTGCAGCGGGAACGACGAGTCCGACGGTGCCTCGAACGCGACCGTGCCCATCTCGTCCTCGGCGAGTCGCAGGTAGCCCGTGCCGTCCTTCGACGCACGGCCGAGGCGCACGAGCAGGCGCCCGCGGTCGATGCGCAGGCTCCAGTAGAGGCGGTCCTGCGAGTCGCTGCGGTCGGGGATCTCCTCGAGGTCGGCGATGGCCTCGGCGGCGTCCGAGAGCACCTTCGTCAGCCGGTCCTCGATGGCCTTGCGGATGCGCGTGGCCTCCTCGCCCGCCGCGCCCTCGAGCAGGTTCGACATGTGCGTCGCGTAGTCGCCCGCGACGCCGACGTAGTCCCGCCGCGCCTGACCGATCAACGTCGACGCGGGGTACGAGTCGAGGAAGCTCCGGTAGCCGTCGAGCGCCTGGTCGAACAGGCCTTCGCGCGCCGTGTCGTCGCCGGTCGTGCGCGCGCCGCTCGCGAAGACCTCGCAGCGCGCGAGCTCGAGCTCTTCGCGCTGGACGGGCGAGAGCGCTTCGCCCGCGACGCCGTTCAGCACGTTCTCGGCGAGGTCGAGGAACTGCCAGGAACTCGCGAGGCCTCGCGCGAACTCGATGTCCTCGGAGATCTGCTGTTCGGTGCGCTTCTGCGCGTGGGCCGTGCCGATGAACTCGGCGGGCGCGAAGAGCGTCGCGAACGGGACGAGGGCCAGGGCGAACGCGGGAGCTGTGTGTCGACGCATGTTCGGGTCGGCGTCAGGTGAGGGTCGGCGCGGAGCGGCGCGGTGCATCCGCCTCGACGACTCGAGCGGGGACGCTCCGCACGCACGGCGCGTGAGAGCTGCGGACTGGACTCGTGGGGGACCGTCGCGCGACGGAGTCGTCGCTCGGTCGGACGAGCACGTCGAGAAGTGCGCGTCGGGGAGGATGCGTCGAGAAGGACGCGTCCGGAAGGACTCGATGGGGAACGATCGGGCGGAGGTCGCGTTCGATGCGATCTCCGCGCGTGGGTCCAGGGGTCTTGCGGTGCGGCGACCGTGGGCTCGAGCGGCGTGAGGCGGGAGGCGCTCCGTGCGACTCCTGCACTTCCACTGCTCGACGTACCCGCGGTGCTGCGTTCGGTTTCGGTTCGAGGACGGGGGCGAGCAGACTAACCGGAATCACCCCGAGGCCGAGGGCGCGGTCACTCGAAAGCGAGGCGCCTCGCGCACCTCTCGCGGCGGCGCGGCCTGCCGGCCGCGCAGAAGATTCACAGGGAGGCACAGAGGACACAGAGACCACGACGGACGGGGCTCGGACGGAGAGCGACGTCGCACGGCGTCCCGGTCCAACGCACCGCCTCGGACAGTGCCGCGTGGTCTCTGTGTCCTCTGTGACTCCCTGTGAAATCCCCGCGCGGCGCGAAGCGGCGCGCTGCGTTCCCCCGCGCCGCACGAAAGGGCGCGCCGCCGAACGGAGCGTCCGCGGAAGACCGCCCGGAACGCGCGCGGGCCGGCTCCATCGAGCCGGCCCGCGACGCTCACGACCTCGGGGGTCGCGTCCGTGCTGCGATCAGCGGCTGAGCCCGAGCTCCGCCGCCGTCGGCGCCTCTTCCTTCGGGATGACGATGTTCGCCGTCAGGAGGATGAGGGTCTTGCGGTTGTCGATGAAGTGCGCCTTCCGCTCGAAGAACAGGTTCACGAGCGGGATGTTGCGCAGGATCGGCACGCCCGCTTCGTCGTTCTTCTCGGTGTGCAGGCGCAGACCGCCGAGCAGGATCGTGCCGCCGTCCGGGACGGAGACCACGGTGCGCAGGCGCTGGATCTCGAGCTCGGGGAGCTGGATCGTCACCGTCGTCGCGACGTTGAGCGTCGTGACGAAGTTGAGGATCGGCTGCGTCAGCACCGCGACGGTGGGGCGCAGGTCGAGCGTGACGAAGCGGCGGTCGGCGGACACCACCGGACGCACGTCGAGGATGACGCCGTCCTGGATGACCTGGATCACCGGGTCCGCGATCGACGCGGCCGTCGCGATCTCGACGTTGTAGTCCTGCACGTACGCGAACTGGTTCAGGACCTGGAGGTTCGCGCGGGCCGAGTTGAACACCAGGAGACGCGGCGCGGTGACGACCTCGACGCGCTGCTCCTTCGAGACGGCGCGCAGCAGCATCTCGAGCTGCATGTCGCCGAGGTAGGTCCAGGAGCCCGACAGGCCGCCCGAGCCCGTGATCGAGTCGTTGCCGACCGTGGTGTCGAACAGGTTCTCGATGCGCGCCGCGGCGGACTCGCCGTTGCCCGCGTCGTAGAAGACGCCGGTGTCGCTGCCGATGCCGATGGAGTCGTTGAGACCCTCGGCGGTCGTGCCGTTCGGACCGAAGTCGTCGAACACGTTGCTGTCGCCCAGGCCCGGAGGACCGAGGCCGCGGAAGTCGACGCCGATCTCCTCGAGGAAGGAGTCCTCGACGCGCAGGAAGCGCGTCTGGATGTCGACCATGATGCCCGCGAGTTCGCGCAGGTCGTTGAGCAGCGCATCGATCTGCGCGTGCACCTCGGGGGTCTGGTAGACCGTGAGGACGCCGGTCTCGGTCAGTTCGATCGAGGCGTTGTCCCAGGAGTCGGGCGACACGTTCTCCTCGATGAGGCCGACGAGCTCGTCACCGGTGAGGACCGTGGCCTCGATCTCCGGCAGTTCGTCCTCGGGGTACTCGATGCCTTCCGAGGGGAGCACGTTGATCTCCGGCGCGACGAAGTCCTGCGGCGCGCGGATCAGGTCGCGGACCTCGTAGGTCTTGAGACCGAGCGAACCGAACTCCTCCTCGGAGGAGACGAACTTCACGGTGCCGTCGGCGATCGTCCAGCGGATGCCTTCGACGGTGCTCTGGATGAGTTGGAGCACCTCGTACACCGACTTCTCGCCGAGCGAGAGGTTCACCGCGGTCTCCTCCTCGTCCATGTCCTTGACGGCGGAGCTGAGGAGGAAGTTGATGCCGGTGTTCTGGCCGAGGAAGTCGGCGACCGCGGCGAGCGGGGCGCCCTCCTCGCCGTCACCGAAGGTGGCCTGCACGCGGTCGGAGCGCAGCAGGTCGAGCACGCGCTGGCGCTCGGGGTCCGCGTCGGTGTCCGCCGAGGCGAACGTGCCGTGCGGCTTGCGGTCGCGCACCTCGCGCCAGCGGTCGATGTCGGCGTAGACGAGCGGGACCGTCTGCGGCACGTCGCTGTGCTCGAGGTCCTCCATCGTCTTGATCCACTCCTTGCGGTAGGCCGACTGGAGCTCCTCGTCGCGCTTGTTCATCCCCGCGAGGCGCGCGATCTCCTTCATCTCCGACGCGGCTTTGTTGCCGGGGTCGTTGACGAGGATCATGTCGGCCTTGCGCTCGGCGTCCTCGTAGTCGTCGCGGAGGAACGCGGCGTGGGCCTCCTGGTACCAGGTGGCGAGCTTGCGGGCGCGGTACTCCTGGCGCTCCTGCTCGGCGATCGCGCGGTCCTGGTCGGCCTGGGCGCGCGCTTCCTGCTCGCGGCGCACGACCGCGTCGTCCTTGGCGGCGGTCGCCATGTCGATGCGGCGCTGGACGATCTGCAGGTCGAGGTCCGTGTCCTGGATCAGCGGCTGGACCGTCAGGATCATGCGCGCGCGCTCGTAGGAGCGGATCGCCTCGTCGAAGCGGCCGAGGCGCTGGGCGTTGTCGCCGTCGACGACGGCGTCCTCCGCCTCGATGCGCGCGAGCTGACGGCGCACGACGATCATGTCGACGCCGTCCTGTTCGAGGTCGCCCGCGGCGAGCAGGTCGTCACCCATCGTCGCGCGCACGCGGCGCAGTCCCTCGCGCGCCGCTTCGTTGGCCGGGTCGAGGTCGACGGCGCGCGCGTAGTACAGCAGCGCGTCGCTCAGTTGCGCGCGGTCGTAGGCCGCGGCGCCCTGCTCGATGTAGTCCTGCACGAGCGCGGCGGAGTACTCCTCGCGGCGCTGCGTGCGGTCGACGTAGTCCTGCGTGTCCTGGCTCGCGGAGCCGGCGTTGCCGGTCGCGAAGGACGCTTCGGTCGGCGCGGCCTGGTTCGCGTCGTTCGTCGCGGACCCGGGCGTCGCCGTGCTCTCCGGAGCGGCGGAACTCGTGTCGGCGCTCCGCGTGTCACCCGAGGTGGAGTGACAGCCGACGAGCGGCAGGAGCGTCAAGGGGCACAGCAGCAGGGTGCGAACGCGCATTGGAGATGGGATCGGCGTTGCTCCGGGTCGACTTCCCGCGTCGTCCCGAGTCGCATCGCGCGCTCCGCGCGCGTACGTGCTCGGCGCCGTCGATCGCACGATCGTTCCGCACGGGGATGTGCGGACGGTGCGACGACGACCGTCGTGGGATGGGGTCGGGACCCGAGGGATGGGTGGGGAACGCTGGGCTCGTCGAAACCCGCACCGGCAGGGGACCGGACGCGGGTGCGCACGCCGCAGCGTGCACGGGATCGCACCGAGGACGACGCGCGACCTCGGAACGTGGATGGGGGTGTCGTGCACCACGCGCCCCGGAACGGATCCGGAGACTCCGTCCCGCGCGACGCGCGCGGCGGGACGCGACCACCGGACGGGTCCGGGGGACGGTGGAGCGGTCGGAGAATAGCGGTGCCCATCGGGGGGGTCAACGCAGGGGCGCGGACCCCGGGCGACCGACCGCCGCGGTCGTGGGACGCCGGCGTGTCGGTCCGACGGGCGTCGGACGGGTTCACCTACCGCGTCCGGCGGGTCGGGCTACGCCTCGAGCGACGGCGAGCTGCGGCGCCGCGCGAACCGTGCGGATCCGCCCGAATCGCCGCGGGAGCCCTCAGCGCCGCGCGGGCGGCTCGAGCCCCAGCTCGGCCATCGCGAGCTGGATGTCGCTCCAGCACTCGCGCTTCTTGTGCGGCGAGCGCAGCAGGTAGGCCGGGTGGAAGGTCGCCACGACGGCGCGACCGCCGACGCGCTCCACGCGCCCGCGCAATCGCCCGATGGGCGCGTCGCGCTCGAGGACGTGGGCCGCGGCGTGGCGACCGAGGGCCACGATCACCTCGGGGTCGACGAGCTCGATCTGCCGCGCCAGGAACGGCGCGCAGGTGGTCTTCTCGTGCGGTTCCGGGTCGCGGTTGCCCGGCGGACGGCACTTCACGACGTTCGCGATGTACTGTGTCGCGCGCGGTCGAGGCCCATGCCGTCCGCGATGATCCGCGTCAGGAGCTGGCCCGCCGCGCCGACGAACGGCACCCCGGTGCGGTCCTCGTCCGCCCCCGGGCCCTCGCCGACGAACATCACGCGCGCCGAGGGCGACCCGTCGGCGAAGACCGTCCTGGTGCGCGTCGAGCACAGGCCGCAGGCGCGGCAGCCCTCGACCTCGCGGCGGAGCGTCTCGAGGTCGGCCGCGCCCGGGCCACCGCCAGGGTGGGGGAGGCCCGCTCGGGGCGGAGCCGCCGCCCGGGCGGCCGCCGGCGCGGGACCCGGCGCGGCGGAGGCCCTCGCCGCAGCCGCCGGGCGCGACTCGGGGGCCGGGAGCGCCCCGCCGGTCGAGCGGGCCGGGGCCGGCTCCGGACCCCACGGGACCCCGCACCGGAGCCGCCGGAGCGGGTCGCGCAGCGCCCGCGGGGCGGCCGAGATCGCGCGCCCGGCGGGCGAGGCGGGAGGCGGCGCGGGCGAGGGCGGCGGATCGGGGTCGGGGCCGTCCGGTCACCCCCACGGTACTGTCCCCGCTCGCTGGTGACGCCGGTCGGGGCGAGCGCTGCCGACGGGCTCCGGCCGGGCGGGTCGCCGGTCGATCCGCGCGCGCCGTCCCCGTGTCCGCCCGACGGAGGGTCCCGCGCACTCGCTCCGAATCGAGGGGAAACCCTCGGCTGCGGCCCTTCCCAGGGCGCTCCCGGCGGCCCGACCCATCACCAGCGAGTGGGGACAGGACCGGGTAAGGTCCCGGCGTGCGCTCGTTCGGCCCGCCCCTCGCCGCCGCCCTCCTCGTGCTCGGCGTGCGCGCCCTGGTCGCCGCGTCGCGGCTCGACGAGCTCGAGCTCGAGCGCTACGGCGGCACCGTCGCCTTCGCCCTGCGGCACGGGATCGCGCTCGACCCCGCCCAGCTCCCGATCATCGAGCACCTGCGCGGGTCGTACGTCTTCGCGCTGCTGCTCGTGCCCCTCACGTTCGTCTTCGGGTCGAACCTGTGGGTGCTCAAGCTCCTCGCGGTGCTGTGGTCGGCGCTCGGCGCGGCGCTGGTCGCGGTGATCGCGCGGCGGCACGTCGGTGCGCTCGGGACGGCGGTCGCGGTCGGACTCGTCGCGTTCGCCCCGCCCGCGCTGCAGATGGTGGACGTGCTCGCGCTCGGGAGCCACGCCGACACCGTGCCGTTCCTCCTGCTGCCGACGTTGCTGCTGCTCGACGCGCCGTCGGACCGACCTATGTCGTGGCGCCGCGCGGCGGCCCTCGGCGCGAGCGTCGGTGCGGCGATCTTCTTCAGCTACCAGGCGCTCGTCGCGCTGCCGGCCTGGGCGCTGCTCCTCGTGCTTCGACAACATCCGGGCAGGAATTGGCTACGCACGATCCCGGTCGCGTGCCTCGCCGCGCTGCCCGCCCTGCTATGCATCCCGCTGTTGACGCACGACGCGACGACCATCGTCAACCGCCCGATCGGCGAGCGCGTCCTCGCGAGCGACTTCGGTCAGAAGCTCGGGAAGTTCGCCTCCGCCGCGACCTACGAACTCCGGCGCTCGTGGCTGTTCGAGGAGCAGGGCGTCGGCCTCGTGGGTTGGGTGCTGCTCGCCGCGATCGTCGCGAGCGTCGCGTTCGTCCTCGTGCCGAGGCTGCGGTCGCTGCGCACGCTGCGGACCGACGGCCGCGCGCAGGTCGTCCTGGTCGCCGTCGTCCACACGGCGTGCCTGCTCGGCGCGTACGCGGTGACCGACCTCGCGGTCAACCTCACCGCGACGCTCGACGGGACGGGGAGCCGCTACTTCGTGCCGCTCTGGCCCGGGTTCGCGCTCGCGATCGGCGCGGGGTGCCAAGCACTGCGCACGCGCGTCGGCGCCGCGGCGGGGTGGGGGACGGGAGCCGTGCTCGTCGCGCTCGCCGCACTCGGGACGCTGCCGATGCTCGACCCGATGCTGCCCACGCGCCAACCGCGCGTCGCGGCGCACGAGCTCTACAGCTTCCGCGACCACCTGGCGTACGCCGCACCCGGGCTCTCCGAGCGCGTCGCCCTCGTCCGCGCGAACGACCACGACTGGGTCGACTTCCAGCCGATCGCGTACTTCGACGCGAGTTCGAGGATCGAGGTCGCGCGCCCGGACTTCGCGGCGCGACTCGAGGAGGCGCGCCGCGGCGACGGTGCGACGGTGCCGTTCGTCTGCGTCGCGGCGGGATCGACGCTCGCGGAGGAGGCGACGCGCGCGACCGTGCCGCCGCAGAACTACCTGCGCGGACTCGTCCTCGCCGCCCGCGACGAGGTCGCCGCGACGGACGCGGCGGAGCGCCGCTGGTTCATGCGCGGCGTCGGCCGCACGCTCGGGCACCGAGCCGTCGAGTACGAGGGCTACGCGCGCCGCGACGCGAAGCGCTTCCCGCGCGCACGAGTCGCCGACCTCTTCCGCGCGCTCGAGTGGTTCGGAGCGGACGCGCCGGCCGTCGCCGAGGGCCTGGGCTTCTTCGTCGGGCTGCGTGCGACGCCGTACGACCGGATCCAGACCGACACGCTGCGCAGCACCACCGCGCTCTCACCGACCCTCGTCGAACCGCTGTACCGCGGCTTCGGTTGGGGCTACCGCGTGCGGTTCCGCGAGGACGGCTACTTCGTGCCGACGGGAACGGCGATCGAGGAGCTGCTGCCCGAGCACGGTCGCAGTGCCTTCCGCGAGGGACTCGCGTGGCAGGGCGGTCCGCCGTAGCCTCTTCGCGCACGACCGCGTCCACCATGGTTCGAATCCGACGATCCCACCTCCTCGCCGCGGCGCTCGTCCTCTCGCTCTCGCTCCTCGAGGCGTGCGGCGACGGCGGCGGGAGCACCGCGCGCTCCGCCGGTTCGTTCCAGCGGAACGACTCGACCGAGCTGGTCGAGCTCCGCGACGCCATCGACCACCTCCGGTTGGCGGAGGCGCGCACGTTGATCGACCAGGTCGGTCCGTCGTCGGGGCCGGAGGAGCCGTTGCTCCGCGCGCGGCTCGCCGCGCTCGGCGGCGACACGTTCGAGGCGCTGCGACTCGTGCGCGGCGCGCGCGAGGCGAACCCGAACGACCCGCGGCCCGCGGCGACGCTGGTCGAGATCCTGGCCTGGAACGGCAAGCTCACCGAGGCGTCGCAGGAACTCGAAGCGGCGCGCGCCGTCCACGGTCGCACGCCCGAGCTGGTCCGCGCGCACGGCGTGATCGGCATCTGCACGCAGGGCGGGTCGCGCTCCGGTCTGCAGCTGCTCGAGGAGGCGGAGCGCGCCGATCCCGCGCTGCCGTTCCTCGGCCGCGCGCTCGGCGAGGCGCACCTGCTCGCCGCGAACGCCGCCATGAACGAGGGGCGCACGGACGACGCGGTGACGCACGCACGGGCGTCGCTCGACCGTTTGCCGGGCGACGAGCGCGCGCGGGAGACCCTCGCCGACGCGCTCGCGACCGGCATCGACTTCGACCGCGCGGTCGAACTCTACGAGGAACTGCTCGCCGAGAACGTCGCGGAGGTCCAGCCCAAGCTCGTGAACGCGCTCAAGAACGCGGCGACGGCGGCCATGCTCACGTCGAGCGTGGCGAACGCCGAGGCGCGCGAGCGGATCGACGCCGAGCGCGAGTCGGACTACCTGCGCATGCGCGAGCTCGGCGTCCGCCAGGGCGACCTCGGCATCGGCACGAGTTTCCTCGCGAGGCGCGCGGGCGACGCGATCGACGAGGCGCTCTCGCTCCTCGACTCCATCGCGGCGCTCGAGCGACTCCGGTCGCGCGGGCTCGCCGGCGACGACGTCGAGCAGAGCCTCGTCGAGTCGCGCGCGAAGGTCGACACGCTCGTGTCGCGGGCGCTGCACCTCGACCCGACGTCGCTCAAGGCGCGGGTCGTCCGCGCGGAACTGCTCTTCGACCACGACGAGTTCGCGCAGGCCGCGCAGATCCTGCAGGACATCTGCAACGAGAACGCCGAGGACCTCGACGCGCTCGAGGTCCCGATCCACCTCAACGCCGCGCGCGCCTGGTTCCGCGCGGAGCAGCCCGACCGTGCGCGCCGCGTGCTGCGCGACTACCTCGCTGCATCCCACGGGGCGCTGGGTCGACGACACCCAGCGCATGATGGACGAGTTCTGACGCAGCGAGCGGGAGCGCGCGCTCGTCGCACGCACTCCCGCTCGTCCGCTCCGAGCTTCGCGCGGATCAGCGCTTCTCGCCGGCCTCGATGTCCACGCGCACGTGGACGTCGTCGCCGAGGATCCTCTGGGCGACGCCGTAGACGTCGCCGAAGTCCGAGCGCTTCACGACGAACTCGGTCGTGAAGCCGAGGACGCGCCGGCGGTCGCGGCTCGTCGCCTCGCCGACCTTCTCGAACGTGCAGGCGATCTCCTTCTCCACGCCGCGGTAGGAGAGCGTGCCCTTCATCGCGTAAGTGCCGTCGCCCTTCGACTCGACCGACGTCGAGACGAAGCGCATGTCGGGGTGCTCCTCCACGGCGAAGAAGTCGCCGCTGCGGAGGTGCTTGTCGCGGTCGGCGTTGGCGGTCGAGACCGAGGCCGGGTCGACGTGCGCGTCGACGCTGCAGCCGCCGGCATCGCCCTCGTCGAAGACGAGTTCGCCCGTGAGCGAGTCGAACCGGCCCGCCGCGAAGGCGGCGCCCATGTGCTTGACGTGGAACGTGATCGAGGAGTGGACGGGGTCGATCGTGTACGTCACGGGCTTCGAGGCCGGTTCGTCCTGGAGGGCGAGCGCGGCGAGGGGGAGCGCGGCGACGAACAGACCGGCGGAGAGCAGCTTCTTCATGGAGCGGACCTTGGGAGTGGGAAGGCGGGACGGGAGCGCGAAAAGGCCAGGCGGATCGGTCAGTGGAGCCTGCCGCCGGGCGGCACGTCCCGCTCGGGTGCGACGAGGACGGTCTCGCCGTTCGCGTCGGGTACGCCGAGCACGAGCACCTCGGACCGGTGTCTCCCGATCTGTCGCGGCTCGAGTCCGACGTTGCACAGCACGAGCCGGCCGACGAGGTCCTCCGGCGCGTAGTGGGGGACGAGCCGCGCGAGCGACTTCCTCGTCCCGAGTTCCGGTCCGAGGTCGATGCGCAGGAGGTGCGTGGAGTAGCGCCCCTCGGGGAACGCTTCGGCCTCGACGACGCGGCCCACGCGCACGTCGGTCGCGCTCCACGCGGCGAGCGGGTCCACGGCGTCCTCGGGGTCGTCGCTCATTCGCCGATGATCTTGACGAGCACGCGTTTGCGGCGCCGACCGTCGAACTCGCCGTAGAAGATCTGCTCCCAGGTGCCGAAGTCGAGCTTCCCGTCCGTGATCGCGACGACGACCTCGCGGCCCATCACCTGGCGCTTCATGTGCGCGTCGGCGTTGTCCTCGCCCGTGTCGTTGTGGCGGTACTGGTCCGTCGGAGCGTGGGGAGCGAGCCGCTCGAGCCACTTCTCGTAGTCCTGGTGCAGGCCGGGCTCGTCGTCGTTCACGAAGACGCTCGCCGTGATGTGCATGGCGTTGACGAGGCACAGGCCCTCGCGGACGCCGCTGGCAGCGATCGCGCGCTCGACGTCGCGCGTGATGTTGACGAAGCCGCGCCGGGACGGGACCTCGAGCGCGATCTCGTGCCGGTGGGACTTCATCGCGGGCTCACTTGCCGCCCTGCACGTCCTTCATCAGGTCGGCCAGCGCCTCGTCGTCGGGGTACGCGTCGAGTCCCTGCTGGAACACCTTCGCGGCTTCGTCGGTCTTTCCGCTCTGCAGGTAGAGGTTGCCGAGCAGGACGTACGAGTCGGCGAAGTCCGGGTTCGGCGGGAACTGCTTCTGCTTGTCGATCAGGATCTCGAACTGCTCGATCGCCTTGGGTTGCTTGCCGAAGATCGGCGGCCAGAAGCTGAGGGAGATCGCCTTCGCCTTGCGCGCGCCGAGGTGGTCCTCGTCGAGCGCGAGCGTGCGGTCGAACGCGGCGTCGGCCTTGTTCGCGAGCGGGCCCGCCTCGAAGCTCGCGCCGACGGACTGCAGCTTCATGATGTACGCCATGCCGACCTCGAACTGGGCCTCGGGGTCGTTGGGGTTCGCATCGGCGCGCTCCTGCAGCCTCTCGAGGACCTCGTCGAGCTGACCCGACTTGCGCAGGCGGTCGAGCAGGTCCCAGCGCTCGCCGTCGCCGATGCCGCCGCCGAACAGCGCCGCGATCTCGTCCTCGCCGACCTTCCCGTCGTCCTTCGCACCCGTCCCGTCGCTCGCCGCGTCCGGCTCCCGGGCGCCGCCGCGCTCGGAGCGGACGAGTCCGCAACGGCGCTGCGCCGCGCGTCCGCGAGGTCGGCGAGGCGCATGTCGATGCGCTCGAAGCGCCGGTCCATCTCGCTGCGCAGGGCGGCGACGGCGTCCTCGTCGACTCCGCCGGAGCGCGGCTCGACGGAGCGCTCGGCGGCGACCTCGCGGGCGGGGGAGGCGAACCAGGCGCCGGCCGCACCGCCGGCGATGCACAGGGGGACGCACAGGACGACGAGGAGGCGGTCGTTCACGGTTCCTTGCTCTTCCTTGACCGAGGTCGGGGAACGGAGGGGACGGCGGGCGCGTCCCACGTCGCACGTACACTAGCGCACTCGGCCCGCGCGCCCGCGGGTCACGCAGCCCCTACCCGCATGTCGCCCTCCCATTCGCCCTCCCGTCGCCGCGCCGCCCGTCTCGTCCTCGCCGCCGCGTTCCCCGGGGGTGCGCTCCTCGCGGGACCGGCGAACGCGCAGGAGCTCGAGATCCACGTGCTCAACGTCGACCAGGGTGCGGCGGCGTTCGTCAAGGGACCGGACGGCACGCGCGTGCTGATCGACGCGGGCAGCCCCGGGCTCGGTCCGACGATCACGAATTACCTCGCGTCGATCGGCGTCACGGACCTCGACTACACGGTGCTCACGAGCTTCGACGCCGACCACTGCGGAAGCATGGACGAAGTGGCGAACGCGGGCTACGCGCCGAACTTCGCCGCCTGGGACCGCGGCGACGTCGCACCGAAGAACACGAGTCAGGAGAACCAGTACAAGGCGACGTTCCTGACGCTGCGCCACCTGCCGACGGTGGGGGAGCAGATCCAGCTCGGCGTCGGCAGCTACATCGAGTGCGTCGCCGTGAACGGCCAGCACGCGACCGGCACGGTGCCGCTCTCCACGAACCCGATCGACGAGAACTCCCGCAGCCTCGCGGTCGTGATCCACCACGGCGACTTCGAGTTCTACATCGGCGGCGACCTCACGGCGGGCGGCAACGGCACGGCCGACGTCGAGGGACCGGTCTCCGCCAACGTCGGACAGATCGAGGCCATGCAGTCGAGCCACCACGGCTCGAACACGAGTTCGTCCGCGACGGTGATCGCGAACTTCGACCCGTCCTTCGTCGTGCACTCCGCGGGTGTGAACGCGGGCTACGGCCACCCGACGAAGACGACCTGCAACGCCTTCAACACCACGGCGCACAGCCGCGTGCAGTGGTGCACGACGCGGGGCAACCAGCAGTCGGGCAGCGGCGTCTTCCCGACGCAGGCCGGAGGCTTCGTCTCCGCCAACGGCAACGTGAAGATCCGCACGGACGGCGCGCACTTCTGGGTGACGAAGGTCTCCGGCGGCGACGAGATCCAGTTCGCCTGCCACGGCCACGCCGGCATCACGCCGACCTCGGGCGACGTCGTCATCTCCGAGCTGCTCGTCAATCCCGGCGCCGCGGCGCAGGACTACGCGGAGTGGTTCGAGATCGTCAACGTCGCGCCGGGCGACGTCGACCTGTTCGGCTGCAAGTTCCGGTCGGGGACGCAGACCTTCGTGCTCGACACGCGCATCCAGTTGCGCCCCGGCGAGTACGCCGTGGTCGGCCTCGACGGCGTGACGAACCGCAACGGCAACGTCTTCTGCGACATCTGCGCCCCGTTCGAGCAGTTCGGCCTCACGAACGGCACGAGCTACGTCGAGATGCTGACGCCGAACGACCAGGTCATCGACCGCGTCGACTGGGGCGGGACCGGCGTGCAGATCGACGTCGGCGTGTCGGACGAGCGCGAGATGCTGACGGGACCGAGCACGGCCGCGAACTTCTCGAACGCGATCGCCGCCTGGGCCGGCGGCGACCTCGGCACGCCGGGCGAGGTGAACGACGCGGACGTGCCGCCGGTCGTGGGGACGGTCCTGTCGCTCGCCGGTCCCGTGCACGTCGGCGGCCAGGTCCAGTTCGAGCTCGACTCGCCGAACCACCCCGGCTTCGTGTACCTGCTCGGTCTGTCGGGCGGGATCTTCCCGGGCACCGACTACCTCGGGATGCACGTGCCGCTCAACCTCGACAACGTGTTCTTCCAGTTCTTCGGGTACCCCGGCTTCCTCGCGAACCTCGACTTCGCGGGTCACCGCACGATCGTGGTGCCGGTGGCGAACGAGCCGAGCCTGGCGGGCATCACCGTCTTCTCGGCCTTCGTCGTCCTCGAGTTCGACGTCCCGACGTTCAGCTGGCTCCCGCGGGCCGTCTCGAACGCCGTGGTCGTCACGGTCCTGCCCTGACGGGCACCGCCCTCTCCGCGCCCGCCGTCCACCGCACGCGCCCCGAGAACGGGTGCCCGCCACTCCGTTGAGTCGTACCAGAGCCTTCAGCGTCGTCCGCGATCCCGTGCACGGCGACGTGCACCTCACCGGCGAGGAGCTCTCGCTCCTCGACACGCGCGAGATGCAGCGCCTGCGCGGCGTCAAGCAGCTCGGCACGGCCTACCTCGTCTTCCCCGGTGCGCAGCACACGCGCTTCGAGCACTCGATCGGGACGCTGCACGTCACCGGGAAGCTCGTCGACGCGGTGAACCGCAACTTCGAGCTCGACCCGCGCTCGTGCCTGCGCATCGCGGACGAGGAGGCGCGCGTCGTCCGCATGGCGGCGCTCGTGCACGACGTGACGCACATGCCCTTCGGGCACAACATCGAGGACCAGTCGGGACTGATCGAGCGGCACGACTCGCGCTCGCGCTACGAGCGCGCGCTGTCGACGCGCACGCAGCTCGGGCGGCGGCTCGCGGACCTCGGCGTGCTGGACGACGTCCTCGCCGTGCTCGCCCCCGAACCCGGCGGCCGGACCGTGCCGGCGTACTGGACGCAGCTCACGTCGGACACCATCTGCTCCGACATCCTCGACTACCTGGCGCGCGACGCGTACTACACCGGGCTCCGTCTCTCGGTGGACGAGCGACTCGGCTCGTACTTCAAGGTCGACCGGCGCAGCGGGAACCTCTTCATCGACCTCGCCAAGCGCGAGCTGCTGCGCGAGGACATCCTGTCCGAGATCGTGCGCATGCTCGAGGCGCGCTACTACTTCTCGGAGCGCGTCTACTACCACCACGCGAAGGTGGCCGCCGGCGCGATGGTCGCGCGCGCCGTCGAGGCGGTGCTCGGTGCCGGACTGCTCGCCGACTCCGACCTCTTCGAGCGGACCGACGACTCGTTGCTCGCCCTGCTCGTCGACGCGGCGCGGGCGGCCGACACGGAGACCGAGCGGCGGGTGCAGCGCCTCGTCGACGGCGTGCGCGTGCGCAGGCTCTACAAGCGGGCCGCGGTGTTCCCGCGCTACGACAACGAGGAGGCGCAGCGCGACCTGGTCGCGCGCTTCTTCGCCCGCGAGGCGGCCGAGGAGCGCCGCGGTGCCGAGCGCCGGATCGGCGAGGCGGCGAGCTTCGCGACGGGCAAGGACGTCGACGTGATCGTGTACTGCCCGGCCGCGCGGATGCAGCTCAAGGAGGCGGCGACGCACGTCCTCTGGCCTGGCGAGTCCGAGCCGAAGCCGCTCGGCCTCTTCGCCGACCGCGTGCCGCGGCTCGTCGATCTCGAGAATGCCTACCGCAACCTGTGGAAGTTCTACGTCCTGGCGGACAGCGACGACCCGCGCGTGCTCGCGAAGGTGCAGGAGATCGCGCTCGAGGAGTTCCGGGGTGCCAAGAACGCGTACCGGGTGTCCTGAGGCGAGCCTGCGTGCGGCGCCTGCGGCACCGAAGGGCTGGAGGCAACCACAGAGCACAAGGAGCACACGAAGGCCACGCGGGCGGTCCTCCTTCGTGTTCTTCGTGTGCTCCGTGGTTCCAACCGCGCGGCTCGCAGGCCGCGCCCCGTACTCGCCGGTCGTCGATGCGCCGAGCAGGACGGGTAACCACAGAGCACACCAAGCACACGAAGACCACCTGGGCGGTTTCGACTTCGTGCTCTTCGTGTGCGTCCGTGGTTCGGCCGCGCGGCTCGCAGGCCGCGCCCCGTCCTCGCCGTCGTCGATGCGCCGAAGGACCGGACGGCAACCACAGAGCACACCCGAAGCAGGTTCACGAGGAGACACCACCTGGGCGGTTCGCCTTCGTGCTCTTCGTGTGCTCCGTGGTCCCCGCGGCATCCGCGCGGCCGCAGGCCCGCGCGCGCCCGCCCTCGCCGCTACTTCAACTCGAACAACGACTCGCTCGCCGGCTTCCTCCTCATCTCCGAGGATCTCCGCGGGATACCCGTACCAGAACAGCCCGACCACGTGCTCCGCATGCGATCGAGACCGAGCAGCTCGTAGAACTCAGGGTGTCGCGTGACGGGACCCGTGCTCCACTTCGATGCCGACGCCGCGCACCCGGGGCCTGCATCAGGACCAGCGCCGCGCAACAGCACGCCGCGTAAGTCCTCCTGGTGCCGCACCGGGTCGTCCTCGTTCACGGGTGCGGTCAGCACAGGCAACCCGGCAGCTTGAGCCAGCGATCGAGCTTCTTCCGCGCCGCCTCCTCACCCTTCTCGATCCGCACGGTCTGCGCGCGTTGGGGCCGCAGACCTTCTCGATCGTCCGGCGCCCCAGCCAGTACCACTTCCACGGGTTCGTGAGCTTGTGGTTCGGCGCGTACCGCGCGAGGTCGAGCGCCTCGAGCACGACCTCGCGCAACGGCGTGCGCCCGTCGAACTCGTGCACCGTCCTGCGCTCGCGCAGCAGACGGTCCGCCGCCTCGCGCGCGGCGCCGTCGAAGGGCTGGATCAGCATGCGCGCAGGATAGCAGCGCCGCGCGCCGGGCTCAGCGGACCCGCGTCGCGGCGAACCGACCCAGTCGCTCGAGCGCGGCCTCGATGCGTTCGAGCGGAAGTGCGTACGAGAGGCGCACGTGCCGCGGCGCGCCGAACGCGCTGCCGGGGACGAGGACGAGGCCCTCGCGCTCGAGCAGCTCGCGGCAGAGTTCCTCCGAGTCCTCGCGCCCCTCGAGCAACGGCGTCGCGTCGGGGAAGACGTAGAACGCGCCGCGCGGCTCGGGGAACGCGAGGCCGAGCGCGCGCAGCCCGGCGACGAGCACGTCGCGGCGCTCGCGGTAGGTCGCCACCATCGTCGCGACCTCGGGCGGCTCGCTCGCGAGTGCGGCGGCGTACGCCGCCTGCGAGATCGTGTTCGGCGAGCCCGCCGTCTGGCTGCCGACGGTCGTGAACGCCTCGATGGCGTCCCTCGGTCCCGCGGCGAACCCGATGCGGTAGCCCGTCATGCAGAAGATCTTCGACGCACCGTCGACGACCACGGTCCGCTCGCGCGCCCGCGGATCGACCTCGAGCGGGGAGAGGCACGGACGTCCGTCGTACACGAGCCGGCGATAGATCTCGTCGGAGAGGATCACGAGGTCGTGCCGGACGGCGAGGTCGACCGCCGCCGCGAGCTCGTCGCGACTCCACACCTGGCCCGTCGGGTTGCACGGCGAGTTGATCCACAGCGCGGAAGCTCCCGGCGCCGCGCGATCCAGCGCGTCGAGGTCGGGGCCGCCGTCCGCGCGACCCGGCACGGGGACCGGCTCGAGTCCGGCGAGCAACGACATCTCGTCGTAGGAGAGCCAACCGGGCTGCGGCAGGAGCATCCGATCGCCCGGGTCGAAGAGCGCGGTGCACGCCACCGACAGCGCGTGCTTGGCGCTGTGTCCGACCCACACCTCGTCCGCGGCGAACGGGACGCCGCGCGTCTCCGAGAGGTGGCGCGCGATCGCCGCGCGGAGTTCCGGCGAACCGGCGGCGGGGCTGTAGCGCACGTCGCCCGAGAGGGCGCGCTCCGACGCGGTGCGCCGCACGACCTCCGGCGCGGGGAAGTCGGGCTCGCCGACCGACATGTCGACGACGTCGCGACCCGAGCGCCGGAGTTCCTTCGCGCGGGCGGACAGGACGAGGGTGATCGAGGTCCGAGCCCGTGCGGCCCGCTGCGAACGACGCATCGCGGGGAGGATAGCGGCGGGAGGTCCCGGAAGAAGCGGCGCTCGCCGGCGTCCTCCCGGGGTTCGCTCCGTCGGCCCGGGGCTCCCGTGCGCGCACCGTCGCCGCGGAGCGCCTTCGACCGGCGCCCCCCGAGCACGTATGGTCCTCCGTCCGCGGGAGCTCGGGCGGGGCGCCCCGAGCTCGCGAGCCGACGAGAGGCCGGTCGGGGGCGGCCCGTTCCGACCACCCGACCCTCACGCGCGCCGTCGGCCCGTCCGCTCGCCTCTCCGCTCGCTCTCCGAGCCCTGGTCCATGAAACGAATCCTGCGCATCGCGCTCGTCGTCCTCGGCGTGCTGGCCTTCACCGGCTTCTTCGCGTTCTCGACCTTCCTGTTCAATCCGTTCGAGGGCGCCTACGCACCGGACGTCTCGACCCTCGTCCCGCGCGACGTCGACCTGTTCGTCGCGCGCGCCGATCTCGAGCGCGACTTCGACGCGGAGCTGCGGCTGCGCCGCGCGGACGAACTGGCGAAGGGCCCGTTCGGGAAGGTCGCCGAGCTGCCGGCGCTGGCCGACGCGAGGGCCAAGTACGACGAGGTGCGCACGGAGGTCTCGAACCAGCTCGCGAACCTGCCGATCCGCACCAACCCGCTCGAGGTCTTCGGCGGATCGGACCTCGCCCTGGCCGCGTACTTCGACCGGCAGGGACCGGGGAGCGTCGAGTGGGCCGCCTACGGCCGCGGCAACTGGATGGCGAAGCTGGCCTACGCCGCGCTCGAGAAGCCGAGCTGGTTCGGACTCGAGAAGCAGGGCTTCTCGACCAGCGACGACGGCGAGGTCATCACGCTCACCGGCGGTCAGCTCACGCAGCCGCTGTGCTTCACGCGCATCTCGGACGTGCTGGTCGTCAGCAACACGAGCGCGATGTGCGCCGCCGCCAAGCGACTCGAGCGCGAGCGCGCCGAGAACTCGTTCGGCATGAGCGCGCGCTACAGCGACCAGATCCTCGAGCACGCGAACGACGAGGACGACCTCGAGATCTACGTCCGGTCGGACGACCTGCCGAGGAAGCTCGGCGCGGACGGACCGCTCCCGGACCCGAACAGCGTCGACTTCGGCGAGGCGCTCGCGGGGCGGATCCTCTCGCTCGGCGCGGTGAGCGAGATCGCGGGCGCGCTGGGCCTCGACGAGGGCCTCGTCTCGCTGCGTCTCGAGGGCGGCTGGCGCACCGACGCGCTCACGTCGGAGCAGAAGCGCATCTACCGCCACCGACCGGCGGACCAGCGCGACATCGCGCGCACGATCGGCGAGATCGCACCCGCCGACTCGGGGCTCGTCTTCTACATCGAGACCGACCTCGGCGAGCTGCTCCGGCTCGCCGTCGCGTCCGCCGAGCGCGCCCTGATCGACAACCTCGAGACCGAGATCCTGAACCCGATCTTCGGCTACGCGCGCGTCGACACGTTCATCGCGGACCTCGAAGCGACGTTCCGGGACCGCGTCGGACTGATCGTGCGCGCGAACGACTTCGCGAAGGAGAAGGGCGACCCGCCGAACGACGGTCGTCCGACGGTGTGCTGGGCGCTCGTCCTCTGGATCGAGGACACCGACCGGCTCTACCACCCCGATCCCGGCAAGGCGGGTCTTCTCGAGCGTCTCGAGGACTCGCGCAACGCCGCGCGACTCGGGCTGCAGGGCAGGACGCCGGAGGAGCCCGGGATCTACATCAACGAGGTCCAGGGCTGGAAGATCACGGAGTACTGGTCGCCGCTCGTGAAGGGGACGGGGCACGTCGCGACCGGCGTGAACCAGGACGTCTTCGTGGTGACGAACCACTACAAGATGCCGAGTCTCCTGTTCAGCACGGCGTCGTCCGGTTCGAGCCGTCGGGTGTCGCTCGCCGACCGTCCGGAGTTCGCCGGCATGTTCAACACCGGACTCCCGTCGCTCTCGGCCATGCTGTGGCTCGACCCGTCGAAGATGGAGGACGACCTGCGCGCGATGATGCGGACGAGCGCGCGCGACGAGATCGTCGACTCGATCGACTGGTCCGTCGAGCGACCGCGCATCGAGAAGAAGGTCGTCGCGGAGCGCTTCCCCGGCGAGATCTGGGGCAACCTCTCGCCCGACGTCGAGCTCCAGCTCGAGGAGTACGTCCGACCCGCGATCAACGAGTTCCAGCAGAACTACGTGCAGGAACGCCTGCCCGGCAAGATCGCGGAGATCGACGGCCGCCTCGACCTCCTGCTCGGCATCGCGCGGGCGCTCCTCGAGATCCGCTTCGACGCCAAGGACTTCCAGCTCGACGCGCGCGTCGTGCCCGCGGCCCCCGGGAACTGATCCCGCGCCGGGCCTCGCGCCGTCGGCCGCTCGCGCTCGTTCCGTCGGCGCGAGCGCGCGCCACCGAATTTGGTGCCCGGGACTGGACTCGAACCAGCAAGGCCTTTTGGGCCACCAGATCCTTAGTCTGGCGTGTCTACCAATTTCACCACCCGGGCAGGGCTCGTCGCGCTCCGCACGAGGCGTCGCGCGACCGGCGAGCCGAGAACTCTAGCAGTCGAGCCGCGCGGATCAAGCGTCGCGCCCGCGCTCCTCGCACTTCCGCGACCCCACCCATGACCACCCCCCTCGGCAACCTCCTCGTGGGCCAGTCCGGCGGTCCGACCGCCGTCATCAACCAGAGCCTCGTCGGAGTCGTCGAGTCGGCGCGCGCGCGCTCGGAGGTGGGGCGGGTCATCGGTGCGCGGCGGGGGATCGCCGGACTGCTCGAGGGCGACCTCGTCGACCTCACGGACGAGTCCGCCGAGGACCTGGAGCGCGTCGCGCGCACGCCCTGCGCGGCGCTCGGGTCCGTGCGCAAGAAGCCGAACCACGAGGAGTGCGTGCGCGCGCTCGAACGGCTGGAGGAGCTCGGCGTCCGGACGTTCTGCTACATCGGCGGCAACGACACGGCGGAGACCGCGCACCTCATCGGCGAGGCCGCGCGGCGCGAGGGCTACGACCTCTCGCTGATCCACGTCCCGAAGACGATCGACAACGACCTCGAGGTGACGGACCACTGCCCGGGGTACGGGTCGGCGGCGCGCTTCGTCGCGCTCGCGGTGATGGGGGACAACCTCGACAACCGCTCGCTCGGCGGCGTGAAGATCGACGTGATCATGGGGCGTCACGCCGGATGGCTGACGGCGGCGAGCCTGCTCGCGCGGCGCTTCGACGACGACGGTCCGCACCTCGTCTACCCGCCCGAGGTGCGCGTCGACCCCGACACGTTCAAGTCGCAGGTCACCGACGTCGTCGACCGGCTGGGGCGCTGCGTCGTCGCCGTCTCGGAGGGCATCCGCGCACCCGAGGGCGGGACGTGGCACCGCTCCGGCGAGCACGACGCACACGGCAACGAGGTGCTGTCGGGTTCGGGGGCGCTCGGCGACGTCCTCGCCGCGCACGTGAAGGACGCGCTCGGGAAGCGGACGCGCGTGCGCGCCGACACCTTCGGCTACCTCCAGCGCGCGTTCGTCGGCGTCGTCTCCGAGGTCGACGCGCGCGAGGCGCGCGAGGTCGGTCGTCGCGCGGTCGAGTTCGCGTTCGGACCCGATCGACCCTCGGGAACGGTCGTCATCGAACGGTCGGAGGACGGTCCCTACGCCGCGGGGTACGCGCTCGCCGAGCTCGAGCGGGTCGCGCAGCGCACGCGGCACCTGCCGGAGAACTTCCTCGACGGCCCGGGGAGGGTGGCCGACGCGTTCCTGGCGTACGCCGCGCCCCTCGCGGGCGAGCTGCCCGACGTCGCTCGGCTCGCCGAGCGCCCCTTCGTCCGCTGACGGCTCCGTGGAGCGTCCGGAGCGCGGCCGGTGTGCCCCGCGTTCGGTCGCGACGGCGAGCGTCGTACCGACCGACGGCTCGTGCCAACGCGCCGCGACGAACGACCGTAGTCGTCGAGCGCCGGGGGCCCGCGCGAGTCCGCGCCGGCCCGGCCCAGCCAGACCAGTCGGAGTTCACGTCCAACCGGAGGACACCATGCTCACCCTCATCGCCGCAGCCGTTCTCGTCGCACCGCAGGACGCCTCGCTCGACCGCGTGCCCTTCGCGGTGTCGGAGTCCGCGCCGAAGCAGCTCCAGATCGTCGCGCCCGCCGCCTCCGACGACGCCTTCCTCGGCGTGGGGTTCGCGACGGGGTCCGACGGCGCGCGGATCCAATTCGTCCAGCCCGGGACCGCCGCGGAGCGCGCGGGCCTCGCCGCCGGCGACGTGCTCGTGCGCGTCGGGGGAACCGACGTCGCGACGGCGGACGCCGCCCGCGACGCCATCTCGACCCGCCGCGCCGGTGATCGCGTCACGATCGAGTGGACTCGGGACGGGAAGTCGATGTCGAAGGAGGTCGAACTCGGCTCGCGCGCTTCGATCGCGCGCACGCCCGCGACCCCGGGCGCCCCGGCGATCTCGTTCGGTCTCGCGCCGAGTGCGCCGGCCGCGCCGGCTGCTCCCGCCGCTCCCGTCGACCCGGGCCCGGGTCGCCTCGGTGTGACGATCCAGACCGTCGACGGCGGCGTGCTCGTCCAGGACGTCGAGGACGGCGGTCCCGCCGACCGGGCGGGCCTGGTCGCGGGCGACATCGTCGTCAAGATCGCCGGTGAGGACGCGACCGGGGCCGACCGCGTGGTCGAGATCCTCGGCGGGACGAAGGCCGGCCAGTCCGTGCCCGTGCGGGTCCGACGCGCGGACGGGAACGAGCAGCGCATCACCGTGCAGCTCGGCGGTCGCGAGGGCGCCGCGGCGCCGCGCCGCATGGGCGGACTCTTCCTCGGCGGCGAGGGTCCCGCGGACCTCGGGGACCTCGAAGTCGAGCTCGAGGACCTCGGCATGGACTTCGGCGACTTCGAGCAGCTCGCGCCGGGCGTCTTCCGCTTCGAGTCGACGCCCGCGCCCGGCGGCGACCGCGGCGACCGAGCGGAGCGTCGCGACGACTTCCGTCAACGCCTGCGCGAGATGCGACAGCGCCACCGCGACGAGCTCCGCGCCCTGCGCGACGAGTTCGGGATGGGCGCGGACGAGGACCTCTTCCCGGACGTCGACTTCCTGTTCCAGGGCGAGGACGCTCCGCAGCTCTTCCGCCGCGCGGCTCCGCAGGGCGGCGCCGCACCGAGAGGCCGTGCGCCCCTCGCGCCCGCGGCTCCGGGTGCACCGCGCGTCCCGGCCCTTCCCGCCGTTCCTTCCCTGCCGCAGAACCTGTTCGTGACGCCCGGCGACTCGCACGGCGTCATGATCCGGAGCAGCGTCGAGACCACGCCCGACGGCAGGACGGTCACGAAGACCCTGCGCGGCGAGCTCGTCGACGGCGAGTGGAAGTGGACGGAAGAGGCCACCACGGACGAGGACGGCACCAAGACGGCGCCGCCCGTCCGCATGCAGCTCGCCCCGGTCGACTCCCTGCACCAGGAGCGCACCGAACTCGACCACGCCATCGAGGACCTGCGCAAGCAGCTCGAGCAGCTCGAGAAGCGCAACGCCGAGCTGATGCAGAAGATGTCGAGCCGCGCCGGGGGCGCGAGACCTCGGACCGCGAACTCTGAGCGGCATCCCGGCGGATCGGCACGGACGGCGTGCCGGTGCGACGACGAGCGGGCGGGTGCCGAGCACCCGCCCCGCTCGCGTCTCGCCGCCGGGTCGCGCCGCAGCCGTCGCCCTCGAACGCGTCCTCGCCGCCGAGGTCGCGGATCCACTCCTTGAACCACAGCGGCGGGTCCCACTCGTGCAGCGTCGCCGCGAGGTGGACGAGCGCGCGGTCCTCGTCGTCGACGCGCTTGTCCTCGTCGCGGCGGCGCCGCTCGGCCTCGCGTGCGAACGAGCGCTCGACGAGTTCGAGGAGGAAGCGCCGCTGCTCCGGCGGGGCGCTGTGGGCGCGCCGCAGCAGCGGCAGGAGGCGCCTCCCGAAGGGCAGCGGCACGCGATAGCGCGCGCAGAGGTCGGCGAGAGCTGCGTCGGGGGTCATGGCGCGCCCGCCGGCTCCGATGTCGGGGTGGGCACGTCGTCCCACACGGGCGTGGCAGCGCTCGCGGGGGCCGGAGCCGAGGGCACCCGAACCCTATCCCGTCGCGCTCGCGGGCGCGTTCCGACCCACCGGGGGCGCGCCCCGAGGCGTCAGAAGTCCATCGTCGACAGGCCCTGGCGCACCCCTTCCACGACCTCGGCCGTGCGGACCGGCTCGAGGCCGAGCGGCGAGAGCGGGATCGCGGCGATGGCCGTGCGACCGTCCGCAGCACCTTCCTCGAGCAGGCGGTGGGCGATGGTGTTCGCGACGTGGACGACCGCGGCGGCGGGCTCCTCGCGCAGCAGTTCGACGAGGTGCTCGTGGTGCCGCCCGATGGCGGTCACGAGGACCTCGGGCAGGCCCCAGTGCTGGGCGACCCGGGCGCCGACGCCGGAGTGGTCGAAGCCGAGGTCCTCGTCCTCGATCTCGAAGAGCGGGCGGCCCGCCTTCTGGGCGCGCTTGATGCTCTCCACGTAGTCGGCGCCGAGGTTGTCGAGCAGGACCACCTTGCCGATGTCGTGCAGCAGACCGCAGCTGTAGAACTCGTCGGGGGCGAGGGCGAAACCCAGGCTCGACGAGCGCGTCAATTCCTGGCACAGGTGACCGACGACGATGGAGTGCTTCCACTGCGCGTCGAGGTCGAACACGCCGTTCTTGGACAGATGCTCGAACTTCGAGATCACGGACGCCTGAAGAACCAGGTTCTTGAGCACCCGCAGACCCAGCACGCTGGCGGCGTGCTCCGTCGACACCACCTTCTCCCGCAGGCCGTAGAACGCGCTGTTCGCGATGCGCAGGACCTTGGTCGCGATCGGAGCGTCCTGCGCGATGGCCTTCCCGAGCTCCCTCAGGCCCACCTCGGGATCGAGCATCATGCGGTTGATGCGCTCGACGACGACGGGGAGGGTGGGGATGGAGACCTGGTTGCCGAGGGCCTTCTCCAGGAAGTCGGATTTCATGTGGGCACGGGCTCGCGTCAAGGATCCGTCAACGCGCCGGAGACGGGTCCGTCCTCGAGGCGGGCGGGGGCGTCTCCGACCGGGGCGATCGGACTGCTCGTATCGGGTCCGAGGGGGCGCCGAACTGAACCGAAGGACGCCGAAGTCACCGATCCCGGTGGATCCGGGCTCGCGGCGGATACACTCCTCGGTGGGACCCCAGCCCCCGCCTCGAGGTCCGAATCGATCCCACCCCCCGGTTCCCGAACCACTCCGATGCAACGGTCCGCGTATCCGTTCCTCGCTTCGATCGCCGTTCTCCTCTCGGCCACCGACGCGACGGCGCAGTTCCAGCACCCGAGTCCGCTCCCCGACGTCTTCGTCATCAACGACTCGTTCGGCAAGAGCTCGGCGACCACGTCGAGCAACGATCTGTTCGAGGACCAGATCGTGAGGCTCGCCGACTTCGACGACAGCGGCTACTACGACGGTCAGCTCGAGACGAGCGTGTTCTTCGAGTTCGGATCGAGTCCGAACAAGAACAAGAACTGGCAGATCCAGTACGTCCGCACGACCTACGAGAACGGCGTCCCGACGCTCTACTTCACGAACGGTCGCAACGGTTCCACGGGCGGTTCGTACGTCGCCCAGGTGTACCGCGCACAGGACCTCGACGGCGACGGCTTCGCGACCGGCACCGAGGCGCAGATCGTCGTGGACCTCGAGCAGGTGCTCGGCGGCACGCAGGGTTGCGAGTCGGTGTGCGTCACGCCCGACGGAACGATCTGGGCGCCGACCGACTACCCCGGCGGCGGACTCGTCCAGCGCAAGAACGGCGTCTCGAAGGTGTTCATCAAGAACCAGCTCGGTCCCTACAAGGTCCCCGGGAAGAACGGGAACCTCGTCACGATCGACACCGACGACTTCACGAACTGCACGAGCTACCTCGGGAACGGCGTGCTCGTGTACAGCGACGGGTTCGGCTCGGCCAAGGACGAGGCCATCCACCGCTTCATCGACCTGAACGGTGACGGCGACGTCGCGGACCCCGGCGAGAAGACCTGCTTCCTCAACGCGACCGGCGCGAACCCGGGTCTCGAGAAGAACCCGGACTTCGGCACGGTCCTGCCCAGCATGGTCGTCGGTGGAACGTCCGGTTCGTACGGGTGGCTCAAGGAACTGGCCACCATGGACGAGGACGGCACCGAGACCTACTACTTCGGCTGCAACTCGTCGAACACGGGCACGTTCTCGGTCAACGACTCCGGCCAGTTCATCAACGGCCTCATCTTCCGCGGCGAGGACAAGAACCAGGACGGCGACGTCAACGACGCCGGCGAGGTCAACCTCTACTACGACGGGAGTGGTGCGGGCGGCCTGCCCTCGCAGCTCGACAAGATCCTCGGGATCGACGCCTTCGAGCACTCGATCGTCGTGTTCTCCCTGCTGAGCGGGAACGTCGCGGTCACGATCCTGACCGACCTCAACGGCGACGGCGACGCGAACGACGACGGCGAACGGCTCGACCCGTGGAACGAGGGGATCACGCTCACGCCGGTCTGGAACCTGTTCTTCTACGGCGTGAAGGTCGGCGCGATCGAGCGCGGCGCGTTCGGCGAGCCCCTCTGCCGCCAGGCGACCTACTCCGGTACGGGCTGCGCGACCTACGCCGGTCCCGTTCCGCGCATCACGGCGCAGGGCGACTGCAAGGTGGGCACCCAGTTCTTCGAGGTGCAGGTGCGCGACGCGCCTCCGTCGTCCACCGCGGTGTTCTTCCTCGGGAACGGGAACACGTTCTTCGGTCAGCAGCTCCCGCTGGGCCTCGCGGCCCTCGGCCTGCCCGGCTGCACGCTCTACCAGAACATCGCGAACTTCTGGTACGTGCCGGTCGACGCGAACGGCTTCGGCAAGCTCTCGTTCGCCGGCGGACTCGAGAACCCCGCCTACTCCGGGCTCAAGCTCAAGACGCAATTCGTCACGATCGACAGCACGCTCCCCATGGCGCAGATCGGACTGACCCGACTCATGACGCTCTCGATCCCCTGACGCGGCGGCGACGCTCGCGTCCCTCACGGGCCCGCGACACCCCGCGGTGTCGCGGGCCCGTCGCATTCGGGTCGCGTTCGGTCGGGAGCGTCCCGCGTTCGGGCGTGGGCGGGGCCGGCGCCGACGTCGCGGGGCGAGCGGGTGGGGCCCTGCGGCCGATAGCCGGGGTTCGGTCCCGTCCCGTGCCATGGCCAGATCGGAAGTCGGAAAGTCCCTGTCGCTCCTCCTGCTCGCCGCGCTCTCCTACCTCGGATTCCGTTCGAGCGAACCGAGCGCCGTCGCCGGCACCGCACCGTCGCTCACGCTCGAGGAGGTCGTCGATCGCGCGAGCTCCGCGCTGGAGGGCGTCGTCCTCGCGCGTGAGGCACGGACGGGTCCCGACGGCATCGTCGAGACGGTGTACCGTCTCGCGGTCGCGCGCCGCTTCATCGGCTCGGGCGGCGGCGAGGAGGAGGTCGTCCTCCCCGGCGGCGTGCTCGACGACGGCTCCGGACTGATCGTCGCCGGCGTGCCCGAGCTCGAGGTCGGCGAGTCCGTCCTGCTCTTCCTGAGCGAGCGCGTCCAGGGGACCGACCGTCGCATGACGGTCGGACTCGAGCAGGGACGCTACCGACTCGTCGAGGGCACGGACGGGCGCCGCGTGGCGATCGGGGCGGGCTCGGTCTTCGCGCGCTCGACCGACGGATCGCAGCACGGCGGGCCCGAGGCGTACGACTACGCGACGCTGCGCGCGCGCATCGAGGCGGAGCTCCAACGCCGCGGCACGGAGGAGGGCAAGTGAGTCGCGTCCCCGTCCGGAGCCTCGCGCTCGCCGCCCTCGCGGTGGGGGCGGGCGCCGCGCTCGCCCACATCCCGCTCAAGCACCCCGGCACGAACGCCCCGATCTTCTGGGCGAACGAGTTCAACGTGCCGGTCGTGATCTCGAGCGCCGGCTCCGACGACCTCGATCCAGGCGAGCACGTCGCCGCGATCCGACTCGCGATCGACGCGTGGAACTCGGTCCCCGGCGCCGTCGCCCACGTCAACGAGGACACGAACCCCGGCCACCAGGCCTGGACGAACTGGGCCTCGTCGTCGGTCCACCTCGTCCTGTTCGACGAGGACAACTCGTCGGGCTTCTTCCCCCAGGGCAGCTCGACCGTCGCGATCACGCCGGTGTGGTTCCTCGGCTCCGGTGCGATCACCGACGCGGACATCCTGTTCAACGGGAAGCAGTACACGTTCACGACGTCGAACCAGCCGGGGCGCTACGACGTGCAGGACGTGGCGACGCACGAGTTCGGACACTTCCTCGGGTTCGACCACTCGCCGGTGGCCGGATCGAGCCTGTTCCCCTACGTCACGTCCGGACTCGTCCTGCACCGCAGCCTCGCCTCCGACGACTGGATGGCCGTTCGCGCGCGCTATCCCTTCGGCAGCTACGCCCGCATCTCGGGCCGCGTCGTGCGCTCGGACCAGAGCGACGTCTCCTACGCCCACCTCGTGCTGCGCGACGACGACGGTCGCTCGGTCGGCGCCGCCCTCGCCGCGGCGAACGGCGAGTTCCGCTTCGAGGGCGTCGCGCCCGGGACCTACGAACTCCTGGCGATGCCGCTCGACGGCGCGGTGACGTCGGCGAACCTCACCGGAACACCGGCGGTCGACGTCGACTTCCAACCGACGTCGTTCGGCAACGTGACGGTCGGCACGAACGACCTGTCGCTCGGCAAGCGCGTCGTGCTCCCCGACGCCTACTGCGTGCTCGGACGACCGTTCGACCCGCTGCCGCTCGTCGCGACACGGGGCGCGACGACGACGCACCTCCTGCGCGGCGCAGGTCTCTCCGCGGGATCGACGCTGCTCGCCTCCGACCCCGACGTCACCGTGACCGTGCACGCGTGGTTCGGTTCGGCCGTGAGCTTCTCGCTCACCGTCCCGGCGGACGAGGAGCCCGGTCACTTCGACCTCACGTTCGAGAACGCGCTCGGCGAACGTTCGCTCCTCCCGGGGGCGGCCGAGATCGTCCCGCCGGCACCCGTCGTGTCGAGCGTCGTGCCGAGCGTCGCGAACTCCGCCGGAGGCACGACCGTCGTCGTCAACGGGAGCGGCTTCCGCACGGGTTGCTGCGTCGTCGCCGGCGGGCGCATCTACCGCGACGGTGCGCCGGGCGGCTGCGTCGTCCTCAGCCCGTCGCAGATCGCCTTCACCGCGAGCCCGGGATCGCCGGGGAGCTACGACGTCGTCGTGATCGACGAGACCGGTGTCGAGGGACGACTCGCGGGCGCGCTCGCGCTCGGCAGCGTGCCCGACGTCGCGCACGTCTTCCCGAACGCAGGTTCCAGCTCGGGAGGTACGAAGGTCGTCCTCATGGGTTCGGGCTTCGACCCGGGCGTCGACGTGCGGATCGCCGGCGTGAGCCAGAGCGTCGACTACGTCGACGCGTCACGCATCGAGTTCACGACGTCGATCGGGGCGCCCGGAGCGCCGCGGACGCTCGTCGTCACGAACCCCGTCGGCAACGCCGACACGAGTTCGTTCGCGTACGTCGACCGCCCCGACCCGAAGGTCCTCGCGGTCTCGCCCGCGCAGGGGCCGGCCGAGGGCGGCGTGTGGGTGACGGTCGACGGAGAGGGCCTCGACCCGCAGCACGAGGTGTGGTTCGGCGTCGACCCTGCGACGGGTCTCGGCGGCACGCCCGCGGAGTCCGTGACGGTGCTCGACACGACGTCGCTCGTCGCACTCGCTCCGCCGGGCAAGGGCGTCGCGAGCCTCGTGGTGCGCAACCCCGACACGGGTCAGGCCTCGGCGTTGCCCGCGGCCTACGTCTACCAGTCGTCCTCGCGCGGGGGCTGCGCGGGGCTCGTGCGCGACGAGGGACCCGGTGCGCCGCTGCTGCGCGGCCTGTGGTGGGTCGCCATGCTCCTCGTCGTGGTCGGTTTCGGAGCGCTCCGAGCTCGGCGCCGACTCGCGGGAACGCTCCATCGGCGCGCGTGATCAAGCGCGTCCGGCCACGCGCACTCCGCGTGCTTCGGGGTCACCGGGACCGGCCGATCCGCGCCGCTCGGTAGAGCCGTCCCTCGTGCCAGTCGGGTTCGCCGCCGAGCAACCCGCGCAGCTCCTCCTCGAGCGCCCGCACCTCGGGCAGCTGCGCCTCCGACGGTTCGCGCGGTACGACGAGCCACGCCGGTCGTTCGCCGAGGCCGAGTCGGTGCTGCGCGCCGACGGTCACGGCGGAAGCTGTCGGCGCGACCGGGAGGAAGGTGCGCCACGCGTAGAACGAGGCGGCGGGCGTGAGACCGAGGCTGGTCGGGTACCACACGACCGCACCCGTCGGGACGATCTCGGCCACGTCGGTGCCGACCGTCCGCGGCAGGGGTGCGGCCGGACCGCGAGCACCGTCGAGGTCGAGCGGACCCGGTGCGCGCAACGACTCGACGTGCGCGAGGCCGGCGTGCGAACCGAGCGCGACGAGCACGAACGGCAGCGTGTCGACGACGCCGCGCGTCGCCGCGGAGCGCGCGCGCGAGCGCGTCCACGTGATCGCCAACGCGACCGCCACCGCGACGGTCGGGATCGAGTTGATCCAGAAGCTCTCCTGCGGGTCGCCGGTGTGGCGCCAGAAGAGGACCTGGAGCAGGAGCGAAGCACCGGCGAGTGCGAGGGCGACGCGAGCGAGTCGCGCGACGCCGCTCCGTTCGTCGCCGGCGTCGCTCGGTTCGTCCGCCCGGCTCCGCACCGACACGACCGCCGCCAGCACGACACCGCAGAGCGCGACGACCGCCGCCGCCGCGCCGAAGGACCAACTCGTCGCCACGAGCTGTGCGGACGCCCAGTGCGCGACCGTGTGCGTGTCCGGAGCGAAGGGGCCGAGCACGCCGACGCGATCGAGCAACGACACGTCCTCCACGGTGACGCCGAGTCCTGCGAGGTGCCGGACGGCGACGGAGTGCGACGACGATCGCGATCCCCGCGCTCGCGGCTCCGGCGAGGAGAGCGGCGGCGCCGCGCCGCCGACAGGCGAGCGCGACGGCGGGGAGGAACAGGACCGGTGCGTACGTCACGAACGCACCGGCACCGCACACCGCACCGGCGACCGCCGCGACGATCGCGGCGCGCCGTCCGTCCGCGAAGGTCGCGACGGCCAGCGACGCCGCCACGACGAGCACGGCGGGGTGCTCGTAGTTGACGAGTCCCGCGAACGCGTACGCGATCGGGAGGTGCACGGCGACGGCGGCCGCGACGAGCCCGGCGCGCCGCCCCGCGAGCCGACCGACGACGACGGCGAGGAACAGAACACCCAGGACCTGCGCCGCGTGGAACGGGGCGCGCAGCGCTCCCTCCGTCCCGTGCGGGACCGGTCCCGGTCGCTGCGACCAACCCTCGGGCCCGAACGTGCGCAGCGCCCACCACGCGAGCTGCGGCACCGCGCGCGGGTGGTTCGGGTAGACGTACCACTGCGACGGGTCGTCGCCCGGGTCGATCTGCACCAGCGGGAAGCCGTCGGTCGGCGCCGTGCCGAGGTGCTCGTAGTTGACGGCCGCCGCCGCGAAGAACGCGCCCTGGAACCCGTCGAAGCCGCGGTCGAACTCGCCGTGGACGAACGGGGCGTGGAGCAGGACGCCGACGACGGCGACGAGGGCGAGCAGCGCGTCGACGAGGACGGTGCGCGACGACGGATCGGCGCCGTGGGAACTCGTGTGGTCCGGCCGTGTCATGTCCACGCGATCGAGTCAGTCCTTCGCGAGCAGGTAGCCGGCGAGCGCGCCGCCCGTGTCGACGCGACGGAACGCGACGATCGCCACGAGCGCCGCGGCGAGCCCCGGGTCGGGGACGACGCCGGGAAGTCCGAGCCGCATCGCGACGGCGACGTCGTTCACCCCGACGACGCGCGCTCCCGACCCGACGCGTCGACGCACGTCGTCCGCGATGCTGCGCACGTCGTCGTCCGAGAGCGGGGGGGCGCCGTCGACGATCGAGGCGCCGCCGTTCGCCGCGCGTCGCAGCGCGAGCAGCGACATGGGGTCGAGCGCGATCACGGCGCCGTCGTCGCCCGCCTCGGCGAGGAGGAGCTCGGCGTCCTCGTGCGCCGCGTCCGTGCGGAAGGGCAGCACGAGTTGTGTCGCGTTGACGCCGAGCTCGATCGCCGCGACGAACAGGAGCACGGGCACGCTGCGCGTCGTGAAGACCGTCGCGCCCAGCGCGAGCAGCGGCACGTGGTGTCCGACGGCGTACTCGAGGTTCGAGGCCTGCCACCAGGTGAAGAACGCGAGGCGCGCGACGAGCATGACGGCGAGGCCCCACGCGACGCCTCGGACCGCGAGTCGTCGCGGCTCCGCACCGACCTTCGCGCCGCTCCGACGCACGCGTTCGACGGCGACCGTCGCGAGCAACAGCAGCGGCGGGAGCGCCGCGAACGCCGCGATCCCGGGCGACTCCACCACGCGATGCACGCCGTAGGCGAACGCGTCGAGCACGATCACGAGGTGCACCTTCGCCGCGAACGCGAGGTCGGGGCGCTCGGCGCCCGTGCTCCAGCCGCCGTCGCCCGCGATGCCGAGCAGCCAGCGCGCGAACGACGCGTCGGTGGGGAGAGCGCGTACGCGAGTGCGAACACGACCGTCGCGGCGACGGTCGCCGCGGCGAGCGGCGCGACCGCGCGCGTGCGCAACGCGACGAGCGGGACGAGCAGCGCGAACACCGCGTCCTCGCGCACGAGCACCGCGATCGCCGCCGCGGCGGCGAGGCGCGCGCGGCTGCCGTCGCCCTGCACGAGGCGGAGCGTCTCGAGCACGAGCCAGGCCTCGACCGCGGCCGCGGGCAGGTAGGTCTCGCCGACCGCCGCGTAGAGCCACGGCGCGGCCGCGCACGCGAACACGGCTCCCACGGCGACGCCGACCCCCTTCGAACCCGAGAGCCGGCGCGCGACCGCCGCGAGGAGCACGACCGCCGTCGCGCCCGCCGCCGCGGACACGAGTTGTTCCGCGGCGATCGCGCCGAGCATCCCCGCACCGAGCAGGCCGAGCTTCGCACCGACGCCGTGCAGGACGGCCGCCGCGACGTGCGGCAGGAGGTGGTTCGCGAGCAGCCACTCGCCCCGCGCGCCGCTCGCGATCGAGCCCGCGTAGGGGATCGCATCGTTGCCGAGGAGCTGGCCGTCGCTGGCCGGACCGAAGGTCGCGGCGTAGACCGCGAAGAGGCCGACCAGCGCGACCAGCGCTCCGATCGACGGGCGGCCGGAGCGGCTCGCTCCCGCCGGCGGCGCGGTGCCGTGCGGCTCGGTGGGGGCGGCCATCGCGCGCCGAGTCTACCCGTCGTGCGGCTCGCTCCCGGGTGCGAGAGCGCGCCGCACCGCGACCTCATGGGCGGAGGCGGGACGCACCGAACAGCTCCCCATGATCTCCCCGCGCCAGATCCTCGCCCGCTCGGTGCGCGTCAGCGTCCCGGAACCCCGCCTCGCTCCGCCGACGGAGCTCGACCTCCTCCGCGCCGAACAGGCGCTCGGGTGCCGACTCCCCGAGGCGTTCATCGAGTTCCAGAAGCTCATGGGCGGTCGCGCGCTGCCCGGCCTCGACGTGCTGCGCCTCGCGGGTGCGAGCGACGAGTCCTCGAGCCTGGTCGAGTCGAACCTCAGGTGGCGCAGTCCGCGCCACGGCTTCGGGCTCGCGGCCGGCGTGGTCGCCTTCGCGCCGGACGGCGCGGGCGACTTCTTCTGCTTCGACCTGCGCGACGGCTCGGCCGACCCGGAGGTCGTGCTGTGGGACCCCTCGGTGGGGACGGACGAGAACCTCGCGGACCTGCGTCCCCTGCACGCGAACTTCCTCGACTGGCTCGAGGCCGAACTCGACCTCTCCGCCGTCGCCTGACGACGCGCGGTGGAACGGGAAGGGGCCGCGTCGCTCGACGAGCGACGCGGCCCCTTCCGCATCTCGACCGTTCCTGCGGCGCGCGATCCGCGCCGCCGCGGCTTCACTTCTTGTAGCGCTTGCGGAACTTCTCGACGCGACCCGCCGAGTCGACCAGCATCTTCTGACCCGTGTAGAAGGGGTGCGACGCCGACGAGACGTTGATCTTGTAGAGCGGGTACTCGTTGCCGTCCTCCCACTTCACCGTCTCGTTGGTACGGACGCAGGAGCGGGTGAGGAACGAGGTGTTCGACGACACGTCGCGGAAGACGACGGTGCGGTAGTCCGGGTGGATGTCCTTCTTCATGGCTTGGTGCTCTGATCTTGGCGGCTCTGCTGTTGGTCCTGCGGAGCTTCGTCGATCACCAGGAAGCCTTGCGCACGCCCGGGATCTGGCCGAGCAGCGCGAGCTCGCGGAACTTGTTGCGGCAGATGCCGAAGCGACGGTAGTTGCCGCGCGAACGACCGGTGAGCATGCAGCGGTGACGGATGCGCACCTTCGACGCGTTGCGCCCCATCTTCGCGAGCTTGAGGTAGGCGGCGTCCTTCTCCTCCGGCTCGGCGGCGGGGTCCTTGAGGACCTTCACGAGCTCGGCGCGGCGCTCGGCGCACACCTCCACGCGGTGCTTGCGGTAGGCGTTCTTCGCGAAGTGACTCTTCTTGGCCAAGGCTCTGGTCCGTGCTCGGGGCGTCGTGCGGTTCGGGTCGGCGCCGCCCGTCGGGGGGCGCTCGGGCCGCTCCACGGGCTCTTCCGGGATGCGGGCCGAACAGTATGCCGAGGGCCCGGGGCTCCGTCGAGCCGGCTCCCACCGGATTTCGGGGCGGGGGACCCGGGCCGGGAGGCCGCCGCGCCGGGCCGGGTTGCGGCCATCGGAGCGCCCCGCCCGCGGGTAGCATGCGCCGCCCACGGAGACCCGCACCATGACCCCGAAGTCCGAGCCCAAGTCCCTCGCCGCCGTGAAGGACGGCGCCGTCGTCGCCATCTACTACACCCTCCACGACGAGGAGGGCCGCCCGGTCGAGAGCAACAAGGGGGGACGCCCGCTGGTCTACCTCTCGGGCGCCGGCAACATCGTGAAGGGGCTCGACCAGGGCCTCATCGGGGCCAAGCGCGGCGAGACCCGCCGGGTGAAGGTCGCCCCCGAGGACGGCTACGGCACCTGGGACGAGAAGCACCTCGAGGACATCCCGCGCAACGCGTTCCCCCCGGACGCCGATGTGGTGAAGGGCGCGGTCTTCCACGGTCAGACCCCCGACGGCCTTCCGATCCAGATCCGCGTCCACGAGGTGGGGGAGGAGACCGTCAAGGTCGACAAGAACCACCCGCTCGCCGGCAAGACGCTCGACTTCGAGGTCTACGTCTACGGGGTGCGCGAGGCCACCGACGAGGAGCGCGAGCACAAGCACGCGCACGGCCCGGGCGGGCACCACCACCACCACTAGGTCGCTCGGGGTTCCCGTGCGTGCGCGCGCAAGAATGCGGCGCGCCGCTTCGCGCCGCGCGGGGAACGCAGCGCGCCGCTTCGCGCCGCGCGGATCGAAACACGAAGAACGCGAAGGACCGGAAGGCGCCGCCTTCGGCGGCGGACCACGCGGAAGAACACATTGAACCGCGGGGCGCGAAGCGCCCCGCGGGTCACTGTGTTCAGCGCCGCGAAGCGGCGCCTTCGTGTCCTTCCTGTCGTTCTCTTCGTGTCGAAACTGTGGACTTCGGCGCCGAAGGCGCCGAGCGCAGCCCTCGACGTCTTCCTCGAGGAGCGGCGCGGCCGGCAGGCCGCGCGGAGGAACAGCGCCGCTTCGCGCCGCGCGGGGGAACACAGCGCGCCGCTTCGCGCCGCGCGGGGGGACAAAGGGCTCCGCGCGGATCAGTCGACGTGCAGCGACCCGAGCCCGACGTCGTAGGACGAGTACCCGATCTCGCAGGTGTCGACGTCCACATCGACATCACCGATCTCCGTGCTCACCGTGAGCGAACCGATCCGCGAGCGCGCGACGGAGACGTCGCCGGTGCCGGTCGCGACCGAGGCCTCGTCGCAGTCGAGGTCGGACAGTTCGACGTCGCCGATGCCCATGGCGACGCTCAGCTTCGCCGTCGTCGCGTTCGCGATGCGGACGTCGCCGGTGCCCGAGTCGACGTCGATCCGGTCCGGGGCGTGCAGCCCGTCGACCTCGACGTCGCCCACGCTCGACGAGAGGTCGACGCTCGAACGCACCTCGAGTCCGTCGACGCGGAGGTCGCCGACGTCGGTGTGGACGGAGATCTCGCCGAGCGGGCACGCGAGCCACAGCTCGACCTCGCCGATCACCGCGTCGCCGCGACCGACGACGCGCAGGACGCCGCGGTCGAAGACGAGTTCTCCGACGCCGTGCGCCCGCTCGTGGAGCGTCGCGACGATGCGGTTCTCGTCGGCGTCGCCGTGGATCGTGACGTCGCCGTCGACCGACTCGAGCGAGAAGCGCTCGAGGTCCGCGTCGCTCGGGTGGAACTCGACGGTGCGCGAGACCGGGTAGCGCTTGCCGTCGAACCACACGCCGTCGCCCACGTGGATGCGACAGCTCGGTGCGAGCGCGGCGACGGCGAGGACGGCGAGGGACGACGCGCGGGGAGCGAAGGACATGGGCGGGGGCGAGGTCGTGGTGATCGCGCTCGGGGCGAGCACGCCGGGACGTGGACCGTGGACACGGTGCGCGCTCGCGACGGAACGGGAGCGCGCACCCGGCTACGTCCGACGCGACGCCGCGGTTCCCGCTCGGGCCGATCTTCGCCGTGGTTCGGCGACGCGATGCGGCGTCACGGCTTCGCGCCGCGAACAGCTCCGCCCGATCAGGCCTGGACGGATCCCGTCTCGGGGAGCTCGACCTTCACACCGTGCCAGTCGAGCCGCGGGCAGTCCGCGTACAGGCGCTCGAGGTCGTAGTACTCGCGCGCCTGGGGCTGGAGCAGGTGGACGATGACGTCGCCGAAGTCCATCACGATCCACCAACCCAGTTCGCCGCCCTCGGCGGGCGCGTGGCGGTGACCGGCCGCCTTGAGTCGCACGTGCAGCTCGTCGTAGAGCGCCTTGACGTGGGCTCGGCTGGTCCCGGTCGCGACGACGAAGTAGTCCGCGACCTTGAGCTGGTCGGCGACGTGGATGACTTCCACGTCCTCCGCGCGCTTGGAATCGACGATCTGTGCCGCCGCGGCGGCCAGTTCCTTGGCTTCGATCGGTGCCTCCTGGGGCGGGATGCTGCTGTGGAGGGGGGTGTCGAGGTGGGGACGCACTGAATCCTACGAGGTCGGGAGCGCCGAGGCGGAGCAAGCGAGCGGGCGGACGGACCGAAGTCGGTCCGCCCGCCCGTAGAAGCTACCGGGGCCGAGGTTTGGGGACGGTCAATTCGTCCCCCGGTCCGGCATCAGGCGCGGAGGAAGAGGGGCAGGAAGACCAGACCGACGACGGTCATGAGCTTGACCAGGATGTTCAGGGACGGGCCGGAGGTGTCCTTGAACGGGTCGCCCACGGTGTCGCCGACGACGGCGGCCTTGTGGGTGTCGGAGCCCTTGCCGCCGTGCGCGCCGGAGGTCTCGATGTACTTCTTCGCGTTGTCCCAGGCGCCGCCGGCGTTGGACATGAAGATCGCCATCATGACGCCCGAGACGAGCGCGCCCGCGAGCAGGCCGCCGAGGGCGTTGACGCTCCAGAAGCCGATCGCGATCGGGGCCGCGATGGCGAGGACGCCGGGGAGGACCATCTGCTTGAGCGAGCCGGCGGTCGAGATCTCGACGCAGCGCGCCGCGTCGGGCTCGGCCTTGCCCTCCATCAGGCCCGGGATCTCGCGGAACTGACGGCGGATCTCCTCGACCATCTTGTTCGCGGCGTTGCCGACCGCGCGCATCGTCATGGCGCTGAAGAGGAACGGCAGCATGCCGCCGAGCAGCAGACCGATGACGACCTCGGTGTTGGTGATGTCGAGGTCGAAGGTGAAGTGCGGGAGCTTCTCGCCGAGGTGGCGCGCCGTCGTGCTGAACGCGCTGAACAGAGCGAGCGCGGTGAGCGCCGCCGATCCGATCGCGAAGCCCTTGCCGATCGCCGCCGTGGTGTTGCCCACCGCGTCGAGCGCGTCGGTGCGCTGGCGCACCTCCTTCGGCAGTTCGGCCATCTCGGCCAGACCGCCCGCGTTGTCCGCGACCGGGCCGTAGGCGTCGACGCCGAGCGAGATGCCGAGGGTCGAGAGCATCCCGACCGCCGCGATCGCGACGCCGTAGACGCCGCCGTTCTCGCCGCCCGGGTTGCCCATGTAGTAGGCGACCGCGATGCCGATGCAGATCGTGATGAGCGGAAGCGCGACGGACTCCATGCCGGTCGCGAGGCCGTGGATGATGTTCGTCGCCGAGCCGGTCTCCGACTGCTTGGCGATGTTGACGACCGGCTTCGTGCCCGAGCCCGTGTAGTACTCCGTCAGCTTGCCGACGGCGACGCCGACGAGCAGGCCCGCGACGATCGCCCAGAACGCGTTCTTCGGCTCGACGCCCTCGGGGAACGCGAGGCCGATGCCGGAGAGGACGTCGGTCCAGGTCGCCACGAAGGCGCCGGCGACGACGATCGCGCTCGCGATGAGGAGGCCGCGGAAGAGCGCGGAGTGCAGGGCGTGCTCGTTGTTCGCCTTGACGAAGAACGTGCCGATGATCGAGGCGACGATGCCGATGGCCGCGATGATCAGCGGCAGGAGCACCATGGCGGGGCTGCCGCCGTAGACCGCGGCACCGAGCGCCATGGTCGCGATGATCGAGCCCGCGTAGGACTCGAAGAGGTCGGCGCCCATGCCCGCGACGTCGCCGACGTTGTCACCGACGTTGTCGGCGATGGTGCCGGGGTTCCGCGGGTCGTCCTCGGGGATGCCGGCCTCGATCTTGCCGACGAGGTCGGCGCCGACGTCGGCGGCCTTCGTGAAGATGCCGCCGCCCACGCGCGCGAACAGCGCGATCGAGCTGGCGCCGAAGCTGAAGCCGAGGACCTGGTTGACCGCGTCCGCCGTGTAGACGGTCTCGGTCCCGTAGAGCAGCGTGAAGATCGAGATGCCGAGCAGCGCGAGTCCGACCACGCTCATGCCCATGACCGCGCCCGAGCTGAACGCGACGCCGAGCGCCGGTGCGAGGCCCTTGGTCGCGGCCTGCGTCGTGCGCACCGCGGCGCGCGTCGCCGTGTGCATGCCGATGTAGCCCGCGATGCCGGACGCCAGCGCGCCGCACGTGAAGGCGATCGCCGTCCTCCAGTCGAGCCCGACGCCGATCACGACCGCGACGATCGCGACGAAGACGGCGAGCCAGCGGTACTCCGCGCGCAGGAACGCGGCGGCTCCCTCCTGCACCTTCTTCGAGATCGCCTGCATCTTCTCGGTGCCGGCGTCCTGGCGCATGATCTTGCCGAACAGAGTGAACGCGAACACGAGCGCGAGTGCGGCCGCGCCGAGGGCGACGTAGAGGAGCATCGTTGGGGGCTCGGTAGAGGGGGCACCCGGCACGCGCGCTGCGCTCCGGGACGTGGGGGCGGACGGACCTCGTGTCCGCGACCGTCGTCGATCGCGGTTTCGAGGGCCAAAGAGGATGACGACGCCCCCCGCCCGGTGCAAGGGCAGGGGCCCGCCCCGCGCCGATCAGGCGCCGCCCAGCGGGCCGTCGTCCAGGTCGGAGCCGGGTCCGGGCTCGTCCCGGGGAGCGGAGGGCGCGGGCGCCGTGCCGGTCCCGCTCGAGTAGGGCTCGACGGTCCGCGCGAGGTCGGTCCCGGGCTCCGACGCCGCCTCGGCCTCGGCCTCCGCGCGCGCCTTGTTGCTCCGGTGCCGGACGACCAGGGTCGTGACCACCGCGAACGCGAGGAACATGAGCACGAGGTCGAAGCGCTCGACCTTGCTCTTCAGCAGCGGCGCGTTCTCCCCGAACAGCCGACCCAGGTAGAGCGTGTAGCCCACCATGATCGAGGCGCCGATCCCGTCGAGCAGGAGCCACTTCCAGACGGGCATCGCGAGGTGCCCCGCGATGAGTAGCCGGGCCAGCGCAGCCCCGGGAAAAGAAGCGGCAGGAGAACACGCCCCAGGTGAGGTGCTCGCGGAAGCGCCGTTCGAGTCGCTCGAGCCGACGCTTGTTGACGACGCGCCGGACCCAGCGGTTCTCGAAGGCTCGGTCGCCCACAGGCGCCCGACGGTGTAGGGGACGACGTCGCCCGACAGGACCCAGGAAGCACGACGAACGCGAGGTCGAAGCGCACCTGCTCCTGGGACACCGGGTGCCCATGCCGACGATCGACACCTCCTCGGGCAACGGCACGCCGAACCCGCACGCCGTGAGCACGAGGTACGCGCCCAGGTAGGTGTGGTTCTGGACGAAGCTCTCGGCGAAGCTCGTGAGGTCGGCGAGCCAGGTCACGGGGGGAGAGCCTAGCAGCTGGGGGCGAGCGCCCGCGCCGCGTGCTCGGGACGAAGTCGACGCCTCGGAACGCCCGACGCGTCGCGCGAGCGCACGTTCGGCTTTCCCCGGTGTCGACGACCGTCCGCGCACCGTACCCTCCGCCCATGCGCCAACGTCCGCGTCGCCATCGCACGGGTCCGTTCCAGCGCGGCATCGCCGCGGAGACGCAGCTCGGTCCGGAGCGACTCGTCCAGCCGCTGTTCGTCCACGACGGTGCCGGCGACGTGCCGATCCGCGCGATGCCGGGGCTCTCGCGACTGTCGCTCGAGGGACTGCTGCGCGAGGCGGAGGCGCTGCTCTCGGTCGGCGTCGGCGCCGTCGCGCTCTTCCCGGCCGTCGCGGAGGAGCTGAAGACCAGGGACGGGCGCGCCGCGCTCGATCCCGAGGGCCTCGTCCCGCGCGCCGTGCGCGCGCTGCTCCGGCGCTTCCCGGAACTCGTCGTCGCGACCGACGTCGCGCTCGACCCGTACTCGTCGGACGGGCACGACGGGATCGTCGGCGACGACGGCCGCGTCCTGAACGACGAGACCGTCGCGATCCTCGCCGAGCGAGCGCTCGTCCAGGCGCGGCCGGCGCGACCGTCGTCGCGCCGAGCGACATGATGGACGGGCGCGTCGGAGCGATCCGCGACGCGCTCGACGGCGAGGGCTTCACCGACGTCGCGATCCTCTCGTACTGCGCGAAGTACGCCTCGGCCTTCTACGGGCCCTTCCGCGAGGCGCTCGACTCCGCGCCGAGGGCGGGTGACAAGAAGACCTACCAGATGGATCCGAGGAACCGCCGCGAGGCGCGGCGCGAGGCCGCGCTCGACGAGGCCGAGGGTGCCGACGTCCTCATGGTGAAGCCCGCGGGTCCGTACCTCGACGTCATCGCCGAGCTGCGCGCGGCCACGGACCTGCCGGTCGCGGCGTACCAGGTCTCGGGGGAGTACGCGATGCTGGCGGCCGCCGCCGAACGCGGGTTCCTCGACGAGCGTGCCGCCGTGCTCGAGAGTCTCCTCTCGATCCGCCGCGCGGGCGCCGACCCTGATCCTCACGTACTACGCGGGTCGTGCCGCGCGGTGGATGGTGGAGTAGCGGGGCGAGGCGCGGCCTGCCGGCTCCCGCGGATGGACCACGGGGCACACGAAGCACACGGAACCGCACCCGCGGGTCGAACCTTCGTTTCTCCGTGTGCTCCGTGGTTCCGCGCCCGAAGGGCGCACTCGCGCCGTACGGAGGAACGAACACGCGACCTCGGTCGCGTGGGGAGAACGCAGCGCGCCGCTTCGCGCCGCGCGGGGAACACAGCGTGGCCCTGCGGGCCGCGCGGATCAAACACGAAGAAGGCGAAGAACCGGAAGGCGCCGCCTCCGGCGGCAGACCACACGGAAGGAACGCAGGGACCGCGGGGCGCGTCGCGCCGCGGGTCCCTCCGCCGCGCAGCAGCGCCGCCTACGTGTTCTCCGTGTCCTTTCCTGTCGTTCCCTTCGTGTCGAAACTGCGTGGGCTTCGGCGCCGCAGGCGCCGCGCAGCCCTCGACTTCTTCCTCGAGGCGCGGCGCGGCCGGCAGTCCGTGCGGGGGAACGCAGCGCGCCGCTCCGCGGCGTGCGGGGGAACGCAGCGCGCCGCTCCGCGGCGTGCGGGGGAACACAGCGCGCCGCTCCGCGGCGTGCGGGGGAACACAGCGCGCTGCTTCGCACCGCGCGGGGCTAGTAGCCGCGCAGGCCGCGCACGGTGTCCTGCTCGTCGGGCACGTAGGCCTCGATCAGATCTGCCGCGAGCTTGTAGAGCTCGTTCTCGTCCGGGAGCACGACGGGCGCGGCGGAGAGCGACGTGAGGTCGCTCTCGGTGAGCCGCACCTGGCCGCGGGCCCGTGCGTTCGCGAGTTCGTTCGCGGCGTACGCGCGGTCGACCTGCTCGGGCGTCATGGGGGCGCTCAGGAAGTACGGCCCCAGACGGAAGTCGCCGCTCGCGTCGTCGCACGCCGGAGCGACGCAGACGACGACGCCGGAACTCCCGCGGTTCACCTGCTGGAGCACCTCGGCCCCGCGCATCGGGACGCGACAGGGCAGGTCGGTCGGGACGAGCGTCGCGCCGTTCGACTCGAGCACCACGAGGTCGCCCGACGCGTAGGTCGGCGCCTCCGCGCGGAACGTGTGGACCGCGGGTGCCTCGAGCGTGAACGGCACGACGGCGACGACCCGCACGTCCTGTTCCGCGAGGGCGGGCGGAGCCGTGCGCGGCGCGAGGGCCTGGGCGGCGGCGGCGACGGCCGCGACGGCGGCGACCGAGACGATGGCGATGCTGATGCGCTTCATGGTCGGGGATCCCGCTGTCACTTCCTGGTGAGTTCGACCTGGTCGATGGCGACGCGTCCCTGCGCCGACCCGTGGTCGGAGCCGAACAGGAACTCGACGTAGCGCAGGTCCGTGAGGTCGACGAGCGACGTGTCGCGAGCGAAGTCCTCGATCCGGATGGTGAACGACTCGAACTCGGCCGCCCAGCCCGTGCCCGTTCCACATCCCGAACGCGCGTAGGCCTCGCCGATACCGTCGCCGTAGCTCCCGATCGGCAGCGTGCGCGAGTTGCCCGACCAGTCCTCGACGCGCACCTCGAACTCGATCTTGGCGTCGAGCGCGACGGTGAGGGGGTGGCGCGAGCTCTGCGCCAGCATGAACGCGAGGTGGCGGTACTTCGTCGCGTCCTTGTCCGCGAGGGGCAGCTCGTAGCGGTAGGTCTGGCTGCTCGCCGTGCCGAACGAGAAGATCGCGCCCTGCGGCGGACCGGTGCTGCTGCCGTGCGTGAAGGAGTTGAAGGCCTGCGTGCCGTTGTCGGTGAAGTTGCTGTTGTCGATCAACACACCTTCGGAGAGGTCGTCCACCGACCAGGCGACGGTGGCGCCGCTCGACGCGATCGTGAGCGCGGACGCCGACTGGAAGTCGTCGATCACGAGGTCGCTCGGGTCGGGCCCGTCGGTGTGGGCGACGTGCACCACGGCGCAGCTCGTCGACGGCGTCCCGAGGGGACGCAGGTCCGAGAACTCGCGCACGAGGAAGTCGCGGCCGGCCGCCTCGTCGCGCAGGTAGTAGCCGAACAGCGCGAGCAGGTGCGGCTTCATGATGCGGTGCACCTGGGCGCGCGAGAGGAGGCAGGGTCCGGCCGACACCGTGCTCCCGCCGCCGTCGTGGAACGCGCCGTGTCCCGCGCCCTGGACCTGGATCAGGGAGCGCTCGCCCTCGGCCCAGCCGTAGTGCGCCATGGGTTGCGCGACGAAGGTCGAGCCGCAGCCCGTGACGTCGGCGTCGGCGCCGCCCACCCACACGTGGTAGGGCACGTCGTGGATGACGTCGGGCGAGGGTGACGAAACCTCGAAGTAGGTCGGTGCGATGCTCGAGACGATCCGGACGTCGGAGCGCGTGAAGTTCGTCGGCTGGTACGCGCCCGTGAACAGGCGGTGGTACGCGATCACGACGCCCTCGCCGCCGCGACTGTGGCCGAGGAGCCCGATGCGGTGCGTGTCGACGTGACCGTTCAGCGCGCCGCCCGCGATCGTCGCGAGGTTGCCGAGGAAGTGGTCGACGTTCTGGAGCGTCGACGTCGCCGCGGACTGCGGGCCGGGCTGCGTGTTGTTCGAGTGGCTCACCACCACGAAGCCCCACGACGCGAGGTGCTGGCCGACGTGGTCGTACCACTGGTAGTTGTGCCCGTTGCCGTGGCTCACGACGACGAGCGGCAGCTGCCCGAGGGCGGCGACGTTGCTCGGGTAGTAGATGTCCTCCTTGAGCCACGTCGAGCCGCCGTCGTACAGCAGCTCGGTCACGGCGTAGGGACCGGGGTTCCCGGTGACGGCCGTGATCCACAGGCCGACCTCGTCGCCCTTGCCGTCGATCACGTCGCCGTCGCCGAGCATCCCGTCGCGGTCGAGGTCGACGACGACGTCGAACGCCGACGCCATCTGGTCGCCGTTGGCGCCGGGCGACGCCGACGGCTCGACGGCGAGGACGTTCTGCGACAGGACGTCGAACGTGAAGGTGAACGTGTTCGGTCCGTCCGACGTCACGTCGACGAGCGACGGGTCGGTGGCCCACTCCGCGGCGTCCTTGGCGGCGACGACGTAGACGTCGGCCTCCTTGCCGGCCGCGAAGGGGTACTTCATCGCGTCGAGCGCGACGTAGATCCTGTCGTTCTGCTGGACGACGTCGACGGCGCTGAAGCTCGGGTCGCCGCCCAGTCGACGTCCCGCGAGGTCCGCGGCGAGCAGCGGCGGGCGGTCGACGATCTCGAGCGAGACGCCGTTCGAGAGGCGCAGCCCGCTCGGTTCGGTGACGTCCGCCACCAGGCCGGCGAAGTAGAAGACCGAGCCGACGAACGACGAGCTCGAGGGCGCGACGAGCGGCCAGGTCGCGAGACCGCTCGCGTCCGTCCCGTTGAAGGCGAACAACGTGAGCGCCGGCGTCACCCCGAGCGGGAGCGACTGACCGAGGAACGGCACGGGGCCCGGGTCGACGTCGAGCGCCATCGCGGCGAACGTCGTGGGCGGGCCGAGAAGCTCCGCCGTCGCCGCGTCCCCGGGGGCGAGCTGCAGCGCGAGCTCGCCGTCGAGCGACAGTTCGCTGACCTGGGCGTTCGCGGCCGTCGCGAGGAGGGCGAACGCCGCGAGGGCGCCGGCGACGGGAGCGGAGGACGCGTGGGTGCGCGGGGGACGCGCCTCGCGTCCACGGCCGTTCGGTCGGTGCATCGGTTCTGGCGGGGTCTCGGACGTGGGGCGTCGACGCGCGGCCGGCGGGTCGCGCGCGGCCGGGTCGAACCCAGAACGTACCCCGCTCGCGGGGGCAGGGGACGCTCGCGATCACGATCGCGCGCCCTCTTCCGCGCGTTCGCGGAGCTTGCGCTCACGAATCTCGGTCTTGCACGCTTCCCGGCGCCTCCTCGTCGGTGTCGACGAGGAACTCCCGGGCCGCGCCGACGCCGTGCTCGAGTGCGCGTTCGAACCACCGACGCGCGTCGTTCCGCAGGCCTGCGACACCCGTCGGCCACGGCGGCGGCGACTCGTCGGTGGCCTGCACGAGCAGTCCGAGCGCCGCCGTGAACTCCACGCGTCCGGGGTCGCGCGCGCTTCGAACTCCGCGCTCCGCCGTGTCGAGCGCGCTCTCGATCCACGCGCGGCGCCTCGCGCCGTCCGGCTCGCGCAGCGAACTCGCGTCGGTGAGGAGCTGGCGCTCGACGAGCAGGCACCAGCCCTCCGTCGCGCCGGGGTCGATCGCGAGCGCGGTCTCGGCGACCGCGAACGCGCGCGCCGGCTCGCCGCGGTCGAACGCCTCGCGCACCTCGACCCAACGCAGCGCGGCGACGAGTCGCGCGACGGGACCGAACAGGCGCGGCCCGTCGCTCGCGCTCGAGTGCTTCCCCGCTCCCGACGCGATCCCGATCGCGACGAGGATCGCGGCGACGACGATCGACACGCGGCTCATTCGCCGGCCTCCCGGACGGAGCGCGGTGCGAGCGTCGCGATCGCGAGGCACGCGCCGCAGACGAGAACCGTCGGTCCGAGGCTCGGCGACGCCGGCACGAGTCCCGACGACGCGACGTCGAGCGCGTCAGCGAGTCCGGCGACCGGCCACGCGCCGCCGAGCTCGGGCCGCGTCCACAGGGCGAACGCGATCGCCGCGACGGTGCCGCCGCACAACCCGCCGCCGAGGAACGGACGCAGGGCAGCGAGCGCCGCCGCCGCGGCCGCGATCGCGAGCAGTGCGTGGAGGAAGAGACTCGTCGGGAGAGCGGCGTCCGTCGCGACGGGAGCGAGCGCGACCACACCGTCGCGCGCCAGCGCGAGTCCGGCGCCCTCGCCGAGTCGCGCGAGCGTGAGCGTGACGTCGCCGTCGCCCGGCGGCAGCGCGACCTCGAGCGCGCGCTGCGCGAAGACGCGCCCCTCCGCGCGGTCGTGCGCGTCGGTCCCGGCGCGTGCCGCCGCGAGCGAGGCGAACACCACCGGTCCGTCGCCGGGCAGTGCGACGAGTCGCGCTCGCAGGCGCGTCGCACCGCGCAGCTGCGCGGCGTCGAGCACGAGCGATCGCGCGTCCGTGCGTCCCGTCAGCACGAGACCAGGAACCTCGAGCGAGCGGACGACGCGCAGCGTGGGCGCGTCCGACCCGCCCGTCGCTCCGACGACGACCGCCGCCGCCGCGAGCGCGACGAGCGCCGTCGCGACCGCGCCTCCGAACGTCCCGAGCGTGAAGGCGCCGCGTCCCACCGGCGTCGCGAGCAGTCCGTCGGCCTCCGCACCGCGCAGACGGCCGAGGTGGACGAGGTGCGCGACGAGGGCGAGCGCGACGGCGAACGCCGCAGCGCCGACTCCGGCGGCGGTGCGCACGCCGCCGGCCGCCGCCGCCGTCGCCACGTCGCCCGAGACGACCGAGGCGGTGGGGGACGTCGCGAGCTGCGACGCGGCGAACGCGGCGGGGATCGCGATCCAGGCGACGCGTCCCGTGCGACGCGCCGCGAGGAGGGCCGCCGCGAGCGCGCCCCTCACCTCGGCGCCCCCGCGTCGCCGCGCGCGAGTTCGCGGTAGAGCTGCGCCGTCGAGACCGCTGCGGGGCGCGCGGCGACGACGTGCGCTCGGACTCGGTGATGCGCGCGGTCACGTCCGGAGTTCGCCGCGCGAGCGGAGCTCGACCTCGAGCTCGATCCGCGCGGCGCGCCGCGAGTTCGTCCGACGTCCCGTCCCAGGCCGCGCGTCCGTCCACGAACACCACCATGCGCGCGCAGTGTCGGAACAGTTCGCCGCCGTGGTGCGAGCACAGCACGACGGTCGCGCCGCGTGCGCGCGCCTCCGTCAGAACCTCGTCGAGCACGCCGAAGCCCTCCGCGTCGAGTCCCGCGCCAGGCTCGTCGAGCAGCAGCACGTCGGGCTCGTGGATGCACGCGCACGCGAGCGCGAGGCGCCGCCGCATGCCCGTCGACCAACGTCCCGCGGGACGCTTCGCGGCGTCGGCGAGTCCGACGCGTTCGAGCCAGGCGCCGACGCGGGTCCGTCGCTCGGTGCGCGCGAGTCCGCGCAACCGCGCGACGACGTCGAGCACCGTCCGCCCCGGCAGCTCCGGCGGGAACGGGAAGCCCTCGGGGAGGAGCCCCGTGCGCTCGCGTCCCGCCGACGTGCGCGGATCGGCACCGTGCACGCGGACGCTCCCTCCGTTCGGCCGGTCGGTGCCCGCCGCGAGGCGCAGGAACGTGCTCTTGCCGGAGCCGTTGGGGCCGAGCAGTCCGAGCGCACCACCCGGCTCGACCGCGAGGTCGAGCGGACCGAGGACGCGTCGCCGCCGCATCGCGAGGCCGCCGCGGAAGACGCGGACGAGCGCGCGCGTCTCGAGCGCGGGGACGTTCACCGTGCGGCGGGGCGGGAGTGGAGGTGCATGGAGGGCGCGGCGCTCGGGCTCCACTTCACGCCGACCACGCGTCCGGCGTCAACTCGCCCGGCGCTATCCTCTCCGACCGATGATCCGACTCGCCGCGCTCGCCGGACCCGAGAAGGGACGCGCCGTCGTCCTGCACGAGGGCGACACGCTGGGGCGTCTGCCCGACGGCGCCTTCGTCGCGCCGCACGCCTCGGTCAGCCGCGTGCACGCGCGGATCGAGCGCCGCGGCGGCGCCTACTGGATCGTCGACGCGGGCAGTCGCAACGGCGTGTTCGTGGACGGTGAGCGGGTCGAGGCCGCGCCGCTCGGCGTCGGCGACGAGTTCTCGCTGGGCGAGTTCGCGGTGCGCGTCGACGCGGTCGAGCTCGAGGGCTCCGACGCCGGAGGAGCGCCGGAGCCGATCGCCGAGGCCTTCGAGTTCGACCTCGAACCGTCGGTCGAGAAGGCGACCACGGACGCCGGGATCGAGCTCGAGGATCCCACCGACATCGCGATCGGAACGCCGGAGAAAGCGCCGCGTCGCGTGGTCGAGCCCGTGATCTCCGAAGCCAAGCGCCGACAGGCGGAGTACCTGGCCGGCGACGCGCGTTCGCGATCGGGACTCGCGCGCGGCGAGCTCACGCAACAACCCGTCGCCGTGCAGATCCTCGTGTTCGCGGCGGTGATCGCCTTCGCCGGAGCGATCGCGTGGGGCGTCTTCGCGCTCGTCGCCGCCGGGAACTGAGCGAGAGGGGCGGAGCGACGGGAGCCGAGCGACCGGAGCCGAGCGACCGGAGCCTCGGCGCGCACCTCAGCTCCGGCGCAGCTCCTCCGCCGCGAGGCGCCGCTCCTCGTGCTGTCGGTAGGCACGGTTCACCACCGGGAGCAGCGCGCCCATCACGAAGGTGAGCACGAGGCCGGGCTGGGCGAGCCAGAACCAGACGTGGAAGGGCTGGCCGAGTGCGAGGGCGACGATGCCCCCGACGAGGAGGAGCACGCCGAGCGCGACGCCGAGCTTGAAGAAGCCGGTGACGAAACCGCGTGCGCGTCCGCGCGCCGCGAGCGGTCCGCCGATGCCGCCGCCGATCCCTCCGAACACGACGCCGACGAACGCGCCGAGCCCTCCTCCGACGAGACCTGCATCGGTCTGGGTCCACCACGGATCCATGGCGATCACTCCTTGGGCCGCGTCCCGGCGGCACCGTTCGTTCCGGACTCGCGCAGGACGTCGCGCAGGCGCCGCGCGCCCGAGACGCTGAGCTCACCCCGTTCGACCAGCTCGGCGAGCAGGTCGCGCACCGGGTCGGGCTCGGCCCCCTCGACCACGGCGCGCAGCCGTTCGATCGTGCGGTCGAGTCGCGCCCGGATGGTGGGGTAGCTCACCCCGTACGCCTCGGCCAGGCCCTTGAGGGAGCCCGAGCACAGGACCAGCGCGACCACGAGGTCGAGGTCCTCCCGCGGCAGCCGCGCGAGGGGGTGACCGAGGAGCGCCGACTCCGTGGGGCCGGGGGTCGAGGGGGTGAGGTCGTCCTTTGACATCGTGAAGCCCTGCTTTCGGAAGTTGAAAGGGTTGGCCGTGATTCGTCAAGGACGAATTTCGGAAAGTGAAAGTCCGGTGCCGAGGCTGGGGAGGCGAGGGCTGCGCTGGGCCTGCGGCGCGAACCACGCAGGAAACACGAAGGGAACGGCAGAAGGACAGAAGAGAGAAGGCGCCGCGAGCGCGCTGCGGACCGCGGAGCGTCGCGCCCGCGGGTCCCTGCGTCCCTTCCGTGTGGTCCGCCGCCGGAGGCGCGCTCGGTCGCGCTCGTGTTCGATTCGGGGCCGTGCGCCGTTGGCCGCGCCGCGAGATGATGGCTGCGCTCGCGGCGCCGAACCCACGCAGGAAACATGGGGAACGGCAGAAGGACACGAAGAGCACGAAGGCGAAGCGGCGCTGGAACACAGGACGCGGCGCGCGCCCCGCGGGTCCCGCGTCCTCCGTGGTCCGGAGGCGCTTCCGGTTCTTCGCGTTCTTCGTGTTTCGATTCCGGTCGCGCGCCGGGGCCGCGCCGCGAGATGTGCGAGATGCTGCGCTGGTGCTGCGGCGCCGAAGGTCAACACGAAGAACGGAAGAACGAAGAACGCGACTGACCTGCTCCCGGGACACCCCGCGCGCGTGACGCAAGGATGTCCATGGCCCGGAAGGGGCGGGGCGTACACGCCGGGGAAGGCGGACGCGGTTCATGGAGTGAGGTCGGCAAATCGCCAGTGTCCCGCACGCTCGGGAACAAGAGCACGCTACTGGGTGCTCGACGCGGAGGGGCTGACGACGCGAAGCGGTGAAGAAGCCCGCGCCGCCGAGCGAGGAGTCGCGCCGACCGAGACACCGACCAGAGCTGCTCGGCTTCGGCGCCAGGTGCGGCAGTCGAGATGGAGCGCGACTTCCTAAGCCGCGGCCTTCTTCGCGAGGGAGCAGGGCGAGCCTTCGACCTGATTCTCGCGGAGAAGGCGAACTTCGGTGGCCTGATGCCGAGCGCTCGGCCTCGCGCAGCGGGTTCTACGCGTGGCTGTCGCGGCAGCGGCCTCAAGAAGGAGCCGAAGACGCGAAGGTGGTCGAGGCGATCCGCGAGGTCCAGGGCGAGCGGGCACCTATGGCAGCCCACGGGTGGTCGAGGCGCTCGCTCCAGGGGCCTTCACCGACGAGCCGGCACCGCGGCGCGGCTCATGCGCGAGCACGGGATCCGCGGCCGGGTGCGGCGTCGGTTCCGCTCGACGACGGATTCGTCGCACAGCTTCGAAGTGGCCGAGAACCTGCTGGAGAGGCGCTTTTCTGCGGATTCGAGCGATGTCGTGGTGCGCGGACCTGACGCAGGTGCACACGGAGCGGCCGTCTACCTCGCGGCGATCATCGACATCGGCACGCGGCTGATCGGGCTGGTCGATAGCCACATGCGGACGGAGCTGACGAGCGCGCGCTCGGAACGCGTTGGCCTGGCGCGATCCGGTGGCGACGCTCATGCACCACTCGATCGGGAAGTCAGTACGCGAGTGGTACTTCCAGGCGCTGCTCGACACCACGGCATCACGTGCAGCATGAGCCGCAAGGGCAACTGCCACGACAACGCGGTGATCAGAGCTTCCTTCGGGACCTTCAAACAGGTGGCGATAGAATGGAGGGCTCGATGACGCGCGCGCGTCGACCCACGATACGAGCGCTTCACAACCCGGAGACCCACTCGACGCTCGGCTACCGCACGCCGATGGAAGTCGACGGAGCTCGCAGTGAACCAGCACGAGTCGTCGCGTGAACCGCGCAAAGATCGAAACTCCGGGGTTCGCCCCGACCGTGCGTCGCCTCAGCCTGCTTGGGGCAGGCTGAGGCTTCCAGCTGGGGAAGGGAGACCCTTCCCCAGACCCCAACCCCAACAACTGCACGAGAAGAACGAAGTCTGGGTGTCCACGATTCAGCAAGGAACCTAGGGTCACGCGAACTACTCTCCGTTCTTCTTTCTTGGTTGATTCTGGTGGTAGCGCGGCCGGCAGGCCGCGCCGTGCCTCGAGACGAGCACGAGGTGCGCAGGCGCCTTCGGCGCCGGGAACACAGGATCACAGGGAGCCGGGGAGGACGGGGAGGTGGAACGGTACCGGTGATCGATGAGGCGTTGCGGAGCGCGGCACCGACGGGTCGCGGGAGTCGTCGAGTTGCGGAACGACTCGCAGGTGTCCCTCCCCGTCCTCCCCGGCTCCCTGCGAACCGTGTTCTCCGCCGCCGCAGGCGGCGCTTCGTGTGCTCCGTGTGCTCTGTGGTTGCCTCCCCGTAGGGCTCACAGCGCGGTCTCGACCGCGATCCAGAAGAAGTCCACGTCCTCGGTGCGACCGAAGTCCTCGAGCACCGACCCACCGAACACGTGCGCGTAGCCCGCGTCGACCCACCAGTTCCGGTCGATCGTGTAGCGGAACGAGAGGTCGATCTCCGTGCCGACCTCCTTCGAGCTCGACGTGCCGCCTGGGACGAGGACGCCGCCGCCCGCCGTGTAGAGCGCGTCGGCGTCGTCCGCGAGCCAGAACTGGTTGACGGTCAGCGTGCCCTTCGCCTTGGGCGAGAACTTGTGCGTCGCCCCGAGCTTCGCCGCGATCACGTTCTGACGGCCGACGAAGTCCGCGTCGCCGAAGTACGCGTGCCCGAGCGGGTAGAGCTGGTCGAAGGTCCCGACGTCGCCGCCGGCCTCGTCGTCGCCCGACGCGTAGTCGAGTCCCAGGAACCAGCGCGTCGGGCCGGCACCCGGCGTGAGACCCAGTTCCGCCGCAGCCATGGACGCGTTCACGTTCTCGTCGCCGAGGTCGCCGCGCTGGCCGGCGATCTCGACGTCGAGGTCGAGATCACCGAACTTGCCGAACGTGCGCGCACCGACGGTGTAGCGGTCCTCGTCGCCCGCCGTCCCGTTGAAGGTCACGCCGTCGTGGTGCCGAGCGAGGAGGTAGAAGTCGACCCCGAGGTCTCCCGCGGCCTTCGGGTTCGTCGCGTAGACGCCGTAGAAGACGTCGTCCGAGCTCGGTTCGTTGAAGTCGCCGATGTCGACGGGCGCGAACTCCGACCAGAACCCGGTGAAGTTCCAGTCGCCGTGCTGGACGATCGCGGTGAGTCCGTCCCACGCACGCAGCGTGTTGCCCCAGGGCAGCGGGCTCACGAGACGCTGCTTGCCGAAGACGAAGTTCTGACGGCCGCCGCGCAGCGTGATGCGCGAGCCGAAGGCCTCGTCGAAGGTGTGGTCGTAGAACGCCTGCTGCACGTCGAAGGAGTCGACGTCGAGCGTGCGCGTGCCGCCCGGCAGGGTGCGCTCGGTGGACTGCGCCGTCTTCAGCTGCAGGAAGACGCGATCGTGGTCGCCGAGGTGGAGGTCGCCGTGCGCGAGCACGCGCGTCAGCAGGAAGCCGTCGGAATCGTCGGCCGGGGGCGGCGGACCGAAGGCGAAGCCGCTCCACTGCTCGTACCGAGCGCGCGCGTTCGCGCCGAAGGAGATCCACACGCCGTCCGCGATGTCGACGTGCTTGAGCGGGTCGAACCAGTGGTCGCCGCCGTCGAACGCGGACCAGTCCTCGGCGTAGCGGGTGAACGTGAAGGGCGGACGGGTGCTCTGGTCCTGCGCGAGCAGCGCCAGGACGAACGCGTGGAGGGGCATGGGATCGCGGGTGTGGGGCAGCGCCGCGCGCGCGCGGCGGTGGGGGAGGACGCCGTCCGCGCGCGGCGTCTCGCCCCGCGCGTCAGCGTCGGTCGATCGTCTCCCGGACGCGTTCGAGCAACGCCTTCGTCGCTCGAATGCCATCCATCTCCAGAAGACCCCCACCTTCGTACTCGATGCCCACGAAACCGCGATACCCCGCGTCGCGTACGATCCGCAGCATTCGCGCGTAATCCGTACGGGTCTCGTTCCCGTCGGCGTCGAACTCGTGCGACTTGGCCGAGACCGCCTTCGCGAAAGGCATGAGCTCGCTCACACCGCGGTAGCGGTCGTACTCCGTCCCGTCGCCGAGCGAGAAGTTGCCGAAGTCGGGCAGCGTGCCGCAGCGCGGGTGGTCGGCGCGCTCGATCGTGCGAGCGAGCCACGCACCGTTCGACGACGGGCCGCCGTGGTTCTCGACGATCACGTTCACGCCGTACTCGTCGCCGACGAGGCAGAGTCGGTGCAGCGAGTCCGCGGCGCGTCGGGAGTGTTCCTCGAGATCGCCTCCGCCCGCCGCGTTGACGCGGATCGAGTGACAGCCGAGGAAAGCGGCGGCCGCGATCCACTTGAAGTGTCGCTCGATCGCGCGGCGTCGTTCCTCGTCGTCCGCGGCGCCGAGCGCGCCCTCGCCGTCGACCATGATCAGGAGGCTGCGCACGCCGGCTCCGTCCGCCGCCGCGCGCACCTCGCGCAGGTAGTCGAAGTCCGCTCCGCCCTTCGCGAAGAACGTGCTGACGTACTCCACGGCCTCGATGCCGAACTCGCGCTTCGCGAGCGGAGCGAACCCGAGGTGGTCGAGTTCGCCGGAGTGCAGCGCTCGGTGCAGCGACCACTCGGCGAGCGAGATGCGGAACGCAGGAGCGTCGTCGTCGGGGTCCTGTCCGGTCGGCTTCGTCATGGTGTGCGCGCTCGCCGCTGCGAGCCGTTCGGTGAGTGCCAGTGCGGCGAGACCGAGCGTCCCGCGCAGGATGGTGCGTCGCGTGTTCATGCTTCGTGCTCCGATGCTCCGTCGCGGCGTTCGTCGCCCGTGCGGACGTCGAAGTCGCACCAGGCGTCCACCAGGATGCGCGCGGAGCGCTCCCAGGAGAAGCCGCGCGCGTTCGCGTCCGTCCGCCGAGTCGCGCTCGGAAAGAGCCTCGCGCAGCGCCGCCGCGAGGGCGCGCGGGTCCTCCGGCGCGAACGACCTGCCGCACGTCCCCACGACCTCGGGCAGGGCGCCGGCCGACGCGTAGGCGAGCGGCGTCCCCGCGCGCAACGCCTCGACGGCGGTGATGCCGAAGCCCTCGAGCAACGAGGGGACGACGCAGGCGCCGGCGGACGCGTAGAGGCGCGCGAGGTCGGCGTCGTCGACGGACTCGATCCACAGCACACGCTCGGCGACGCGGAGCTCGTGCGCGAGGTCCTGCAGCGCGCCGCGGTCCGGTCCGCGACCGACCCACACGAGGCTCGGCAGTTCCGGGTCGAGCGCGAGCGCGCGCAGCACGGTCGCGACGTTCTTGCGCTGCTCGAGGTGGCCGACGCCGAGGACGTACGGCCTCTCCGTCGACGGCGCGCGCGGGAACAGCGGCAGGTGGTCCGAGCCGTTGGGGACGACCGCGACCCTGCAGGCCTCGGCGTCGCGACGGAAGCGTTCGCGGAGTTCACCCGCGACGTGCTCGCTCACGGTGCACACGAGGTCGGCGCGGCGCAGCGCCGCGCGGTAGAGCGACGGCGCGACGAGCGTGCGCCCCGCGCCGACGAGCTCGCGGTCGAGCTGACGCAGGTCGTGGACGAGCCAGCTCGTGCGCACGTCCGTGCGGCGCACGCGCCGCGGGAACGGGAGGTGTCCGGTGTGCAGCCAGTCGAACGGTCGACGCGCCGCGCGCGCCGCCTCGAGCAACCGCGCGATCGACGGCCCCTCGCGGTGCCAGCGCAGCAGCGGCGGTCCCGCCGGCAGGTCCGCCTCGACGACCTCGGCCTCGGGCGGCACGTCGATCCGCGTGTCGCGACCGATCGCGAGGACGAGCCGTCCCGAGCGCGCAGCGAGCTCGTTCGCGAGCCGCGGGAGCATCTGGCTCGCCCAACGTCCGACGCCCGAACGCTCCTGCGCGACGACGTTCGCGAGGAGCAGCACGCGAGGACCGTGGACGCCGTGCCTCACGGTCGCACCGCCGCGTCGAGGCACTCGCGCCAGACCTGTTCGACGCCCTCCGCCGCGCGTCGCCACGTGCGCGTCCGCACGAACGCGCGCAGTGCGTCCCGTTCCGCCGCGTCGTACGCGAGGGCGCGTTCGAGAGCGCGGGCGACCTCGCCCGCGTCGTCCGTGTCGCAGGGCAGCGCGCCCGGTCCCGCCGCCTCCTCCGCCGCTCCGCCGCGCGCGACGACGGACGGGAGGCCGCAGGCCGCGGCCTCGAGCGCGGGCAGCGCGAAGCCCTCGCTGTCGCTCGGCACGATCGCCGCCGCCGCGCGCGCGAGCAGCGCGGCGAGTTCGTCGTCGCGAAGCACGCCGACGAGGCGCACGCGTTCGCCGACGCCGAGCGCGCGCGCCCGTTCGAGGCAGCGCTCGATCCAGGCGCGGTCGTCCGTCGCGACGCCGCCCGTGACGACGAGTTCGCCCTCGCGCGCCGCGGCGCTCGCCGCAACGGGCGATCGCGCGGTCCAGTCGCTTCTTCGGACGCGTGCCGCCGGCGTGCACGACGACATGGCCGCCGCGCGGCGAGCGGACCGTCGTGAAGGGTGCGTCGACGCCCTCCCAGGACGACGCGATCCGTTCGGCGCGCTTTCGCCGTGCTCGCGCAGCGCGCGCTGTCGTTCTCGCCGCGACGACGATCGCGACGCGCCCGCGACACGCGCGCCCAGTCTGTGGCGGGGAGGTCCGTATTCTCGCCGTGCGACGCACCTGGAGTCCGTCTCGCGAGCCACGGCACCGTGCACGGTCTGCACGCGCACGAACGAACCGAGCAGCGGAGCGCCGAGACGCTGGAGTGGAAGCCGCAGCCGATCGAGGTTCTCCGCGCGAGGCGCGGACGACCCACTGGACGGAACGCGTGGCTGCATTACCGGCGCCTCGCCTCGATCGGCACCCACTCGAACGTCGACTCGCGCCGAGCTTTCCGAGCGAACACGACGCGCTGCAAGTACGCCCGCGCTCGCCGGGCGGGTGGACGAGCGGCGCGAGGTCGAATCCGACGCGGGGAGGGCACGAGCCGGGAGAGATCGCCAGCACCACAGCGGCGCGCGGCGCTGGCGCTCCCGCGCGGACTCAAAGTCGTGGGTCTTCTGCTAAATTGGTCGGCGGACTCCGCGTTGCGGCGCGCGACGCGCGGGTCCTGTAGGCCTTCGCCGCCGTGAACACACGCCCGGAACGCACCCGACCCCGCGTCGTCTTCATGTGCATCGGCAACGCCTGCCGCAGTCCGATGGGCGAGGGCTGGCGCCACGTCGCGGGCGACCGGATCGAGGTCTCGTCGGGCGGCGTGATGCCGATCGGCGTGCAACCCGAGACGGTGTCGGCGATGGCGGAGATCGGCGTCGACATCTGGACCTGCGTTCGACCTACGTGCGGAACGAGCTCGAGCCGGCGCCCGAGGTGCTGATCACGCTGTCGGAGTCCGCGCTCGAACGGGTGAAGCGCGTGCCGAGCGCGACGACCGTCCTCGTGTGGCCCGTGCCCGATCCGTACGCGGTGACCGGCGACCTCGATCGCGTGATGCGCGCGTACCGAGCGGCGCGCGACGAGATCCGCGAGCGCATCGACGAGTGGCTCGCCGACGGCGCGCCGCCGCTCGACCTCGAACCCGTGCGCGCGCGGAGGGGTTGACGTGGAGAGCGGACTGCGCGAGCGATCCGTCTGGATCACCGGGGCGTCGGGCGGCATCGGCCGCGCGTTGGCGCGGACGTTCGCGCGCGAGGGCGCGAAGCTGCTCCTCACCGCGCACTCGCGGCTCGACGAGCTGCGCGCGTTCGCGGACGACGCCGAACTCGGTGGGGCGGAGACGCTGTGCCTCGCGGCGGACGTGCGCGACGCAGCGGCGTGCGAACGCGCGGCGGACGCCGCGGCGGAGCGCTTCGGCCGGCTCGACGCGTGCGTCGCGAACGCCGGGCTGTGGCCGAGCGAGGACGCGCGCATGGACGTGCTCGATCCCGCACGGCTCGCGAACACCGTCGCGATCAACCTGCTCGGTGCGGCGCACACCGCCCGCGCGTTCCTTCGCGTCCTCGCGCGCACCGGACCGCACGAGGACGGCGGCGGCGCGGCGTTCGTCGCCATCGGCTCGACGGCGACGCCATGGCGAGCGCTTCCACGCGGACTACGCGATGGCGAAGGCCGGTCGGGCTCGTGCTGAGCCCTCAAGAACGAGCTGGTCACGATCGGACCGCGCGGCGCGCGCGGAACTTGGTCGAAACTGGGCCGGACCGCGCACGACGCGTCCTGCGCTCGAGGACGACGTCGCCGTGACGCGCGCGCTGCGCACCATGGCGGTGCGTCAACTCGGGCGCGCGGACGACGTCGCGAGCACCACGTTCCTGTGCTCGCCGCGCCTCGCACCGCACCTCTCCTGGTCGACGATCACGGTCGCGGGCGGCATGGAGGGCGGCTGCTGGGGCGAGGGCGACGTCGACCGCGACGCGGCGCGCGCGCACGCGCCGCTGAGTCGGCGTCGAGCTTGCGCGCTACGCTGCGCGCATGTCGCAGATCCGACCGGAGCGCACTGTCCCCACGGCCGCGTTGCTCGCGTTCGCGAGCGTCGCCGTCCTCGCCGCCTGCGGCTCGACCCGCCCGAACGTCGAGCAGGACGTCGCGGAGCGCCTGACCCGTTCCCGCCGCCGCCGAGCGGGCCCGTCAGCCCGTCGGCGACCCGGATCACGCTCGAGGCGATCTTCCGCGACCAACAGTGGGTCGCGCGTTCGCCGCGCCGCGCGCGCTTCTCCGTCGACGGGAGAGCGGTGGTGTACGAGCGTGCCAGAGCGGAAAGACCCGACGACCGACTTCCTGGCGCGTCGACCCGCGACGGGGCGACGACGCAGCTCGACGACGCCGCGGCGGCGAAGGAGTCCGCGCGTCGTGCGCTCGACCGACGGTACGCGGGAGATCGCGACGTCGGGCGGCGCGCCTTGCCCGCGACGGCGACGGGTTCGCGCCGCTGCTCGTCGGTCGCGACGGACGGCGGCGCGCGCCTCGTCGATGGCGGCAGCGTGCTCTTCCAGAGCGACGGTGCATGGTGGCGGCTCGCGCTCGACGGGCGCGGCGGGCCGCTCGAGGTCGCGCGCGTCCTCGCGGACGACGCGCCGAAGGACGAACCGAGCGTGCGAAGGGCTCGCGCCGAGACGCAGGATCGCCTGACGGAGTGCTGGGGGACGACGAGCGACGCGAGGACGAACGCCGCCGCGCGGCGTCGAAGGGAGCGGCGCGACGCCGATCCGTGGCGCGCCGGAGCCGTTCCATCTCGGCGCGGGGAAGAACGCCTGGAACCAGTCGCTCGCGCCCGATGCGCGGTACCTCGCCGTCGTCCTCGAGCCCGAGGGTCAGGGCGACGGCGCGCGCGACACCATGCCGGTGTGGCTGACCGACTCCGCCGACGTCGAGACGCAGGGCGTGCGGCCGCACGTGGGGGAGGCGAAGCGCGTCGCGCACGAACTCGTGCTGCTCGAACTCTCGGGGCGCACGAGCGGAAGGACGTCGCGCTCGACTCGCTCTCGGGCATCGACGAGGACCCGCTGGCGTTCCTGCGGAAGGACGGACCGAAGGAGGGCCCGCGCGACGTGCGCTCTGCGCCTGCTCGAGTGGTCGGACGACGGCGCGTGGCTCCTGCTGCAGGCGTACTCGACCGACGACAGGACCGCTGGACGCTCGCGCTCGATGCGTGGCGACGGGCGACCTACCGAGGTCCACCGGCTGCACGACGACGCGTGGATCGGGAGCTTCGACGAGGCGGGCTTCGTGCCGGGACGCACGTCGTCCGGTTCCTCTCTCCGAGGAGAGCGGTTGGTCGCCTACGGCGTACGGACCCGAGGGCGGAACGACGACGGCCGTCACGAGCGGCGCTGCCTGAGGTCTCGGACGTCGCCGTGACGCGCGACGGCTCGCGCTTCTACTTCCGCTCGAACGAGGGCGACCACGGATCCACGAGGTGGAGCGTCGCGGCGAGCGGCGGCGCGCGCGCTCGCAGGCCTGCTCCGTGGCGACACGACGTTCGAACTCTCGCGCGACGAGCAGCTCCTGTGCTGCACCGCGTCGACCGCGCTCCAGCCGCCCGAGGTCTTCGTCGTGCCGGCCGCGGGCGGCAGCGCGAAACGCCTCACGCACACCGTCGAGCCCGAGTTCGAGGCGCACGCCTGGGTCGCGCCGGAGTACGTGCGCGTGCCGGGCGAGGGCGGCATCGCGATCCCCGCGCGGCTCTACCGGCCGCTCGAACCGTCGAGCGCGAAGCGTCCCGCCGTCCTCTTCGTGCACGGTGCGGGCTACCTGCAGAACGCCGACCGCGCCTGGAGCTACTACCAGCGCGAGTTCATGTTCCACACCTTCCTCGTGCAGCACGGCTTCGTCGTGCTCGACATGGACTACCGCGCGTCGGCGGGCTACGGCCGCGACTGGCGCACGGCGATCTGGTCAGGGCGGGGCCGGACCGAGGACCTGCAGCCGGGGCGGCAGTGGCTCGTCGCGAACCACGGCGTCGATCCGGAGCGCATCGGCCTTCTACGGCGGCTCTGTACGGCGGCTTTAAGACACTGATGGCGCTCGCTGAGCGCGGCGACGTGTTCGCGTGCGGTGGGCGGCGCTGCGTCCCGCCACCGATCAGGCGCACTACAACGACCCCTACACGGCCGAGATCCTGCACACGCCGGACCTCGACCCGGAGGCCTACCTGCGCAGCTCGCCCATCGAGTTCGCGGAGGGCCTCGAGGATCCGCTGCTCATCTGCCACGGCCTGGTCGACGACAACGTGCTCGCGAAGGACACGATCAGACTCACCCAGCGCTTGATCGAGCTCGGGAAGCAGGACTTCGAGGTCATGCTCTACCCCGCGGAGGCGCACGGCTTCCGACACCCGTCGAGCTGGCTCGACGAGTACCGGCGCATCTGGAAGCTGTTCCGCGAGAACCTGGCCGAGAGGGGAGCATCGCGATGATCGTCGAACGCGCGCTGCACCCCGCGTACACCTCGAACAGCTACCTCGTCGTCGACCGACCGGGCGGGGCGGCCCTGGTCGTCGACACCGGCGCCGACGCCGAGCCCTTGATCCGTCGGGTGCGCGACCTCGATGCCCGGGTCGCGGTCGTGCTCCTGACGCACCACCACCACGACCACGTGGAGTTCTCCTCGGCGTGGACCGCCGCGTTCCGCTGCGAGGTCGCTGCGCACCCCCTCGAGGCGGCGCGCCTCGCCGGCACGCCGAGCGCTGTGACGCGCCACCTGCGCGACGACGAGTCGTTCCAGGTGGGGGAGCTCCTTGTCCGTTGCCTCCACGTCCCGGGCCACACCGACGGACAGCTCACCTTCGTCGTGCGCCACGGCGACGAGCACGAGGTGTTCACCGGTGACACGCTCTTCAAGGGCAGCGTCGGCGGCACGCGCGCCCCGGGCCACACGGACATCCAGGACCTGCGCCGCTCGCTCGATCGCCTCATGCAGCTCCCGCGCGCCTGGTCCGTCCGGCCCGGCCACACCGATCCCACGACGATCGGCGCGGAGCACGACACGAACCCGTTCCTGCTCGCCTTCCGCGGCGAGCGCGAGGTGCGCCCGGTCCCCGCCGAGACGAGTTCCGGCGAGCGCGTCGACCTCCTCCTGCGCGCGCGCGACTACGACGGCGGCACGAAGTGCTGGGTGCGCTGGTCGAGCGGAGCCGAGGACGTGGTGCCGGGGAGTCGGGTGCGGGAGTTGGACTAGTCCTCGTGCGTACAGCCGTGCTCGCGTGGAAACGACGCCGCAGGGAACGCTAGCCTCTCCCCGTGCCCCGCTCCCTGCGCGTCGTCCCGTACCAGCTCTTCATGCTGGCGCTCAGCGTCTACGCGGTCGGCATTCCGATCGCGATCTGGGCGCTCGACCTGTCGGCGGAACAGCACCGCGTGTTCGACCAGATGGACTACGTCCTCTGCGCGGTGTTCTTCTACGACTTCATGGTCACGTTCCTGAACGCGGACGACAGGAAGGCGTACTTCCTGAAGTGGGGCTGGATCGACCTGCTCTCGAGCATCCCGTTCTGGCACGTGCTGCGATGGGGGCGGCTCGCGCGGGTCGTGTTCCTGCTGCGGTTCGTGAGCGAGTTGCGCGCGCAGCGCGTCGTCGATCAGCTCACCGTGCACCGGCGCGCGCACGCAAGCTTCCTCGCGGCCGCACTGGTCGGCGTCGTGGTCATGACGGTCGGCGCCGTCGCCGTGATGCACTACGAGGCGCACCTCAATCCGGCGCTCGAGCGCGCGGAGGACGCGCTGTGGTGGTCGCTCGTCACGATCACGACGGTCGGCTACGGCGACATCACGCCCGTCACCGACGGCGGACGCATCGTGGCGAGCGTGCTCATCGTCAGCGGCGTCGGCCTGTTCGGCACGTTCACGGCCTTCGTCGCGGCGTGGTTCATCCGCCCGACCGAGCTCGAGGTCGACCGCGAACTCGCCCGCGTCCGGCGCGAGCTCGAGTCCATCAAGCGGTCCCTCGACGAGCTCAAGCGCAAGTGACGCGCCAGCTCGCGAGCGTGGCCTCGGCGCACGCGCGCCAGCTGTGGCGTTCCGCCCACGCGCGCCCGCGCGCGGCGAGGTGCGTGCGGTGCGCGGCGTCCGAGATCGCGCGCTCGAGCACGGCGAGGAGCTCCGCCTCGTCGCGCGGGTCGAAGGTGTCGGCGCCGTCGCCGAGCACCTCCGCGAGGCACGTCGCGCGGCTCGACACGACCGGCGTGCCGCACCACATCGCCTCGACCGGCGGCAGGCCGAAGCCCTCGGCGAGGCTCGGGAACACGAACACGAGCGCGCCCTCGTAGAGCGCGCGCAGCTCGCCCTCGTCGACGCTCCTGCGCCACTCGATGCGCGCGGCGCAGGGCGACGCGGCGATCTCGCTCCACAGTTCCTCCGCGCGGTAGCCCGGCGGACCGACGACGAGCCAGCGCCCGTCGAAGCCGCGCTCGACGAGCCGCTCGAAGGCGCGCAGCGCGAGACGGTGCCCCTTCCGGGGATCGAGGCGCGAGACGGTGAGGAGGTAGGGCTCCACGGGCACCTTCTCCACGCGCGGCTCCGTACGCAGCACGTGCTCGCCGCCGAGCGTCACCACGTCGATCCGCGACCGGTCGAGCCCGACGCGCGTCGCCAGCTCGTTCGCGGTGTACGAGGTCGGCACGTGCACGCGGTCGGTGCGCGCGACGAGTCGACGCAGACGCTGTTCCATGCCGCGCGCCGCGGCGGGGTCGAGCCGCCCCGCTCCGCCGCCGAGGAAGAGGAGGTCGAAGACCGTGGCGGTCGTGCGCGCGCGCCGCGTCGGCAACTCGCGCAGCTGCGTGTGGTGCACGAGCCCCGCGCCGAAGCGCGCGTCGATCCCGCCCAGCGCCGAGAACACGAAAGGCGCGAGTCGCGCCGGCAGGCGCGGCGCCACGAGGCGCGCGCCCTCGGGCAGTCCCAGCTCCTCGCGCGCGACGCGCGGCGCGCGCAGCGCTCCGCCGAACAGCACGAGCTCGGGCGCGTCCTCGCACGCCCCGAGCGCCCGCACGAGTTCGCGCGCGACCCGCCCCGTCCCCTCGCGGTTGTGGAGGGCGGGCCGGTAGTCGATCAGGGTCCGTCGCAGCCGTTCGGGCACGGCGGGGTTGTCGCATGCGGGGCGCCCCGCACCGGGGCTCGCCGTCGGAATCCCTTGCGGGAACGCGATTTCGTCAGGAACCGAGCCTCCGTCCGACCCGTCCCCGATGGACGGGGCACCTTCAGGTACGGGCCGGCGACTCCGGTCCGCGCGGGGCGGGGGCCTCGCTGGGTCGGATCGAAGTGGGGTCAGAGCGAATGGATTCCGAACGGGGACCGGATGGGTCGAACGAGGCCGGGTTCGAGCGCGAGCTGCGCGCGATCGGCGAGGTCACGACGCCCGAGCGCCTGGAGCGCGACGGCTTCCGCCGCGTGAGGCGCGTCACCTACGACGAGGTCTCGAAGCTCGTGGAGCGCACCGTCGACCGCGTCATCGCGGAGCGCGGGACGAACCAGGGCGAGCGCAACCTGCTCGTCGAGGACACGCGCGCCCTGCTCGAACAGGTCGCCGCGGGCGACACCGACGCGAAGGTGACGGTGCTCGAGCGCCGCGTGCGCAAGCTGGCCGACGCACTCGATCGTTCCGAACAGGCGCTCGCCGACGTGCTCGACGACGTCGACACCGGCCTGCCCTCGGCGCGGCGCTACGTCGCCACGCTGCTCGACGAACACCCCTGCGCCGGCGCGTGGGGAGAAGCTGGGACGCTCATCGCGAGCCGCGTCCGCCCGCAGAAGCTCGACGTCGACGACGCGGAGCGCGAGCGCATCGACGCGCGACGGAGCCTCCTGCGCACGCTCGCCGAGGTCAACGGACTCGAGGACGACGCACCGCGTCCGCGACGCCCGGTCGTCGAGAAGGACGATCGCGACGCCTTCGCGGAGCTCGCCGCGCGCGCCGCACGCGAGGACGCCGTCGTCGAGGACGACGCCGCCCCCGACACGGAGTCCGACAGCGCCTTCGCGAGACTCGACGCCGGTGCCCTGCGCCTGCGCACCGAGGAGGCGCGACCGCACCGTGGCTTGGATGGCGCGCGGCCGCGCGCTGTAGCGGCTCAACGATCGATCACCACTCCCACCCACCGCCACGCGCCCGCGTCCAGTACGCGGGCGCGTGCATGTTCGGGGACGTCGAGACGCACGTCCTCGATGCGTTCGAACGGTCCGATCGATCCGCCCGGCACGAAGAGGTGCCGCCCGTCGGCGCGGCGGCCGACGTAGGCCCAGCGCTCGCCGCTCGCGTCGAAGCGCACCTCGTCGACCTCGAGGAGGCCCTCCCCGAGTTCCCCGTCGACCCACGTCGCGAAGAGCAGGTCGTCCTCCTCGTCGAGGAACGGCACGCGCGCGGCGAGTCGACCGTTCGGGGCGAAGCGCGGGAAGGCCTTCACCGCGCCTCGCAGGCGCGTTCGACGACGACCAGCTCGTCGCCGCGCCGCTCCATCACGTGCAGCGCGAACGCGTCCTGCGCGACCCACGCGGCGACGCGCGTCCCGTCGGGCGAGGCCACGGCCCAGTCGATCCAGTCCGCGGCGTGGTCGCTCGTCGCGACCAGGCGGTAGGCGTCGCCGTCGCGCTCGGCCAGCGCGGCGCGCCACGTGTCGGCGCCCTTCGGCACGTACTCGAACGCGAGCACGTCGACGCGCCGCGACACCGTCGGCGACAGCACGTTGAGCCGCGCCGCGAACCGTTCTCCGGCAGGACGCGCACGGTGTAGCCGCCGCGTCCCACGCCGAAGGCGTGCAGCGCGATGCGCTCGCCGTCCCCGGCGACGAGCACGAGGTCGAGCTCGTCGATCCGCGGGTCCGTCGCGGCGCCGAGCTCGGTGCGACGGACGTCGCTCGATGCGTCGCGGTCGAACGTGTCGACGCCTTTCGCGCGGACGAGGTGGAGCGAGACGGCGAGGAGCGGAGCGGCGAGGACGATCGCGGTGCGCATCGCCGCAGTCTAGGGGCCCGCGCCCCTACGCGAGGATCCCACCGAGCGAGCGCCCGAGCAGGAACAGGAGCGGCGCGGCGAGGGCGACGAACAGCCGCGGCGAGCGCGCGCCGCGATCCGAACGCAGGAGCAGCGCTCCGCTCGCGACCGCGACCCACACTTCCGTCGCGAGCGTCGTCGCCGCCGCACCCTCGATGCCGTGCGTGGGCACCGCGAAGGCGTTCGCGACGGTGTTGAGCACGAGGGCGCTCGCCGCGACCGCGAGCGCCGCGTTCCGCGCGCCGCTCGCGACGAGCGCGGTGTGCAGCACGGCTCCGGCGTGCACGGCCGCGCCCGCTCCGAGCAGGAGCACGAGCGCCGGCGCCGCACCGCGGAACTCCTCGCCGAAGACGAGCGCGAGGATCGCGGGGCGTGCGCGGAGACGAGCCGTACACCGGCGCGGCGACGAGCAACAGCGGGAGTGCGAGGCGCGCCGCGGCCTCGCCGAGCCGCCCGCCGGGACCGCGCCGCACGAGCCACGGCAGAGCGCTCGCCGCGACGTACTGCGCCCCGAGGATCGAGAACCCCATCAGGCGCACGCACGCCGCGTACCGGCCGACCGCCTCGTCGCCGACGATCGCGCGCACGTAGAGGTTGTCGACGTGGAAGTAGGCCTGTTGGCACAGCGCCGCGAGCCCGAGCGGGAGCGCCTGGCGGAAGACGTCGCTCGCGCGCCGGACGGCGCCGTGCACCGCGGGGAGGAACGGCCGCGTCCTCAGGTGCACCCAGACGTTGGCGACGCCGGCGCTCGCGGTGAACGCGACGAGCATCGGCCCGGCGCTGCGCGAGCCCGCGAGGAGCAGCGCGCCGACGCCGGCGATGCGCAGCGTCGCGGCGAGCACCCGCGCGAGGCTGACCGTGCCGTACGCCAACCGGTTCTTGAGCACGGTCGGCGTGAGCTCGAGCGGCCAGGTGAAGTAGTACGTCGCGGCGAGTGCGATCCAGCCCGCGTCGGGGTCGCGCGCGAGGTACGCCGACGCGACGAAGACGGCGAAGACGACCGCGGCCGCGCGCGTCCTCAGTCGTCGCGCGGACGCGAGGAGTCCGGGGAGCGCGTCGGGGTCGCCCGCGGAGCGCTGCATGGCGACGGCGCCCGTGCCGAGGTCGACCGCGCTCTCCATCACGAGGAACGCCGCGAGCCAGAACGCCGTGCGTCCGAACACGTCGCCGTCGAGTTCTCGCGAGAGGAGCCCGAGCGCACCGACCGTGCACCCTGCCGACCACAGGCGCGCGGCGAGCTGCCAACCCGCGGCGATCCAGAGGCGCCGCGGCGGACGCAGCCCCTCGTCCTCCGCGAGGTCGGTCGAGGGAGTCTCCGCGTCGGGTCCGGGCATGCGCGCCGAGCATAGGGGCGCGGAGGCGCGACCCCGAGGCTCGCTCCGACTAGGAGCCTGTCCCGAGAGTCCCTCCTGCGGCTTCGTCCTCGCCGCCGATGCGTCGTCGGACTCGCAGCGCCATGCTCAGCGACCCCACAGGGTCGCTTCCGCTGTCGCCGCTTCGTCCTCCTCGCCTCGACGACGATGACTTCGCCTCGCGACGGGACTTTCGGGACAGGCTCCTAGGAGCCTGTCCCGGCGGTCGCGACTCGGATCGGGACCCGCCGGACCCCGCGGCGGCGCGCCGCGGCGGGACGTCCGCGCCGCTGCGCTAGGCTGCGACCGCCCGGAAGGTCGATCGTTCCGCGTCGTCCGCACGTTCCGCGGTGCGCGTGCGAAGGGCCGCGACCGCTCCGGCCGAAGTACGAGACTCCCACCACCCGCCTTGGCCTCACGCTCCGACTCCTCCCCGCTCGTCCTCGCCGTCGTCGCGCTGTTCCTCGGCGCCGTCGCGATGGTGCTGCTGTTCGTGTGGGAGCCCGCGGGCGACGGACCGCAGGTGATCGATCCGCTCGCGACGACGCCGGAGGCCGAGGTGCCGCGCGACCCTGGCGACCCGGAACTCGTCGCGGCCGAACAGCGCGAGGCCGTCGCGCCGACGCCGACGACCGACACCTTCACGACCGTGCTGTGGCCGCTCGACGTCGTGCTCGACCTCGTCGAGGACCGCACGCTGCCCGAGGTTCCCGCGGGTCGACCGCTCGGCTCGGGGCGGACCGCGCGACTCGCCGGACGCATCGCCGACGCCTACGGGAAGGGGGTGCGCGCGAGCGTGCGCATCTCCGACGGACCGAACGCGGGCCGGGTGCTCGAGTGCGACGCCTCGGGGCGCTACGGCGCCAACGACCTCTATCCGGGCATGGCGATCGTCGACGTCACGGGACCGAACATCCTCGGCTCGCGCCGCGAGGTGAGGCTGCGTCAGGACAAGGAGGAGCTGCTCAACATCAGCTACGCGCGTCCCTCGGTCGTGCAGGGCCAGATCGTGGACGAGGCGGGCGAACCGATCGCGGGCGCCTTCGTGCGCCTCGACGGCCAGGAGTGCACGACGGACGAGACCGGCACCTTCTACTACATCGAGGTCGCCGCCGGGCTGTGCCTGCTCGAGGCCACGAAGGAGGGCTTCGCCGCGAAGCGCATGGTGCTCGGCGTGTCGGGCGGCAACGTCGTCCAACCCGGCAAGATCAAGGTCGCCCTGGGGCGCCCCGCGACTCTGCGCCTCGTGCTCGCCGCCGACATCGGCGGACCCGAGCCGGCCGAGGTGTACCTCATGCCGGCGCGCACGAATTTCGAGCGCAGCTATCCGTGGCACCTCGTCAACCCGATCCGCGTGGGCGGCTCGACGCCGGTCGTGATCCAGGACCTCCCGGAGGGCCCGATCCACGTACGCGCGTACCGCACCGGTGCGATCGCCGACCCCGCCTACATGCAGGTCAGCCTGCACGCCGGCGAGGAGGAGAAGGTGTCGATCCGGCTGAAGCCCGCGAAGGTCGTCGCGGGCAACGTGTTCGGACCCGACGGACTCGTCGCGGGCGCGCACGTCCGACTGACGGCGGCGGACCCGCCGAACGCGCTGCAGCGTCACTTCGTCACGACCGACGAGCTGTGGCTCGACCACGTGCTCCCGCCGATGCCGGCCGCGATCCAGGAACTCGACGCCGACGGCAACGGGCACTTCCGCGTCACGAGCTGGTCCGACCTCTCACCGTTCCGGTTGCTCGAGGTCACGTCGCCCGACGGGAAGCTCGCGGCACGGATCTGCCTGGGCCCGGAGCTCGACGACAAGGAGATCGACATCCACCTCGAGCCCGTCGTCGAGCGCACCTCGACGCTCGTCGTCGACCTGCCGGGGCGCACGCAGGCACTGCCCGTGACCGTGAACGTCGACGGCCTGCCGGGCGAACCGCGCGTCGTCCCGGCGAGCGACCCGCTCGTCGTCGAGGGGTTGAAGCCGGGCGTCTACCGCATGCGTGCGGTCTGGCACGGCGAGCGCGTCGCGAACGATCCCGCGCTCGTGATCGACGGCGAGGCGCACGCGACCTTCGTGCTGCCCGCCGAGGCGATCGAGGGGCAGAGCGAGGAGATCTGGCGCAAGCTCGACATGCCGTATCCCCGGCGCGAGGGCGCGGCCCAGTAGAGTGCGGCGCCGTCACCCGGCGAGCGCGGCGCGCGCCCGCTTGCCGACGCTCGACTCGAACGACGAGCGCCGGATCGCGATCTGCTTGCGCAGTTCCTTGTCGGCGAGCATGCGCTTGGCCGCGTTGCCCAGTCGATCGACGAGTTCGGGGTGCTCGAGCCCGCGCGGGTGCGCCGCCTCGAAGCCGGCGAGCGCGCGGTAGTAGCCGACCTGGCCCTTCACGCGCTTGCAGCCGTTCGCGAGCGCGGCCACGAAGGCCGCTCGCTCGTCCATGCCGAAGGTCGGCCAGGTCGCGACGCGTTCGCCGAACGCGTCGAGGTACGGACCCAAGGGGAGCAGGAGGTCGGGGTGCGTGCGCAGCGCCCTGACGTCGCGCAGCGGGTAGTGACGGTGCCCCTCGGACGCGGCCGTCTCGCGGTAGACGCGTGCGGCGCGCGCGAAGGCTCCGCCGTAGCGGGACTCGCCGCTGCGCGCGAGGTCGCCGAAGCGCTCGGTCGGACCGTCCGCGACGGCGCGCGCCGACTTCGAGCGGAGCGCCTGCACGACGTCGCCGGCGTTGTGCGTGAGCGACGTCGCGAGGTCGACGAGCGCGTGGTCGTCGCCGCCGCGCACCGCCGCGTCGAACGCGCGGGCCTCGCGCGCGAGCTCGTCGTCGACCGCGCGTTCGAGCTCCGCCGCACCGCGCTCGTCGCCGGCCGCGAGGTGCGCGAGCAGGCCGCCCGTGAGCACGCTGAGCCGTTCGCCGTCGTGTCCCGACACGACCTCGTCGCCGATGTGCACGAGCCGCGCGCTGACCGGCGACACGTCCCACCGCGCGAGACCGAGTGCGAGGTCGCGCATGCGGTCGCGCTCCTCGCCCGACATCGGCTCGAACCAGAGCGCGTGGCGGATCTTCGCGTCGACGTCGGTCGGCACGTAGGTGCCCGCGGTGGCGAAGTGCGCGCCGAGGCACAGCGCGAAGTAGTCCGTCCGCTGCTCGTCGGTGGGCGCGGGCGTCGGCTCCAGCCGATCGGCGGCGCGCAGCGCGAGCCACCAACCGAACGGGTGGTCGAGCGCGTCGGACACGCGCGTGCCCGAGGGTTCGGGCAGCGTCCGCGCTCGCTCGAGGGTGTCGTCGAACAGGTAGGGGGCCGCGACGAGCGCCTGGGACACCAGGGTCTGCGGTCCGACGAAACCGCCGAACGCACCCTTGCCCTCGCCGGTGTCGTGGACGCTCGTCCCGTGCGACTCGTCGCGCATCGCGCCGAGGCTACCGGGTTCGCGGTCGGAGCCCGCCGCCGGCGTGCGTAGAATCCGCGCCCCGCACCGACCTCACGCGCATGGCCAAGAAGATCAAGCTCGACGGACGCTCCCTCCTCCTCGAAGACCTCGAACCGGTACTGCGAGGCGAGCCGCTCGACCTGGACCTCACGCGCGAGGCGCGCGCCGCGGTGAAGCGCGCGCGCAAGGTCGTCGACGACGCGGTCTCGCGCGGCGACGTCGTGTACGGGCTGACGACGGGCTTCGGCAAGCTCAAGAGCGTCGCGATCGCGGCGGAGGACCTCGAGGAGCTCCAACGCAACCTCGTGCTGTCGCACTGCTGCGGGATGGGGGCGCCGCTGCCCTTCGACGAGGTGCGCGCGATCATGTGCCTGCGCATCAACGGGCTGTCGCGAGGGCACTCCGGCGTCCGGCTCGAACTGCTCGAGAAGTGGATCCGCCTCTTCGACGCGGGCTTCACGCCCGTCGTGCCGCAGCAGGGGTCCGTCGGCGCGTCGGGCGACCTCGCGCCGCTGTCCCATCTCGCCGCCGCGACGATGGGGGTGGGGGACGCCGCGATCTTCGACGGCAAGGGCGGCTTCAAGGTGTCGAGCGCGAAGGCCGCGCTGAAGAAGATCGGCGAGGAGCCGGTCGTGCTCGGTGCGAAGGAAGGTCTCGCGCTGATCAACGGCACCGAGGTGATGAAGGGCATCGGCGCGCTCGCGCTCCTGCGCGCGCGCAACCTGAGCAAGGCGGCCGACGCGATCGCCGCGCTGTCGATCGAGGCGTTGTTCGGCAGCGCGAAGCCGTTCGACGCGCGCCTCGCCGATCTCAAGAACAACGCCGCGCACGGACGCGTCGCGCACAACGTGCGCGCGCTGCTCGCCGGCAGCCAGGTGCTCGAGAGCCACAAGGCCTGCGACCGCGTGCAGGACCCGTACTCGCTCCGCTGCGTGCCGCAGATCCACGGCGCGTTCAAGACGGCCCTCGAGCACGCGGAGAGCGTCTTCGCGGGCGAGCTCAACTCCGTCACCGACAACCCGATCCTGTTCCCCGAGACCGGCGAGGTCGTGAGCGCGGGGCAGTTCCACGGCCAGCCGATCTCCGTCGTGCTCGACTACCTCGCGATCGCGACGTGCACGATCGCGAACGTGTCGGAGCGCCGCGTCGAGCAGCTCGTGAACCCCGACCTGTCGAGGCTGCCGGCGTTCCTGACGCCGAAGCCGGGTCTGAACTCCGGCCTCATGATCGCGCAGGTCGCGGCGGCGTCGCTCGCGAGCGAGAACAAGTCGCTCGCCCATCCCGCCTCGGTCGACACCGTGCCGACCAGCGCGAACCAGGAGGACCACGTCTCGATGGGGACGACGGCCGCGCGCAAGCTGCGCGCGATCCTCGACAACACCGAGCACGTGCTCGCGATCGAGCTCCTGTGCGCCGCGCAGGGCCGCGACTTCCACCCGGAGTACCGCGCAGGCAAGGGCGCGCAGGCCGCGCACGACGTGTTGCGCGCGCGCGTCTCGACGCTGGCGCGCGACCGCTACCACGCGAAGGACATCGCCGAGGCGCGGCTCCTGATCCGCTCGGGCGCCCTCGTGGACGCCGTCGAGAAGGCGATGCGCGAGCCGCTGCTCGCGTGAGTCCGCGGACGGCGGCGTTCGACCTGCATCGACGTCCGCGGGCACCGTTCGTCGACGCCCGCTATCCTCGACGCATGCGCGCACCGGTCGTCGCCGTCCTCCTCGCTCTCACCGCGTCGTGCACCGTCGCGCCTCCCGCGCGCCAGGACGTCTTCCGTCACGACCCGTACATCGCGCGGCACTACGACGACGGTTGGGACGAGTACGGGCAGTTCCACCTGCTCGAGCGCAACTTCCGCGATCCGAACCTCGCGGACGACAGCCAGTTCGGCCTCGGCCTCGAGCTCGCCGGCGCGCCCTACGGCGCCTGGCTCGGACTCGAGTTCGGCCTGTGGGGCACGTCGAGCGACGCGAACTGGGTGCGCTGGACACCGATCTTCCGGTCGTTCGACGAGGAGGACCTCGACCCGGGCGAGAGCGGGACGCGCTCCTTCGAGATCTCGCTCGGCGCGCGCAAGGAGTACCGACCCTTCGGCGGTCCCTTCGTGATCGACGCGGGACTCGGCCTCGCGATGGTGCAGCTCGAGGAGGCGACCGCCGTCGGTCCCTTCGACGAGGACAGCGACGCCGACGTCGGTCTCTACGGCCACTGGGGCGTGTTCCTCGACCTGGCCGAGCCCGCGCGCATCGGCTTCGACGTGCGCTTCGTCGAGGGGACCGAGCACCAGGTGCTCGGGAGGTCGGTCTCGGGCGACTACCTGCAGTGGTCGCTCGTGTTCAGCTTCTTCTACTGAGGCGCGGATCGCGGCTCGGCGCGGCCCTGTGATCGATCAGGGGCGATCACAGAGAAACGAAAGATAGTCCTAGACTATCACCGGGCGCCGGGCGAGAGTAGGGGCCGATCGCCGGGCGCGGTCCACGGGAGCTCAGGCTCCCACGCGACCCCCGCGAACCAGCCCACAGCCCAAGGAGAGACTCACGTGAGCAACGCCATCCACAAGGGCCTCGTCGCCCTCCAGGCCGACTACCAGGTCCTCTACCAGAAGGTCCGCCACTACCACTGGAACGTGCGCGGTCCGCAGTTCTTCCAGCTGCACCCGCACTTCGAGCAGATGTACCTCGCGACGGCGCTCAAGGTCGACGAGATCGCGGAGCGCCTCCTCGCGCTCGGCGCCGCGCCGCTGCGGACCTACGGCGAGGTGCACCAGAACGCGCGCCTGAAGGAGGACGCGTCGCTGCCGTCCGCGCACGACATGGTGAAGAACCTCCACGACGACCTGCTCGCGCTGAACGGGAACCTGCGCAAGCTCGCGGAGCAGGCCGAGAAGGCCGAGGACGTCGCGACGCAGAACCTCGTCGAGGGCTACGCCGACGCGCAGGAGAAGGAAGCCTGGATGCTGCGCGCCTTCCTCGAGGGCTGAGCCGCGCGCACGCACGTGCGCGACCGACGAGGAGGTGGGGACCGCGGGGCGTCGATCGCGACGCCCCGCGGTCGCGTTCATTCCGCCCCGAGCGACGCGCGCAGTCTCGCTTCGGCCTCTTCCAGCACCGGGTGCACGCGCAGACGCGGACGTGCGTCGTGCAGGTCGGCGGACGCCGCGAACGTCGCGCGCGCGCCGTCCGCATCGCCTGCGAGTTCCTCCGCGCAGAGCAGCTCGAGCGCCGCGAGCGGCGCGTCCGCCTCCGTCCTGATGTACGAGCGCCGGGCCTGGCGCAGCGACACGAGCGCCGCGTCGACGTCGCCGGCATCGAGGTGTTCGTGCGCGAACAGGTGCTGGGCGAGCGCGACGTCGAACTCGTCCTCGGTCCTTCGACCGAGGTCGAAGAGCTTGGTCGGAGCCGTCGGGTCGGCGCCCATGGCGACGGCGACGGACTCCGGCGGCGCCCCCTGCGCGAGGACCTCGAGCGCGAACGCGCGACGGTCGTCGGCCGAACGCAGGCCGAGCTGCTCCAGCCGGACCAGGTACTCGGTGCCGCGGTTCGCGTCGCCCGCGACGAACTCGAGTCGTGCGAGCGAGTCGAGCGCGACGGCCTGCTCGGGATCGATCTCGAGCGCGCGTTCGCCGTGGACGCGCGCCGCGTCGTACTCGCCGAACAGGAGTTCGACGCGCCCCATGTCGGCGAGAGCCGCCGGGCTGACGGGACGCGCGTCGAGCCGGGCCGCGCACGCGCGGCGCGCGCGTTCGAGCGAGGCCTCCGGCTCGCGGCCGATCGTGACCCAGGCCAGGGCGTGCGCGCACTCGAGCGACCGCGCGAGCACGCTGTCCGGGCACGCGTCGACGGCGTCCGCGATGTCCGCGTCGATGCGGTCGGAGTAACCGGCGTCCACGCCGTTCTCGAAGGCGTTCTTCGCCTCGACCTGGTACGCCGCGAGCGCTCGACCCAGCTGCCAGTGCGAGAAGGCCGGGATCGCGATCGCGATCGACACGACGAGCGTCGCCAGCGACGCGCGCGACCGACGCACGAGGTTCGGACCGTCGCCGCGGTGCGCGGCCGAGCACGCGCCGCACGCCACCGCCGCGATCAGACCGGAGGCCGCGTTGCCGAGGAGCACGGAGTGCGCTCCCGCGTTGACGAGCAGCGCGAGCAGCGCCGTGCCCAGCGCGTTCGTCGCGACCTCCTGCTTGCGCAGCGCCGAGAAGCACAGACACACGACGCACCCGAGGACGGCCGTCGCGACGAGGCCGCCGAGCCAACCGTACTCCACCCACACGAGCAGCCAGTCGTTGTGCGGGTGCTCGACCTCGGTGCCCGACGTCGAGAGCCGACGCTCGACCGGGTCGCGGTAGGGGGGGTAGCTCGCGGCGAACTGTCCCGCGCCGCGGCCGA
>JAWKUH010000025.1:0-81739 GCA_041398665.1 Planctomycetota bacterium | reverse complement strand
GCGCTCGCTGCTGCGCGCCTCCGGCAGCGGGTTGAAGCCCGTGACGTTGCGGTCGACGTCGCTCGCCCCGAAGGCGTAGCGCGAGCGGAAGAACGTCGTCAGCGCGGCGTCGTCGTTCGACAGGTCCGTGGGCCCGCCGCCCGCCGCCGCCGCGTCGAGGTAGTAGGGCACGTCGAGCGAGCCCACGTAGACGTCGGCCGCGTCCGGCCCGCTCCCGAGGAACGAGAACGTCGTACCGACCGACACGGGGTCGATGGTGACGGCCGGCGTCGAGAAGGGGCTCGGCGTCGTGTCCGTGCAGACCAGGTCGGGCTGGCTCGCGCACAGCGTGGTGATGAGGTCGGCCTCGTCGCCCTGCGCGATCTGGCGCAGCGCCGCGATCGGGCCGCCGACCGACTGCGTCGTGAACGAGAACGAGATCACGACGTGGTCGGTGTCGACGCTCGCCGCGGCGGCGGCGTGGTGCATGCCGAGGATCGCGCGCTGCAGCGGGAAGAGCGGATCGGTGACCGGGACGATCGTCTCCTGCGCCGCGAGCTGGTAGACGATGCTGCGCATGACGGGGAAGCCGTCGGTGCCGCGCAGGTCGTCCGAGACGAGCACCATGTACGTCGTCGACGGCTCGAACGGCACGGTCGGCGTGATCGCGACCGTGCTCGACGACTCGGGCGCCACGGCTGCCGTGAACTCCGTCGTCGCGAGCTCGCGCACGACCGACGCGACGGGGCGCAGGCGATCGAGCGGGTCACCGGGCTCGAGCGCGACCTCGAAGAGTCGCACGCTGGTTCCGGCGACGACCGTGCCCGGGTTGATCGGCTTGCTGAACCGGACGCGCATCGCCGCGAGCAGCGACCAGCCGTCGAGCGAGTCGAGCGCGAGCACCGGCCCCTGCTCCGCGGGGTTCGCGGGCAACGGGATCGCGAGCGTCCCGTCCGTCGAGCCCCCGAAGAGGAGGTCGTTCGGGACCGGGATGTCGCCGGTGCTCGGCGAGTAGATCGCCGTCGTGTTGATGACCGTCGTCCGGACGTCGCTGCCCTCGGCGCAACTCGCCAGGAGGACGAGCCCGAGCGTCAGCACGGACCACCCTAGCCGCCTCGTTCCCATGGGCCGATGCTACCATCCGTCCGCGGCCGCGGGCCGCGCTCCGACCCCCGAGGCATGACCACCATCGTTCCGTCCGACGCGTCCAACTCGGTCCTCCGTGCGCTCGGGCGCGCGGGCCTGCGGATCGTGCACGGCGCGCGGAGCGCGATGCCGGCGGCGGCGCTCGTCGCGCTCCCGAGTTGCGCCGTGTTCTCGCAGCCGCTCGAGCACGAACCGTGGTCGACGATCGGTGCGGGCACCCAGACGGTCGGCGTCTCGAGCGGGTGGGCGGTCTACGAGGCGAAGGTCGAGCTCGACGACCTCGACGGGACGCCCGCGCTCGGCTCCGGCAGCGACACCACCGACCTCGTGCCGGTCTTCGGCGCGGCGCTCAAGTACCAGTACTTCTTCTCGCCGCGCTTCGCGCTCGGCGGGATCGTCGAGCGACGCACGTTCGACCCCGACCCGGTGCAGCCGCTCGCGTCGCCGATCGACGGCGACGACTACACGACCTACCACTTCCTGCTCACCTCGCGCTTCTTCACCGACCCGCTCGGTGAGGACGGTCGCTGGAAGGCGTTCGGCGGCTTCGACCTCGGCTACATCCCCAAGGTCGACCTCGACGCGACGGTGGAGTACGCGCCGGGCTTCGTCGAGCGCATCACGCTGAAGGGCGACGAGTACTTCACGATCGGAGCCGTCGCCGGGCTGAGCTACCTGGTCAACGACTGGATGACCTTCGAGATGGGCGCGTTCTACGAGTGGTCGATCGACCCGAGCGAGGACGTGATCACGCTCAACATCCCCGACGGCCTCGGCGGGACCAACGCGAACCACGTCGACGGCAAGGTCTTCCCGCAGGGACTGATCGGCTTCCCCGGCGTCACCTTCTACTTCGACGCAGCACCACGGCCGGGGCGGCCCGGCCTCGACCCGACCGAAGCATGCCCATCGCAGTGAAACGCGCGCTCGTCAGCGTGTCGGACAAGACCGGCGTCGCGGAATTCGCGCGCCGCCTCGCCGAACGCGGGGTCGCGATCCTCTCCACCGGCGGCACCCACGCCCTCCTCGCGAAGTCGGGGATCCAGGTGACCGAGGTCGCGAGCTACACCGGCCATCCCGAGATGATGGACGGGCGCGTGAAGACGCTGCACCCGAAGATCCACGGCGGCATCCTGGCGCTGCGCGACGACAAGGGGCACGTCGCGTCGATGCGCGAGCACCACATCGACGCGATCGACATGGTGGTGGTCAACCTCTACCCCTTCGAGAGCACCGTCGCGAAGGAGGGCGTGACCTTCGCGGAGGCCGTCGAGCAGATCGACATCGGCGGCCCGTCGATGGTGCGCTCCGCCGCGAAGAACCACCGCTTCGTCGCGGTCGTCACCGACCCCGCCGACTACGAGCCGCTGGCGAAGGAGATCGCCGACACCGGCCTCGTGTCCGACGCGACGCTGCGACGACTCGCCGTCAAGGCGTTCGAGCTCACGGCGAGCTACGACGCGGCGATCTCGCGCTGGCTCCACCGCGCGATCGCGGACGACGAGCGCCGCGAGACGCCCGAGCAGTGGGTGACCGTCGGCGAGCTGCGCGACACCTTGCGCTACGGCGAGAACCCGCACCAGTCCGCCGCGATCTACGCGCGGCCCGACGCGAACGGCTCGACGCTGTGCGGCGCGCGCGTGCTCGGCGGCAAGCAGCTCTCGTACAACAACTACGTCGACCTCGACGCGGCGCTCGCGCTGGCGTGCGAGTTCGAGGAGCCCTTCGCCGCCGTGCTCAAGCACAACAACCCCTGCGGCGCGGCCTGCGCGCCGACGCTCGCGCAGGCCATCGAGGACGCGTGGGCCGGCGACCCGGTCAGCGCCTTCGGCTCGGTGCTCGGCTTCAACCGCAGGGTCGACCTCGACACGGCGACGTTCCTGACGTCGGGCGGGCGCTTCGTCGAGGCGATCGTCGCGCCGGGCTTCGAGCCCGACGCGCTCGAACACCTGCGGACGGTGCCGAAGTGGGGCAAGAACGTGCGGCTCGTCGAGGTCGACGAGGTCGCGCCGACCTCGAAGGGCCGCGACGCGCGCCGCGCCGTACCGATCTCCGGCGGCTTCCTCGTCCAGGACGCCGATCTCGCGACGGAGAGCGCCGACGACTGCAAGGTCGTGACCAAGTCCGAGCCGACGCGCGAACAGCTCGACGCGCTGCTCTTCGCGAACGTCGTCTGCAAGCACGTCAAGTCGAACGCGATCGTGCTCGCGACGGGCACGAAGGTGCTCGGCGTCGGCGCGGGGCAGATGAGCCGCGTCGACTCGGTCAAGCTCGCCTGTTCGAAGGCCGGCGACGCGGTGAAGGGCTCCGTCCTCGCGTCCGACGCCTTCTTCCCGTTCCCCGACGGTCCGGAGTACGCGATGGAGGCGGGCGTCGCGGCGATCCTCGAGCCGGGCGGCTCGGTGCGGGACGACGCCGTCATCGCGGCGTGCGACGAGCGCAGCGTGCCGATGGTCTTCACCGGCCGCCGTCACTTCCGCCACTGATCGGCGGCCCGCGGTTCCGATGACGCGCCTGGTCCTCCTGGTCGCGGGCGCACTCGTGCTCGCGGGGTGCGGTGCGCGCGCGTTGCCCGACGGCTCGTTGCTCGGCCGTGCACCCGACGTCGTCGTCGAGGAGCGCGGCTCCGTCGAGCCCGCGCAGGGCGACGCCTGGGGCGACGGCGGCGAGGGCGAGTGGTTCGCGCGACTCGCGCGGGTCGACGACGGACCGCCGATGTGCTGGAGCAAGGGGCGCCGCGCGTACCTCCTGCTGCACTCGCTCGGCGACGGCCCGCATCGACTGCGACTGCACGTCGCGGGGGCGCCCGGCGGCGCGGAGTCGCTCGCGGTCAAGCTCGGCGAGCGCGACCTCGGCGAGGTCGAGGTCGACGCCCGGGCGCGCTGGGTCGAGTTCGAGACCGAGGCCTCCGACTGGGTCGCGGGCGACAACCTCCTCACGCTCGACGTCGACGCGACGGGTCAGCTCGTGGACGACCGCTTCGCCGGGATCGGCGTCGCGCGCGTGGAGTGGGCGCCGCCGCGGCGCGTGGAGCACGAGCGCGGCGCCCTCGTGCTCGCGAGCGGCACGTCCGTCGTCTACCACCTCGCGCCCGGCGCGGGTGCGAAGCTCGCGGTCGCGGGCCGGACCGACGGCGACGGCTCGCTGATCGTCTCGACCGGGACGTTCGAGCCGCGCGACTCGACGTCGACGTTCGGCGGCGAGCTCCGCACGGTCCTGCCCGAGCGCGGGGCGGTCGACCTCGACGTCGCGCTCGACGCACTCGACTCGGTGTTCTCGACGGGCACGGGTTCGCTGCGGCTCGAGTGGCACGGCGACGCGCCGTTCGAGGTCGACGACCTGCGCGTCGTCGCGGGCGCCGCGCCGCCGCCGAACGTCGTGTTCGTCTCGGTCGACACGCTCGCCGCGAAGCACCTCTCGTGCTACGGCTACCCGCGCGACACGACACCGGCGATCGACGCGTTCGCGCGCGAGTCCGTCCTCTTCGAGTCCTGCACCGCGAACGCGTCGTGGACGGTGCCGAGCTACCTCTCGCAGCTCTCCGGCCTGTTCCCGCGCGCACACGAGATCGATCCCGTGCCCGGCATCGACGCGCAGGCCTGGGACATGCACCACCTCGCGTCGAGCCGCTGGACGCTCGCGGAGGCGCTGCGCTCGCGCGGCTACGCGACCGCGGCGTGGCTCGACAACCCGTGGGTGAGCGCGGGGCTCGGCATGGACCAGGGCTTCGACCTGTTCGACACGTCGGCGGCGAAGATCTACCTCAAGGACACGGACGGCGGCTTCGCGCACATGCTCGAGCCGTCGATGCGGTGGATGCGTGCGCGGACCGAGCCGTTCTTCGCGATGCTCCAGCCCATGGACCCGCACGGTCCGTACTTCACGAAGTGGCGCTACCGCGGCCGCTGGGACGGCGACGGGACGTACGACGTCGAGCACGACGCGCCGGTCGGCTTCGGCCAGCTGCACGTCTACGGCGTCGTCCCGGAGTACGTCGCGTGGGAGGAGCGGCGCGGCTACGGCGGACCGCTCGAGCGCATGCGCACCGAGCCGTTCGCGAACGCCTACGACGAGAAGATCGCCGAGGTCGACGACTACTTCGCGCGCCTCGTGGGCTTCCTCGACCGCAGCGGTCTGCTCGACAGCTCGATCGTCGTGCTGAGCGCCGACCACGGCGAGGCCGTCGGCGAGCACGACTACTACTTCGACCACGGCACGCTCTACGACGAGGTCGCGCGCGTGCCGCTGATCGTGCACCTGCCCGGCGGGCGCCGCGGCGGGACGCGCGTCTCGACGCCGGTGCAGCTCGTCGACCTGATGCCGACGCTGCTCGAACTCGCCGGCGCGCCCGTGCCCGAGCACCTGCACGGCCGCTCGCTCGTACCGGCGCTCGAGGGACGCGCGATCGAACAGGTCCCGATCTGGTGCCGCGGCGGCATCGGCACGCAGGACGCGATCGTCGTCGGCGACCACAAGCTCGTCTGGTCGATCCCGACGCAGACGTCGCCGCAGACGAAGATCCGGCACCCGAAGCTGCCCGAGGGACGCCTCGAGGAGGTCGCGCCCGAGCTGGCGACGACGTGGAAGTCGAACGCCGAGATCGTCGACTGGTTCCGGCAGCATCCGCAGAAGGAGAAGGACCTGTTCGCGCCGATCCAGGGCGAGTTCCGCGAGCTCTACGACCTGCGCACGGACCCGCTCGAGCTCGACGACCTGAACCGGGGCGAGCCGTCGACCGAGGCGCGGCGTCTCGTCGACGAGCTCGAAGCCGTGCGGCTCGAGCAGATGGCCCGCGGCGACGCGGCGCGCGAGGGAGCGAGCCGCGCGGTGCGACCGGCCGTCGTGTCGGACGCGGTGCGCGAGCAGCTCGAGGCGTTGGGTTACCTCGAGAAGTCGCGCGCCTCGCACGAGTGACCTCGTGCGAGGGGAGTGGCGCTCACGCCGCTCCGCAGGGCTCCGCCGACGGTCCGCGCAGATGGAGCGCGGCGCACGTCGCCCACAGCACGAGCGCGGCGACGGTGAAGGCGCCGTAGGCCTCGGCGAGGTCGCTGCCGCGGTCGCCGAGCAGGCCGGAACCCGTGGCTCCGACGAGGAGCACGGCGAGTGCGAACGCCGCCGCCGCGAGTCGCCGCGCCGAGCCGCGCGACTCGAGCGCCTCCGCGGCGAGGTACGCGAGCGGCAGCGCGATCACGACGTAGTGCTGCTTCCACGAACGCTCGGACACGAGCACCGTCGCGAGCGCCAGCAGCGCGAACACACCGAGCGTGTCGCGCCGTGCGCGCGGACGTGCGACGACGAAGGCGGTCGCCGCGACGACGGCGAGCGCGGCGACGCGATGCACCCACAGGAACGCGCCCTCGCCGAGGTGGAGCACGGCGATCGACACGTCGTGCTCCCACGTCGTCCCGCGCGCCGCGATCGCGACGGAGTCGGTCAGGAGCCGCGCGCCGAGGCCGAACAGCGACTGGTTGGTGTGCTCGGACTGGAGCAGCGTGACGTGCCGACCCTCGAGGTACGGCACGACCATCTGGTCCGCCCACGAGCGGACGAGTTCGAGGCCGTGCGCGAAACCGAAGGCTGCACCGGGCAGCACGGCGAACGCGAACAGCGCGCCCGACGCCGCGCCGATCAGTCCGGCGCGCGAGCGCCGCACGAGGAAGAGCACGACGAACAGCGCCGGCGTGAGCTTGATCCCGGCGGCGAGCGCGATCCAGAAGCCGCACATCGCCTCCATGCGCCGGGCGTGCGCGAGCGCCGCCGCGGCGATCGCGCCGGCGACGACGAGATTCGAGTTGCCGTGCGCCATGTCGGACGCGAGGACCCTCGCGCATCCCAGCAGCACGAGCAACGCCGCGATCCACGGCACGCGCGACGGCTCGAACGCGAGGCGCAGCGCGACGGCGAGGAGGAACGCCGCGCACACCGCTTTGAGCACACCGAACGCGACCGAACCCGGTACGGCGCCGAGCCGCGCGAACGGCATCAACAGGAGGCCCGCGCTCGGCGGACCCGGGAAGCCCTCGCCGCCGGCGTCCGCGCCGTCGCTGGCGACCGCGCCCGACTCCGACCGCGCGTACGGGTCGCCGCCGTCGGCGAGCCGCTCGAGCTGCGGCGTCCAGCGGACGAGCGCCTGCTGTCCGCGCTCCGCCTTCTTCGCGACCTGCACGAGCGTCGCGATCGCGAAGAGGACACCGAGGATCCAGACGGCGCGCAGCACGGGGGGAGGGTAGCGCGCGCGCCGCTCGCTCCGATCAACGAGGCTCCGAACCGCGCGCCGGCGCGAGGCGCACCACGTCGAACGCGTCGTGCAGCGCGTCGAGCGAGTCGGGGACCTCCACCGTCGTCCACACGCCGCGCGCGAGTCGGACGGAGCGCGCGAGTTCGAGCGTCTTTGCCTCGAAGCCGCTGGCAGGCGGCGGCACCCAGGGCGGCCAGAAGACTTCGAGCGGGTCCGGGAACTCCTCGCGCGTGCGCGGCGCCGTCACCCAGGCGCTGCACGCTTGGCTCGTCGTTCCGTCGTCGCGCCACGCGCACGGCACGAAGCGCAGTTCGTCCTCCGCCTCGAAGGCGAGCGACAACTCGCGTTCGCCGGCGGGCAGCGCGATCGCGCCGGGCGCGACCGCCCACGGATCGCCGCGCCAGTCGAGGAGGCGCACGCCGTAGCGCCAACCGCCGCGCGCCTCGGGGAAGCGCACGACGAGTCCGCTCGCCGGAGCGGGCGGTGCGTCGAGGCGATTGAGTTCACCCTCGACGAGCGTGACGACCTGCGACGCGCGACCGGGGAGTGTGAACAGGATCTGCGGCGAGGGGAGCGTGCTGACGAGGAGTGCGAACTCGCCCGCGGGCTCGCCGGTCTCTGGATCCTCGATGTCGTTCGGCGCGAGTCCGTAGCGCGCGAGCACGTCGTCGTCGCGATCGTCGTCGACCATCTCGAAGCCCTCGATGTCGCGCAGCAGGAGCGAGAGAGCTCGCGCGGTACCCCAGCCGAGCGGCTCCGCATCCGAGTCGAGCAGCCCGAGCCAGTCCACGGGTGCGCCCGCCGGCACGGGATGCAGCGCCGGACCGAACGCGCGCGACGCCATGACGGGGTGACGGCTGATGAAGAACCCCCCACTCCCGCCGTCGTCGACCTCGACCTCGCCCTGCACGTGCGTCCGCCTCCCGCTCCCGACCGGCGAGAACAGCGGCACCGACGCATAGCCGCACCCCCGCGGCTGACCCGAGCCGAGGTACCACGACGCATGTCGTCCGACGTCGACGGGCAGCGCGAGCGTGCGCTCGCCGTCGACCGTGACGTCCAGGAGGCGCCGCCCCGGATCCTGTTCGAGCCGCCACGGCAGGTACACGACGAACAGGTGCAGCAACGACGACAACTCGAGCGTGCCGAGGTCGACGTCGCTCACGCCGTCGACGGCGATGCCGCGGACGAGCGGCGGGACCTGCACGACGCGTCCGCCCGTGACGAGTCGCAGGTCGTAGACGCCGCGTGCGACCGAAGCGACGTGCTCCCGCGACTCCGCGACGACGACGCCTGCATCGATCGCAGCGCCGTCCGGCTCCGCGCGCTCCGACCACATCGGGATCCAGCGGCGACCGTCCTCGTCACCGACGGCGGCTCCCTTCGGCGCGAGGGCGAGGTCGAACTGCTCGAGCACCGTCTCGAGGCTGAACTCGTACTCCTGGTTCGACGTGATCGGTTCGCCGAGCGCCGTGCGCAGGGTGACACGCGAGCGCCGCGTCGGCAGCACCACGACGACCTCGTCCCCCGGCCGCACGCCGCGCACCGTGTCGGAGCGCAGCATCGTCTCGCTGGAGTCGCCGAGCGTCGCCGCGACGACGAAGCGCGCGTCGTCGCCCACCAGGTCGCCGCGCACCTCGAACTCGCCGGCGCGCGCAGGTTCGCTCGCGCCGATGTCGACGACGCGCGTCCACACCACGTGTTCGCGATCCCACCAGGGATGGTCGAGCTGCGGATCGATCGCGGCTCCCGCGACGGGTGCGCCGTCCTCGTCGACGACGCGCACGTGGAAGAGGTGGCGTTCGCGGTCGAACCACATCTCGTCGTCGACCAGTTCCCACGCATCCCGCCAAGTGGCCCAGTGCCGACGCGACGACGGATCGACCTCGATCGCGGGATCCAGCGGCTCGAGCTCGACGCACATCGACATGAACTTCGGGTTCGCGAAGACGAAGTCGTCGCGGCCGAAGGGGAGGGGCAATTCGATCCAACCCTCGTCGTCGCTCGTCGCCTCGACCTCGAGCAGCGTCTCGGCCGACGAGCGCGACTCCGAGAAGCGCAGACGCACCGCCATGTCCGCGACGGGCAGCGGCTCGCTCCCCCACACCGGTGCGACGAGTCGTCCGCGGAAGTGCGCGCCTTCCTCCGCGACGGGTTCGCGCGCGGCGTCGTCGGACCGATCGGCGACCGAGAGCGCGCCGTCGAGCGTGACCTGGCCCGCCGACGCGCCTTCGGCCACGGCAACCGATCCGCCGGGTCCGTCCGACTCGCGCGACGCTCGCGACGCGAGGAACGCCGCGATCCCGACGACGACGAGCGCAGCGACGACGAGACCGATCGTGCGAGAGCGAGCCACTCCGGGAGTATGCACGTCGCCGCTCGGAGCAACGCGCCGACCGCTCGTCCTCGCCGAGCGATGCGTCAAGGCATCACGAGCTCGAGGTCCTGCGTGCCCGCCTCGACACCGCGCGCGACGATCGTACGACCCGCCGCTCCGCCGCCTGCGACCACGACGACAGGACCGCTCGGCGAGGGAGTCGGCGCCTGGACCTCGATGTCGAACAGCTCGCCGGGCCGGACCGTGAATCGGAACGCTCCGTTCGCGTCCGTGCGCGTCCCGCTGCGTGCCCCGTCGGCTCCGTGGGCGTACATCCTCCAGTTCGAGAGCAGGTTGCCCTCGGTGTCGCGCACGACGCCGCTGATCGTCGCACCGCGTTCGAGTCGGATCTCGAGATCCGTCGAGCCGGAATCGACGCGTTCGACCATCGTCCCGAGGAGCGGTTCGCCGCTCCGGCTGGACGCAGCCTGCACGGCGACGCCGTAGATGCCGGGCGGAAGCGCCGCGAGTTCGAAGCGCCCGTCGGCACCGGTCCTGGCGTTCGGGATCCTCCGGGCTTCGGCGCCGGACGGATCGCGCAACTCCACGACGTACGCGTTGAGGAAGACATCGACGACGGGGTCCCCGTCGGGATCGACGACGCGGCCCGAGATGCTCTCGCCCCCGGCGAGCGCGATCACGATGTCGTCGCGCTGCTCGCCCTCGGAGACCGAGACGGCGACGGGATCGATGTCGGGATGTGCCCTGGACCTCGCAAGGAGCTGGTACTCGCCCTCCGCGACGTCGCCGAAGGAGAAGCGGCCGGACGCGTCCGTCGTCGTCCGACGCGTGTCGACGTAGAAGTCGCCGACGCGGCTCTTGTTCCGCGACAGGCGGTCGCGGTCCGCGTTCCAGCCCTTCAAGCTGACATCGACATCGGCGACGCCCGAGCCGTCCGAGCTCTGCACGACCCCGGCGACCAGCGCCGGCGGTCCGAGCTCGAACGTGCCGAGGTCGAGGTCCTCGTCACGGAAATCGCTGTTCGGGAAGTCGTAGACCCGCGTCGCGAAGCCGCGCTTCGAGAGCATCAGGGCGTGGCGCAGTTCGCGCGAGAGGTCGCGGACCTCGAAGCGTCCGTCCGCGTCGGTGCGGTCCCACTTCCAGTCGATGCGTTGGCCCTCGGGCCCGTCCTCGCTCGCGACCGCGGCGACGAGGACGCCTTCGAGCGGCGAGCCGTCACGCGCCACGACGCGACCGTGCGCGCGCCTCGCAGGGACGAGCACGAAGTCGACGCGAAGGGCGCCGTCGACGGCAGCCGGCGGTGATTCGACCTGGGCCTGGCCGAAGCCCGACGCCTTCGCGTAGAGCTCGTTCAGCCCCGGCGCACCGAAACCCGGCAGCCGATACTCGCCATTCGTGTCCGTCGTCGCCGTGCGCCGGTAGACCCAGCCCTCGCCGACGATGGCACCCGCGATCGGCAAGCCGTCCGTCGCCGACGTGACCGTGCCGGTCACGACGACGCCCTGTTCGACGACGACGTCCTGGTGCGCCTCGCCGCTCTCGTCGAACTCGAGCAGGATCCAGTCGGAGCTGCGTTCGACGAGCGGGACGACCTCGAGTACGACCCTCTCGTCGTACGGCACGCGCAGGTCGAAGGTGCCGTCGATCTCGGTCCGCGCGCGGCGCTCCTGCGGTCCGGATCCGCCGAGCTGGAACACGCGCAGACCTGCATCGGCGACCGGTGAGGAATCCGATGCACGGGTGACGCGCCCGTGCACGCGGAAGCCGCTCGCGAGTCGAACCTCGACGTACTCGCCCGCGAAGCGGCGCCACGCGTCGCCGGGTTCGAGCCCCGGTGCTTCGGCGTGCACGTCGACCGCGACGCCGCGTTCCAGCGCGAAGCGGAACTCGCCGTTCGCGTCGCTGACGGCCCTTGCGACGACGTCGCGCGCGCGGCTCACGTCGAGGTCGAGCACGCTGAAACTCGTCAGCTCGCCGCGCCGCAGCTCGACGGTCGCACCGGGCACGGGTGCGTCGCGTCGGTCGACCACGCGACCGCGCAGCTCGGAACGAGCGTCGGACACCGCGGGTCCGTCGCCGACGGGAACCCCTTCGACGATCGCGTCGACGTTCGTGCGCGTCGCCGACCCCTCGCTCGCCAGCTCCGCGGCTGCTGCATCGCCGACCTCGTCGCGGGCCTGCGCGACGTCCGTGCTCGGCTCGTGCGAGGTCGAGTCGTCGAGGACGAGGAACAGCGCGATCGCGGCGACGAGGACCGCGGCGAGGAGTGCGAGGAGTTTCCGCGGTGTGCGAGCACCGTCCCGGGCGGGGGAGGTCGGGGTCATGCCGAGGATTCTACGTCGCGCCGAACGGACGCGCCGGTGCGCCGAGCGCCGCCCCGAGCGACTCGAGGAGGAGCTCCATCGCCCGCGGCTCCATGCCGCGCTCGATCACGACGACCTCCGCTCCGCGCACGTCGCCCGGCGCGACCGCCATCTCGCGCGGCGGCGAGACGGCGTGGCCCGCGGCGTGCAGCGCGAAGCAGCGGCCCGACGCGTCGCGCACGATCGCCTTGATGCGCAGGAGGCGGTGCCCGTCGAGCTGCGTGACGAGGCGCAGCCAGAGTTGCAGCGCGCCGACGTCGACCGGCGCCTCGCGCCGGACGGAGTGCGTCGTGAACGACTCGTGCGTCGCTTCGCCGAGCGCGCCCGCGCGCAACCAACCCGCCGCGCCGTCGCGCGTGAAACCGCGCGGCGCGAGCAACCAGGCCGGTTCGACGCGACCGTGCTCGGCGACGACGACCTCGCGGCCCGGAGCCTCGCGCTCGAGGCGCTCGCGCACGACGCGCTCGCGCTGCGGAGCGAGGTCTCGCTTCGTCAGCACGACGCGGTCCGCGAAGTCGAGCTGACGCCGCACCTCGGCGTGCTCGTCGAGCAGCTCGTCCGCGCGCACCACGTCGACGACGGCCGTCGTGCTCGCGAGCGCGAACTCCGCGGCGAGCCTCGGATCCGCGCCGACGCCGTGCAGGATCGGTGCGGGGTCGGCGAGTCCCGTCGTCTCGACGACGACGTGGTCCGGCGCGTGTGCCCGCACGCGCGCGAGCGCCTCGCCGAGGTCGTCGCGCATCGTGCAGCAGATGCAGCCGCCGGGCAGCGCGAGCACGTCCTCGTCGACGCGCTCGAGCAGCGCATGGTCGAGCGAGAGCTCGCCCACCTCGTTCACGAGCACCGCGATCCGCGCCGTCGAGCGCTCGAGCAGCTCGCGCAGGATCGTCGTCTTCCCGCTGCCGAGGAATCCCGTCAGCACGTGCAGCGGCGTGCGCGCCCCGACTTGCGCGCCCGCTCCGCTGCCTAGAATGCCTGCATGGCCCCGAGTCATCTCATCGACGTCCACGTCCATCTCAACAACTACCACGAGTCGACGCGACGCCCGACCGTCGAGAACGTGAACGACCTGTTCGCGAAGATGGACGAGATCGGCATCGACCACGCCGTCGTCATCACGTCGTACAAGACCGACATGGACCGCCCCAGCGTCGAGGAGATCACCGAGATCCTCGGCGACAGCCCGCGGGTGACGGTCGTCGAGGGCCTGCGCTGGCGCGGCGACGTGCGCACCGACCTGTTCTCGCTCGAGGAGCGCATCCGTGACGGACAGGTGAAGGGCATCAAGCTCTACCCCGGCTACGACCACTACCCGATCAACGACCCGTCGCTCGAGACCGTCTTCCGCATCGCCGCGAAGCACGACGTGCCGGTCATGATCCACACCGGCGACACCTACGCGAAGACGGCGAAGGTGCGCATGGCGCACCCCTTGCTCGTCGACGACGTCGCCGTCGACTACCCCGACGTGCGCTTCGTCATGTGCCACCTCGGGAACCCGTGGTTCCAGGACGCCGCCGAGGTGCTCTACAAGAACGACAACGTCTTCGCCGACATCTCGGGCCTCACGCTCGGCGAGTTCACGTACGACTTCGAGCGCTACGTCGCCATGCGCCTCAAGGACATGATCACGTACATGGGCGACCCCGGGAAGCAGATCATGTACGGCAGCGACTGGCCGCTCGTCGCCATGAAGCCCTACGTCAAGCTCCTGCACGAGCTCGACTTCACCGAGGAGCAGCTCGAAAACGTCGCCTGGCGGACGGCGGCGCGCCTCTTCAAGATCGACGAGGCGGCGTTGGGGCCGGCGCGGAGCTGACGCCGCGCGTCACTCGCCCTTCACCACCGCAGAGGCTTCACGGTAGGGCGAGCCGCACGTCGAGGTCGCCCGGGACGAGCGTCGCCCGAGGTCGACCTCGCCTCGAGCGGCTCCTCGACCCGCGCACCTCGACCGCGCAATTCCGTCCGGCCGGGACGGCCAGGAGGAACACGCCGTTCGCGTCGGTCGTGGCTCGCACCCTGCCTTCGCGCGTCGGCGACCTGGACGACGGACCTGGCAGCGGCCGGCCTCGGATCGACGACGACGCCGCGGATCGTCGCGCCGCGCTCGAGCGTCACGACGAGATCGGATGTCCCGGCAGCGACGTCGCGGATCGACGACGCGAGCAGCGCCACCTCCTCACGGTCTGTGCGCCGGCGGGCTCGCGTGCACGGTACGCTCGTTGTGGGCGATTCCCTCGAACTCGAAGCGGCCGTTCGAGTCGGTCTCGGCCGTGACCGACTTCTCGCCCCCCGATCCCGAGTTCTCTCGCGTTCGACGAGTTCCGCCGCGATCCGAGCATTCCGCGACCGCGTCAGCCTGCGCCCGACGACTCTTCCCGTGAGGACGAGTCCGCGCCAGAGCACGAGCCTGATGTCGGGCCAGGTACGCCTCGCCGAGCGCGACGATCCGCTCCGTCCGCGCGACGCCGACGGACGTACCGAGGCGCACGGTAGGGAACCGCCTGCGAGCCTTCGCCGAAGGCGAATCGGCCCTCGGCGTCGGTCGTCGCCGATTGCGTCGACGGTAGAAGCTGCCGACGACTTCGTCGACCTGGCCGTCGTCGCTCCGGAACCTCCTGCGATCGTCGTTCGAGCCGATGCACGTGACCATCGCCTGGGGATCGGCGTGCCGTCGTCGTAGCGCACAATGCCTATGAGGAGACCGGGACCCCCGAGCTCGAACGTGCCGAGATCGAGGTTCTCCGCGGCGTACTCGTCGACGGGGAAGTCGTAGACGCGCGTGCCGAAGCCCGGCTTCGCGAGCAGCAGGGCGTGTTCGAGATCGGGCGCGGCTCGTCGATCTCGAAGCGGCCGTCCGCATCGCTCCGCGTCGACAGCCAGTCGGTCCTGTGCCCCTGTGGGCCGCGCATGCTGGCGATCGCAACGGCGAGCACGTCGACGAGCGGCCGACCGTCCGAGCCGATCACGCGACCGTGCGCGCGGCGGGGCGACAGGAAGGACGAAGTCGACGCAGCATCACGCCGTCCTCGACCGGAGGCAGGTCCGAGAGCATCGTCTGCCCGTGACCCGTGGCTCAGCGCGAACAGCTCTCCGATGCCCGGCGCTCCGAACCCGGTCAGCCGGTACGTCCCCCTGTCGGTGACAGCCCTCCGACGGTAGGTCCAGCCCTCGCCGACCGTCGCGCCCGCGATCGGCCGACCGTCGGCGGCCGAGAGGACCCGACCTGTCACGACGACACCGGTCTCGACGACGACCTCGACCTCGGCCTCGCGGTTCTCGTCGAACTCGAGGAAGATCCACTTCGAGCTTTGCTCCTCGACGGGGCGGACGGAGAGCGTCATCGCATCGCCGCTCGGTAGCCGGACCTCGAACGTCCCGTCCTGACGCGAGTGCGTGATCCGCTCGAACGGAGGTCGGCCTCCGGACCGGAACACACGGACGACGGCGTCCTCGACCGGTGAACCGTCGATCTCGCGAACGATCCGCCCGTGCACCCGGAAGCCGGGCGTCAGGGCGACGGTGACGAAGCTGCCCGCGTAGCAGTCGGGAACGGTCGCCGTTCCCTCCGGGTCGTGCGCTGCAGCGACCTCGACCGGAATGCCGCGATCGAGCGCGAACCGGAACTCGCCCAGTCCGTCCGTCACCGTCGACGCGTCGGTCCGACGGTCCTGCCGCAGGTCGAGGTCGAGGACGGTCCGACTCGCGAGCACGCCTCGCCGCATCTCGACCACGGCTCCGGTGACCGGCGCGCCTTCGATGTCGACGACGCGACCTTGCAGCCAGCTGCGCAACGCGACTGCGGCCGACGGTGTCGAATCGTCGACGCCGTCGGGGACCGCGGTGTCGGCGATCGATGCGCGCTCGTCCGGCTCGAACGCCGGGAGTTCGACCTGCGTCCTTCGCACCTCGCTCCGGCCCGCCGCGACCTCCGGACGTGCAGTTCCTGACGTCGCGGCAGGAGTTCCCACCATCCACCAGACGAGCGCGGTCAGTGCGACGAGTGCGGCGACCAGCGCGAGGACGGGCGCCGACCGATCGTTCGGACTTCGCGAGCCGGTCCGATCCATGGCACCGATGGTACGGCGCGCGCGAGATCCCTGTCGTCGGAGCGAACGAAGCCGTCGTCGCTCACGCGACGTCCGAGCGGAAGCGCACGGCTACTCGCCCTTCACCACCGCCGCGACGCCGTCCGACTTCTTCTCTCGCGGCACCTGCGCGAGGTGTCCGTCGCCGTCGACCGCGTAGCCGTTCCTCGTGAACCAGTCGTAGATCTGGTCCATCGGCGTGACGAGGCCCATGTGGGGCACGATCGTCGGGCGGATGCTGCCGTGGTTGTAGATCTTGCTGAAGATCCCGAGCAGCTCTCCGCTGTGCGCGTCGAACACGCCGCCGCCGGAGTTGCCGATGTACGTCGGCGCGTTGATCATCCAGTAGCTGCGGCCGTCGACCTCGTGGTCGATCGAGGAGACCTGGCCCTCGGTGGGGATCGGGTCGGTGCCGAGCGGGCATCCCACCGCGACGACCGGGTGGAAGGTGCGCACGCTCTCGACGAACAGCGGCGTCGGCAGCTTCGTGCCGAAGGGCACGGCCTCGGTGGACTCGAGTTCGAGGAGAGCGACGTCGAGCGTGACGTCGTGCGCGACGACGCGCGCGGTCTCGTCGCGCAGACGACCGTCCTCGAGGTAGATGCGCACCGGGACGGGCGTCACGGGCTCGACCGGGTCGTCCTGCATGTCGCGCACGACGTGCCAGGCCGTCATGACGTAGGTGCGCCAGGTGCGCGGCAGACCCTGGATGGGTTGCGACTCGAGCAGGACGCCGCTGCCGACGCTGATGTCGCCGGAGAGCTGGACGACCGGACCCATGAAGCGGTGCCAGAGCTCGGCCGGACCCGGGCTCGGTTCGCCGAGTCGCGCGCGCAGCTCCTCGAGCGTCGTGCGGTCCTGTTGGATGCGGCTCGCGAGCTCCTCGCGCGTCTGCGAGACGGCCTCCCGGACCTCGGTCCAGGTCGACTCGACGGCGTCGAGCCGGTTCGTGACCTCGTCGAGGACGAGCGAACGCTGCGCGGCCTCGAGCTCGGCGAGTCGACGTTCGCGCGCGTCGAGCTCGGCCGCGAGCTTCGCGACGCTCGCCTCCGTCGTGCCGATGCGGCCGAAGGCCTCGTCGCGCTCGCGGCGCTCCCTCGCGTCGATCTCGAGGAGGTCGGCGAGACGCGCCTCGATCTCGCGCACGCGCTCCGCGCGCCAGACCTCGTGCTCGGTCCCCGATCGCTCGAGCTGTTCGAGCGCCGTCAGCCGATCCTCGAGTGCCGTACGCTCGGACTCACCGAGCCACCACGCTCCAGCGGAGCACGTCGCCGCCACGGCGACGATGAGGGACGATCGCCACATGTCGTTCTGGGCGCGGCGGGGGACCGGCGCCGGGTCCCCGGGCTATCGGCCCGCGCGACCCGACGCGCTTGAGGCGTTCCCCGACCTTCGACGCAGGCTCCCCCGGTCCGTCGCGTCGGTCCCCCTCCGCCCTCGACGCGATCCGAGCTCCCCCTCCGAGCCCGCGCCGCGGTCGGTCCCCGCTGCGCGAGCGTCCGGAGCGGGACGGACCCGCCCGACCGCACGCGGGGTCGTCGCGGTCGAGCTCCACGCCGGGCCGGCGGACGGCTTTGCGACTTCGAAGCCGGCCCGTCGCGGGCCGTCGGTCGCGGGCGCCGCCGGTCAGAGCACCTTCGTCGACACGATCCGGTCGCCTTCCTCGATGGCGTCGAGGACCTCGAAGCCCACGACCAGCTTCCCGAACAGGGTGTAGTCGCCGTCGAGGTGGGGGGTCGGCCGGTGGGTCACGAAGATCTGGCTGCCGCCGGAGTCGAACCACTCGTTGCGCGGCATCCCGAGCGAACCGCGCAGGAACTTGCGCGTGTTGAACTCGTGCCGCAGCGAGGTCCCGCGCCAGTCGAGGCCGCCGTTCCCGTCGCCGCGGTAGTCGCCGCCCTGGACGACGAAGTCGGGGACGACGCGGTGGAAGAGCGTGCCGTCGTAGTGGCCCTCGCTCGCGAGCTCCACGAACGAGTAGACGTGGAGCGGTGCGTCGGCGGGGAACAGCTCGAACACCATCCGCCCGCGCGTCGTCACGACCTCGACCAGCGGGTTGCGCTGCCAGTTCGGGTAGTCGCGGCCGGGCAGCGGGATGGGGCGCTGCGCCTCGGTCGGCGGCGCCACGACGGGGAAGTCGTCGTCGGGGTAGAGCGCGCGCCACACGTCGGCGGCGCGCCGCCGCACCTCGGGGTTCTGCGCGCGGAGGTTGGCCTCGAGGACCTCCTTCCCGCGCTCGCCGGCGCCCTCCGCGCCGATCGTCCGGAAGTTCTCGATCGCGTTCCACGCGAGCTCCGGACCGACGTCCCCGACGGCGTTCTCGATCGCCTTCGCGAGCGCGTCCACGTCGGCCGCCGATCCGTGCGAGCGCAGCGCCGCGACCGCCGTGAGGCGACGGCCGTTGTCCGCGTCGTCGGCGACGATCTCGCGCAGCTTCGCGAGCGCTCGCTCCGTCGCGACCTCGCCGAGCGACTCGATCGCGGCCGTCGAGACGAAGGGCTGTTCGTCGAGGAGCAGTCGCTCGAGGATCGGCACGGCGTCCTCGGGCGGCAGGTCGCGGCACGCCGCCGCGGCCGAGCGACGACCGACGAGGTCCTGCTCGACGGCGAAGCGCTGCACGTCCTTCAGCACCGTGCCCGCGTAGTTGCCGTCCTCGCCCCAGACCTTCGCCATGGTCTGCAGCGCGGCGCCGCGCACGCTGGCCGAGCGGTCCTTGAGTCCGCGTTGGAGACCGCCGCGCAGCTTGTCGCCCTGGCTCGCGAAGGCGGCGAGCGACTCGCACGCCGTGCGCCGCACGTGCGCGTTCTTCGACTCGATCGCGGCGAGCACGCTCGGCAGCGAACTCTCGTTCGCGTGCTGGGCGAGCCCGCGCAGCGCCTCGACCGCGACGCGCCAGTCGGGGTCGGCCGACGCGCGCTCGAGCGAGAGCACGCCCTCGGGGCTCGTGCGGATGCGCGCGAGACCCATGATCGCGAAGATGCGCGCCTCGGGCGTGGCGTCGCGGTCGTGCTCGAGGAACGCGCCGCGCCCGAGCTCCGAGCGCCGCCGACCGAGCGCGTAGAGCGTCAGCCAGATCTCGTGCTCGCTCGGCGGACCGACCGCGCCGCGCCGACGCAGCGGGTTCAGCACCGCGAGCAGCTCGCGGTCGATCTCCGCCGCGATCTGGCCCTCGGTCGTGAGTCGCGCCGCCGCCGCGATCGCCTCGAGGCGCACCGCGAGCACCGGGTCGTAGAGCCGCTTCACGACGAGGCGCGCGAGGTCGTTGCCGCCGAGCCGCGCGGCCGCGTCGACGAGCGCCGCGCGCACCGCCGGGTCCGGGTCCTCCCAGGCGCGCGCGACCACGCCCGCCGCACCGTCGGCGTCGCCCTCGTCGCCGGCCTCGCCGCGCCAGCCGAGCGCGCGCACCGCTTCGGCGCGGACGACGGCGTCGGGGTCGCCCACGGCTTCGCACAGGGCGAGCGTCACGTCCTTGCCGAAGCGGTCGCCCGGCAGCCGGCCGAGAGCGCGCGCCGCTCGCGCGCGGACCGGCACGTCGCCCTCGCGCAAGAGCTCCATCAGCCGCCCGTTGCCCGTGCGCCGCGCCTCCTCGAGGCTCGCGATCTCCGCGAACTCGCTGCGGGTCGGCAGGGCGACGAGGTCGCCGCGCAGACCGAGGGGATCGCTCTCGTCGACGCGCGTCGACGTGCAGGAGACGGTGGCGAGGGAGAGCGCCGCGAGGGAGAGCGCCGTGAGGCACAGCGCAGCGAGGGTCTTCGCCACGGCGAACGCGGCCGGCGGGCGAGCGGCGGGGCGGCGCTTCGAGCTGCGTTGTCGCATGGGGGTCGCGCGACGGGCGGGCGTCGCGGTCGGGTAGCATGTCAGGTCGCTCTCGCCGGGGAAAGAGGCGAGAACAGGCATCCGCCGGAGGCAGCTCCCATGCCCATCGCACGCATCGAAGAGGCGCTGCGCGACCTGCGCGCAGGCAAGATGATCATCCTGGTCGACGACCCCGGCCGGGAGAACGAGGGCGATCTCGCGATGCTCGCCGAGCACGTCACGCCCGAAGCGATCAACTTCATGATCCGCGAGGCGCGCGGGCTGATCTGCATGCCGATGAGCGAGGAGCTCGCAGACCAGCTCGACCTGCCGCCGCAGGTGCCGCACAACACGAGCCGCATGGGCACCGCGTTCACGGTGTCGATCGAGGCCGCGACCGGTGTGACGACCGGCATCAGCGCCGCGGACCGCGCACGCACGATCAGCGCGGCGTGCGCGGCCGACGCGACGCCGAAGGACCTCGTGCGTCCCGGACACATCTTCCCGCTGCGCGCGAAGGCCGGCGGCGTGCTCGTGCGCGGCGGTCAGACCGAGGGCATGGTCGACCTCGCGAAGCTCGCGGGCGCGCGACACGCCGGCGTGATCTGCGAGATCATCAACGACGACGGGACGATGTCCCGGATGCCCGACCTCGAGGTGTTCGCGGCGAAGCACGGCCTGCGCATCGTGACGATCGCGGACCTCATCGCGTACCGGCGCCAGAAGGAGCGCCTGATCGAGCCGGTGCAGATGGACCTGCCGATGCCGACGCGCTACGGCAGATTCGTCGTGCACATGTTCCGCTCGAAGATCGACGGACGCGAGCACCTCGCGCTCTGCACCGAGGGCATGCCGGGCCCCGGCCTCGACGGCCCGCGCGAGGCGATCGACGACGTCGTGACGGTGCGCGTGCACAGCGAGTGCCTCACGGGCGACGTCTTCGGCAGCCTGCGCTGCGACTGCGGCCCGCAGCTCCACCACGCGCTCGAGCAACTGGCGAAGGAGGAGCACGGCGTGCTCGTCTACATGCGCCAGGAGGGCCGCGGCATCGGGCTCGCCAAGAAGCTCGAGGCCTACAAGCTGCAGGACGAGGGCATGGACACCGTCGAGGCCAACCAGGCGCTCGGCTTCCCGCCCGACCTGCGCGAGTACGGCATCGGCGCCCAGATCCTCACGTACCTCGGCGTGCGGCGCATGCGCCTCATCACGAACAACCCGAAGAAGATCGCGGGCCTCGACGGCTACGGCCTGTCGATCGAGGACCAGGTCCCGATCCAGACGCCGCCGAACGAGGTCAACGCGAAGTACCTCCGAGCGAAGAAGGAGAAGCTCGGGCACCTGCTCGACGCGCTGGACGAGCCGGCGAGCTGACGGGGGGCGTCAGGCTTCGGCGTGCTCCGCGTCGCTCGAGGTCCGGGCGCAGCGGGCGGCGACGAGGACGAGGAGGGCGGGGACCGCGAGTTGTGCAACTGCGCCCGCGACGCTCGGCACGTTCGCCTCGCGCCGCGAGGCCTTCCGCGACGTCTCGAGGATCGACTCGCTCGGGCCGGTGCCGCACCTCTCGGCGGCGGCGGCGAGCCGCTCGGGCATGCCGTCGACCGGGCGCCAACCCGCCTCGACGCGCTTCGCGGCGTCGGACCGGACGTCGGCCCAGGCGAGCGCGAACCAGGCCTCGTCGATCGTGTCGAGCAGGTTCTTGGCGTAGGCCTTGGTGTCCTTGTCCTTGATGCGCTCGAGCTTCTCGAAGGCCTTGTCGTGCTTCTTGAAGAGCGACGCGAAGGGCTTCGAGAGCTCCTCGAAGCGCTCGGAGCCCGCGAACTGCGCGCGCGCCCAGCGCACGTCCGCGGTGTAGGTTCCCGCCGTGTCGCCCTCCTCGTGCTCGAGCAGCGCGAACTCGACCTCCTTCCAGATCGCGTCGGTCTGCTCCTGGAGGCACAGCTCGACCATCTCGAGGACGCGCTCCACCTGTTCGCGGTCCTCCCCGTCGTACTTCTTGATCAGGTCCCGCGCCTCCGCCGCGGCACGCACCGCGGTGGGGAAGTCGGAGTCCGTCCTCGCCAGTGAGCTGCGCGCGATCTCCACGGCCTGCCGCGCGTCCTTCACGGACACCGAGTCGAGCCACTCCATCATCTTCGCGACGTGGTCGGGGAGCGGCCAGTGGCCCGCCTCGGGTCGAATGCCCTCGACGATCCAGCAGCGCAGCTTGCGATAGCCCTCCTCGCGGTAGATCTGCTCCGTGCGTCGCGCGCACTCCACCGGAACCACTTGGTCGGACTCGCAGTGCAGGATGCCGATCGCGACCTTCTCCTTCGCGAGCTTCGGGTGCTTCACGTCGAGCACGTTCCCGGCGTGCGCGACGATGCCGTCGACGAGCTCGGGGTGCTCTCCGGCGAACCAGTAGCAGAAGAACGCGCCCTGGCTGTGCCCGTAGAGGTAGACGTTCGAGATCTCGAACTCGCTGCGGAACGTCTCGATCAGATGGGCGATCTGGTCGCCGTCCGCCTTGCCCTGCAGGAAGTTGAACGTGTCGCCCTGACCGGGCGAGAGTCCGTCCGGCGACACGACGATGTCGTCGCCGCGGAACACGCCGCTGCCGATCGGGTAGTTCCAGAACGACCAGCCGTGGTTCAGCCCGGTGCCGTGCAGCATCAGCACGAGGCACGGCTTCCGACGGCTCTCCTTCGGCAGTCGGTACCAGTACTCCTGGCCCTCGGGAGTCGTCCACTCGAGGACCTCGTTGCGCGGAGCGGACGTCGACGGTTCGACGCGCGGGACGGAACCGATCTCCTGTGCGTGCGCCGTCGCGGCGAGGATCGTGGAGCCGAGCGCAGCGAGGACGGCGGTGCTGAGGAGGTGAGCGAGTCTGGGCATGGTCGTCGCGGGGAAGGGCGTCGAAGCTACGCGCTCCGCCCTCCCCGCGCGACGCCGTTGCGCCGGCGCGTCGATCGACGGCTCTCAGTAGCCCTCGTACAGCCCCGGGTTCTCCGCGGCGTACGCCGCGAGCGCCGCGTTCGACGTCCGCACGAGCTCCTCCATCGGCTCGACGCCGCACAGCGCGCCGAGGGACTCGAGGCTCGCGCGGAACCCGTCGTACGGTTCGGCTCCGTGCGTGCAGCGTGCGAGCGCCTCCGCGTGGAGCGCGTTCCACCCCGACGCGAGCCAGGAGCCGCGCAGCGCGTCGACCAGTCGGCGCGCGCCCGCTTCCGTCGACACGTCCGTGCCCGCGCGCAACGCCCGCAGCGCGGCGTCGTGGCGCTCGAAGATCTCGACGTAGGGCCGGCACTGCGCGGCGAAGCTCGGCACCTCGCCGAACTGCACGCGCGCCCAGCGCACGCAGCTCGCGTAGGGTCCGACCGACTCGCCGTTGCTGTTGACGGTGAGTTCGTACTCGACCTCGGTCCACGCGGCGTCGGCCGCGGCGGCGAGCGCACCCTCCACGACGGCGATCGACGCCTCGACCTCGTCGGCGTCACCGCAGTCGTACTCGGGCAGCGCGACGCGCGCCTCTTGCACGAGGCGCGCCGCCGTGGCGTAGTCCGGCTGCTCGCGCCGCAGCGCGTCGCGCGCGACCTCGAGCGCCTGCGCGGCGTCGTGCGACGTCGTGTCGTCGATCCACCGGAGCAGTTCGTCCGTCTCCTCGGGCAGCGCGCCGTGCCCGTGCGCCTTCGCGATGTGGAGGTTCACCTTCGCGTAGCCGCGCGCGCGGAACAGCGCGGCCGTGCGGAGCGCCTGCGCGACCTCGACGACGCCGTCGCCCTCCGCGTGCAGGATGGCGACGGAGTGGTGGAGCCGCGCGTGCTCGGGCGAGCGGAACTCGCCGACGGCCGCGCCGTGGACGACGGAGCCGTCGACGAGCTCGGGGTGCTCGCCGGCGAACCAACAGCAGAACGCTCCGCCGCTGTCGTGACCGTAGAGCGCGACGCCCTCGGTGTCGAAGCGCTCGCGGAACAGGCGGACGAGCGTCGCGAGCTGCGCACCTTCCGCCGCGACCGACGCGAAGCGCCGGCCGCCCTCCGCGTCCGACGACACGGCCTCGGGTGCGACGAGGACGTCGTCGGGACGGAAGCTCCCGTCGCCGACGCCGAGCGCCTCGAAGGTCCGCGGCGCGTCCTCGCCGTCGCCGTGCAGGAGGAACACGAGCCGCGGCTTGCGCCGGACGTCCTGCGTGCGCGGGAGTCGGTAGAGGTACTCCTGACCCGCGTCGCTCGTCCAGTGCAGCACCGTCTCGCGAGGTGCGGACGGCGCGGGCTCGACCGCGGCGTCGTCGTCGACCGACGCGACCTGGGCGAGCGAGAGGAGTGCGATCAGCGGGAACGATGCGAGGAAGGTCGTCGTCATGGCACTCCGAGTGTGCGCCCGACCGGCGATTCCTCGCGACCGCACCTTGGCGTAGGGGAGACTCCGAACATGACCGAGCGACGACTGATCGTCATGCGCCACGCCAAGAGCTCGTGGGACAGCGGGGTGGCGAACGACTGGGATCGACCCCTCAACGAACGTGGGAAGCACGACGCGCCCCGCATCGGCGAGCGCCTGGCCGAGCTCGGCTGGGTCCCCGACGCCGTCGTCGCCAGCGACGCGCGCCGCACGCGCGAGACCTGGGAGCGCATGGCGAGCGCGCTCGGACCGCCGCCGCTCGTCACCTTCGAGCACGGCCTCTACCTCGAGGGCCTCGACGCGATCCGCGCGTCGTCCGTCGAGTGGAACGCGTCGCACCGGACCGTGCTCGTGCTCGGCCACAACCCGGGCTGGGAGGACGCGGTCGGCGAGCTCGTCGGCGCGCCCATCGGCATGACGACGGGCAACGCCGCGCTGCTCGTCGGCGCGGGCGCCGACTGGGCCGAGGCGCTGCTCGGAGCGTGGAAGCTCGAGGCGCTGCTGCGAAGCCGAAGGAACTGGGCAACCAGTCCTAGGCAATGCCCGCCATTCAGAAGACATCAGTCGAGCGCGACTCGGAGTCTCCTTTGTCCTTCGCGAAGGACGCCGTCGATGTGCTAGATCCTCGCGGGACGTCGCAAGCCGAGGATTCGTAACAGAGCGTGTTCCCAGATCCGTGTTCAGAATCGAGCCACCCTCTACTGGAATCTCGACGATCGGAGAGTACACAGAAAGCACTCCGGTCAACGTGAGACCCTTGGACTCGAAGGAGTCGTGGAACTCTGAGACCTGTTCGCGGATTCTTTCGATCACAGACCTCATGGTTGACTCGATCACTCGCCGCAACTCGAACGCTGTGCGAGAGGCAATGCGTTGGCCCGGCGGGGCAAGGCGGTCGATGGATACGACAACGATCCCGCTCTGACTGCGACGGCGCAGCTGCTTGATCCCCTTGCAAATCGCGCGCACGACGCTCGACGTGGACTCGGGTCGCTTGCACTCCAAGCCAAGAGTCGAGCCATCCTCGCCGCGAATGACTATGTCCGTCTCCCCGAACGAGACATCAGCGCCACAGAGCTGGAGTAGTCCGCCAATCTCCATCTCAACCAGAGCGTCCCAGGATTCGCGATCCAACTTTGCAAGGTCGAAGAGGTTGGCATCGAGCGCCAGCTTTAGTCTCGGGGTCGAGCTGGCAACGTGCAGTAGTGCCTGGGTCGAGCGAGCGATTCTCTCCGCTCGGCCAAATCCAGCCAGATAGAAGATCTTCTGCTCTCGAGGGAGTTCGGCAAAGCGTGGCGACTCGAGCGGCAGGTCCCCGAAGCTTGCGAGCGCATGAAGGGCACTCAGTGTCTCTTCCGTCCCGGAGCGGCGGTTCTTGCCTCGAAGTCGTCGCGTCGCCTCGTCAAGGGTCTCCATCACCCTTCGCACGCGATCGCCGGTGAGCTCCAAGTCTGGTTGCCGTCTCGCTGACTACTTCGTACTGGCTTCCAGCACCACGCGCACGCCGGGATGGTCCTTCGCGTAGCGCGTCGCGCGGAACATCGACTGCTCCGGCGCGTTGCCCGCGTGGTCGGGCGGCGCGACGTCGCCGCCGAGGTCGCAGCGCCAGTTCCAGACGGTCGTGCCGTCCGGCGTGACCTCGAAGGCGCGACCGCCGGCGCCCGAGCAGATCAGCGTGTTGCCGTTGGGCAGGCGCTCGGCGCCCGAGATGAACGCTGAATAGAAGTTGCCGCGGTCCTCGTAGAGCCACGCGGGCGCGAACGGGCCGAAGGGAGCGTCCGGCTCGAGCACGAAGCCGCGGCCCTCGACGTACGGCAGGACGAGTTCCTCGACCGAGGACCAGTTGCGCTCCGTGCGCCCGCCGCCGTTGTTGAACACGGTGAGGCGCAGCTCGCCGTTCGGGCCCGGCGGGAGCCACTTCGGGTCGTGCTGGTAGAAGAGGTCCTGGTCCGAGTCGCCACCGCGCCCGTACTTCTTCGGGTTGCCCCAGCGCCACAGGATCGCGCCGCCCTTGCCGTGGCGTCCTCCGCGCTCGCCGCGCGCCTCCTCGATCGTCGTGGAGTGGTCGATGACGAGCAGCTCGTTCAGCTCGGGCGACGAGAGCACGATCAGGTCGAGGCTCGGCAGGTAGTCGATGCCGTTGGTGTGGAGGAAGTCGCCAGAGCGATCGAGCCAGGCGCGCCGCCGCTCGCGGTCCTCCTCGCTCTCCGCCTCGTCGCTGCTCGTGCCGATGCCGCCGACGTAGCCGAGCGCCTCGAGCCTCGCGCGCTCCTCCTCGAAGCGCTCGCGCGCCGCTTCCGACATCGGCGCGTGCGAACGGTGGTCGCCGTTCACGTCGATGCGACCGGGGAACGCGGTGACGTCGCCGTAGCACGCCTTCGTCGGGTCGAGGTCCTGTACGACGTGGTCCCACGCGCGCCACTGCCACACGACGTCGAACTCGTCGGTGCCCTTCGGCCTGGATCTGCAGCAACCGTGTCGGGCCAGAGACCGCCGCACCGACGTTCGGGTCGCGCCCGCACGCGATCGCGGTCTCGCGCGGAATGCGTTCCCGGCGACGATGAGCACGTCGCCGTTCGGCAGCGGCTCGATGTCGTGGTGCTGGCACAGGCCGTGCGACGCGAGGTCGCCCCGCCACAGCACGTCGCCGTTCGGCGCGACGCGCTGCAGCTTCCCGCCGATGCCGCCGCCGCGGAAGCAAGGTCCTCGTCCTCGCGCGCCGCGCGCAGCAGGCTGCCGTCGTCGAGGAGGTACGCCCACTCGCCCGGCGACGAGTCGAACTGCCAGGTGTGGACGATCGTGCCGTCCATGTCGAGCAGGTGCGCCTCGTCGAGTTGATCGGAGAGACGAACGTAGCCCTGGAACGCGCGCGGGTCGTTCAGCAGGAGTCCACGCGGTGTCGTCGGGTCCCACTCGGTCGGCGAGAGGAACGGCGGCGGACCGTCCGGTGCGTCGGGTTCCTGGAGCGGGGCGAGCGGGACGAGGGCGGCGAGGACGAGGGGCGGCGTGTGGGGACTATGGCGTGCAGCTTCGCACTGCCCCACGCCCGCCGAGTTCCGGTTCCTCGGTCGACGCGGCGGAGGCCATCGACGGGTGCGCCCTCGCCCGACCCGGGGCGCGTGCGCTCGACGACGCCTCTCGTGCGAGCGCGCAAACGGTGCAACTCCAGCGAACGCCGCTCGGCCGACGCCGACTCGTTCGGCATGTAGGGCGCGCTGATGCAGCCCGAGCAGTAGAGCGTCTCGCGTCGCTCGAAGTTTCGAGGGCGCGCGCGACCACGCCGTTCCAGAGTTCGCGCACCGGCGTCTGCGACGTTGCCGAAGCGATACTCGGTCGGGTGGCAGCACGGGAAGACGTCGCCGGTGTCGAAGATCGACACGTTGCGCATCAGGCTCCAGCAACCCGACGCGTTGCCCGACAGGTCCTCGACGCGGGAGCGGAGGTCGTTCGGTTCGCTCGGCGCGACACCGAAGTCGACGAAGTACACGTTGACGCCCACCTCGACGCTCGCTCGTCGTGCGGCGTCGAACGCGGCGACGACGTCGTCGGGGAGAGCGCGGTGCGCCAGCACGTCCGGCCTGCCCGCCTCCACGACGGCGCCGTCCTCGTCGACGAGCGGGTCCTCGTCGGGCGAGGCCTTCGCGAAGTGCCGCATCAACTGGAGGATCACGGCGTCCGCGCCGATCTCGGCCGCGTGGCGGACGAACCCGTCGAGGTGGCCGAGGTTCGAACGCATGACCACCGCACTCAGGGTGAGGAGCGGCGGTGAGGATCGCCCGCGGCGCGATTCCGCGACAGTACGGAGGTTGCGGTCGACGCCGCGAACCGCGACCCCGCGCGGATCCGCTCGTAGACCGCTCGCCGTTCGGAAGCGGTTCGACGTCGTGGTGCTGACACAGGCCGTGCGACGCGAGGTCGCCCTGCCACAGCACGTCGCCGTTCGGCGCGACGCGCTGCAGCTTCCCGCCGATGCCGCCGCCGCGGAAGCAAGGGTCCTCGTCCTCGCGCGCCGCGCGCAGCAGGCTGCCGTCGTCGAGGAGGTACGCCCACTCGCCCGGCGACGAGTCGAACTGCCAGGTGTGGACGATCGTGCCGTCCATGTCGAGCAGGTGCGCCCTCGTCGAGTTGATCGGAGAGACGAACGTGTAGCCCTGGAACGCGCGCGGGTCGTTCAGCAGGAGCCCGCGCGGCGTCGTCGGGTCCCACTCGGTCGGCGAGAGGAACGGCGGCGGACCGTCCGGTGCGTCGGGTTCCTGGAGCGGGGCGAGCGGGAGGAGGGCGGCGAGGAGGAGTGCGGCGTGTGCGGGGACCATGCGCAGAGCGTACGCGCGTCGCCGCGCCCGGGCACGGTTCAGCGAGCGTCCGGCACGCCGCCCCGCACGCGGCCCACGGGGAAACGCGCGCCCTCGGCCAGGACGGCGTCGAAGAAGTTCCAGGCGACCAGGCCGTCCGTCGCGCGCGGCTCGAGGAGGTAGGCGGCGAGCGCTCCGAGCGGTTGCGCGGTGTCGACGAGGTACGCGCCCTTGGAAACGAACTCGCGCGCGCCGACGGTGTGCGTCTCGACGTCCTCGACGCGGGCGTGGCCCTCGAACGGACGCGAGGCGCGGCGGAAGGAGTCGATCACGTCGTGCTCGACGAGCGTCTCCGTCGTCTCCGCGACCCGCGCGACGCGGATGCCGTGCAGTTCGAGGTGTGCGGCGACGTCCTCGTACTCCGCGGGGAACACGTAGGCGCGCGGCAGCGCGACCTCGAGCGACGGCACGAACAGGTTCTCGACCGAGCACTCCCAGTCCTTCGGTGCTCCGAGCTCGGTCCGGCCGTCGCCCGACGCGCGCTCGTCGAAGCCGAGGACGGCGACCTTCCCCGGGAGCGCGAGCGTCTGCACGCGCAGCGCGACGTTCCCGCCGTTCCGCGCGCGCTGGAGCGTGCGCGCGTCCGCCGCCTCGCAGAGCTCGCGGATCTCGGCGGCGTGCGCCGACGCGTTCTCGAGGATCGCGCGGCAGAACTCGCGCGTGCCGACGACGCGGTCATCGAAGCTCGCGTAGGCGTAGGCCTCGCTCAGCAGGGAGAGTCGGTTGCGCAGCCCGCGGTAGGCCGCCCCGTAGCGCGGCTCGGCGGGGTACGTCGTCCAGCGCGTGTGGTCCGACTCGAAGTTGCCGTAGAAGAAGCTGTCGAAGCCCGTGAGCTCCTTCAGTCGCGCGCCGCACGCCGGCAGCATCTCGTCGCGCACGTAGGCGATCACCGCTTCGTCGCCGGCCGGGTGCTTCGGGCCCTGGTACGTGATCGTGTAGCGGTGGTGCGAGCCGTTCGTCGTGTGCGTGTCGACGACCACCTGCGGGTCCCACTCGTCGAGGAAGCGCAGGTACGCGCGCGTCTCCGGCGCGTCGGCCTTGACCCAGTCGCGGTTGAGGTCGAAGCCGCCCGCGTTCGCGCGCGTGCCCATCTCGTCGGGGCCGTTCTGCCCGGGACGGTTGCCGGGCGCGAGCCGGTCGTTGCCGTCGGGGTTGTAGTCGGGCAGCACGACCACGACGAGGTCGCGCAGCAGCGCACTCCCGCCCGCGAGTTCGCGCGAGAGCGCGAGCAGCGCCTCCTTCCCGCACACCTCGCCCGCGTGGATGTTGCCGACGAGGAAGACGCGCAGCTTGCCGCTCGCGCGCGCTTCGTCCGCGCTCGACACCGGCGGATCGGCGATCACCAGCGCCGCGAGGTCGCGGCCCTCGCCGGAAGTGCCGAGCGAGAAGCGCCGCACCAGGTCGGAGCGCTGCGCGAGCTCGTCCATGAACGCGACGACGCCCGCGTGCAGCGACGTGCGCGTGTAGCCGCTCGCCTCCGCGACGGTCGGCATCTCGTCGACGGAGATCGACGGGCGGCGGAGTCCGGCGACCGGGTTCGAGACGCAGGCCGCGACGAGCACGGCGACGAGGAGCGAACGGCGCATGGCGAGAGCCTACGCGCTCGCGCCGCTGCACCTACTTCTCGCGGGCCGCGGGCGCGTCGAAGACCGCGGGATCGAGCGGATCCGGCCCGCCCGCGGGCGGATCGGCCTCGATCACGAGACCGAGCTCCACCCCGGTGACGAAGTGCGACGGGCCGTCGTCGAAGTCGAAGCGCAGGGCGATCGCCTCGGTGACGACCGGTGTCACGAGGAGCACGTGGCGCTCGTCGCCCGTCGCGGCGTGCGCGTCGACGCGGAGGTCGGGAAGGTCCGGCGGCAGCATGCGCGGCCACCACAGGTCGCGCGTGTCCGCGCCCTCCTCGGCGAAGCGCGGAGCGTGCGTCGCGACGAACCTCGCGCGGTCCGCGTCGCTCCCGCGCCGCGCGTCGAGGTAGGCGAGCACGTGGCGCCAGCGAGCGTCGCGCGTGTCGGACGGCGGCGCGCCCGCGACCGGCTCCGACGCGATCGCGGGCGCGGCGTCGGCGCAGCGCTCCATCGTCCCGACGATCCACGCGGCGTGGGTCGACACGCGGAAGGAGACGTCGAGGTCGCCGTAGCTCGCTAGCGTCCGTCGCCGCGGTCGTCGCCCGCCGTGCCGTACGACGCCGACGCCGATCGTCTCGAGGCGTCCGTCGACCAGTGCGAGGCACGGACCGCCGCTGTCGTTGCCCGCCCAGGTCCCTTCGAGATCCGTCGCGGCCTCGCCGCGGTCGAAGCGGAAGACGAGTCGGTCGCCGCGCACCTCGTCGACGCGGTTCGTCGCCGCGCGCCACGTCCGGTCCTCGCGCGCGACGCCGGTGAGGCCGGTGCCCGTCGCTCCGAACCCGACCAACGTCACCTCGAGCCCGAGTTCGTCGTCGCCGCGGTGGAGCCCGACCGGTTCGACGCCGCGGACGGGCCGCGCGAGTCGCAGGAGCGCGAGGTCGTGCTCGATGCCGTCGGGTCCGTCCGCGAAGTCGGGGTGCACGACGACGAGGTCGACCGGGACCTCGCGACCCTCCGGGTGCCGAGCGAGCGCGGCGAAGCCGACGGTGTGGCGGAACGGCGAGACGGAGCGCGCGACGTGCCCCGCGGTGAGGACCCAGTTCGGGGCGACGAGCACCCCGACGCCGACGCCGCCGACGTCGCACACCGCGGGGTGGCGGCGCGCGAGGTCGCGGTGCACCGCGTCGTCCCGGTCGTGGCGGACGACGATCGCGGACGGGGCGGTCGTGGGGAGGGCGAACGCCAGCAGGAACGCGGCGGGGAGGGCGAGCAGGGCGGTGGGGGCGGTCATGGAGCGGGGTGGGCCGGGGTCCGGGTGGATCGGGAGCCTTGGATCTACGGGTGTAGATCTACAGGTGTAGCGCGAACCGCCGGAATCTGCTGGGATGCCCCCGTGACCCGAGCTCCCCGTCCCACCGACCTCCAGCTCGCGATCCTGCGCGAGCTGTGGACCCGCGGCGAGGCCAGCGTCCAGGACCTGTGGTCGGCGCTCCACCGCGAGCGCGGCCTGGCCCAGTCCACGGTCGCGACCGTCGTCGCGCGCCTCGAGGAGCGCGGCGTCCTCTCCCGCCGCCGCGTCGGCCGCACGTTCCTCTACCGGGCGACGGTCGCGGAGGGGGAGGTGGAGCGGTCCGCGGTCGCCGAGCTCGTGGACGTCGTCTTCGGCGGCGATCGGGCGTCCGCGCTGGCGCAGTTGCTCGATCCGCAGCAACTCGACGCCGCCGACGTCGCGCGCGCGCGGCGCCTGCTCGACGCGGCCGAGGCCGAGCTCGAACGACGGGACGGAGGGAGCGAGCCGTCGTGAACGCGGTCGCCGACCTGCTCGCGACGGTCGCGCTGCTCGCGGCCGCACTCGCGCTGCAAGGATCTGTCGTCGCCGCGGTCGTCGTCCTCGTCGCGCGCGATTCCCGGCCCGCCGCGCGCGTCGCCGCCGCGCGCACCGCTCTCGTCGCGCCGTTCGCCGGCGTCGTCGTCGCGACCGTGCTCGCGGCGAGCGGCGCGTTCGCTCCCGTCGCCGGACTCTGGTGGCGCGCGCCCGATCCGGTCGACGTGGCGCGCGCCGAGGTCGAACGTGTGACGACGGCGTCGGGCCATGGTGCGCGCGTTCCCCTCGTCCGCGTCGACGAACCGATCGCGGTGACGATCGCGAGGACGGCGTTGCCGTTCGTCGGCGCGATCTGGCTCCTGTGGACGGCCGCGGCGCTCGCCGCGGTGTCGCGCGCCCGGCGCCCGGGACGCGGCGTCGCCGTGCTCCGCGACGGGAGTCCGCTCGCGGACGCCGTCGGTGCGCTGCGCCGCACGGGCGAACTCCCGACTGGGACGCGCGTGTTGCTCGACACCGCCGCTGCGACGTGCTTCGTCCGCGACGGACGCACGATCGTCGTGGCGGGGAGCGTGGCCGCGTCGCTCGGCGAGTCGCAGCTCCGCGCGGTGCTGAGGCACGAGCTCGCGCACCTCCGTCGTCGCGACGGGGCGTGGCTGCGTGCGTTCGCGGTCGCGCGCGCCGCGTTCCCGTTCCAGCCGTTCCTCGGCGCGCTCGCGCGTCTCCACCGCCGCGCGATCGAGCACGTTGCCGACGACGACGTGCGCCGACGCGGCGGCGGCGTCGACCTCGCGCGCGCGCTCGTCACGATCGGCGAGGGGGCGGTCCGCGCCGAACTCGCGACGCTCCACGGCGGTGCACCGAGCGTCGCCGAGCGCGTCGCACGGCTCCTCGCGCGGAGCGAGAGCGACCCGTCGCGCGCCGGGACCGTCGCGGTGCTCGGCGTCGCGTCGGTCGCCGCCCTGCTCGCGACGCTGCTCCCCGCGCCCGCCGTCGCGAACGCGCCGCGTCCGATCGTGGCCGAGATCGTCGTCGAGGCGTCGTTCACCGGGTCGGGCGCCGTCGCGACCGACCCGTGAACTCGGTCACAGCCGCGCGAGCCTGCGATCCACCACGAACGGCCCGAACGGGAAGATCGCGCCGACGATGCCCCAGGCGACGAGCTTCCGCGGCAGCGGCACCTTGTCCGCGGCGACCACGAAGAAGCCGACGAGCGTCGAGAACAGCAGGCCGTGGATCGAGCCCGCGATCGTCACGGCCAACGGCATGTCGGCGCCGTACTTGAGCGGCATCGCGACGAAGAACAGGACGAGCGTCGAGACGCCCTCGACGAAGCCGACGACGCGCAGGCGCTTCAGGAAGTCGCGATCGATGTCGGCGGCCATGGGCGGCGCGGCATCGTACGATTCGACGTCGGCGGTCGTACGTCGAACCTCCCCACCGAGCACGCTCCGAGTCCCGCCCGCGCCTCCCCGTGGTTCGCTACGTCCGCAGCCTCGACAGCCTGCGCGCCATCGCCGCGCTCCTCGTCGTCGTCGAGCACACGCCGGTCGTGAAGATGGTGGAGGCGGCGCCGGTGCTCGTGATGCCGTACTGGCTCGCGTGGATCAAGGCCTACGCCGCCCCGGGCTACCTCGGCGTCGACCTGTTCTTCGTGCTGTCGGGCTTCCTCATCACGCGCATCCTGATCGCGGACGGGGCGGCCGGCGTGCCGATGCGCTACTTCTGGCTGCGACGAGCGCTGCGCATCTTCCCGCCCTTCTACCTGCTCGTCGCGATCGTGTGGATCGCCGTGCCCGGGCCGCACATGCCGTGGGTCGCGGCGTACCTCGCGAACTTCTACTTCGACACGTCGATGCAGTACACGCCGGTGAACCACACGTGGTCGCTGGCGGTGGAGGAGCACTTCTATCTCGTCTGGCCGCTCGTCGTGTACCTGCTGTCGCGCACGTGGGCGCAGGCCGTCGTGATCGGCGTGCTGTTCCCGGCGGCGATCAGCACGGCGATCTGGATCTCGCGCACGCACGGCCTGGTCGAGGGCATGGCGCTCGTCGGCCAGATCACGCCGACGCGCGTGCTCAGTCTCGGGGCGGGAGCGCTCCTCGCGTACCACGAGCTCGCGCTGTTCCGGGCGGGACGCGCGCGCACGGCCGTCGTCGCGCTGCTCGCCGTCGCCGCGGCCGCCGGCGGCTACTGGTGGATGGCGCACGCGCTCACGACGCCGAGCTGGGTCCCGATGTTCGCGGCGCACCGGCTCGTGAGCGTCGCGCTCCTCTCCACCGGCGTCGTCGCGCTGACCGTGCTCGCCGACCGGCTGCCGAAGGTGCGCGCGCTCGACCCGCCCTTCGCAATGTTGCGCTACGTCGGCCGCATCAGCTACGGCCTCTATCTCTATCACGTACCGGTTTTCTATGCGCTCGAGATCGACGCCAAGGCGGCCGAGAACCGCGTGACGACGGCCGAGGTGCTCACGGCCTACGCGCTGTCGTTCGCGGCCGCGATGCTGTCGTACCACCTGATGGAGAAGCGCATCGTCGCGTTCGGGAAGCGGTTCCGCGGCGGTCGACCGCGGCCGACGAACGACGTCCTCGCGACGCCAGGGACGCCGTGATCGCACCGTGCGGACTCATCCGGGCTAGACTCGTGACGGCCTCCGCCGACGCCCACCCGACGACATGGACCTCGCCCCGATCTCGTTCGGCCTCGCGCTCGCCGTCGCCCTCGCGCCGACGTTCGCGCCTTCGACGCACGACGACACCGCCGCTCGCGCCGCGACGCCGAGTCTCACCCTCGTCGGTTCGCTCCTCGAACCCGACGGCACGCCGTTCGTCGGCCGCGCCTCCGCGGTGGTGACCCAGTCGACCGTCCACGACGGCGGCACGACGTCGGGGTCGAGCTCGACGAGCGTGTTCCTCGACGTCGAGACCGACGACACGGGAGCCTTCTCGCGTCCGTTCACGGGCTCGGGGACGAACCCGCTGCTCGGCTTCGACGTGCGCGTCGCTCCCTACCGCGCGGACGGCAGCGAGGTCCTCTGGGCGCACGCCGCGACGAGCGCGTACGACGCGCGCACCGTGTCGACGAACGTCCTCGCGACACCGACGGAGGAACCGGGGCGGCTCGAGCTCCAGGTCGGCGGACTGCGCTTCGAGCTCGCTCCCGCCGTCGCCGAGCTCACCTTCACCTCGTCGACCTCCGAGCACGTCGACTTCGCACTCGTCACCTGGAGCGACGTGTCGGGCGTCGACCTCACCGCGCACGCGCCGACGGGGCGCCCCGTCACGCTCTACTCGTGCAACCCGGCGACGGAGTGGACGCTCGTCGGTCGCGGCACGGGACGCGAGGTCGTCCCCGTCCGTCGCATCGCGCGCGGAGCGGAGCTCGCGGTCCCGCTCGTCCGGGTCAGCGACCTCACCGTCGACGTCGATCGCGCGTCGCTCCCCGACGTCGGTTGGGTCGCCGTGTTCCCCGCGGAGGACTACGCCGCGTTCCGGCCGGTCGGCGAGGGCGACCAGGGAGGTCGCGCCCTCCGCCGCATCCACGCGGCGCGGGCCGCCGGCATCACCGAGCGCCTGCACCGGCGGACCTTCGAGGCCCTCGCCGACGGTCGCTGGGTCGTCGAGGCCTGGTCCGACGCCGGCCTCGCGGCGGGCGTCGCCGACGTCGCGGTCGAGGTCGACCTGCCGTCGGCCAAGGCCCTGACGCTGGAGAAGGGCGAGCGGGGTTCGGCGCTGCGTCGCTGACCTCGCCGGCGACGTGCGGACGCTCCACGCGCTCGGATCGCGACGCTCCGACCGCGGAACGGCGTCCGCGCCGCCCTCCTCGCGTCCGTCCCCAGCCCGCTCCGAGGATCTCGCGGGTGCAGGGGCCGGATCCCGCGCGGACGTGCCGATGGAGCAGGGGATCCTCGTCCCCGGGCTCGCCCCAGCTCCCCGGAAGAAGACCCCCCCGCCGGCGTCTCCCCCGTGCGATGCTGGCTCGAGCCATGGACCAGACCCCCGTCGACGAAGACCTGCGCCTGGTGGAAGCCACCCTGGCGGGGGACAGGGACGCCTTCGCCGAACTGGTGGAGCGCCACAGCCCCCGCCTGTTCGGGGTGGTGCGGGGCTACACGCGGATCCACGCGGAGGTCGAGGACGTGGTCCAGGAGACCTTCCTCAAGGCCTTCAGCAAGCTGGACACGTTCAAGGGCGAGGCGCTGTTCTCGACCTGGCTCCTGCGCATCGCCGTGAACACGGCCCGCGACCTGCTCAAACGCCGCGGCCGGAGCCCGGTCTCGGCGGTCGAGGACCCCGAGGTCGTGACCGGGGCGGAGGTCGAGCTCCACGCCGCGATCCAGGCGCCCTCGGTCCAGATCGAGCGGCACGAGATCGCGCGCATCACCGAGGAGGTGCTCGACGAGCTGCCGGAAGTCTTCCGGACCGTGCTCGTCATGCGTGAGTTCGAGGAGCAGAGCTACCAGGACATCGCCGACACGCTCGGCGTCTCCATCGGGACGATCGAGTCGAGGCTGTTCCGGGCCCGCGCGCGCTTCAAGGAGGCGCTGCTGCGGCTGCACCCGGAGGTGGCCGGCGAACTCGGCGCCGACTGGGACGGGCCGCGCAAGCGGCGCCGGATGAAGCGCTCCGACGAGGGGCGCGCGGACGGGGGGACGAAGGGACGCGGGGAAGGCAGCGGAGGACGGTCATGAAGGAACACGACATGGAGAACGGCGGTGGAGCCATGAACTGCGACGCGGCGGCGCTCGCGATCCCGAAGTGGGTCGACGGCGAGGCTCGCGCGGACGGCGTCGGACGCGCTGCGCGGCTGCCTGCTCGACTGCCGCGCGTGCCGCGCGCCTACGCCGAACAGCGCAACCTGCGCGCCTGGATCGTCGCGCCCGAGGCGCCGGCGGTGCCGGAGGGCTTCGCCGAGCGCGTCGCGCGCCTCGCGGCGGCGTCGGGCGCGCGTCCGCTCTCCGAGCCGACGCGGCGTCCGCTCGCGCGGCCCGCGGCGCGCGCGATGGAGCCGATCCCGTTCGAGGGCGGTGACGTCGACACGCTCGTGCCGGCGCCGCGGCGAGAACGCGAACGCGAGAGCGGGACCGGCTCGATCCTGTCGTTCGTGCTCGCGTGCACCGCGGTCGCGGCCGCGGCGGTGCTCGTGCTCTCCATCGTGCTCGGTCAGCAGGACCGTCCGCGCAACGAGGAGCTGCGCGCCGAGCCGCTGCCCGAGATCCTGCGCGCGCTCGACGACCTGAACCGGACCCAGGACGAGGCGGGCGCGCGCAAGTGAGCCCCTCGTTCCAGACGCGAGCCTGGATCGTGTGCCTCGCGGGGGTGTGCTTCCTCGCGGGCTTCGCCTCGGGCGTCCTCCGCGAGCGGCGCGGCTTCGATCGCGTGGCTCGCGCGGAGGGCGCCTTCGCCGCGTACCGCGAACGCCTGGTCCGCGACTTCGACCTCTCGCCGGAGCGCGAGCGCTGGCTCGGCATGCTCCTCGAGAGCTACCAGCAGCAGCTCGAACAACTCGAGTCGCGCGGACTCGCCGGGATGCAGGACGAGGTCGTCGAACTCGGAGACCGCTACAACGACTGGATCCGGGAACGCGTCATTCCCGCTTCACAACGACAGCGCTTCGACCTCATGCTGGGCGCCGCGGCGGGCGGCGACGGGGCGAGCGCGGCCCTCTGACCTTCGCCCAGCGACCCGACCTCCCCGCTCCGGCCGACTCTCCGGAAGGGCCCACGAAGACCCACGATGGCACGATCCTGCGGAATCCGTATCGGCGCTCGGCGCGTCGAGCTGCTCGTCCTCGACGGCAGCACGAGGAAGCCCAAGGTGCGCACCTACCGCACCGGCATCCTCGAGCCCGACGAAGCGCCCGACGCCGGAGCCTTCGGCGACCTCGTCAAGGAGCTCTCGAAGAAGGCCACGGACAAGATCGACTCGGAGGGCATCGGTCTGGTCGTCGACTCCGGTTCGGCGGTGTTCCGCCACCTCTCGCTGCCCTTCGCCGAGAAGGCGAAGATCGAGGAGGTCCTCAAGTTCGAGGTCGAGAGCAAGATCCCGCAGTGGGACATCGACGACGTGGTCTGCGACTTCCACGTCGTGAGCTCCACGCCGGTCGAGTCGCACCTGCTCGTGACCGCCGTGCCGAAGCGCGTGCTCGGCGAACGCCTCGAGGCCTGCTCCCGCGCAGGCCTCGAGCCGTTCGACGCGGAGCTCGACGCGACGGCGCTGTTCACCGCGGGCGAGTTCGCCGGGATCTACGCGCCGGACACGGCGCAGCTCCTCGTCTACCTGGGTGACGCCAGCGCGACGCTCGTCGCGGTCTCCGGCGGCAAGCTGCTCTCGACGCGCGCCTTCCACTTCGAGCTCGACCAGGGCGGCGCCCGCACGGCCGCGACCGGCGAGGACGGCGACGAGCCCGCCGCGGCGACCGCCGCGAGCGACGAGGAGCGGCGCGCCACGCTGCTCGAACGCCGCCGCGTGCACGTCGCGCGCCTGCGCCGCGAGATCGCGCGCACGCTCAACTCCGTCAGCACCGAGCACCCCTACACGGCGATCCACGTGTGCGGGATCCTGGTCGACGAGCTCCTCACCGAGCCGATCGGCGGCGTCGCGGTCGAGCCGCTCGACCCGCTCGCGTCGTGCGAGGGCACCGAGGAGATCGAGGACCGGCTCGCCGCGGTCGTGGCCTTCGGCGGCGCTCTGCGCCGGATGGGCTTCGTCTCGCAGATCCGGCCGCGCCTGCGCCGCGAGGACCTGTCCTACGCCGGCACGTTCGAGCGCCTCGAACTGCCGCTGGGCGTCCTCGGACTGCTGCTGCTCTTCTACCTGGTGGCGCTGACGATCATCAACCACCAGTCGATCCGCATCGAGAAGGACAAGCTCGAGAGCTGGGTCAAGTACACGCACGACTTCATGCTCGGCAAGGACCCGTCGGCCGGCGAGATCGCGAACGCCGCGCTGACCGATCCGCCGGCGGCCGTGCGCGACTACGGCCTCGGCATCTACGACAAGGGTGACTCGTTCGATCCCGATCGGTCGCGGTACGAGGAGCTGACCTACCTCGGCGCGCTCGTCGGCGGCGAGATCGGAGCGCTCAAGGAGAAGCTCGGCGCCGCGGAGGACGCCTCCTACCCGCAGTCCGCGCTGTGGGCGGTGACGCTCTCGCTCGACGTGCTCGACCGGCTCGCGAAGGAGAAGCGCATCCCGCGCTTCGCCATCCGCTCGGTCACGGGCGAGTACGTGAAGGGCAGCTCGACCAAGCCCGACCGCTGCCGCGTGTCGCTCGACCTCACGATCTGGGGCGCGACGGCGGTCGAGGCGGCCGGTGCGTACGACGCGCTCATCGCCGAGCTGCGCGGCGAGGACTGGTTCATGGACGAACTGCGCGAACCCGCGAGGAGTCCCGGGGACGACGGCTCCAGCCTGATCCTCGACGGTCTGCAGTTCATGGTCGATCCGGACGTCGCGGCGGATCGCTACATCCAGGCACCCGGCGCCGGCGCGGCCGCCACCACGGGAGGTTGATCGTGTTCGGTTGGATGAAATCCCTCAACTTCACCCGCTGGGTGATCCTGATCAGCTTCCTCGCGTCGGCCGTGATGGGTTGGTTCGTGTACGACTCGAACCAGCGGCTCGCGGACCTCGAGGGTCAGACCTCGCGCGCGCCGCACCTCGTCAAGGGCGTGATCGCCAAGGCGCACGAACTCCAGTCGCTGCGCAAGATCGCGTCGACGCGCCAGGACCTCGACAACCTGACGTCCTACATCACGGGACGGGCGTCCGGCGATGGCGTCCAGATCGGCAACGTCGAGATCACGAGCGGCAAGCAGGACTACAGCTCGGCCTTCGTCGACGAGATCTACACGATCAAGCCGGCGCGCGTCGAGAAGCGCCCGGAGTACCCGCGCACGAAGATCGCGAACTTCGCGTTCATGATCGAGCGCGGCACGTCGGTGCGCGTGACGAAGATCCGCATCTTCCCGCCCTCCCACCTCCCGCGCATCAGGCCCAACGAGGTCGGTCCGGACATCTGGACCTTCGAGCTCGAGGCGCGGCAGCGCAAGCGCAAGTGACCGCGGCGCCCGCCGCCGGGTGACCGGTCGCAGGCGTTCCCGCTCGCCGATGGAGCGGCGCGGGCCTCCTCGGGGAGGTCCGCGCCGCTCCTGCGCTTGACGGCCTTCGCGCTCGGCGTCTAGCCTGACGGCCCCGGGTTCCGGAAGAGAGGTGCAACGCCTCCGCGGTCCCGCCACTGTGAGCGCGACGAAAGCTGCGTGCCGTTCCGCGAGGATCGGCAGCCACTGGCACACGCCGGGAAGGTGCAGCGAGTAGGACGAGCGCGAGCCAGGAGACGGCCCGGGTCGAGTGCTTCCGAACGAACTCCTCGAGGAAGGAGACAGCCATGACCACGATCCGTCCGGAGTCGTCCGACTCCGCCCGCGCCCGCATCGTCGGCGCCTTCTCGCCCGTCGTCCGCGCCGGCCTCGTCGCCGCGCTATTCGCCGCTCCGCTGTTCGCGCAGAGCCGCTACGCCACCCAGGTCGTGAACTTCACGCCGGGTCCGTTCACCGGTCCGCCGTTCGACGACCCGCTCCACGCGCTCGGCGGTCCCACGGGCGGCGGACTGCTCACGGGTTCGCTCGACGTCGTCACGCTCGGCATCGGCGGCTCGCTCACGCTCGGATTCGACCGCACGATCACCGACGGACCCGGCGCCGACTTCACGGTCTTCGAGAACGCGATCGGCGTGCAGTCCGAGGCGTACCTCACCGTCTACTCCGAGGTCGTGTTCGTCGAGGTGTCGACGAACGGCGTCGATTGGGCGCGCTTCCCGGTCGACTACGAGGGACCGAACGCCACGACCGGTCAGTACAACGGCATGCGCTGGGGGACGTACGCGCGCATGGCGGGCGACGTGCCCACGGCTTCGAACGTCCTCACCAACGGCATCGATCCGTTCGACCCCGTCGTCTCCGGCGGCAACGCCTTCGACCTGCGCGACCTCGAGCAGGACCCGGCCGTCGTCGCCGGCAAGGTGAACCTGCGGCGCATCCACTTCGTGCGCCTCGTCGACTGCGAGAACGGCATGTGGGTCGACGTCGAGGGCGAGACGATCTGGGACAACGGCGGGCTCACGGGCTCCGCCGACATCGACGCGGTGGCGGTCCTCAACGACACGCAGATCGTGAACCCGCACCAGCCCGAGACCGACCTCTGGAAGGACTTCCTCGGCCACGTCCACCTGTCCTTCTCGGACCCGGACGGCCTGTGGAACCTCGACCCGGTCACCGCGGCGTTCTCGTACAACCTCAACTACGTGTCGATCCCGGACCTCCTCTACTTCGGCATCTTCCGGATCGAGGCGATCACGCCGAACGGCATCGAGCTGAAGACGCCGTTCACCGCCCAGGAACTCGGGTACACCAGCGTGTTCGCGGCGTCGGTCACCGACCTCGCGGGCAACCGCAGCGTGGACCAGATCGCGGTCCAGCCCTGAGGGCGTGGTTGCGCCGGCGCGCGCCGGAGCGCGCACCGGCGCTCAGCCCTTGCACTCGGCGAGCGAGGCGTGCAGCTCCTGGAGCGTGCGCACGCCGTAGTCCTCGCGGTGCAGCGCCGCCATGGCCGAGACCACGGCCGAGATACCGGCGACGGTCGTGATGACCGGGATCCCGGCCGAGATCGCAGCGGCGCGGATCGCGCTGTCGTCGACGCGCTGCTGACGCCCCGCGGGCGTGTTGAGCACGAGGTCGAGTTCGCGGTTCTTGATCATGTCCACGATGTGCGGGCGACCCTCGTGGACCTTGTTCGCGCGCTCCGCCGGGATGCCGGCCGCGCGCAGCGCGCGCCACGTGCCGTCCGTCGCGAAGAGTTGGCAGCCGAGTTCGGCCAGCGTGCGCGCCTCGGGCAGCACCGCGCGCTTGTCCTTGCTCTTCACGGTGACGAGCACGCGTCCGCGTCGCTTGAGCTTCATGCCCGCGCCGAGGAACGCCTTGCGGAAGGCCTGCGGCAGGCTCGGGTCGACGCCCATGACCTCGCCGGTCGAGCGCATCTCCGGGCTGAGGACGAAGTCGGCGTTCGGGAAGCGGCTGTGCGGGAAGACCGGCGCCTTCACCGCGAAGTAGGGCGGAACGACCTCCTTCGTGAAGCCGAGCTCCTCGAGCGTCGCGCCGCACATGATCTTCGCGGCGAGCTTGGCGAGCGGCACGCCGATGACCTTCGAGACGAACGGCACGGTGCGCGAGGCGCGCGGGTTGACCTCGATCACGTGGACGACCGCGTCCTTGACCGCGAACTGCACGTTCATGAGGCCGACCACGCCGAGCTCGAGCGCCATCGCGCGCGTCGCCGTGCGGATCTCGTCGAGGATGGTCGAGTCGAGCGTGTGCGCGGGGAGCACGCAGGTCGAGTCGCCGGAGTGGACGCCGGCCTCCTCGATGTGCTCCATGATCCCGCCGATGACGCACAGCTTCCCGTCGCAGATCGCGTCGACGTCCACCTCGATCGCGTCCTCGAGGAACTTGTCGACGAGGACGGGGTGGTCCGGCGAGGCGAGCACGGCCTCGTCCATGTAGCGCGCGAGCATCTCCTCGTCGTACACGATCTGCATCGCGCGACCGCCGAGGACGTACGAGGGTCGCACGATGACGGGGTAGCCGAGTTCGCGCGCGATCTCGAAGGCCTGGGTCGAGTTCGTGGCGATGCCGTTCGCGGGCTGGCGCAGGCCGAGCTTCGCCAGCATCTCCGCGAAGTGCTCGCGGTCCTCCGCCCGGTCGATGGCCTCGACGGAGGTGCCGATGAGCGGCGCGCCGGCCGCGGCGAGCCCCGCAGCGAGGTTGAGCGGCGTCTGGCCGCCGAACTGCACGATGATCCCCGAGGGCTCCACGTTCTCGACGACGTGCATCACGTCCTCGTGCGTGAGCGGCTCGAAGAACAGGTGGTCGCTCGTGTCGAAGTCCGTCGAGACCGTCTCCGGGTTCGAGTTGATCATCACGGACTCGCGCCCGATCTCGCGCATCGCGAACGCGGCGTGGACGCAGCAGTAGTCGAACTCGATGCCCTGACCGATGCGGTTCGGTCCGCCGCCGAGGATGGCGATGCGCGGCTTCGTGCCGCTCCGCACCTCGTTCTCGTCCTCCCAGGTCGAGTAGTAGTACGGCGTCACGGCGGCGAACTCCGCGGCGCACGTGTCGACCAGCTTGTAGACGGGTTCGAGCCCGAGCTCCTTGCGCATCGCGCGCACGTCGGCCGCCGTGCGACCGCTCGCGGTCGCGAGCTGGCGGTCCGAGTAGCCCATGCGCTTGGCCTCGTGCAGCAGCGCCGGCGTGAGCTCCTCGCTCGTGAGCCGCCGCTCGAACTCGCCGATCTGCCGCATCTGGTCCACGAACCACGGGTCGATACGCGAGGTCTCGCTGATCTCCTCGACGGTCCAGCCCGCGCGCAGCGCGTCGCCGATCGCCACGAGGCGGCGGTCGTTCGGCACGCGCAGCGAGCGCGCGATCGTCTCGCGGTCGGGGGGCGCGGTCGGCCGAGGGGCGAGGCCGAAGCCGGTGAGCCCCGTCTCGAGCCCGCGCAGCGCCTTCTGCAGCGACTCCTTGAAGGTGCGTCCGATCGCCATGACCTCGCCGACGCTCTTCATCTGCGTCGTCAGCGTCGCGTCGGCGCCGGGGAACTTCTCGAACGCGAAGCGCGGGATCTTCGTGACGACGTAGTCGATCGTCGGCTCGAAGCTCGCCGGCGTCTCCTTCGTGATGTCGTTGCGGATCTCGTCGAGCGTGTAGCCCACGGCCAGCTTCGCCGCGAACTTCGCGATCGGGAAGCCCGTCGCCTTCGACGCGAGCGCCGAGGAACGCGACACGCGCGGGTTCATCTCGATCACGATCATCCGCCCGCTGCGCGGATCGATCGCGAACTGGCAGTTCGAGCCGCCGCACTCCACCCCGATCTCGCGCATGATCGCGATCGAGGCGTTGCGCATGTTCTGGTACTCGCGATCGGTGAGCGTCTGCGACGGCGCGACCGTCACGGAGTCGCCGGTGTGCACACCCATCGGGTCGAGGTTCTCGATCGAGCAGACGATGACGACGTTGTCCGCCCGGTCGCGCATGACCTCCATCTCGAACTCCTTCCACCCGACGAGGCTCTCCTCGACCAGGACCTCGGAGTTCATGGAGAGCGAGAGTCCGCGAGCGACGATGTGCTCGAACTCCTCGACGTTGTAGGCGATACCGCCGCCCGACCCGCCGAGCGTGAACGCCGGACGGATCACGCACGGCAGGCCGATCTCGGCCAGCACGCGGCGCGCGTCGTCCATCGTGTGCGCGATGCCGGAGCGCGCGCAGTCGAGCCCGCAGTTCTGCATCGCCGAGCGGAACAGGTCGCGGTCCTCCGCCTTCCGGATCACCTCGGCGTCCGCGCCGATCATCTCGATGCCGAGCCGCTCGAGCACGCCCGAGTCGTACAGCTCGAGCGCCGTGTTGAGGCCGGTCTGCCCGCCGAGCGTCGGTAGCAGCGCGTCGGGCCGCTCGCGCTCGAGGATCTTCGTGACCGCCTCGACGGTGATCGGCTCGACGTACGTCGCGTCGGCCGTCTCCGGGTCGGTCATGATCGTCGCCGGGTTCGAGTTGACGAGGATGACGCGATAGCCCTCCTCGCGCAGGGCCTTGCAGGCCTGCGTCCCGGAGTAGTCGAACTCGCAGGCCTGGCCGATCACGATCGGCCCGCTGCCGATGAGGAGGATCGACTCGATGTCGTCGCGGCGGGGCATGGAAGCTTGGGGCGGAGCTCTCGGCGGTGGGGCGGACGTGCGGCGGATCGTCGCGGGGGCGCAGCGGGCAAAAAAAAAGTCGGCTCCCTGGGCTCAGGGGCCGACGTCGACGACCGGGGCGGTCGGGACCGGTTGGGGCTGCGCGCTCGAACGATCCACTCCGGGCGCGGATTGAACCAGATCGCGGCGGCGATGTCGACCCGCGGACGCCGCTCTCGTGCGTCCGCGGGCTCGCCGCCGCGTCTCACGCCGACGCCGTCGCGCCCCCGCGCCTCGTGCGGCGCCGCTGCACGAGCTTCTCGGCCAGCGCGCGGCTCCGCTTCTGGTCGCGGCGCACGAGGACGGCGATCACGACGACGATCAGCGCGAGGACGCCCGTGAAGGTCAGCAGCAGGAGCTGGAGCGCCGTCTCGCGCGGCGGCGTGTAGGTCTCGATCGACGGCGTGACGAACATCGGGGCCACGCGCCGCTCGTTGCCCGTGTCGTAGGCGTAGTTCTGGACGTAGACGAGGTCGGCGGTGACGAGCTGGCCGAGCTCGAGCCTCGGGGCCTCCCCGGGGAGCAGCACGCGCACCACGTACTGGTGCGTCCACATGTTGTTCCCGAGCCAGACCTCGGTGCTCTTCTCCATCCGAGCGGGGTTCTCGCCCGCCGTGCGCACGGTGTACGCCTGGACGCGACAGACCGGCGTGTGGAAACGCTTCCCGCGGAAGTCGGCGCCGTTCGCGTTGATCGCGACGAGCGTCGCGTCGTCCAGCTCCCCCTCCTGGAGGGGAGGCAGCTGCTCGGGCGACGCGTCGCGCATCCACGCGAGCAGGCGCCAGACGAACTCGTCGCGCGGCCCGACGGGATGGTTGAGCGTGTCGTCGCGCACCATGTCCCACAGGGCGGGCTCGATCGACGTGACCTTCCCGTAGTCCGGGTACGACGCGAGCATCTCCGGGCAGGCCAGCAGCGGGCCCTCGAGTCGGTCACCCGTCGCCGGGTCCTCCTCGATCAGGATCTTGAAGAACATCCCGTCGACGCGGACCCAGTCGCCGACCGAGAGGCCGGTGTCGTCGGTGTCGGCGGCGCGGAAGTGGACGACGTGACCGTCGCTCGTCCGGACCGTGCCGGCGTACTCCTGGTCGGAGCTCGAGACGCCCGTACTGCGCCGCGCGAGATCGAGGAGCTCGCCGCGCGCCGTGAAGTACGTGCCGCGCTCCGGGCCGGGCGCGTCCATCACGCGCTGCCAGGTCGCACCGTCGAGCGTCTCCGAACCCGCCGCCGCGATCGCGTTCGCGGTCGCCCTGCGCAGCGCCGCGCGCACGACCATCATCTGTGCCGCCTCGATGGCGAAGCGGTCGGAGTCGTCCGCGTCCGAGACCTCGTCGAACGTGCCGGGCGGCGTGCTCGGGAGCTCGATGACCTCCTCGGCGACGTCGACGTCGACCGGCACGTCCTCCGGTCGGTCGACGTAGGTCGTCTGGACGTAGAAGAGCAGCGCCACGAGCCCGACGGCTGCTCCGCACATGATGATGAGCTTGCCTTTCGTGTTGGCCGGCCCGATCAGGGTCTCGTCCGCTCCCTTGAACTTGCGCATCGTCTTCCGCCTCGTCTCGATCAGGTTCTCTCGCGCCGCGCTCGGCGGAGAGTCGTAGTTCCCTCAGCGTCGTTCCGCGAGTGCCGCCGTGCGACTCGATGCGCGCTCCGCCGCCGCGCGCACGAAGGCCGCGAGGAGCGAGCCGTGCCGTTCCGTGTCGCTCGCGTCGGCGACGGGCAGCTCGGGGTGCCACTGGACACCGATGGCGAAGGGGTGTCGCGGGTCCTCGATCGCCTCGACGAGCCCGTCCGCGTCGCGGGCGGCGACGACGAGTTCGCCGGGCGAGCCGATCGCCTGGTGGTGACGTGACAGCGTGACGAGCGGCTCCGGCCCGACGAGTTCGCCGAGCCGCGACCCGGGCTCGGCCGTGATCGTGTGCTCGGCGTCGTCCCAGTGCCGCTGTCCGCCCGGACGGTCCTCGGGCAGGTGTTGGAGCAGCGTGCCGCCGCGCGCCAGCGCCATGAGCTGCATGCCGTAGCAGATGCCGAGCGTCGGCAGTCCCGTGTCGAGCGCCGCGCGCACGAGCACGAAGTCGGCGTCCTGCTTGAGCGCGGGCACGGGCGTCGCCGCGGGGTGCGTCGGACCGAGACCGAGTCGCGCCGTGTCGAAGTCGTCGCCGCCCGAGAACAGGAGTCCGTCGAGTCGCGCGGCGATGCCGGCGCACTCGTCGGGGTCCTCGCTCGGGTACACGGCGACGGGCAGTCCGCCCGCCGCGCGCACGGCGTCGGCGTAGCGCAGCGGGTACTCCGCGCGCCCGCGCTCCGCGTGCAGCACGCCGGCGTTGATGCCGATCAGCGGTCGACCTCGCACGCTCCCGATCCTACCTCCGGAGGGCGTCGCGGTCCTCGGCGCGCGTCGAGAGCGCGCAACCGATCAGTCGGTAGAGCAGCCGCGCGCCGATCATCGCGTCCCAGGTGTCCTCCGAACCGTCGTCGTGCTCGCCCGGCGAGACCTCGACGAGGTCCAGACCGACGACGCGGCGGCCGCTCGACGCGACGACGCGCAGCCACAGGCTGACCTCGTCCCAGCGCAGTCCGCCGGGCACCGGCGTCCCCGTGTTCGGGCACAGCGCCGGGTCGAGCGCGTCGACGTCGAAGGTGACGTAGATCTCGTCGGGCAACTTGTCGACCCACGTGCGCACGAAGGCCTCGAGGTCGGTGCGCCCGAGCCGCACCGCGGCCCAGGCCTCGTCGCCGAGGATCTCGATGCGACCGCCGCTCGCCGCCGCGTAGTCAACCTCTTCCGGGCACGTGTCGCGGATGCCGACCTGCACGACCTTCGCGATGCCGTCGAGCCGGTCCGTCGCGTTGCGCAGGATCGACGCGTGCGACCAGGTGAAGCCCTCGTACGAGGCCCGCAGGTCGGAGTGCGCGTCGAAGTGCAGCACGCCGACGCCGCGGTGCACCTTCGACACCGCGGCGAGCGCGCCGAACGGCGTGGAGTGGTCGCCGCCGAGCAGCACGGGCAGACGACCCGCTTCGAGCGCGGCGCGCGTGTCCGCCTCGACCGCGGCGTTCATGCGCTCGCTCGCGGCGTTCACGGCGGCGAGGTCGGCCGCGAGCGCGGCGTCGCCCTCGATGTAGCCGCCGACCTCGACGATCCGACGGGCGCGCGCGAACGCCTCCTCCTCCGCGGCGCGCACGCCCTCGGGCTCCGGCCGCAGCGCGATGCCCGCGCGCCAGGGGTGTCCGAACAGCGGGCACAGCACGTCGACCTGGCGGCTGGCCGAGAGCACCGCCTCGGGCCCGCGGGCCGTGCCGGGCCGGTAGCTCGTCGTCGCGTCGAAGGGGACGGGCAGCACCCAGACGCGTGCGCGGTCGGGCTCCGGATCGAGTCCGAACAGGCCGCTGTCGGGTCGCGCCGCGGCGTTCGGGTCGATCTCCAGGAAGTCGTGGTCGCTCGGGACGGTCATCGCGCCGGCCAGCGTGACGGGGAGGGCGGCGCGCGTCGAGTCCCGAGCCCGGCGAACCGGGTCGTCGGAAATCCGCTCTACCCTCCAAGACCGTCTCCCGCGCCGACGTTCGACCGCCCGTCGGGCGGGAGTTCCGCCCGGCCCGACCGAGCCGCCCCGCGCGGCGACGCGGATCCCTCCCGCCATGTATCAGAGCGAACCTCCTTCGGACGGCGCCCTGCTCGACGCCTGGAACGGCGGCGACCAGGGCGCTTTCGCGGCTCTCGTCGGCGCGCACCAGTCGGTGCTGCTGCACCACGCGCAGAGCCTCCTCCAGGACCGGTCTCGCGCGGAGGACGTGGTGCAGGAGGTCTTCCTGAAGCTCGCGAGCAAGCCGCCCGTCCTCCCGGACGAGGTGCGCGGCGACGCGATGCGTGAGCGGGCCCAGCTCCGCAGCTGGTTGCACCGCGTGACGAGGAACGCGTGCATGGACACAGTCAGGACCGAATCGAGGAGGCGCCGTCGCGAGGAGGAGGTCGCGGCGGTGGAGGCGACGAACGGCGGGAGCGATCGCGTGGAGCAGGACGACACGCGGGCCGCGGTCGAACGCGGCATCGAGAAGCTGCCGAAGGACCAGCGCGAGGTGCTCGTGCTGCGTCTGCTCGGCGACCGCAGCTACCGCGAGATCGCCGACATCACGGGCAAGAAGGTCGGGACGGTGGGGTGGCTCATCAGCGAAGGGCTCGCCGCGCTCGGTCGCGACCTCGCGCATCTCGTGCCCGGTGCGACGCCGCGCCGCGACACGGGCGTCCAGAGCGTGCGTCCCACCTGATCCCACGCGGATCCAAGAGCGCGGCGCACCGGAGCGTTTCGGAGTTGCGCGCGTCACACGAACGACGACGAACACGAGGCCCGCGTCATCGGGTCAAGAGAGCGAAGAGATGAACAGCGAGATCCGCGAACGCCTGACCGCCTACGTGCTGGGCGAGGCCGACGAGAACGAACGGAAGGAGATGGAGCGCCTGCTCGGCGCGGGTGACGAACTCGCGTCGGAACTGGTCGCCGAACGCGAGCGGCTGGAGGCGACGATCGCGCTGGTGCGCGAGTTCGGCGGCGGTGCCGCGGAGCTCTCGCCCGATCGCATGGCCGAGCTCACGGCCAGTGCGAGCCGCGGGGAGATCGTCCCGCAGCCGCGCGTGGTCCCGTTCCACCGTCGACCGGTGTTCGCCGCGGCAGCCGCGGTGCTGCTCGCGGTCGGCGCCGGCGCGATCTGGTTCGGTCCGCTGCACGGCGGGCGCACGGACTGGGGCGGGACGGAGACCGCGAGGGTCGGGTCGCGTCCCGACGCGACCGCCTCTCGTCCCTCCGACCGTTTCGAGAGCGGGTACGCCGACAAGGGCGCGGACCGGCGCGCCGGGCTCGACGCGCTCGGGAGCGATCTTCTCGACACGCGTGCCCCGGCCGAGGAGGCCGAGGGTTCGGTCCTGCACCTCGGGATCGAGACGGAGTCCGCAGCGCCGAGCGGCGGGTTCGTCGGAGTCACCGGCCCCGTGCACGAGTCGCGTCGCCAGCTGGACACCGCGGTCGAGAAGCTCGCGCAGGGACTGTCGAGCGGCGAGAGGCAACTCGGTGAGGTCGCGCGGTCCGGTCGCTCGTACGACGACGGGTCGGAGCTGTCGAAGGACGGCGACGACGCGGCGCTCGCGTTCGACACGGAGACGTGGAACGACGCCATCGGGCTCGGCGGCGGAGCGAACGAGGCGGATCGCGAGGTCCGCGAACGGGCCGGGAACGGTGTGGTCGACTCCGTGCGTCGCGTCGACGGCGGTGACGGGAGCACGCGCGGCAAGGGCTACAAGGGTCCCGGCGACGCCCAGGCCCCCGGTTCGCAGCTGCCCCCGGCCTCGCTGCCGACCACGTCCGGCGGTCCTACGGGTCCTGCCCCGGAACCGCCGAGCAGTCCGGCCTCGGCGGGTCCGCCGGTTCCGGGCGGTCCTCCGGGCGGCGGCTCGAAGGGTCCGGTCACGAAGGGTCCCGGCGGTTCTTCGCTCGGCGGGAAGCGGGGTGCGCCCTCGCAGGGCGACGGGAACGCGGACCTGAAGAAGGAGCTGCACGACCTTCCGGTCGACCAGTCGCTCGAGGGGCTCGGCTACGTCGCGAACGATCCGCAGGCGGAGTCGGGCACGTACGACTTCTTCCTCTCGGACGACGGCCTCGCGGACGGTGGCGACGCGCGACGACGTCCGGTCGGGACGACCGCCCTCCCCGAGGTCGACGCCGAGGAACCGGGCGAGGTCGACGGACGCTTCGACCGCTTCTACTTCGGTCTCACCGAAGGCAAGGACGTCGACGGCTGGTCGCGCGACACGCTCGCGCCGTGGGCCGGCGACTGGGAGGCGATGAAGCGCTACGAGAGCAAGCGGCTCACGGAGAGCGGCCTCCCCGCGAACGACGCCGGCCTGCGCCGGTTCCTCGAGGACATGGGGTGCCTCGAGCTCGGCTCGACGGTCGCGCTCGACTCGCCCGACGTGCTCGCCGCGCGTTGGCGCCTCTTCGGGCGCGGTGTGCTCGAGGCTCGCCTCCAGTACGTCCTGGACGACTGCCACCGCCGGAAGGCCGAGTCGCTGCGCGACATGTTCTTCCGCCACTGGGGCACGCGGCCCTTCGAGTTCGCGTCGGTCGACCGGTTCTCGACCTTCGCGGCGGACGTCGACACGTCGAGCTACACGCTCGCCCGCAACATGCTCGACCAGGGCATCATCCCCGGTGCGGACCAGATCCGCGTCGAGGAGTGGGTCAACTACTTCGACGCCGACCTCCCGCAACCGACGAGCGGCACCTTCTCGATCACGACGCAGGTCGTGCCGAACCCCGCCGTCGCGAAGGACGGTGAGGTGTCGATGCTGATGCGCGTCGGCATCCAGGGCCGCGAGGTCGCCGACTCGCAGCGCTCCGGCCTCAACCTGACGTTCGTCGTCGACACGTCGGGCTCGATGGCCGAGGGCAACCGCATCGAACTGGTGCGCAACGCGATGCGCCAGCTGCTGACGAAGCTCGACGGACGCGACAAGCTCGCGATCGTCGCCTTCAACAACAGTTCGTGGACGGTGCTCGAGCCGACGGTCGCGAGCAACCGCGCCATCGTCGAGGCCGCGATCTCGAGCCTCGGCTCGTCGGGCGGCACGAACGTCGAGGCCGGGCTGGTGAACGGCTTCTCGCTCGCGTCGCAGGCCTACGACCAGGAGTGCGAGAACCGCGTGGTGCTGCTCTCCGACGGCGTCGGCAACATCGGCGAGACCGACCAGAACAGGCTCCTCGACGAGGTCGCGCGCTTCCGCACGAACCGCATCTACCTCAACACGATCGGCGTCGGCCTCCAGAACCACAACGACGTGTTCCTGGAGCAGCTCGCCAACCGCGGCGAGGGCATCAGCGACTACGTCGACACGCCGCTCGAAGCGCGCCGCGCCTTCGTCGAGAACTTCACGAGCAAGTTCCAGACGATCGCCCGCGACGTGAAGATCCAGGTGGAGTTCGACCCGCAGCGGGTCCAGCGCTACCGCCTGATCGGCTACGAGAACCGCGCGGTCGCCGATCGTTCGTTCCGCGACGACAAGGTCGACGGCGGCGAGGTCGGTGCGGGTCACTCCGTCGTGGCGCTCTACGAGCTGCGCGGTGTCGACCTCACCGACGTCGGCGAGTCCGACGCGCTCGCGACGGTGCGTCTGCGCTACAAGCCGCCGGTCAACGGTCCGCAGGGCGACAGCTCGCTCGAGATCGAGCAGCGCTGCGGCGTCGGCGACGTGATCTGGGACTTCGCGACCGCGCCGGCGGGTCTCCGCCGCAATGTGCTGGTCGCCCAGGTCGCCGAGGTGCTGAAGCGGTCCGCGCACGCCAGAGGACTTTCGCTCGACGCGCTCGACGCGGCGATCCAGAGGGCGGCGAACGACTCGCCGGACGAGGACTTCCGCTCCTTCGCGGGTCTGTTCGCCCGCAACCGCGCGGCGATCGGGACGCTCGTCCGTCCGACCTCGCCGGTCGAGTCCAAGCTCGACACGCTGCGCTTCATGCGCTATGAGCTCGAGCTCGAGAAGGAGTCGCCGGGAGCGCGCGACCCCGAGAAGGAGGCGGCGCTCGCGAAGCGCATCGAGGAACTCGAGAACGAGGTCCGGACGCTCGTGCTGGACGGTGTCGCGAAGGGACCCGGCGCCCCGCAGCCCGAGACCGGCGCGACCGACGGGGGTGACAAGTGAGGCTCCGCACGCGACGCACGCGCACGGCTTCGCTCGCCACCTGCGGACTGCTCGCGGGTTCGCTCGCCGCGCTCGCCGCCTGCAACGCGGACGGCGGCAGCGCGACCGGCGCTGCACCCGCGGCTCGACCGAGTCCGTCGATGCGCGCGGCGGCTCCCGGCGCGGCGAGCGGTGCGGACTCGTACGGCTTGGGGTACCTCGACCTCGACATGCGCGCGGCGCACGAGCTCGACCGGTCGCGTTCGATCGACCTGGAGGAGGCCGAGACCGTCGTCGCCGATCCGCGCGACCGCGCGGAGGCGCTCCTCGACGTGCTCCGCCCGCGCGAGGACGAGACGCCCGAGCAGTACCACCAGCGGGTGCTGATGACGCGACCCTTCGTCGAGACGACGCGCGAGGCGACCTCCACGTTCGGACTCGAGTCCGACACGGCGAGCTACACGATGGCGCGCGCCCAGCTGGAGGGCGGCTCGTTGCCGAGTCCGTGGTTCGTGCGCCCCGAGGAGTTCGTCAACTACCTCGACGCCGAGCTCGACCCGCCGTCGCGCGGCGACTTCAGCGCCTCGACCGACATCTGCCCGAGCCCGTTCGGAGCGGAAGGGGCGTGGCTCGTGCGCGTCGGGCTGCGCGCGCGCGACGTGCGTGAGCACGCGCGCGGTCGGCTCGCCATCACCTTCGTGGTCGACACGTCGGGCTCGATGGCGTCGCCGAACCGGATGACGATGGTGAAGTCGGTGCTCGCGCTGCTGTCGGAGGAGCTCGACCCGCTCGACCAGGTCGCGGTCGTGCGCTACTCCGACGAGGCGTCGGTCCTGATCCCCGCCTCGCGGGGCGACGAGTTGCGGCGACGCCTCGACGCGATCGCGGAGCTCCAGCCCGACGGCAGCACGAACATCGAGGCCGGCCTCGCGCTCGGCTGCAAGATCGCGAACGAGGCCTACGACCCCGAGGCGACGAACTTCGTCGTGCTGCTCTCGGACGGACTCGGCAACGTCGGCGAGACGCAGGCCGACGCTCTGCTCGCGAGCACCGCCGAGTCCCGCTCGCGCGGCGTCCACGTGAACACCGTCGGTGTCGGGATGAACGCGCGCGACAACTTCCTCGAGCGCCTCGCCGACGCCGGCGACGGACGCTGCGACTACGTCGACAGCGAGAAGGAGGCGCGCCGCGCGTTCGTCGAACGCTTCACCGGCGCGTTCCAGGTCGTCGCGAAGGACGCCAAGCTCCAGGTCGAGTTCGACCCGGCGTGCGTCGGGAGCTGGAGGCTCGTGGGCTACGAGAACCGGGCGCTCGCCAACGCGGACTTCCGGAACGACGCGGCCGACGCCGGCGAGATCGGCGCGGGGCACTCCGTCGCGGCGATCTACGAACTCGAGGACGTCCGCTTCGACGGCGACCGTCCCCTGGGCGAGGTCCGGATCCGCTACGTCGCCGAGGGGCGCACCGACGCGACCGAGGCGTCCTGGCCGATCGCGATGTCGGGCTACTACCCGACGTTCGACGCGGCGCCGCGCGCCATGCGGGCGCAGATCCTGATGGCGCAGTTCGCCGAACTCCTCTCGAACAGCGCGCACGCGGTCGGCGACGACCCCTTTGCGCTGGAGAGCGCCGCGACGGCGCTCGCAGCGGGCTGGAACGACGAGGCCTTCGCCGAAGCCGCGCAGCTCGTGCGGATCGCCGCGCCCTTGCTCGCCGAACGCGAGCACGAGCTCGGCCCCGTCGAGGACGCCGCGCGCCAACTCGCGTTCGCCACCTACCAACGCCTGCTCGAGGAGCGCCGCGACCCCGACGGTCGCAGCGCGAGAGTCGCGCAGGAGCAGGCGAAGGCCCTCGAGGCGAGCTTCCACGAGGTCGCCTCGGCCGAGGGGAAGTAGCGGATCCGAACCTGGTTCGTCCGCCCGCGGCGGCGCGACGCCGTGGAAAACGCCCGCATTCCGGTCCTGGTCGAACGAACCAGGTTCGGTCGAGCGAGTCGGTCCTGGTCATTCGAACCAGGTTCAGTTGAGCGACACGCTCCGCGCGAGGGCCTCCGAGAGGGAGTCGAGCCGATCCGCGAACCTGGTGCGTCCGCCCCGCGACGCGGCGCTGTGGAGACGCGGCGCGGCGCTGTGGAAGAACGCTCGCATTCCGGTCCTGGTCGAACGAACCAGGTTCAGTCGAGCGGCTCGGTCCCGCTCGCGCCGCCGAGGCGCGGGAGCGCGTCGGCGATCGGGCACCAGCTCGGGGCGCGGTCGGCGTAGACGTGCGCCTTCGGGGCGACGCCGAGGTCGTCGTCGAACAGCGCGACGGCGACGTGCACCTCGCCGGGCCAGCGCGGACCGTCGTAGAGCATCGGCGTGCCGCAGCGCGAACAGAACCGCCGGCGCGCCGAGGTGTCGCTCGCGAACGCGCGCACGAGTCCCTCGGGATCGTCGAGACGGAACGCGGCCTCGCGGAAACCCGCCCACGTCACGAACGCCGCGCCGTGCGCGCGTCGACAGTTCTCGCAGTGGCAGTGCGCGACGAAGCGCGGCGGCAGCGTCGCGACGAAGCGCACGCCGCCGCACGCGCAGCGCCCGCCGGCCCTCCCGCCGCCCGACCCGTCGTTCCGCCCGTCCGTCATGCCGGGAGGCTACCGCTCGGGACGCGGCCGCGCGCCCGGGCCGACGCCCCGCTCTCCCCGCGCGTCCCCCGCGCTCCCGCGGGCGTCTCCCGCCGAGATCCGCGAACCGGGGTGGCCGACCTCCGCGGCGGTCGCCACGATGGCCCGCCGAAATCGCGGCGGACCGCCCCCCGACCCATGAACCGATCGACCTGCATCCTCATCGGCGCGTTGCTCGCGGGCACCGGCGTCGCGCTCGGCGCGCTCGGTGCGCACGGACTCGAGGACTCCTTCGCGAAGCCGGAGAGCCCCGCGTGGTGGGAGACCGGCGTCCGCTACCAGGTGTGGCACGCGCTCGCCCTCCTCGCACTCGCCGGTTTCGCGACGCGGCCGGGTCGCGTGGTACCACTGCTCCTCGTCGTCGGGACCCTGGGGTTCAGCGGCTCGCTCTACGCCCTCGCACTGGGCGCGAGCGGTTCGCTGTGGGGTCCCGTGACGCCGATCGGCGGAAGTCTGCTGCTGATCGGGTGGTTGACGCTCGTCGCTCGTGCGGTGCGCGGGGAATTCCGCGCTGCGCCTCGCGTCGGAGAGCCGTCGTGAACGATGCACGGACCGAGCGCCGCGCGGCGCACGAAGGACTGGGAGAAGGGGGAGGAGCGATGAGGAAGGGTCGTCGGTCGCGGCGGGCGTTGTGCGCCCTCGCGTTGGTCGGAGCGTTCGCGCTCGGAAGTTGCGCGTCGACACCCGACGTGTCCACGGACGACGGACCGTGCGCGGTGGAGCCGGCCGAGCTCGGCGAGGTCGACACCTGCTTCCGTTGCGGCGACGTCTACCTCGCGACCGCTCCGGACGAGTCCGCCTTCGAGCTGGCCGCGCGCCGCGGCTTCGCACTCGTCCTCGACCTGCGCTCGGAGTCGGCGGTGCGCGAGGCGTCCATGGCGCGCGACGTGAGGCGCCTCGGCCTCGACTACGTGCGCGTCGCGATCGAGCCGAGCGCGCTCGACGACGCCGCGATCGACGAGGTGCTCCGGATGATCGAGGCCGCGAACGGCCCCGTGCTGCTCTTCTGCGACCAGGGCACGCGCTGCGCGACCGTCTTCGCGGTGTACCGCGCGGTCGTCCAGGGCGTCGACCTCGAGACCGCGCTCGAGGACGGGCGCTTCGTCGGGATGAAGCCCGGGACCGAGGAAGCCGTGCGCGCTCAGGTCACGCGACTGCGCAAGGACACCGCTTCCTCGGCGAGCGCGACGAGCGCGTCGGCGACGAGCTCGATCTGAGCCTCGTCGAGGCACGACGGCGGCATCGCGTAGCACACGTCGCCGAGCGGCCGGAGCAGGACGCCGCGCTCGATCGCCGTCCGTCGGAGCCGCGGACCGAGTTCGGACAGGTACCCGCCGCCGGACGCTCCGCCGACGTCGAACGCGACGATGCCGCCCGTCCGCCGCGGTCGCGAGACCTCGTCGGGCAGGTCGCGAACGAGTCGCTCCTCGAGCCGCGCGCCGATCGCCTCGAGCCGCTCCGGGGTGCGCTCCTCGCGCACGACCTCGATCGACGCGAGCGCGGCGGCGCAGCCGACGGGGTGCGCCGTGAACGAGTGGCCGTGGAACAGCGCGCGCGACCTCTCGTTGGAGAGGAACGACTCGAACAGGGCCTCCGTCGCGAGCGTCGCGGCGAGCGGCATCGTCCCGCCCGTCAGTCCCTTCGCGACGCACATGAGGTCGGGTTCGACACCGGCCTTCTCGCACGCGAACAGCGCGCCGGTCCGACCGAAGCCCGTCATGACCTCGTCGGCGATCAGCGGGACGCCGGCGCGCGACGCCGCGGCGCGGACGGCACGCACGAACCCAGCGTCCTGCATGCGCATGCCGCCCGCGCCCTGCACGAGCGGCTCGAGCACGACGCCGGCCGCGCGCTCTCCGAGGCGCAGGAGCGCCGCGTCGACGGCGCCCGCGTCGAGCGGGACGCGCTCCACCTGGAACAACAGCGGCGCGAAGGGCTCGAAGAACGGGTCGGGGTCGCCGACGCTCATCGCTCCGAACGTGTCGCCGTGGTAGCCGCCGTCGAACGCGACGAACGTGCGGCGCGAACCCTCACCGCGTTGGAGGTGGTGCTGGTACGCGATCTTGAGCGCGACCTCGACGGCGGTGCTGCCGTTGTCGGTGAAGAACACGCGTGAGAGGCCGCGCGGCGCCAGTTCGACGAGCTCCTCCGCGAGCCGGACCGCCGGTTCGTGCGTCGCGCCGGCGAAGATCACGTGGTCGAGGTCCCGCGCCTGGCGACCGATCGCCTCGGCGATGCGCGGGTGTCCGTGTCCGTGCAGGCAGGTCCACCACGACGAGATCGCGTCGACGATCTCGCGGCCGTCCGTGAGGCGCAGCACCGCGCCGCGCGCCGACGCGACCTCGAGCGGCGCGGCCTCGGTCGCGTGCTGCGTGTAGGGGTGCCACACGTGACGGCGGTCGCGCGCGGTGAGGTCGCCGGGCTTCACGCGGCGCCTCCGTCGAAGAGCAGCTCGCGCACGCCGTTCGCACCGACCCACTCCTGGAGCGCGTCGCGATCGAGACGTTCGAAGCGCGGCATCTCGAGCACGGGCACCGGCGCGAGCCGTGCGCGCAGCGTCGCGGCGTTCGAGGGGTGCGGCTCGCCGACGAGCACCACGGCGCGCGGACGCAGCGCGCGGCGCTCGAGAGCCTCCACCGTGAGCAGCGTGTGGTTGAGCGTGCCGAGGCCGCTGCGCGCGACGAGCACGATCTCGGGCCGGACGCGCGCGAGCCAGTCGGCCTGCGTCGTCGCGTCGTCGTAGGGCACGAGCAGTCCGCCGGCCAGCTCGGCGAGCACGTGCCCGTCGCCGCGCAGCTCCGCGAGCGCGCGGTCGATCTCCGCCACGTCGACGCGCGCGCCCTCCGCGGCCGCCGCCTCGTGCGGCGACGCGGGCAGCGCGAAGCGCGCGACGGGTTCGGCGAAGCGCTCGTCGGGGAGCTGCGTCAGGCACTTGCACGTCCGCGTGTCGTCGTCGCCCTCGCTCTCGGTCGCACCGGTCTGCACCGGCTTCCAACTCCGCCATCCCGGGGGCGCGGCGAGCGCGAGCGCGGACGCGACGACGGTCTTGCCGACGTCGGTGTCGGTGCCGACGACGCACAGCACGCGCGACGCCGCGCGCGCTCCGCGCGTCTCCTTCGAGCGGACGGCGGCACCGCGCAGCGCGTCGACGAGACGACGGACCTCGGCGTCCGTGTTGTGCGCGTGCGCGACGATGCGCAGGCGCGCCGTGCCCTCCGGCACCGTCGGCGGCCGCACGGCGCGGACGTCGAGCGCGGCCTCCTGCATCTCGCGTGCGAGCGCGACCGCCTCGCGGTCCGCGCCGACGACGAACGGAACGATCGCTGCGGCGGGCCGCTCGAGCCCGAGGTCGTGCGCGATCGTGCGCGCGAAGGCGAGCGCCCGCTCGCGCTCCGCCTCCGCGCCCCGCGCGACCTCGATCGCGCGCTCGAGCGCCGCGCACACGGCGGGCGGGGGTGCGGTCGTGAAGACGAACGCCCGCGCCGTGTTCGCGACGTACTCCACGGTGTCGACCGCACCGACGAGGAACGCTCCCGACGCGCCGAGCGACTTGCCGCCCGTGACGACGCGCAGGACGACGCGGCGCGGGTCCAGCCCGTCCGCGACGAGCGCGTCGAGCGCGCCTGCGCCCTCGCGCCCGAGCAGTCCGGCGGCGTGCGCCTCGTCGAGCACGAGCCACGCGTCGTGTCGCTCGCACAGCTCGACGATCCCGGCGATCGGCGCGAGGTCGCCGTCCATGCTGAACACGCTCTCGCTGACGACGACGCGGCGCCGGGCGGAGCGCGTGCGCACGAGCCGCCGCTCGAGGTCGTCGAGATCGAGGTGCGCGTGGACCTCGACGTGCGCGCGCGAGAGTCGCGCGGCGTCGACGATCGACGCGTGGTTCAGCGCGTCCGACAGCACGGCGTCGCCGCGTCCCGCGAGCGCCTGCACCGCACCGAGGTTCGCCTGGTAGCCGCTCGGGAACAGCAGAGCCGCCTCGTCACGCAGCCAGTCCGCGCACGCGCGCTCCGCCCGCAGCGCGGCGTCGGCCGAACCGCCGAGCAGTCGCGCGGCGCGCGAACCGGTGCCCTCGCGACCGATCGAGTCGCGCATGGCGTCCGCGAGCTCCGGTCGCCGCGCGAACCCGAGGTAGTCGTTGCTCGAGAAGTCGGCGCCCGCGCTCGCCGCCGGGGGCCAGGCACGGCGCCGATCCGCTCGCTCGAGTCGCTCGAGCGCGGAGCGGAGCTCGTCCCTCACGCGCCGGCGCCGTCCTTCGGCGTGCGTCCCTGCGACACGGCGCCCGAGATCGACTCGAGTCCGAGCTTCGCGAACAGCGCGGCGTCGCTCGCCGGCGCGGGGTTCGGCGTCGTCAGCAGTTCGTCGCCGACGAACAGCGAGTTCGCTCCGGCCAGGAAGCACATGGCCTGCGCCGCCTCGCCGAGCTCGCGCCGACCCGCGGACAGGCGCACCCACGCCTTCGGCATCAGGATGCGCGCCACCGCGACCGCGCGGACCACGTCCGTCCAGTCGACGGGGTCAGCGTCCGCCATCGGCGTGCCCTCGACGCGCACCAGCGCGTTGATCGGCACGCTCTCCGGTTGCGGGTCGAGCGCCGCGAGCTGTGCGAGCAGTTCCGCGCGCGCCGTGACGCCCTCGCCGAGTCCGAGGATGCCACCGCTGCACACCGACACGCCCGCCGCGCGCACGTGGCCGAGCGTGTCGAGTCGGTCCTCGAGCGTGCGCGTCGAGACGACGTTGCCGTAGTGGCTCGCGCCCGTGTCGAGGTTGTGGTTGTAGTAGTCGAGCCCGCACTCCGCGAGCCGCTTCGCCTGGTGCGCCTCGAGCATCCCCAGCGTGACGCACGCCTCGAGCCCGAGCTCCTTCACGCCGCGCACCATCTCGCACACCGCGTCGAACTCGGCGCCGTCCTTCACGCTGCGCCAGGCCGCGCCCATGCAGAAGCGGTCCGCGCCGTTCGCCTTCGCGCGCCGCGCCTCCGCGAGGACGTCGCCCACCTGCTCGAGCGGCGTCCGCGCGACCGGGGTGCGTCCCTCCGCGTCGCGGTGGTGCGCGCTCTGCGAGCAGTAGCCGCAGTCCTCGGGGCAGCCGCCGGTCTTGATGCTGAGGAGTTGCGCGCACTGCACCTCGTTCGGTGCGTGGTGCGCGCGGTGCACGGCGGCAGCCTCGAGGACGAGGTCGAGCAGCGGACGTTCGAGCAGTGCGCGCGCGCGCTCCACGTCCTCGGCGGAGGGGCGCGTCGTCGCGACGGGGGTGGTCGAGGACATGGACGGGACGGTCGGGGACCGGCGACGGAGTCGTGCCGGGAAGCGCCCGGCGGGCACCTATGCTATCGAGCCACGCACCGGCGACCCACCGCGACCCACCGAACGACATGACGACCCGCGTCCCGAACTACTGGGAGTACATCCGCGTCGAGGAGCTCCTCTCCCTCCAGAACGGCCTCGAGGAGACCGAGGACCGGCTGGGCAACGACGAGGTCGTCTTCATCACGGTCCACCAGATCTTCGAGCTGTGGTTCAAGCTCGTGCTGCGCGAGCTGCGCGGGGCGCGCGACCTCCTGCGCCGCCCCGTCGAGGAGGAGGCGATCTCGGGCATCGTCGCGGGTGCGAACCGGGTCACGGTCCTGCTCGAGCGCTGCGTGAAGCACTTCGAGGTGATGGAGACGCTCACGACGGCGTCGTACCTCGGCTTCAGGGACAAGCTGATGCCCGCGAGCGGGTTCCAGTCCGCGCAGATGCGGCAGATCGAGATCCTCATGGGGCTCGACGACGACGAGCGCATCGCGCTCGGGACCGAGAGCAGCTTCATGCAGGCCCTCCGCTCGCACGACGGCAGCGACTCGCCCGCGCTGCGTCGCGTGCAACGGCAGATGCAGGACAAGCCGACGCTCGTCGAGGCGCTCGACCACTGGCTCTGGCGCACGCCGATCGACGGCTACGGTCCCGAGGAGGACGACGCGAACCACGTGCTCGACCGCTTCGTCGCGGAGTACGTCGCGGCGCACGCGAAGGAGCTCGCGCGCAGCGAGGCGCTGGCGCTCGAACGCACGATGACGAGCGAGGAGGAGGCGCGTCTGCGCGAGCGCTACGCCGCCGAGCGCGTCTCGCTCGAGGAGTGGATCGCGTCCGACGGGGACAAGCGCCGGCGGCGCATCCGCGCGGCGCTGCTCTTCATCCTCGGGCACTCGAAGTTCCCGCTCCTCGCCTGGCCCAACGCGCTGCTCGACGCCCTGACCGCCGCCGAGCAGTCCTTCGTGATCTTCCGCCAGCGCCACGCCCGCATGGTCGAGCGCATCATCGGCCGTCGGATCGGGACCGGCGGCTCGAGCGGCGTCGACTACCTGGACCAGACCGCGCTCGCCTACCGGGTCTTCAAGGACCTGTGGGCCGTGCGGACCTACCAGATCCGGCCCGAAGCCATGCCGGCGCTGCGGCGACCCGAGTTCTACGGTTTCGCGACGCGTTGAGGGCGCTCCCGCGGCTCCGGCCGAGCGCCTTCACGAAACGTTGACGAGACCTGGATAGAGTTCGCAGCGACCATCTCGTCCCCATGGTGGCCCCCATGACCAACGAGACCGTCCTCGTCGTCGAGGACGAATCCGACCTCCGCGAACTCCTCGAGCTGCACCTCCTCCGCGCGGGATTCCGCGTGCTGACGGCCGAGGAGGGGCGCCGCGGGTTCGAGCTCGCGTCCAACGAACGACCCGACCTGGTCGTCCTCGACTGGATGCTGCCGAACATGAGCGGTCCCGAGATCGCGCGACTGCTTCGCGACCGCAAGGAGACGCGCGGCATCGGCATCCTCATGCTGACCGCGAAGGGCGAGGAGACCGACGTCGTCAACGGCCTCGAGGCCGGCGCCGACGACTACGTCGTCAAGCCCTTCCGTCCGAAGGAGCTGGTCTCGCGCGTCAAGGCCGTCCTCCGCCGCCGCGCCGCCGAGTCGGGCAAGGTCACGAACCGCCTCTCGGTCGGTCCGATCACGATGGACCGCGACCGCTTCGAGCTGCTCGTCGACGGTTCGCAGATCGTGCTCACGCGGGCGGAGTTCCGCCTGCTCTGGACGCTCGTGTCGCACCCCGGCCGCGTGTTCCCGCGCGGCGAGCTGGCCGAGGAGATCACGGCGGGGGAGAGCATCATCCTCGAGCGCAACGTCGACGTGCACGTGAGTTCGCTGCGCAAGAAGCTCGGCGAGGCCGGCGACGTCATCCAGACGGTGCGCGGCGTCGGCTACCGCTGCCGCGACTGACGATCCGAGGTCGGCCCGGGGCGAGATCGCGGCACGCAGGTGCGGCGGCGGGGCCCGGGACCGCACACTTGGGGCGTGGACTGGGACGCCCTCCTCCTCTCCTGCCGGCTCGCGGCGACGACCACGGCGATCCTGCTCGTGCTCGGGACGCCGCTCGCCTGGTGGCTCGCGCGGGGACGGGGATGGCTGCGCGCGAGCGTCGACGCGCTCGTCGCGGTGCCGCTCGTGCTGCCGCCGACGGTGCTCGGGTTCTACCTGCTGATGCTGCTCGGGCCCGAGGGACCGGTCGGCGGAGCGCTGCGCGCGCTCGGCGGACCGAAGCTCGTGTTCTCGTTCCCCGGCCTCGTCGTCGCCTCCGTGCTGTTCTCCGCGCCGTTCGTCGTGCAGCCCCTGCGCAACGCGTTCCGCGCGATCGGTGCGCGACCCGCCGAGGTCGCGGCGACGCTCGGCGCCGGGCCCCTCGACCGGCTCCTCACCGTCGCGGTGCCGCTCGCTCTCCCGAGCTACGTCACCGCCGCCGTCGTCGCGTTCGCGCACACGCTCGGCGAGTTCGGCGTCGTCCTGATGGTCGGCGGCGACCTCGCAGAGACACGGGTCGTCTCGATCGCGGTGTTCGAGGCGGTCGAGAGCCTCGACTACGCCCGCGCCCACGCGATGAGCGCGATCCTCCTGGCGTTCTCGTTCACCGTACTGCTCGTCGTCGCGCTGGTCGAGCGACGCACGTCGGACGGAGGCGCGCGATGAGCGGACTCGTCGCCGACGTCGAGGTGCGTCGAGGTGCGTTCGACCTGCGCGCTCGTGTCGAGGCGCGCGCGGGCGAGGTCGTGTCCGTCGTCGGCCCGTCGGGTGCCGGCAAGACGACGCTGTTGCGCTGCATCGCCGGGCTCGAGCCCGGCGCGCGCGGCAGGATCACGGTCGGCGACGAGGTCTGGCTCGACGGCTCGAAGTCGTTGCCGGTGCACCGCCGTCGCGTCGGTTTCGTGTTCCAGGAGGCGTCGCTCTTCCCGCACCTCGACGTCGAGGGGAACCTGCGTTACGGGACGAAGCGACTGCGCGGCACACCGCTTCGCAGCTCGTTCGAGCACGTCGCGGAGTGGCTGGAGCTCGGGCCGCTCCTCGGTCGTCGGCCCGCGACACTCTCGGGCGGCGAGCGCCAGCGCGTCGCACTCGGTCGCGCCCTGCTCGCGCAGCCGCGTCTCCTCCTCGTCGACGAGCCGCTGTCGGCGCTCGACGCGGCGGCGCGCGAGCGCCTCCTGCCCTGGCTCGAGGCGCTGCCGCGCACGATCGACGTGCCGGTCGTCCACGTCAGCCACTCCATGCGCGAGGTCGCGCGCCTGGCCGACGAGTTGGTGTGGCTCGAGGGCGGGGCGGTGCGGGCGTCGGGGCCGGCGCGCGAGCTGCTGCCGCTCGTCGGCGCCGCCGACGAGGAGCTCTCGGCCGTGTTGCGCGGATCGGTGCACGAGCACGACGACCTCGACGCCATCACGACGGTGGCGGTGGGCGACGAACGCTTCCACGTGCGGCGGCTCGACGCCGAGCCCGGCGACGAGGTCCGCGTGCAGGTCCTCGCGCGCGACGTGTCGATCGCGCTCGAACCGGACCGCGGATCGAGCATCCTCAACGAGGTCGCCGTGGTCGTGCGCCGCGTGCACGCGAACGAGGCGGGCGCGGTGCTCGAACTCGAGCTCGCGGGCGGCCAGTCGCTCTACGCGCGCATCACGCGTCGGTCGCTGCGCGCGCTCGACCTGTCCGAGGGCCGGAGCGTCCGCGCGCGCGTGAAGAGCGTCGGAGCGACCGGGTCGCACCCGCGCGCCGAGCGCTGACGCCGTGGGTCGAACGGCGCGAGCCCGCCCCGCGCGGTCGCGGAGCGGGCTCGTGTCCCTGGGAACCATCGCGGCCGTCGCTCGGGCGGAGTGCGGGACCCGCTCGACGGCTCGCGTCGGTCCTTCGATCAGAAGGTGACCTGGAAGCGCGCGATGTAGCTGTCCTGGTCGACGTCCGTGTCGCTGTTGTCGCCCATGGCGTAGTTCAGCATCAGGCGCATGTTGGAGTTGAGGTACCAGTTCGCGCCGAGCGTGAGGACGGTGAGTTCGCCGCCCATCGCACCCGAGACCGGGAGGTCGGTGTCGAAGCTCGAGTAGCGGGCCGCCAGCTCGAACGCGCCGGTGCCGTTGCCCCAGCCCTGCCACGGGCTGTTCGGCGTGACGCCGCCCAGCGAGTTGTTGCCCTTGTCGTAGCTGTGCGACTCACCGGTCAGCAGGTACGCCACCTGGAGGTAGTAGCTGCTCGGACCCGGGTCGGAGCCGGCCACGGCGTCGATGTCGGTGGCGATGTACTCCGCCTGCGCGCTGAGCGGGCCGAGCACGGTCGCGACCTCCGCGCCGTAGCGCATGACCTCGGTCGCGGCGATCGTGCCGGTGTCGGCGAGGCGGTTGCCGAGGCCGACGTCCGGACGGACGCGGAAGCGGATGTCGTCGACGGCGCCGAGCGAGATCGAGCCGCCGAACTGGAGCCAGCTGCCCTCCTCGTCGAGGTCGTTCTTGTAGACGACGCGGCCGCAGGCCTGGTAGTCGCCGCCGACCGCGTTGCCGTTGGGGTTCGCGGCGCCGGAGTTCGCGTTGAAGAGCGCGACCTTCCAGAACAGCGACTCGTCCATCGCGTCACCGCCGACCGCGAGGCCCGTCTGGCGCTCCGGTGCGAGACCCGACGTGATCGAGTACTCGGCGATGATCATGTTGTTCGAGCTCGTCTGGACGTCGAAGCCGAACGGCATCCAGAACTGGCCGGCCTGCAGGTAGAAGGGACCGACGATGTCGTCGATCTTCATGTAGACGTCCTTCCACGCGGGCGCACCGCCGGCGAAGTCGTACTGCGCCTTGTAGTGGACGTTGCCGTACACCGTGCCGGAGACGTAGAGACGCGCGCGACGGAAGATCCAGCCGTCGGTCGACTGGTCGTCGTCGTCGGTGTAGATGCCGTCGAAGTGCAGACGTCCGCCGATACGCGTGACGAACTGCTTGTCGGCGGTCTCGAAGCGCAGGTCGTTCTTCCAGTAGACCTTGCTGAAGTCTTCGATCGGTTTGATCGGGGTCGGGGTCGGCTCGGCAGCCTCGCCGTTCGCGAACGCGACGCCCGCGAACAGGGCGAGCCCCGCGCCGGCGATGATGTGGGTCGTGCTCATGTGGATTCGGGGTGACGGGTCAATTCGTCGCGCGGTCGGCGACGAGCTCGGGACACCGCGGCGGGCACCATAGGGGCGCCCAGTGCGAACGCGGGGCAAAAACTCGGCAAACGCGACCCTTCGCGCCCGCGTCGCGCACGTGGAATCCGGCGTCCCGGCCCCGGTCCTGGTCCGCCTTCACGGGACGCTCCGCCGCTCTTGACCCGTTCTTCATCGAGCCTTGAGCCGGGCCTGAGGCCGCGCGGATCTACTTCTCGCGCCCCGAACCGCGCACCGGCGCCGCACCGCGCGACGCCCCCGCTCCCGGGAGAGCGGTGCTCGAGCGCGACCGTCTCCGCGACCTCCAACCACCGAACCCGAGGTTCATCACGTGAAAGCTCTGCTCGGACTCTGCGGCCTCGCCGTCACCGCCGGCCTCGTCGTCGCCAATCCCTTCGACGACGACGCCAAGGTCGATCCCCGCTACCCGAACTACGTCCCGACCGAGGGCGTCACCGGGAACATCAAGAGCGTCGGCTCCGACACCATGAACAACCTCATGGCGCTGTGGGCCGAGAACTACAAAGGCCACTACCCGAACGTGCAGGTCGAGATCGAGGGCAAGGGCTCCTCGACCGCTCCGCCCGCACTCATCGAGGGCACGTCGACCTTCGGGCCGATGAGCCGTCCGATGAAGGACAAGGAGATCGACAGCTTCCGCAAGAAGTTCGGCTACGACCCGATCGGTCTGCCGACGTCGGTCGACATGCTCGCGGTCTTCGTCAACAAGGACAACCCGATCGAGGGCCTCAGCCTCTCGCAGGTCGACGCGATCTTCTCGAAGACGCGCAAGCGCGGAGCCGCCGAGGACGTCACGCGCTGGGGCCAGCTCGGCCTCACCGGCGAGTGGGCCAACAAGGAGATCGCGCTCTACGGCCGCAACTCGGCGTCGGGCACCTACGGCTACTTCAAGGAGCACGCGCTCGGCAAGGGTGACTACAAGGACACCGTCCGCGAGCAGCCCGGCAGCTCGGCCGTCGTCTCCGGCGTCGCCAACGACAAGTTCGCGATCGGCTACAGCGGCATCGGCTACAAGACCGCCGACGTGCGCGTCGTCCCGCTCAAGACCGACGAGGACGAGCAGTACTACCCGGGCGAAGCGCGCTACGGCTACTCGGGCGAGTACCCGCTGGCTCGCTACCTGCTCCTGTACGTGAACTACGAGCCGGGTTCGGACCTCGAGCCGCTGCGCCGCGAGTTCATCCGCTACCTCTACAGCGCCGAGGGTCAGGCCGACGTGATCGAGGACGGCTACCTGCCGCTCCCGGCCAACGTCGCCCGCGACGCCGCGGCCCAGGTCGGGATCGAGATCAAGCTTCGCAAGGAGCGCCAGTGATTCCGAGGACCGACGCGCGCGTCCCCGCGCGTCGGTCCGTACCCTGACCGCCCGAGCGGCCCGTCGCGAGCTGTGCGGCGGGCCGCTCGTCTCTCCTCGCGACCCTCACTCCGCCCGTCCCACCGCGAACTCGCCGGCGATGACGACCGACGACCGAGACGACCTGCAGTCCGGAGCGCGCCCGAACCGCGGCACGTTCACCGGCGTCGTGCGGCGCAGGCAGACGCGGATGAACGTCCGCGTGGCCGAGCGCACCGCGCGCTTCTTCATCACCGTCGGCGGACTCGGGACGATCGTCGCGATCTCGCTGATCTTCTTCTTCCTCCTGAACGTCGTCTTCCCGCTCTTCGAGAGCGCGGACATCGAGGAGGTCGGGAAGAGCGACCTGCACGACAACGAGGCCGTCGCCCTCGGCATCGACCGCTACGAGGTCCTCGCGTGGATGTCGGACGGAGCGGGACACGTCCGCACCTTCCGACCCGACGACGGGACGTCCGTCGCCGAGCTCTCGACGGAGCGCGAGGACGGCGGCGTGCCGATCAGCCAGTCGTTCTCGCCGATGCTCGACCGCGCGGTGCTCGGCTACGCCGACGGCGGCGTCGTCCTCGTCGAGATCTCGTTCGAGGAGGAGTACCCCACCGACGAGGAGGCGCCGGACGCCGCGCACCTCGCGGTCGGGGAGGTCGCGACGACGGGCGACGCCGTCGTCCAGCGCACGCCGATCGGGCAGCTCCGCTCGACGCGTCTCGTCTGGGACGCGGCCGAGGCGAGCTTCCCGAGCGGCGACTCGCCGATCGTGCTCGCCGACTCGACCAAGGTGGGCGACAGCCCGTCGTTCGCGTCGCTGAGCGAGGACGGGAAGCTCGCGCTCACGCGCATCCGCGTGCGCAAGAGCATGTTCGGCGACGAGACGCGCACGGCGAAGGTCTACGAGCTCCCCTACGAGAGCCCGGAGGGACTCGGGCTGCCCGCGCACCTCTTCCTCAACGGCCGCGGCAGCGACGTCGTCGTCCTCTGGGAGGACGGCACCTGCCGCCGCTACACCTTCGCCGACGGCGTCGGGTCGCTGGCCGAGGAGATCGACATGCTCCCCGAGGACGGCGTGCGCGTCACCGCGGCGTCGCACGTGCTCGGCCAGGAGACGATCGCGGTCGCGGACAGCACCGGAAGGCTCTCGAGCTGGTTCCTCGCGCGACCCGGCAGCGACGACGCACCGCTCCAGCTCGTGAACGCCGGCGAGTCGAGCGGTCTCGAGGGCACGCACTTCACGTCGCTCGTCCCCTCGATGCGTTCACGACTCCTCGTCGCCGGCGCGGACGACGGTCGCGTCGCGCTCTACCACGTGACGTCGATGTCGATCGTCGGCAGCGCGAGCAGCGGACTCGACGCGCCGATCCAGGAGCTCGCGTACTCGCCCGAGGAGAGGACGGTGCTGGCCGTCTCGGGTCCCGCCGTCGCGCGGCTCGCGATCGACCCGAAGTTCCCCGAGGCGACCTTCGCCTCGCTCTTCACGAAGGTCTGGTACGAGGGCTACCCGGGCCCCGAACACGTCTGGCAGTCGACCGGCGGCACCGACGAGTTCGAACCGAAGTTCGGCATGGTGCCGCTGATCTTCGGCACGCTGAAGGCGACCTTCTACTCGATGATCTTCGGGGCGCCGCTCGCCCTGCTCGCCGCGATCTTCACGAGCGAGTTCCTGAGCGGCCGCGTGCGCGCGCGGGTCAAGACCGTGATGGAGCTCATGGCGTCGCTGCCCAGTGTCGTGCTCGGTTTCCTCGGCGGCCTCGTCATCGCGCCCTTCGTCCAGGGTCACCTCGCGGCGGTGCTCGCGACGCTCTTCGCGATCCCGTTCATGTTCCTGCTCGGCGCGCACCTCTGGCAGCTCCTGCCGCGCAGGGTCGCGCTGCCGTGGAACCACGGCTGGCAGCGCTTCGGCGCCATCGCGACGATGGTGCCGATCGCCGTCGTCCTCGGCGCGACGATCGGTCCGGCGGCCGAGCGCGCGTTCTTCGGCGGCGACGCCGAGTCGTGGCTCGGCGGCGGCGACGGCGGGACCTTCGGCGGCTGGGTGTTCATGCTCCTGCCGCTCTCGCTCCTGCTCGTCGGCTGGGTCGTGCAGCGCTACGTCGACCCCCTGATCCGCAACCGCTTCCCGCGCGCGGAGCACGGCACGCTGGCGCGCGTCCACCTCGTGAAGTTCGTCGCCGCGGCCGCGGGCTCGATCCTCCTGGCCGTGCTGGTCGGCGGCGGACTCTCGGGCGTCGGGTTCGACCCGCGCGGCGGCGTGGTCGACAGCTATGCGCAGCGGAACGCGCTCGTCGTCGGCTTCGTGATGGGCTTCGCGATCATCCCGATCATCTACACGCTCGCCGAGGACGCACTCTCGAGCGTGCCGCAGCACCTGCGTCTCGCCTCGCTCGGCGCCGGCGCGACGCAGTGGCAGACCGCGGTCCGAGTGATCGTCCCGACCGCCATGTCCGGCCTCTTCTCGGCCGTCATGATCGGCCTGGGCCGCGCGGTCGGCGAGACCATGATCGTCCTGATGGCGACCGGCAACACGCCGATCATGGAGTTCAACATGTTCAACGGCTTCCGGACGCTCTCGGCGAACATCGCCTTCGAGATGCCGGAGGTCGTGAAGAACAGCACGCACTACCGCGTGCTCTTCCTCGCAGGTCTCGTGCTGTTCGGCATGACCTTCGTGCTCAACACGCTCGCGGAGGTCGTCCGTCAGCGCTACCGCAAGAGGGCGTACCAGCTGTGAGCACGACCGAGTCGAAGGGCGGCGCGCCGACCGCCGTCGCCGAGGACCCGCGCAAGCCCGGGCGTGCATCCCGCCCCGCGGTCCCGCGGCGCCGCACGACGTCGCTCTCCGCGCACGGCGAGCCGATGGTGTGGCTGACCGGCGGATCGCTCGCGATCGGCCTCCTGATGGTCGTCGGACTGCTGTGGATCGTGCTCTCGCGCGGTCTCTCGACGTTCTGGCCGGGCGAGGTCGTCCGCTTCTCGACGAACGACGGGACGACGTGGGTCGGACTCGTCAACGCGAGCGAGACGCGCACGCTGGACGAGGACGGTCTCGCCGAGATCGCGTCGCGCTACGGCGACGAGGCCGCGGCGGCCGTGCGCGCGAACGGCGGCGTCACGGAGCGCCGCAACGTCCGCAGCCTCAACCTCGGCGACACGGCCAAGACGCGCACCGACTGGATCGACGACTTCGCGCTCGTCGCGCCGGGCGAGTCGATCGACGGAGCCTGGGCGCGTGCGATCTCGACGCCCGAGTGGGAGGTCGAGATCGAGCGCTTCAAGCAGGGGCGCTGGTTCGGCACGTTCGAGGGCTTCCGCGACGGCGACGAGGTCTACCAGGACCCCGCGCGCGCCTGGGACGCGATGAACGCGGTGCTCGCGGAGCTCGGGTCGAAGCGCAGCGAGCACAACGAGATCGTCGAGCACGAGATCGGTCGCCAGGCCCGTCGCATGGACGACGCGCGCCTCGACGCCGTCGGCGTCCGGCTGGAGGAGGGCGAGGACTCCCCGGAGTACCGCGCCGCCGCCGCGCACGCCGACGAGGTCGCCGCAGAGGTGGCCCGCCGCACGTCCGAGCTCCAGGACGAGGCGCAGGCGATCGAGGACGCGGGTCGTACCGCGCAGCTCCTCGTGCGCAACGCCGCGGGCACCGCCGAGGAGATCGACGCCTGGGACGTCGTGCGTGCGGTCCCCTCCAACCGCCAGGGCTTCTTCGGCGCGCTCGGCACGTACTTCGGTCGCTGGAACGAGTACCTCCGCGCCGACCCGCGCAAGGCGAACACCGAGGGCGGTGTCTACCCCGCGATCTTCGGCACGGTGGCGATCACGCTCCTCATGTGCTTCGCGGTCGTGCCGTTCGGCGTGCTCGCCGCGCTCTACCTGCGGGAGTACGCGAAGCAGGGCGTCCTCGTCTCGATCGTCCGCGTCGCCGTCAACAACCTCGCGGGCGTGCCGAGCATCGTGTTCGGCGTCTTCGGGCTCGCTTTCTTCTGCTACACGATCGGCGTCGAGATCGACGACCTCTTCTACCCCGAGCTCGAGAACAAGGCGAAGTTCGGCACGGGCGGCATCCTGTGGGCGTCGTTCACGCTCGCCCTGCTGACGCTCCCCGTCGTCATCGTCGCGACCGAGGAGGCGCTCTCCGCCGTCCCGGGTTCGATGCGCGAGGGCAGCTACGCGTGCGGCGCGACCAAGTGGCAGACCATCTCGCGCATCGTCCTCCCGCGCGCGCTGCCCGGGATCATGACCGGCATGATCCTCGCGATCGCGCGCGGCGCGGGCGAGGTGGCGCCGCTGATGCTCGTCGGCGCGATGAAACTCGCCCCGTCCCTGCCCGTGGACGGCGAGTTCCCGTACCTGCACCCCGAGCGCAGCTTCATGCACCTCGGGTTCCACATCTACGACCTCGCCTTCCAGAGCCCGGACAGCGAGGCGGCCATCCCGATGGTCTACACCACGACGTTCCTGCTGATCGTGATCGTCGTGACGCTGAACCTCTCCGGCATCTGGGTCCGTTCGCGCCTCCGCCGCCGCTTCAGCGAAGGCGCGGTCTGACCCTCGACCTCTCGATCGAACACCTCCGTCCGCCGCCATGGACTCCTCGCCCGACACCCACGACGACACCCCCGAAACCGGGGTGCGCGATCGCGGCGAGCGTGCCATGATCCCGACCCCTCGCGGTCCGGAGACGCCCGGCGGCGACTCCGCCCCCGACACTCCGATGGAACTCGAACCCAAGACTCGGGACCGCCGAGCGGGCACGCCGCCGCGCGCCGCCGCGACCTCCGGTGCGGGCCCCGGACCCGCCGTCCAGAAGATCCCGATGCAGGCCGACCGAACGCTCCGAGCGGACGCGCCCTCCGTGTTCGACATCGTCGCCGAGGGCAAGGCCTTCCCGACGCGCATCCACCCCGAGGTGGCGAGCGAGGAGCCCGTCCTCGAGGTCGCGAACTTCGACCTGTGGTACGGAGCGAAGCAGGCGCTCTACCAGATCGGCATGCGCGTGCCGCGCGGCAAGGTGACGGCGCTGATCGGTCCGTCGGGCTGCGGCAAGTCGACGCTGCTCCGCTGCGTCAACCGCATGAACGACCTCATCGACTCGGTGAGGGTCCAGGGCGACATGCACCTCAACGGCGACACGATCTACGGACCGAAGGTCGACGTCATCGAGCTGCGCAAGCGCATCGGCATGGTGTTCCAGAAGCCGAACCCGTTCCCGATGAGCATCTTCGAGAACGTCGTCTACTCGCTGCGCATCGACGGCGAGCGCAACCGCGCCGTCCTCGAGGAGGTCTGCGAGCGCTCGCTGCGCGGCGCCGGCCTGTGGGACGAGGTCAAGGACCGGTTGCAGGAGAGCGCGATGGCGATGTCCGGCGGCCAGCAGCAGCGCCTGTGCATCGCGCGCGCCATCGCCGCCGAGCCCGAGGTGCTGCTCCTCGACGAGCCCTGCTCCGCGCTCGACCCGATCGCCACGGGCCGCATCGAGGACCTCATCGAGGAGCTCAAGGGCACCTACTCGATCCTCATCGTCACGCACAACATGCAGCAGGCGTCGCGCACGAGCGACTACACCGCCTTCATGTACCTCGGAAGGATGATCGAGTACGGCCCGACCGGATCGATCTTCCTGCGGCCGGAGCTGCAGGAGACCGAGGACTATGTTACTGGCCGATTCGGCTGACGCCGAATCGAGCGTGTAACCGGCCGCTTCGGCTGACGCCGAATCGAGCGCGTAACTGGCCGATTCGGCCGACGCCGAATCGAGCGTGTCACCGGCCGGTTCGGCCGACGCCGGCACGACGCACCGGACCGGGCGACACCCCGGTCCGCACCGCTCCCGACCGGATCCGACGTGCGCCCGGGCGACCGGGATGGCACGATCGGCGGCCCGGCACCCGCCGCGCACCGCGGCGCCGACAGGCTAGGAACGGTCCCTGGGCCACCGCCGGGGACGCTTCGATGAGCACCCACCTCCACTCCGACCTGCAGCGACTGCAGCGTCAGCTCCTCTATCTCGCCGCCGAGGTCGAGGAGAACGTGCGCCGCGCGGTCGCGGCGTTGACCGAGCGCAAGCAGGACCTCGCCCTCGCCGTGATCGAGGGCGATCGCGCCATCGACCGGCGCGAGGTGGAGCTCGAGGAGGAGTGTCTCAAGGTCCTGGCGCTGCACCACCCCGTCGCGAACGACCTGCGGTTCGTCGCGGCGTGCCTCAAGATCAACAACGACCTCGAACGGATCGGCGACCTCGCGGTGAACATCGCGAAGCGCGCCGCGATCCTCACGACGTCGCCGCCGCTGCCGATCCCGGCGCAGCTCGGAGAGGTCGTGGAGCACGCGACGCGCATGGTGCGCGAGGCGCTCGACGCGTTCGTGCGCGGCGACGCGAAGGTCGCGCGGCGCATCTGTGTCGACGACGACGCGGTCGACCGACTGCACGCCGACCTGAACCGGCTCATCATCCGCGAGATCGAGGCGAACCCGTCCGAGGTCGAGCCCTACATGCTCCTGCAGGGCATCTCGAAGTCGCTCGAGCGCATCGCCGACCACGCGACGAACATCGCGGAGGACGTGATCTACATCGTGGAAGGCGCGATCGTCCGCCACGGTCGCGGTGCCCCGATGAACGCGCGCAACGAGCAGGCGCGTTCCTGATCGGCGCGAGGTCCGGGAGTCCGGTCGAGGCGTGAGCGCGGGCGAGCGGTCCAACTCCGTGTGGAGCGGCCTGCCGGCCGCGCGGGAACCACGGAGCACACGAAGCACACGGAGAGCACCGAATTCGAACCTTCGTGTTCCTTCGTGCTCTTCGGTTTCCCGCGCCCGGAGACGCGCGACCTCCGGCGCCGCAGGCGCGCACAGCTGCCTCGTGTTCTCCATCGAGGCGTGGCGCGGCCCGCCGGCCGCGCGATCACACAGATTCACAGGGAGCCGGGGAGGACGGGGAGACCACACACACGTCGTTCACCACATTGTGTGGTCTCCCCGTCCTCCCCGGCTCCCTGTCAATCCTGGCGTCGCGAAGGCGACGCGTTGCAGGTGCAACCACGGAGCACACCGAGAACACCTGGGAGATCGAACCCTTCGTGTTCCTTCGTGCTCTTCGTGTTTCCGCGCCTGGAGGGCGCCGTGTCTCCGGCGCCGCAGGCGCCGTTCGGACGTCGCGCTAGTCGAGGTGCCCGCGCCCGGAATCACCCATCTCGACCGACCCCGCCGGGAAGTACTCGCCCCACCTCTTCGTGACCTTCTCCGCCGTCGCGTCGTCGCAGAAGAGTTCCTCGGGGTACCAGCGCTTCATGCGCGCGTCGATCGCGAGGGGGGCGTGGTAGGCCGTCTGCGTCCCGACGACTTCGACGCGCGCGGGGACGACGTCGCGCGCGGGGTCGAAGCGCGTGAACGTCGTCCAGAGGAAGTTCGCGGCGGAGCGTGACGCCCGGTCGGCGTCGTCGGTCAGGACGAGCAGCGGCCAGTCGCGGAACGCAGCGTGGCGTGCGAGTTCCTGCGCGAGGTCCGGCGCCCGCTCGTGCGCGTCGACCTCGACGCACAGCGCCCCGGGACAGAACGCCCGGACGGCGCGGACCTCGGGCGGCGGCGCTCCCTCGTAGCGCTCCGGCAGGCTCCTGCGCTTCTCCCCGAGCCCGACCAGCACGCCCTTCGAACCCTCGTTGATGCGCGGTCCCGCGTAGTCCAACGAGTCCATCGACAGGTTGCCGAACAGGTGCAGGTCGCCCGGGAGTTCGGCGCGCTCGAGCACGTGCACCAACGTCGCACGGAAGTCGTGCAGGTCGACGTCGCCGTCCGTGAGGAGGAGGAACTTCGTCAGCGCGAGCTGGCCCTCGCCGAGCACGCGGAACGCCGTGCTCATGCTCTCCTTGCGATAGCGCTCGCGCACGATCGCCGCCGCCAACGAGTGGTAGCCCGTCTCCCCGTACGACCACAGGTCGACGACGCCCGGCATGACGAGCGGCATGAGCGGCGCGAGCAGCTCCTGCAGGAAGTCGCCGATGAAGAAGTCCTCCTGCCGCGGCTTGCCGACCACGGTCGCCGGGAAGATCGCACCGCGTCGGTGCAGCACGCGCTCGACCTCGATCTCGGGATAGTCGTGGACCTCCGAGTAGTAGCCGTAGTGGTCGCCGAAGGGTCCCTCGGGGCGGCGCGCCCCGGGCTTCACCGATCCGACCACGCAGAACTCGCTGTCGGCGAGGACCGGGAGCGTGCGACCCGGCAGCGTCGTCGTGCGCAGGCGCGAGCCGAGCACGAAGCTCGCCAGCAGCAGCTCCGGCACGTTCTCCGGCAGCGGCGCGATCGCCGCCAGGATCGTCGCCGGCGGGCCGCCGAGGTGCACGTGCACGGGCAGCGGTCGACCGAGCCGTTCGGCCTCCGCGAGGTGGAACCCGCCGCCCTTGCCGATCTGCGCGTGCAGGCCGAGCCGGTCCGGCCCGAACACCTGGCCGCGGTACATGCCGAGGTTCGTGCCGCCGTGCTCGGGGTGCGCGGTGAGGACGAGCGGCAGCGTGAGGAACGGACCGCCGTCGCGCGCCCACGTGCGCAGCGCGGGCAACCGGTCGAGCGCGGGCCGCGGTTGCGCGTCCTCCCGGACGTACCCCTTCGACGTGCGGCGCGGACCGAGCCGCGCGAGCCGACCGAGCAGTCCGCGCTCGCGCCAGAGCGTGCCGAGGCTCGGCGGCATCGACCCCTGCGCGAGGCGCACCGCGCGTTCGACGAGCTCGACCGGCTCGTCGCCGAACGCCGCCGTCACCCGGTCGCGCGTGCCGAACAGGTTCGTGACGACGGGGAAGTCGCGGTCCTTCGGCCGGGTGAACAGGAGCGCGGGGCCGCCCGCCGCGATCACGCGCCGGTGGATCTCGGCGATCTCGAGGTCGGTGTCGACCTCGGCCTCGACCGTCGCGAGCCGTCCGCTCGCCCGGAGCGCGTCGACGAACGACCGCAGGTCGGCGGGGGGGCGCGGCATGCCCACCTTGTAGCCGCTCCGAGGTCCGTTCCCAACACGAACCGCGAGGTCCGACGACGACGCTCACCCCGGAGCGCGGCGCCGCGCGAGAATCGATCGAGGACGGAGGTCCGAAGATCGACATGAATCACCTGCACTCGCTCGCCGCGCTGGTCCTGCTCGCCGCACCGACGATCCTCCCCGCGACCCGGGACGAGCGCGCCGCCGCGCGGAGCGTCGCTCCGGGCGACACGTTCGAGTTCGGTCCGCGCGAGGCCGAACACCTGCTCTCCCGCGCGGGCTTCGGCGGCCGGACGCTCGAGGTGGAGGAACTCGTCCGCCTCGGCCTCGACGGCGCCGTCGCGAGCTTCTTCCGACCGCAACGCGTCGTCGACCCGTTCTTCGTCGAGCACGACACGACCTTCTCGGAGGTCCGGCGTCGGAACACCGACGAGATGGCCGAGATGGACTCCGAGCAGCGCCGCGACGAGATCCGCCGCATGCGCAACGACTACCGCCGCACCGACCGCAGACAGATGGCGGACTACGCCGACTGGTGGGTCGAACGGATGCTCGACGGTGACGACCCGCTCCGGGACCGCATGACGCTGTTCTGGGCGGGTCTCTTCACGTCGTCCTACCAGGAGGTGAAGAGCTCGATCGCGATGATCGAACAGCACCGACTGCTCCGCGACGGAGCGCTCGGGAGCTACGCCGACCTCCTCCGCGGGATCGCGCGCGACCCTGCGATGCTCGAGTACCTCGACGCCGCGTCGAACAAGAAGGTCAGTCCGAACGAGAACTTCGCGCGCGAGCTCCTCGAGCTCTTCTCGCTCGGCGAGGGTCACTACGCCGAGGCCGACATCGTCGCCGCGGCGCGCGCCTTCACGGGTTGGACCGACCGCAACGGCGAGTTCCGCTTCGCCCGCGGTCAGCACGATCGCGGCGAGAAGACCTTCATGGGGGTGACGGGCAAGCTCGACGGCTCCGACGTGATCGAGATCATCCTCGACCAGCCGCGCTGCGCCGACTACGTCGCGCTGCGCCTCCTGCGCTGGTTCGAGGGCCGCGAGCCATCGGCCGAACGCGTCGCGGAGTACGGGAAGTGCCTGCGCGAGGCCGACTACGAGGTGCGGCCGCTGCTCGAGAAGCTCTTCACCGACCCGCGCTTCTACGCGGACGACGTCGTCGGTCAGCGCATCGCGGGACCCATCGACTTCCTCGTCGGGCACGCGCGGCGACTCGGGGTCGAGCCCCCGGCGCGGCTCCTGACGCTCGGGTCGACGACGCTCGGGCAGACGCTCTTCGGTCCGCCGAGCGTGAAGGGCTGGGACGGCGACCGCGCGTGGATCAACACGACGACGTTCATGCAGCGCGGCAACCTCGCGGGCGTCCTGGTCGGGACGATCGGCTCGCGCGAGTTCATGTCCGAGGCCGCGACCGCCGCGATGGAGGACGCCGGCGCGCCGCCGGAGATGGTCGAACAGCGCCGCAAGCGCCGCGACGAGCTGACGCGCTTCGTCGGACAGATCGAGGACGTCGGCTGGCGTCCGAGCATCAACCTCTCCGCGCGCGCCGCGCGCGCCGGGGCGAGCTCCGACGCCGAGGTCGTCGACGCGCTCGCGCAGGACCTCCTCGCCGTCCCGCTCGCGCCGGACTCGCGCGACGAGCTCGTCGCGTTCCTGCGCGAGGAGCGCACCGCGAAGAGCCTCCCCGAGGACGCGTGGGGCACGAGCGACTCGGACCTCGAGGCGCTCGCGCGCCGACTCGCGCACCTCATGCTCTCGCTCCCGGAGGCGCAGCTCCAATGAGTACCCGGAGGACGACCACGATGGACCGCAGACGATTCCTCGGCGCAGCGCTCGGCGCGGGCGCATTCACCCTCACGGGGTCCTTCGCGCACGCCGGCGTGCTCGGGTACCTCGGCGGTCGCCGCGACGAGGACCAGCCGATCCTCGTGCTGCTCGAGCTCGGCGGCGGCAACGACGGGCTCAACACCGTCGTCCCCCACGCCGACGACGCGTACCACGCGGCGCGGAAGCGCATCGCGCACCCCGCGTCGAAGGTCCTCGACCTCGACGGCCACGTCGGCCTCGCGCCGCAGTTCGTGAACCTCCGCCGCGAGTTCGGCGAGGGCCGCCTCGCGGTCGTGCAGGGCGCGGGCTACCCGGAGCCCAACCGATCGCACTTCAAGTCGATGGAGGTGTGGCACACCGGGCACGCCGAGGGGCGCGACTCCGGCCCGGGTTGGATCGGGAACCTCGCGAACGCGATGTGGGACGACGACGTCGACCCGAACCGGCTCGTGCACGTCGGCAGCGAGGTGCCGTACTCCCTGCAGTCGCGGCGCCACCCCGCGCTCAACCTGAAGACGCCCGAGAACTACCGTTGGGCCGGGAACGAGCAGGACGTCGCGGCGTTCGAGCCGGAGCCCATGGCCGACACCGGCGAGGTCGCGTCCCAGCTCGAGTTCCTGCGCGGCGTCATGCGCGACGCGAAGGCGAGCTCGCTCGAGGTGCGCCAGGCCGTCGCGCGCTACCGTCCGTCGGTCGAGTACCCGAGTGCGTCCATCGCACAGTCGCTCGCGGTCTGCGCCGCACTCGTCGACTCACGCATCGGCTGTCGCGTACTGTCCGTCCAGCAACGCAGCTACGACACCCACTCGAACCAGGTCGCTCGCCAGGCGACGCTCCACGAGGAACTCGACGGCGCGCTCGACGCGTTCGTCCGAGACCTGCGCGCGAAGGGCAACGACGGTCCGGTCGTCGTGCTGGCGTACAGCGAGTTCGGCCGCCGGGTGCAGGAGAACGGCTCGCAGGGCACCGACCACGGCACCGCCGGCCCGATGTTCCTGCTCGGCAGCTCGGTCCAGGGCGGCCTCCACGGTCGTCACCCGTCGCTCACCGACCTCGACGAGCGCGGCGACATGGTCTTCTCGACCGACTTCCGCTGCGTCTACGCGACGGTGATCGAGCGCTGGTTCGGCGTCGACCCGCGCGCGGTGCTCGGCGACCGCTTCACCACGCTCGACCTGTTGCCGAAGCGCACGAGTCGTTGACGGCTCGGCGCGTCAACCCGCCAGCAACATCGTGTGGAGCCTGATGATCGCGGCGCGGTCCTGCTCGAACTCGAGCACGGGGAACGCGGCCTCGAACTCGCTCCAGCGGTACTCCGCCCAGTGCTCGGGCAGCGCGAGCGGCGGGTCGCCGGGCTCGGCGCGGCACGCGAAGTTCCACTCGACGATGCGCTGGTCCAGGAGGTCGAACGCGCTCGGCATCTTGAGGTCGATGATCTCCTCCGGCCGGCCCATGCCGGTCTCGCGGCGGAGCTCGCGCAGGATCGCGCCCTCGAACTTCTCGTGGAAGCCGATCGTGCCCTGGAGCGGCGTCCAGATGCTCTCGACGCCCTGGTCGCGCTTGAGGAGGAGGTAGTCCGGACGGCTGTCCCTGAAGCTGTACACGAACAGCCTCACGCGGTGGACGAGTTCGACCATGGGGGTGCTTCGAGATCCTCCTCCCGACGCACGGCGCGGGCGGAGCGATCCCGAGCGAGATCGTCCGCGCGAGGGAACGCGCCGTCTGGGCTATCGTCTCGGCCGTGGACGGGTCTGGAGCGGATCGGGCAGGAGATGTCGAGGGGCTCACCGCGGCGCTCGCGCGTCTCGACGCCCTCGTCGACTGGGAGAGGCGCGATCGCTCGGCCGGCATGCGTGTGAGCACGGCCCCCGCACGTGACCTGCTCCGGCGCCTCGGCGACCCCCAGCGAGGACGCCCCGTGGTGTTGGTCGCCGGTACGAAGGGCAAGGGGTCGACGTTGGCCCAGGTCGAGGCGGCGCTCCTGCGCGCGGGGCTGCACACCGCGCTGTTCACGTCGCCGCACGTCGAGCACGTGACGGAGCGTGTCCGACTCGACGGAGAGCCCGTGGCGCCGGCGCGCTTCGCGCCGGCGATCGACGCCGCGCTCGACGCGCGCGAGGCAGCGCGACGCGACGGGACCGAGGCGGCGGCCGCCACCTGGTTCGACGTCGTGATCGGGGCGAGCGCCGTCGCCGCGAGCGACCCAGCGATCGACGTGTGGCTCGTCGAGGTCGGCCTCGGCGGGCGGCTCGACTCGACGAACGCGCTCGACCCCTGGGTCTGCGGCGTGACGTCGATCGAGCTCGAGCACACCGCGGTCCTCGGCGACACGCGCGAGGCGATCGCGGCCGAGAAGGCGGGCGTCGCGCGGTCCGGCCGCGTGCTGGTGCACGGGCTCGGCGCGGACGACCCGGCGGGGCGCCGCGTCGAGGAGGTGGCGCGCGCGGCCGGGGCGATCGTGCGCGGGGTCGGCGCCGGCGGCGGGATCGACCAGCGCAACGGGCGCCTCGCGCGAGCGCTGCTCGACGCGCTCGGCGAGGCGTTCGACGCCGTGGGTCGATCCGGTTCGCGCCCGAGCGGGGCGCTGCTTGACGGCCTCGAGCCGCCGCGCCTCCCGGGGCGCCTCGAGCTCTTCCCGGGGCCGCCGCCGGTCGTCCTCGACGGCGCGCACGTGCCGGAGGCCCTCGCGCTCGTCCTCGGCGAGCTGGCGGGTCGCCCGGGGCTCCGCGGCGCGCCCGACGTCGTCTTCTCCTGCGCGCGGGACAAGCGTGCGGACGAGCTGCTCAAGGTGCTCGCGGGGCGAGCCGAAACGCTGATCAGCAGCTCCCTACCGGAGGGTCGTTCCGAGACCGCCGGCGAACTCGCCGAACGCGCCCGCCGCGTCGGCCTCGCCGCGGAACCCGAGGACGACCCGGTCCGGGCGCTCGAGGCCGCGATGCGGCGCGCGAGGGCCCGGGGCGGATGGGTGCTGGTCACCGGATCGCTCCACCTGCTCGGCCCGCCGCGGGCCCACCTGCGCCACCTCGCCCGATGCTCACCATCGTCTCCGACCTGCTCTTGACCGACGCCTTCCTGATCAAGGGGCAGGTCGAGAACAAGTACGCGCGCCTGAGCCAGATGCTCGACGAGTACCGGCGCTACTTCCTCAAGGTCCGCGACGCGACGCTCGTCGACCTCAACAGCCGCGAGCGCATCCAGACGCCGCTCGTCCACGTCAACCTCGAGGAGATCCTCGTCGCCCACGAGTTCCTCGACTCGACCACCGACACCCGCCTCGCGAAGATCGCGACGGAGGAGGGCGTGAAGCAGAACCGCGTGCGCGTGTTCTACACGGGCAACCTCAACGTCGAGGTCGCGGGCAACGTGCGCCCGGGCAGCTACGAGTCCGACGACCACCGCACCAAGCGCTTCTTCGTGATGACGCAGCCCGAGGTGCGCGGCATGAACCTCGACGGCGACCGCGACCTCGAGACGCTGAAGCGCCTCGACTGGGTCATCCTCAACAAGAAGCGCCTCAGCTACATCTACGACTTCTCGGGCTGAGCGCCGAACGCTCGTGCTCGACGCTGACGACCGCGCCTCCGTCCCACGGGCGGAGACGCGGTCGTCAGCGTTCGGTCGCGCGCGCCGTCCCGTGGCCAGGAGGCACCGCGAGGTCCTCGAGCCGGTACTTCACCTCGACGCACAGGTTGATGCGGCCCTCGTTCGAGCGGTTGCCGACCTCGTGCACGTGACGCCGCGCGTCGAAGGCGTGGAAGTGGCCCTCGCGGTACTCGTCGAGGACGCCGCCGATGCGGATGGGCGAGCCCGTCGGGACGACGAGACCGAGGTGGCAGCGCGCGGTGTCCTCGTCCCCGTACATGTAGGGCCGGTCGTTGTCGACGTGTGGGTACACGTGCGTCTGCGGAGCGAGGTACGAGAA